>PLXQ01000027.1 GCA_003151475.1 Acidimicrobiaceae bacterium | reverse complement strand
CGGCCCATGCCGCCGTAAGTGTCCACGATGATCTTGCGGCCGGTGACGCCGGCGTCGCCCATAGGCCCGCCGGTGACGAAGCGGCCCGTCGGGTTGACGTGCATGATCGGGTCCGTCTCGCGCAGCTCCTTGTCGATCGTCGGCAGGATCACACGCTCGATGATGTCGCTGCGGAGGCGTTCCGGGCGCACGTCAGGATCGTGCTGCGCCGCGATCAAGACGGTGCGCACGCGCTTCGGCACGCCGAATTCGTACTCGATGGTGACCTGCGTCTTGCCGTCCGGGCGCAGCCACGGGAGCTCGCCGCTCTTGCGCACCGCGGCCAGGCGCCGCGCCAGGCGATGCGCGAGCGCGATGGGCAGCGGCATCAGCTCCGGGGTCTCGCGGCAGGCGAAGCCGAACATCATCCCNNTAGTCGGCGCGGGTGTAGCCGATGTCGCGCACCGTGTCGCGCACGACCGACTGGAAGTCCACGTAGGTCGAGGTGGTGATCTCGCCGAGCACCATCACGAGGCCCGTCGTGGTGGCAGTCTCACAGGCGACGCGCGCGTCCGGATCGTTCGCGATGATGGCATCGAGGATCGCGTCGGAGATCTGGTCACACATCTTGTCCGGGTGACCTTCCGTGACCGACTCGGACGTGAAGAGGTAGTGCGCGTCGTCGATGATGCTTGTCATTGGACTCCTCTGTATCGGGCTCGCCGAAGGGTAGCACGGGGCGGCGCCCGGCCCGCCGTCACTCCAGCATCAGCGTTGACACCGGCAAAGGCGTCAGTCCGCCGCTCGACGTTTGCCTGGCACACGCCGGCCCGCACCAGTCGACCGCCCAGCGAGGTCGCGGCCCCGGCGTGCGCAGGGTTGACATTCGCGGTAGGGTCTTGCCGTGCGGACCCTCTCCCGACGCCGGAGCCGTGCCGGCGCCGTCAGCTTGGCTGTCCTCGCGCTGCTCACCATTCCGTCCTCGGCGAGCGTCGCCGTGAGCGCGTCAATGAGCGGCGTGGTCCGCGACGTCGCCTACTGCTCGGACAGCGGCGAGATCCAGCGTCTGGACCTCTACTGGCCCACGGCCAGTACGACGGGTCCGCGGCCTGTGGTCCTGTATATCCATGGCGGGACGTGGATCGCCGGCAGCAAGGACGACGCGACCAGGGACCCCGTCGTCCCGATGCTGCGCGCCCACGGGTTCATCGTCGCGTCCATGGACTACGCGCTGGCCCCCCAGCACCCGTTCCCGGCGCAGATCCAGGACCTCACGTGCGGCGTGCGATTCCTGCGTGCGCGCCACGCTGCCTACGGCATCGACCCGGCGCACATCGGAGCCCTTGGGGTCAGCGCCGGAGGCCACCTCTCGGCGATGCTGGGGGTGGACAACGGCAGCCACATGTTCGTGAGTGGCGGCTATCCGTACGCGTCGAGCGCCGTCCAGTCCGTTGCCGCCCTCTACGGCGTGCACGACCTGCCGCTCCGCGACCTGGCCGGGTACGACGAGCGGGTGCTTCCGGAGATCTTCGGCCCCGTCCGGCGGTGGGGGTCGGAAAGCCCCATCACCTACGTGCGCTCGCGGCTGCCGCCCTTCCTGCTGATCCACGGCGACCGCGACACGGACGTTCCGATCCTCCAGTCGCGCGTCATGGCGAACAAGCTCAAGGCTGCCCGGGATGACGTCACCTTCACGGTCGTGCACCACGCCGAGCACGGCCTCGTTCCGTCGGGCGGCAAGATGTCTCCGTCGCTCAAGACGATCGACAGGGAGATCGTCGCGTTCTTCGCGCGGACGCTGGAGCCGGGAAGCCCCGACGCCGCCGCGGCGAGCGACGGCGTCGGACCGTGGACTGTGAATGCGGACGGAACGTCAGTGGGAACGGACGCTCCGCCGTAGACGATCAGCGTGGGCCCGTCGATCAGGTCCCTTCCTGCCAGGATGTGACGTACTTCACCTGCTCCTCGGTCATCGTGTCGATGCCGATCCCGAGCGCGTCCAGCTTCAGTCGGGCGACCTCGCGGTCGATCGCTTCGGGAACCGGGTAGACCTGGCTGCGAAGCTCCGCGTGGTGCTTCGCCACGAACTCCGCTCCCAGCGCCTGGTTGGCGAAGCTCATGTCCATGACGGCGGCGGGGTGGCCCTCTGCCGCGCTCAGGTTCACGAGACGGCCCTCGGCGACGACGTAGAGCTTCCGATCGCCCAGGTCGTACTCCTGGACGTTCTGGCGGACTTCGCGAATACGCCCGGACGCCAGCTCGGCCAGCGCGCGCAGCTCGATCTCAGCATCGAAGTGCCCGCTGTTCGCCAGGATCGCTCCGTCGCGCATATGGGGGAAGTGCTCGCGGCGGAAGACGTTCAGGTTGCCCGTGGCGGTGATGAAGACCTCGCCCCAGCGGGCGGCGTCGGCGCCGTTCATGACGGCGAAGCCGTCCATCAGGGCCTCGATCGCCGGGATCGGATCGACTTCCGTGATGGCGACCTGCGCCCCCATGCCGCGGAAGCGCGAGGCGATGCCACGGCCCACCCAGCCATAGCCGGCGACGACCACGTGGCGCCCGGCGAGGAGGATGTTCGTGGCCCGCAGGATTCCGTCCACCGTCGACTGACCCGTGCCATAGCGGTTGTCGAAGAGGTGCTTGGTCTTGGCTTCGTTGACGGCCACCACCGGGAAGGAGAGCGCGCCGTCGGCGGCCATCGCGCGGAGGCGGATGACGCCGGTGGTGGTCTCCTCGGTGCCGGCGATGACTTCGGGGACCTGGGAGGGGCGCTGCTGGTGGAGACGGGAGACGAGGTCGCAGCCGTCGTCCATGGTCATGGTCGGGTGGAGGTCGAGAACGGCGTCGATGTGGGCGAAGTAGGTCTCGGTGTCCTCACCGCGGACGGCCCAGGTGGAGATGCCCTCGTCGCGGACCAGCGAGGCGGCCACGTCGTCCTGGGTGGAAAGGGGATTCGAGGCGCAGGCAAGGACCAGGGCTCCGCCCGCCTTCAGGGTGCGCAGGAGGTTGGCCGTCTCGGTGGTGACGTGGAGACAGGCGGCGGCGATGACGCCCTCAAGGGGGCGTTCCTTGGCGAAACGCTCCCTGATCGACTGCAGGACAGGCATGTTGGAGTCGGCCCAGGCGATGCGCTGGTGGCCGAGATCGGCCAGAGAGAGATCGGCGACGTCATGGGCGGGAAGAGACGAGGGCATGGTCCGAATCCTCGCAGATGAGAAGCCGGGGAGCGAATGATCCGCCCTCCGGCGCAGCGCCGTCGGGTCGGTGCGAACCATCCGGCGGAGCCGGCGGCGAAGGAGTCAGGTCCGGCGCAGCGCCGGAAAACCGTTCAGGCCCGGCGGAGGCGGTCCTTGAGCTCGGTGAGGACGGGGACGGGGCCGGGGTCGATCTCTTCGCGTGCGGCGAGATGGAGAGAGACAAAGTCGCCGATGAGGATGAGGTCAAGGAGCTGGGCCAGATCGCCCTCTCCTTCGGCGCGGACCTCGAGAATGTCGGCGACCACCTCGCGGAGAAGCTCGGCCACCAGGTCGAAGCGGCGGACGACCTGGGGGTGCTCGGCGTCGTGGCGGAGGTTGAGCAAGGTGATGACCTGGCGGGTGACGTCGCCGTTGCATCCCCAGCCGGCGATCTCGTTGTGGCAGAGCTCGGGATAGACGGAGAAGAAGGCCGGGGACTTGGCATTCTCGTTGATCTGGGTCTTCCATCGGACCGCCGCCGCCGCCCCGAGAGCCTCGGCCCCGTGGAGAAGGGGGATGGTCCGGCCGATGGTGCGGGCCAGGTGCTCGGCGAAGTTGCCGGGGCGGATGAGGGTGTCGCGGCGACGGCGGAGCTGCTTGACGGCCAGCTCGACCCAGCGGGCTGCTCCGGGGAAGAGGCCGATCTGCTCGAGGACGATGAGGGGCGGGATGGCCATGGCGCCGAGAGCGGCCCGGGGTTGGGGGATGTCGGCGGGGACTTCGATGACGGGCGCCCCCCACTGCGCGGCCAGACGGGTGAGCTCGCCGCCCGAGGTGACCGCCACCAGGGAGGCGCCGGCGTCGGCCGCTTCCCCCGCCGCCTCGACCGTCTCCTCGGTGTCGCCGGAGAAGGAGAGGGCGAAGACGAGGGTGCCGGGACCGACGAAGTCGGGGAGGTCGTAGGACTTGACCACGACGACGGGGACGGGGAGGAAGGGTCCGGCCACCGCCACCATGAGGTCGCCGGCTATCCCCGAGCCGCCCATGCCGAGGACGACGACCTGCTCGACGTAGTCGTGGTCGGGGAGGCCTTCGACGTCTCTGGCCCCGATGGCGGCGTTCTGCACCTGCTCGGGAAGGGCCGCCGTGGCGGCGAACATGGCCAGGCTGTCGAGGACGCCGGCCGGCGTCGCATCCGCCGTCGGGGCGGTGGAGGTCTCTTTCATCGAACGCTGGTCATCGAACGCGGGTCATCGAACGCGGGTCACGCGGTGGCGCCGCCGGAGCCCAGGGTGGGCTCGAGGCCGGAGCTCTCGGCCTTGGCCAGAAGACGGGCGTGCTCGGCCTCGTCGACGGTGGTGGCCTCGTCGACCAGCATGACGGGGATGTCGTCACGGACGGCGTAGGAGCGGTGGAGCCGGGGGTTGTAGAGGATGTCCTCGTCGGCGAAGTAGAGCAGCGGGCCCTTGTCCTCGGGGCAGGCCAGCACCTCCAGCAAGAGCTGGTCCAGGGCCATGGTGGGGAGTCCTTTCTCTGTGATGTCTCTGGGGGATGAAGCGGGTCTCGGACGGAGTCGGTGAGTGGATCAGAGCTTCTCGACGAGGTCGAGAAGCTCGGCGACGTGACGCTGACAGTCGGCCGGGGTGTTGGCCTCCACATTGAGCCGGAGGAGGGGCTCGGTGTTGGAGGTCCGGAGATTGAACCACCAGTCACCGGGCTCGACGGTGATGCCGTCGGTCCGGTCGACCTCGAGAGCGAGATCACGGTAGTGGGCGGCGATGGCCTCCACCGAGGCGTCCGGATCGGTGACCTTGGTGTTGATCTCGCCCGAGTCGGAGTAGCGGCGGTAGGGAGCGAGGAGGGCCGAGAGCGGCTCGGTGGCGCGGGAGAGGACTTCGAGGACGACCATGGCGGCGATGATGCCCGAGTCCGCCCGGTAGTTGTCGCGGAAGTAGTAGTGGCCCGAGTGCTCGCCGCCGAAGATGGCACCGGTCTCGGCCATGACCCCCTTGATGAAGGAGTGGCCCACCCGGGTGCGGACGGGGATGCCGCCGTTCTCGAGGATGGTCTCGGGGACGACCTTGGAGCAGATGAGGTTGTAGAGGACGGTCGAGCCCGGGTGGGCCTCGAGCATGGCCTGGGCCACGAGGGCGGTGGTGAGTGAACCCGAGACACCTTCGGCTTTCTCGTCCACCAAGAAGACCCGGTCGGCGTCGCCGTCGAAGGCGAGACCGACATCGGCACCGTGCTCGATGACCGCCTTCTTCAGATCGGCCACATTCTCGGGCTGGATGGGATCAGCCGGATGGTTGGGGAAGGTGCCGTCCAGCTCCGGATAGAGCCAGACGACATCGAAGGGCAGACCGGCGAAGACCTCGGGGGCGATGAGTCCGCCCATGCCGTTGGCCGTGTCGGCCACGATCTTGAGGGGCCGGAGGGCCGAGACGTCGACGAAGGAGCGGACGTGCTCCGCGTACTCCGAGAGAAAGTCATGGCGCTCGTAGCCGCCGGTCTCCTGGCCGTCGTCGGCCCCCGAGACCATGGCCTGCTCGGCCGCCCGCTTGATATCGATCAGGCCCGAGTCCTCACCGACGGGCTTGGCCCCGGCCAGACAGAACTTGATCCCGTTGTAGGCGGCCGGATTGTGCGAGGCCGTGAACATGGCTCCCGGAGCATCGAGGCGGCCCGAGGCGAAGTAGATGGTGTCGGTCGAGGCCAGGCCGATGTCGACGACGTCCGCCCCGGCAACCCGGGCGCCGGTGATGAAGGCGGCCGAGAGGGCCTCGCCCGATGCCCGCATGTCCCGGGCCACCACCAGGCGGTCGGCGCCGGCGAAACGGGCGAAGGCCCAGCCGATGGCCCGACAGGCGCGGGCGTCGAGCTGGTCGGGGACGATCCCGCGGACGTCGTAGGCCTTGAAGACGGCATCGAGGGCAGCCATGACCCAGAACCTATCCCCTCGCCACCTCCGGTAATCGAGGGGGTTTTCGGCTCCCCCGGGCCTCGTTGCCGTCTGGGGTCAGTGGCGACGGCGGCGGGCCAGGTTGGACAGCGGCGACCAGGCGGCGGCAAAGGAGCGGCGGCGGAGCATGACGAGAAGAAGGGCCAGGCCGACAACGGTGAGGAGAAGTCCCAGGTGGTCGGCCGAGGTGGCCCCGTAAGTCAGGGTCACGTTCTTGGACGTCGGGTCGACGACCATCAGGTTGGGCTCCGCCCGCCAGGGACCCTTGGCCCCTGTCACCTGCCAGTTGGGGAAGTAGGAGATCCGGACCTCGACGGGGACGCCGGTGCGGTCGACGTGGAAGCTGAGCGAGTCGAGGCCCGACTTCACCCTGCTGATATGGACGGTGGGAAGCGGCTTGCCCGGCGGCGCCTTCGTGGTGCTCTTCGTCTTCGTCCATGACGGCTCGCCGCCGACCACGAGCTGCTGGCTCCAGAGCGCCGGGTCGGCGTACCAGCTCTGGGAGGCGGGCAACCAGGTCGACTGGCCGGCGGCGACGCCGGTCAGGACGTCGGGCGTCTTCGTGAGCGGGGCCACCAGCGGCGCGTCGTGGACCTCGTAGAACTTCCAGGTCGTCTGGATGGTCTGACCCTGGTAGTCGCTCGGCCAGGGCCCGGAGCTGGCCACCAGGGTCAGCGCCGGATCGGCGGCCGCCTCGGCCTCGACCGTGGGCGAGAAGGCCATGAAGTACTTGACCCCGAGAAGCTGGAGGTGCTGGACGCCGAGGGAGACGTCGAGCGATCCGTACTGGATGTGGGTGGTGGCGGCCACCACCGCCTCGGACGGAGCCGTCGAAAGCTCGGCCTGGTTGATGAAGTGGTACGGCGTGGTCGAGGCCGACTCGAAGAGGACCCCTTCCATCGAGTCGATGCAGTTGTTCGTCCAGTAGGGCATCAGCATGAGGGCCTCGGGTGTACCGAAGCGGTTCTCGTTGGCGTTGTACTCCCACATCATCCGACCGCATCCGTAGGTGTGGGCCACCCGGTCGGTGGTGTCGATGATCCCGTTGTTCAGTTCCTTCCAACTCGACTTGGCCTGGTAGCCCGAGTAGTTCCACTGCGACCACGACGCCACCGAGCTCGGGGCGAATTGATGGTGCAGCCAGTTGCCCATGTCGGTGTCCAACTGCGGCACGAGCGGGGTGACGACGACGAGGAGCGCGCCCAGCATGGAGAGGATGGGGACACTGATCGAGCCCGGGGCCCAAGGACCCATACGGGGACGGGGCCACGAGACCCGGTAGGCCCCCGGTGCCCCTCCCGGCACCGGCACCGGCGGGATCACTCCATGGGGAACGTCGGCGTCGCCACCGGCCGCGCCCGAGCCAGGCCCGCCGCCCGCCAGAGCGCCCGCCGCCTCGGCCGCCCGGGCCGAGCTGACGGCGTCGCGCCACAGCGCCAGGCGGATCCGGCGGATGCCCTGGGCCACGGCCACCCCCGCCTCGGCCACGAAGTATCCGGCCAGGAGGTAGATGCAGAAGAGCCAGAAGGGTAAGAAGCGGACGTTGTAGAGCTGCCACTGGGGGTCGAAGCGGACGATCAGGGCGGCGGTGGTGGCGAGGACCACGAGCAGCAGCGGGGCCGACTGCCGTCTGGTGATGGCCACCACTACGGCCAGCAGGGAGCCGAGCCCGGCCAGGACGACCACCCAGATGTTCCCGGTGGGGACGAAGAGCGACGCGTCGGGGACCACGTTCTGCCAACCCATGGAGGTCGAGTAGGCCCGGTCGGCGACGAAGGGCACCAACCACCACGAGATGAGCAGCAGGCCGCCGCCGACGGACGAGACCATCCACCACAACCGCTTCCGGCTCGGTCCGGACAGCATGAAGATCACGAGCGCACCGAAGAGGGCAAAGAAGGCCGTCAGCAGATGGCACATGATGCACAGCGCCAGGACCACTGCGGCCACGGCCCGGAACCGTCCTGTCTTCATCCCTCGGACGGCCAGGCCCAGGAAGATCAGCGCCGCCGACAGCCCGAGAGAGAAGGCGTACTCCCCCGCCATGGTGGAGAAGAGGTTCCCGCCGTAGATCTGGTACGACTGATCGAAGAGAAACGGCAGGGTGGCGATGGCCAGCACCGCCGGCCGCGGCCTCTCCAGCCCGGCCAACCGGCCGAAGAGCCAGGCGGCCACGGGCAGCAGCAACGATCCCAGGATCGTCATCAGCTTGAAGGCGATGTTGAAGGGGATGATGAAGCTGGCCGCGGCGGCCAGGAAGTCGGGCAGGGGGAAGTAGAAGGTGTTCAGGGGGAAGCCGTCGTAGGCACCGGGGTCCCAGCCCGTCACGTGGCCGCCGGGCAGCAGGTTCGATCGCAAGAAGCCGGCCAGGCCGACATGGGCCCCGGTGTCGCCGCCGGTGATGGTGGTGTTCGAGAACAGCAGAGACGGGTGCAGCTGCCAGAGCACCACCGCCATCACCCCCGCCACGGCCCCGAAGGTGACGATCGACGGGGCGGACGGACGACGCATGATCAGACATCGTGCCCGACTCGGGGCCCCTAGTGGCGGCGGCTGGGCCTAGTGGATGGTGCCGCTCTGGAAGGCGATGGAGAGGATGGCGATCAGGTTGAAGGTGGCGTGGGCGAAGATCGAGGGCCCCAGCCGCTTGAATTTGTAGGCCATCACGGAAAGGACGATCCCGAAGGAGGCCAGCCCGAGCAGCTCGAGCAGCTCGACATGGGCCAGGCCGAAGACGACCCCGGTGGTGATCACCGCCAGCGCCGGTCCGAGGATCCGGCCCGCACCTCGGAAGAGCCGGAGAAAGCCCCGGAGCACGAGCCCCCGGAAGAAGAGCTCCTCCACCACGGGCACGACGAGCACGGTCAGCGCCGCGATCACGGCCAGGTCGACGCCGGGAAAGCCCCCCGTCAGGTGCTTGGCCGGTTGCTGCAGCTCCTGGGAGAGCTTCGGATTGAAGTGCTCGAAGGGAAGATAGAGAAGGTTCACCAAGATGAACTGCCCGACCAGGCCCGCCCCGATCCCGATCAGTGGGTCCCAGCGCATGATCCGCAGACCCATGTCCCGCACGATGCTGCCCGTCCCCCGCAACCGCGAGGCCAGCAAGACGGCGCCGAGGAAGCCGATCCAGAGCCCCACCAGCCCGCCGATCACGATCCAGGCCGGTGGCACCGTCAGTGCGGCCAGCTTCGAGAGCTGCGACAGATGGCCGTTCAGGGCGGCCACGAAGAACAGGATCACGGCACTCAGGATCTGCCCGCCGACAAATCCCACCGCGCCCATGAAGAGCCAGTTGCCGGCGTCACCGAGCGTCCGAGGTGGACTGTCATCACCCAGGCCGCCGCCGGCATCGCCAACCACCAGCAAGGCCTCTGTGCTCTCGGCCCATCCCCGGGGAGACCGGGCCCCCGAGCCCGCCGGCCGGGGAATGGCAGGTGGCTCGACCGGCAGCACCGATCGGCTCGGCCCCGACGCCGGCCGGTCGCTTTCCGAGCCGGCCGCGCCCTTTGCCATCGCCGCAAGGTTAGCGAGCACACCGGCTCCTCACGCACCGCGGCCGTGCATATCCGCCGGCCCCGGGCGCCTACCATGGAGACATGAGCCCGTCGCCCGATCGACGTTCTGGACGGTCCACGCCCGGTGGCGCCGGCGGTCCCGCCTCGGGTGGATCCCCAGGATCAGGCCCGGGAGCCGGATCGGGTGATCAGAGTTGGCGCTGGGTCTTCGCCCTTCTCATCGTCGCCGTCATCGCCGTTCTCTTCCTCCCCCCGCTTCTCCAGCACAAGGCGGTCCGTACCCTCAACTACAAGACCTTCCTCCACGACGTCAGCACCAAGCAGATCCAGTCGGTGGAGATCAACAACGTAAGCGGCGTCATCACGGGCAATTTCAAGTCCCAGTACGGCGGTGTCGGCTACACCACCAACGGCGGCACCCCACCCCCCGACGCCGATGTGGCCCTCATGCGCAAGTCCGTGGGCGCCGCCAACTTCTCCTACAACCCCGACACCGTCTCCTTCCTCGGTCAATGGCTCCCCACCATCTTGATCCTCGTCCTCTTCGTCGGTGTCTTCTTCTGGATATCGCGTCGCGCCCAAGGCCAGATGTCCGGGATCATGTCGATCGGTCGTTCGCGCGCCCGGCTCTATACGACCGAACGTCCCCGGACCACCTTCGCCGACGTCGCCGGTTACGCCGGCGTCAAGGTCGAGATCTCCGAAGTCGTCGACTTCTTGAAGTCTCCCCACCGCTTCCGCGACATCGGGGCCAAGATCCCGAAGGGCATGCTCCTCGTCGGCCCCCCCGGCACGGGTAAGACTCTCTTGGCCCGGGCCGTCGCCGGTGAGGCCGGCGTCCCCTTCCTCTCCGTCTCCGGATCGGACTTCATGGAGATGTTCGTCGGTGTCGGCGCCAGCCGTGTCCGCGACCTCTTCCAGACGGCCCGCAAGCAGGCCCCGGCCATCATCTTCGTGGACGAGATCGACTCCATCGGCCGCAAGCGCGGTGCCGGTCTCGGCGGCGGCCACGACGAGCGCGAGCAGACCCTCAACCAGATGCTCTCGGAGATGGACGGCTTCGACCCGGCCGAAGGTGTCGTCATCATCGCCGCCACCAACAGGCCCGACATCTTGGACCCTGCCCTTCTCCGGCCGGGCCGCTTCGACCGTCAGATCGTCGTCCCCCTACCCGACCTCGAAGAGCGCCTACCCATTCTGAAGGTCCACTGCAAGGATAAGCGCATCGGCCAGGACGTCGACCTCCAGCTCGTCGCTCGCGGCACCCCCGGCATGTCCGGTGCCGACCTCGCCAACCTGGTCAACGAAGCCGCCCTCCACGCAGTGCGTCGTGGTTCGCACCAGGTCGAGATGCGCGACTTCGATGCCGCCCGTGACCGGGTCCTCATGGGCCAGCGCCGCGAGAGCCTCGTCCTCTCCGAGCTGGAGAAGGAACGCGTCGCCTTCCACGAGGGCGGCCACGCCGTCCTCGCCTATGTCCTCGAGCACGCCGACCCCGTTCACAAGGTCACCATCCTCCCCACCGGCATGGCCCTCGGCGTCACCCAGCAGCTCCCCATCGAGGAGCGCCACATCTACCCCCGCGAGGTCATCGAGGACTCCCTCGCCGTCCGCATGGGCGGCCGCGCCGCCGAGCTTCTCGTCTACGGCGACCTCTCCACCGGGGCCTCCAACGACCTTGTCGGCAACACCGAGCTGGCCCGCAAGATGGTTCGCGAGTGGGGCATGTCCGACGCCCTCGGCCCCATGGCCTGGGGATCCCAGGGCATGGTCTTCCTGGGCGAAGACCTCATGCACACCCGGGACTACTCCGAAGACACCGCCCGGGTGGTCGACTCCGAAGTCTCCGCCATCCTGCGCCGTCAGGAAGAGCGGGCCATCGAACTCTTGGGCCGTCACCGTGGTGGTCTCGACGCCGTCGCCCGGGGACTTCTCGAGCGCGAGACCCTCGACGGCGAAGAGGTGGGCCGCCTGGTCGACACCGCCTACGGCGGACCCGTCCACGTGGCCGGCGCCGCCATGGTCCCCCACTTCGCCCCCTCGGAGCCGGTCCCCGGTGCCGATGCTCCCGATACGGCCGCCACCGCTGAACCTGCCCCCACCGATACCAACGGCGGTTACGTCCCCGCCGACGCCGGGCCGACAGGATCCCCGGGCTCAAAGCCGACCGACTGACGGGCCGCTTTTTCCGGCCGACTGGTGGGCTGCCCTCTGCAGCAGCCGCCGTCGCCGTCGCCGTCGCCGTCGCCGCTCAGGGCAGCGGCAGGGCGGGGATCACCGCCACTCCGGGATTGCCGACCGGTGTGGCATCGACTTCGACGGCCACCGGTCCACTCGAAACCAGCTCCAACGGCGTCGTACCCACGGGAGATCCTGCTGTCGGGCTCACGATGAGCGGCACACCGGGCAGCACCCGTCGATGACCGAAGCCGGCCACCGGCACGGGGCCGCCGCTCGTGATCGCCGACAGCTGCACGCTGACCGCACCCCGGTTCAGGTCGACGACGCTCAGCGACGAGATCCCTCTCGACGTGCCGTACGCCGTCGGTAACAACCAATGCTCGCTGCCCCCGGGCACCCCCGCCACCTCCCCCCACTGCGGCGCGCCGGCACCGCCGGGTGACGTCAGCGAGCGGTCCACCACGATTCCCACTCCTGCCCCCGAGACGAACGTGGCCGAGAAGGCCGTGTTCCCCGGGATACGCGTCACGCTGGCGGCGTCGAAGTTCACGAGCGACATCGCCGGCACCCGGATCACGAGGGGCTCGGCGGCGCCGTTTTGCAGTCCGATCTGGAGTGTCACCCGGGCCGTCTTGCTGCCCGGGTTGAAGAGGTGGAACTCCGTGTCGGCCCCGCTCACGTTGGTGTTCTGCCCGAAGCTCCACGTCATGGCCGGGGCGACCGCTCCGAGCACCACCGACGGCCCGCCGTTGCCGGCCTGCCCGGACGACTCGAGTTCGGCCGCCACCACCGCCCCCGACAACGACGCCACCATGCTGGCCACGTCGGGATCGTTCCGGACGTGGTCACCGATGTTCTCCACCACCAGCGAGTCCCCCGGCACGTCGATCCCCTGGTAGGCGGGCGGGGCCAGCACGCCGTTGCCGGCTGAGACGAACGAGACGTTCACCACCGCCGTCGTCCGGCTCGGGTTGAACAGCGACAGCTTCAAGCTGTTGTTCCCCGCCGTCGAGCCGTCGGCGAAATACCACTGACTGGCCGTTCTCGACGCGCACGGCGCCGTGCTCACTCCCAGAGGACCCGACACCACCTGAGTGGCCCCCAGCCCGCCGCCGTCGAAGACGATCGTCGACGCCACCGCCGCCGCGCTCACCCCGGGGGCCGGCACCACCCCGATCTGGCTCCGCCCGGGCACAACCACCGACATCGACATTCGACCGCCGCTGGCCGGCGCCGTCGTCCCCGCCGGCACCGTCGTCCCCGCCGCCATGGATGTCACGGTGCCGGTCACGGCCCGAGGGGTGGGATTGGTCAGTACCAGCGTGGCCTGGGCGTTACCCCCGGCGCCGGTCCCGCCGGCGCAGAACCACGCCGAGGATTCGGCCCCGCTCGGCGAGAGACCCACCCCTGACGCCGACGCCACCCCGCCATCCAACGATCCCGCCGACCCGTTGCTCCCTCCACCCTGACCGACGTCGGCCAGACCGACGCCGACGATCACGGCCACCACCAGCCCCACCAGCACGGCCCGCCGCACCGCATCACTCACCGGACGTCGGCCCCGGCTTGGCAGTTGCATCGGTCGACCCCACGTCCACCGGGACCCGGTCCCCCTCGACCTCGTTCTCCGACACCGCGTCACCGTTCTCGGCGGCCTCGGCGCCGGCGGCGTCCTCGGCGTCCGCTCCGCCAGGGTCGGCCGCATCGGCATCGCTGGCGGGCTCGTTGGCCGACGAGCCCGCCGTCGCTCTCCGGGCCCGTCGCACCGATCGTCGCCGCATCCGTCGCGACCAGACCGACAGCGACCGTCTTCGACCCACCAGCAGACCGAGGGCGATCAGCCACAACAGCACTTCGATGACCACCTCGAGCCCGTGGACCGCTGACCCCCGGAACCGGACCGTCACGGTGCCCGGTCGCGTCACGTCGAAAGTGGCGGCGTAACCGAAGCTGGTGCTGGCCGACTGCACCCGGCCGCCGGGTTCGACCAACTCCCACGAGCGAGCCGGCGCCACCGCCGCCAGTACCGTGCCGGCCGGCACATGACCCGTGACCGTCGTGGCGCCCGCTGGTCCGTCGAGGACCGGTTTCCATCCGGCCAGCACCCTGTCCGATCCGATGACCTCCGACACCGGCGGCGCGGTGCTCGTCGACGGCGATGTATTCGTGGACGCCGCTGTTGTCGTCGGAGACGCTGTGCTGGGAGACGTCGGGGAGGTTGTGGCCGTGCCGGGCGTCGTCGTTGCTGTCGTGGAGGACGGGTTCGAGGCGCCGGAGCTGGATCTGGCCGACGGCGGCTGCTGATGCACGAGAACGGCGCGCTCGGGCAGCGCGGCGTCGTCGACGAAAACCTCGAAGCCCCCCTGCCCGATGATCTGTCGCAGGTCGAGCTGAGACAGTAGAGCGGGCTCGAGATCATTCGGCGGCCGGTACTGAAGCGGTGACTGGAAGCCGGGGATGGTGGGACCGAGGGACTCCACCACCACGACATAACGGATGGCGTAGGGAGCGAGGAGCCCGCCGAGCCGGACCGTCGACCCCGATCGGGCCAGCCGCACCCCGGCCCCGACGGCGCCGGCGGCGCCGGGCGACGATCCCGACCACATCTCCGTGGCGTTCCCGAGCCCGTCCTCACTGAGCGAGTAGGCGAGCCCCGGTGCGAGCGACCATCCCCCGCCGGGCAGCACCCGGGGGTCGGCCAACCACAGAACCCGGAAATTGCCGCCACCTCCGTGCGTCCCCATCCACGCCGTGGCCTCGCCGTAGCCGGTCGGGGGGAGATCCCAGCGACCATTGGCGCTGGCCAGCAGCACGGGAATCACCCCGATGGCGGTGGCCACGGCGGCGAACACCGTCGCCACCTGTCGCCAACCGAAGTTGTAGCCCGGCAGATCCGACTCGAACGCCGCCGCACCGAGTCCGACGGCGAAAGCGATCCCGACGGCGGCCGGGGCCAGCAGTACCTGCACCGAGGGGGTCAGCGCGCCCAGCCAGCCGTGTCCCGTCGCCCACGCCAGCACCCAGGCTACGATCGCCAGCACCCAGGCCCGCCCGGCCCACCCCAACCGCCACCGGGATCCGATCACCAGAGGTAGGGCGGCGGAGGCCAGAAACGCCCAGCACAGCGGGGTGTGGCCGATCGGTCCCACGGCCATCCGCAGGATCGCCCCCCAACCGGGAGCACTGCCGTGAGACGTGGCCAGACCGGTCAATGCCTGCCAGCGATCGGGCCCGGCCAACAAGGCCACCGACCACGGCATCAGCAAGACGATGGCGCTCACGGTGGCCCCGAGCCCGGCGATCACGATTCTCCCCGCGGGCCGCAACCCACGGCGTCCGGCGGTGACCACCGACCCGAGGGCCAGACCGACGGCGATCACCAGAACGAGAAAAGCCCCCGACGGCGTGGCCGATGTCAGCAACGCATCGACCACGCCGAGACCGAGGATCTGACCCACCGGCGACGTCCGCCAGTGACCGCCACCGGAGCCGGGGCCCGGCACGTGACCCGGGGAATGACCCGGGACCTGACCGGGCGCCACCGCACTTTCGTATCCGAGGTTCCCGGCGGCACCACCGGCCGCACGGGCGGCAGCGGGGGCACCGGCCCCCCCCGCGTCCGACACCATCGCGCCGACAAGCACACCGTCGGCCGCGATGTCACCGGCCTCGACCGGTCCGAAGGGGGCGAACCCCGATGCCCGGGCCAGGAAACCGACGATCCACGGGCACGCGGCATAGGCGAGAAGCGCGTCCCAGCGCCCCGTCGCCAGAGCGTCGTAAGGGAGGGGAACAGCCACGTAGACGATGACCGAAGCCAACCGGGCCCGGGGCGATCCGAAGGGCCGGACGAGCCGGGCCATCCCCCAGGCGCCGACGGGGATGCATCCGAGGACGACGATCTTCTGCAGCAATCCGACGCCGCCGAAGAGGATCATCCCGGCCACGCCGAGCACGCCGGTGGCGGGACTCGTCGGATCCGTCGTCCCCACACCGGACGGCTGCCAACCGGAGAAGAAGCGGTGCAGCAAAGAACCGGCGGACGGCAGCGGGAGCAACTGCCCCACGTAGGGGAAGCCGGCACCGAGGAGTTGGCGGGTGCCGAAGAGAAGGATCAGAACCACCACGAGCCAGGCGGCGACCCGAAGCGACAGAGCATCAGCCCGGAGCCGACGCCGATGGGCGCTGTCGCGGGCCGCCTCGCCCACGCCCACGTCACTTTCCGCCCCGAGGTGCGCCGCCTTCAGTCCCTGGTTCACGGCCCGGCGGATGTAGGCGTTCAGCCGCGCACTGCCATGGATCTGCAGCCGCCGCACCTCGGCGTCATCCAATGTCCGGTGGGCCCGCACCGACACACGTTCTGTCCGGATGGCGCGGCGACGCACCAGATTCCAGCGCCAGGCGTGGGCCACGGCGGCGGCGCGGTCGCGGTGCCCCGACGCCCGGGCGATGCCGTACTCCGCAATCGCCAACGCCATCAACTGCGGCAGCACCCGCAGAAGATGGAACCACCCGTACGACTTCAACACCGCGTGCAATTCGTGCCGTCTCTGCAACGACTGCAGGGTTATGGCCGGAACCGGTCGCCTGGTCCGGTGTCGACCGTGCACCTCGCGCCGGTGTCGTCCGGCTGCGGCCTCGCTTTCCGCCGCCACCACAGCGCCCGAAACGATCACGTCCGCTTCGGCGCCGCCGTGCCCTTCACCGGGCGACGCATCCGTCGACAAACCGGGCGACTCAGCAACAGCCGCAGCGGAAACCGGAGACTCAGAAGCAGTCGTTGGCGGGAGACTCTGATCGAGCGCCGAATGGTCCGCCACCGTCACACCCGCTGGCACCGCTTGGACCGGGATATCGACGAGCACGGAGTCGGGAAGCTGACGCCGGCCGCTGGCCAGGACCTCGAGATGCCGGACACGCGCCTGGGGCGCCACCAGTACCCGGGCACCGGCGATCTGCGCCCGCCAACAGAGGTCGAGGTCCTCCCCCATCACGAAGATGTCGGGATCGAACCCTCCGAGCTCGGCGAAGAGGTCGGCCCGCACGAGCGTGCAGCCCCCCGGCGCCAGGAACACGTCGCGCACAGCATCGTGCTGACCGTGGTCGACCTCGCCCGGTTCGACCCGGTCGACCACCGCTCCCCCCTTGTCGACCGCCATCCCGACATGGAGAAGGCGCCCGGGATCGTCCCAACTCACCAGTTTCGGAGCTACCACTCCGGCGTTCGAGCGGTAGGACTCCTCGACCAGGAAGTGCACGGCGTCGGGAGCCGGGGCGACGTCGTCGTGGCAGAACAGGAAATGCGACGCCCCCTCGACCATGGTCAGCACTTCGTTGGCGCTCGCTCCGAAACCCCGGTTCACCCCGAGCAGCCGCACAAACGCCCCAGGAAGCTCACTGGCCACAACGGCCGTGGGGTCCTGCGCGCTCCCGGCGTCGAGCACCAGGACCGAAAGCTCCGGATACTCCTGCGCAGCGAAGGCGCGCAGGGTCTCGGCGAACCAAGGTCCGGGATCACACGTCACGATCACAGCGACGACCGGAGGAGCCAGCGTCTCCATCAGGGGCACGAGGCTACCTTCGCCCACCCCCACCCCCCGGGCCGACTCCGGTCCGCTTCCCGGCAGCCTCCCGAGCTCAGATGCTTGCTATTGTTAGCAATTGGCGCTACACTTGCTAGCAGGTCGGAGCGGGGTCAGATCCCGCCGACAGACCCCCAAGACCACCCCCACTTACAGGAAGGACCACCCGATGCCTGAGATCAAGGACATCACACAAGAGGTCACGAGGGCCGTGCGCGATGCCGCTTATGTCGTTGTCGGCCTGGGCGTTCTCGGCGTCCAGCGTGTCCAGGTACGCCGTCAGGAGCTGATCAAGCGGCTGGCCGAGCCCCGGACCCAGATCGATGCCCGGCTGGGTGACGCCCGCGGGGAGATCACCAAGCGGGTGAAGGATGTCGACACCGCCGTCGAGCAGGTCATCGTCCGCCTCGAGGCTTCCCTCGAGCCCATCGAAGAGCGCCTCCCCACCCAGGCCCGTGACCTCGTCAAGCAGGCCCACACCCAGGCGCGCGAAGCCCGCCAGCAGCTGCGGAGCCTTCTGCACAACGTCGCCGCCTGAGCTTCACACAAGCGCTTTTTCGGAACCCTCCGGGTTCCTTCGCTCCGACCCGAACTCCCCGTCGTTCCCGGCGGGGAGTTCGGCGTTTTCGGGCCCGCTCGGTCTCCCCGCCGTCAGGGCCGATGCTCAGGGCACCCGCTCCTGCCACTGCTGTAGGACGTCGCTCAGGGTGGTGTCGAGATCGATCTCCGCTCGCCATCCCGTGGTGCGCTCCAGCTTGCCCGGATCGCCCCTGACCACGGGAACGTCCACGGGCCGCATCAGCTCGGGGTCCGGCGTCAGCGACAAGTCGGCCCCCGCCAGCCGCAACAGCCGATCCGCTACCTCGGAGACGGCCACGTCACGACCCGAACAGACGTTGTAGACCTCGCCCGGCGTCCCCCGTTCGACGAGCAACCGGTAGGCGCGCACGATGTCACGGACGTCGGTCAGGTCGCGGCGGGCCCCGAGGTTTCCGACCGGGATGCTCGCCACGCCGGCCTGGGCCGCCTCCACGATGCGGGCCGCCAGGGCAGGGACCACGAACGTCGACGACTGGCCCGGTCCCACATGGTTGAAGGGCCGGACCCTGATCACGGGCAGGCCGTAGGCCAGATGCGCCTGGACCCCGAGATATTCGGCCGCCACCTTGCTCGCCGCGTAGGGGGTGACCGGAGCGAGCGGCGTCTCTTCGGTCACCGGTAGCTGCTCCTCGCGCACCGACCCATAGACCTCGGCCGAACTGATGAGCAAGACCCGGGGCGGCGAGGCGCATGCTCGGGCCGCTTCGAGCACATGCAGGGTGCCCACGGCGTTCACCTGCAGAACGGCGTCGGGGTTGGCCCACGACTCGCCCACGTGGGCCAGCGCCGCCAGGTGGTAGATGGCGTCGGGGGCAGCGGCCATAACGGCCTCGCGCACAGACGGGCCGTCGGTGATGTTCACCTCGTGATCGATGCCGGTGACGTCGTCACCGTGGTCGCGCAGGTAGGCGGTCAGCCAGGTCCCCACGAAACCGTTGGCACCGGTGACCAGGGAGCGCACCCGTCGAACCTTACCGGTCACCGCCGGGGACGCCCGGGCCCCGATCCCGGTAGCTGTCGGCTGCCCACCGGTAAGCCTCCACATGCTTCTCGGCACACCGCTCCCAGGTGTATCCGGTGGCCACATCGAGGCCCCGACGGCGCCGGTCATCCACCTCGGCCCCGCCGGTCAGCTGGCCCTCGAGCGCCTCCGCCAGCTCCCTCACCGCTCCCGGGGCGACAAGAACAGCGGCCTCGCCCGTGACTTCGGCCATGGCCGTGCCGGCGGTGGTGACGAGTGGTGTCCCGCAGGCCAGGGCTTCGAGGGCCGGCAGCCCGAATCCCTCCTCGATCGAGGGATAGGCGGCCACCGCCGCCCTGCGCAGCAGCGCCGGCACGGACCCGTCGGGGACGTATCCCGTCCGTATGACACGCTCCGGGTGTCGGGCCGAGGCAATCGCCCTCTCGATCTCAGCCAGGCCCCAGCCGGAACCGCCCACCAGCACGAGTCGCAGTTCCGGCCGGGAGTCGGCGATCCGGTCGAACGCCGCCACCAGATCGGGCACCGCCTTGCGGGGCTCCAAGGTGCCGACGAAGACGATGTACGGCGTCTGTATCCCGAGCCCCCGCAGCACGGCGTCGTCGGCCCCCGGCGTCGGTTCGCCGGGACGAAACGTCTCGTGATCGACCCCGTGGGGAATGACGAAGACCCGACCCTTCGGCTGACACAGCGCATCGAGGCGCGCCGCCGTGCCGGCACTCACACAGACAAGGGCCGTGGCCCGGCCGGCGGCGCCGGCGATGGCGCGCTGGAACACCTTCACCTTGCTCCGCTCGTGCCACTCCGGGTGTTCGAGAAAGGTCAGGTCGTGGATAGTGACGACGGTGGCCAGACGGGCCCGGTCGGGCATCGTGTAGTGCGGCGCGTGATGGACGGTGATATCGGACCGCGCCAAGAGAGCCGGAAGTCGCGCCTGTTCCCAGACGAGCCGCAGCGGCCGCCACCTCGGGGCCGATGCCCGCACCGTCGGGGCCGGTCGCCCTACCCCCGGATCGGTGGCACCGCTGATACGTCGCCACCGGTCGCCGTCGCCCCGGCGGCACCAAAGCGTCAGCGTCACGTCGCCGCGCCGAGCGAGGGTCTCGGCCAGATGGATGCTGTACTGCCCGGCGCCGACAGGATTGGCGGGGACGGCGGTCACATCGAGAGACACCTTCACCGGGTTACTCACGGGGTCACGATTCACGGGGTCACTCGCGGGTCACTCACAGACTCACTCACCGGACGGATTCCCACAACGCCACATGGGCCCGGGCCGACGTCGTCCACGTAAGGTCGCGTGTTCTCTCGGTTCCGGCGGTGATGAGCTCGGCGCGGGCGTCGTCGTCCGTCGCCGCTCTCACGAGTCCGTCGGCGATCTCCCCGACGTCCATGGGGTCGACGATCAGCCCGGCCCCTCCGAGACTCGGAAGGGGACTCGAGACGACGGGTATGCACTGGCGCATGGCCTCGACGGGCGGAAACCCGAAACCCTCCGTCAGCGGCACGTAGGCCAGAAGGCGGGCCCGCTCGTACAGAGCGGCCAAAGTGGCGTCGTCGACGGGACCGGCCGGGATCACGCCGGCCACGGCACCGGCGTCGGCTCCATCGGGAGCAATGCCGCCCCAGCCCGATGGACCCACGACCACGAGGGGCCAGGTGGCGGGGAACCGGGGACGGGCCCGGCCGTAGGCCTCGACCAGACGCGCCAGGTTCTTCCGGGGCTCGAGCGTTCCCACCGACAGCAGGTAGTCCCCCTCCACGCCCAGCCGTCCGAGCAGGGCCGTGGCCGAGGCCCGGTCGGGAGCGGGGAGGTGATCTGCCCCGTGGGCGATGACGACGATCGACGCCGGCGCCACTCCGGCGTCGATCAGTGCGCGGCCCACCGGCTCCGACGGGACGACGAAGCGCGTGGCGCGCCGGCGGGCGCGGTGGAAAGCGGCCTCGTGCCAGCGCCGGCCCCGCCGGGGAAACGTGTCGGGGACCTGCCGCCAGGCCAGGTCGTGGCACATCAGGACGAGCGGCGCCAACGGCGAGGGTGGAGAGGCCAGCGAGACGCAGTGAACGAGGTCGGCACGGCGTGGCGCGTCGACCAGACCGTGGTCCCACGCCCGGGTGAGCGCCGGTCCGGGCAGGTGAGAGGAGATCACCTCCAGGCCGTAGGCGGCGAGGGGATCGTCTCCGGCCGGAGCTCGGCTGGCGTAGAGGACGACGTCAGGGACAGCCTCACCGGCGTCGGTCATGGCGGCCAGACCCTGCAGCAGACCGGTGGCGTAACGGCCGACGCCGCCGGGGACCCTCCGCCGCAACTGCTCGACGACGAGAACCACCCGCATCGGGGTCAACGCCCCCCCGCCGCCGAGGCATAGAGATCCGCCAATCCTTCGGCGCACGAGGTCCACGAGAACAACTCGGCGCGCGCCCGGCCCCGGGTGATCAGCGCGTCACGGATCTCTGTGTGCGACAAGACGTCGGCGAGGGCGGCGGCGAGCGCATCGATGTCGCCCGGCGGAACCAGAAGGGCCCCCTCCCCCGCCACCTCGGGGATGGCGCCCACCGCGGTGGCCACCACCGGGACCCCGGCCGCCATGGCTTCGAGGGGAGGAAATCCGAATCCCTCGTAGACAGACGGATAAGCGAGGACCGACGCGCCGGCCAGAACATCACCGAGCGCCTCGTCATCGACGTATCCGAGCCGGACGATCCGGTGACGCCACGGAGATGCGGAGATGGCGCGGGCCAGAGCGTCGTCGCCCCATCCCGGACCACCGGCCAGGACGAGAGCGACGTCGGGTTGATCGTGCGCCAGACGGTCAAAGGCCCGGACGAGCCCGGGCAGATCCTTGCGGGGCTCGACGGTACCGAGAGCGAGGATGTAGCGCTGCGTCTCTGCGGGCAGGAACACGCTCGCCGGCGGTGCGCTTCTCTGTGGACCACGCGACAACGCACCGCGCCCGTGACCGGGGATGCCGTGATGCACGACGCGGACGCGTTCGGGGGCGGCGCCGAACTCGGCCACCACCTCGTCGGCCACGAATTGCGACGGAGTGTGGACCCACGCCCCTTCGGCCACGGCGCGGCGGACGATGGCGGGAAACATCGCGGTGGCGTCGTCACACATCTGTGGAAAGCGGACGGTGGTCAGATCGTGCACCGTCACCACCCGCGCCGCGCCCGAGGCCGGGGGAACGACAAAGTTCGTCCCGTGGACGACATCCACGGGACCGACGAACCACTCGATGGGTGGAAACGAACCGCGTCTCCAGGCCTGGTGCAAAGGGCGCGCCGGCATGGCTCTCTGGACGAGCCTGATCCCGGGGGTCACCAGCGGACGCAGCAGATGGCGGCGCCTCCAGGTGACGGCGAAGGCGGCCAGGTCGAGATCGGGACGCTCTGCCAGAGCCCCGAGCGCACCGGCGCAGAACATGCCGACGCCGGTGCGCAGGCCGAGAAGGGGCGTGGCGTCGACGGCCACGCGCAGCCGGCCGCGCACAAGCGGATCTCCGAGCGACACCCGGGGAGCCTTGCACACCGGGACCTGGGCCTTGGGCTCCGCGCCGGACCGTTACTCTTGCTCGATGATCACCGCCCTCGCCGGAGGAGTAGGCGCCGCCCGTCTGCTGCGTGGCCTCGTACTCTGCCTCCCCTCCGCCGAGGTCACCGCCATCGTGAACACGGGCGACGACACCGTCCTGCACGGCCTGCTCATCTGCCCCGACCTGGACACCGTCACCTACACCCTGGCCAAGATGAACGACGACGAACGGGGCTGGGGGCTGGCCGGGGAGAGCTGGGCCGCCATGGAGGCACTCGAGCGGCTCGGGGGCGAGGCCTGGTTCCGGCTCGGTGATCGTGATCTGGCCACCCACCTCTACCGGACACAGCGCCTGTCCGAGGGAGCCTTGCTGTCCGAGATCACCCGGGAGATCACCCACGCCCTCGGCGTCGGGGCCCGACTGTTGCCGATGTCGGACGATCCCGTGCGCACCCGGCTGACGCTCGTCGACGGCCCGGAGATCGGATTTCAGGAGTACTTCGTTCGTCGCCAGCACTCCGTGGCCGTGAGTTCGGTTCGTTTCGAAGAGGCCGACCGGTCGACCGCCGGTCCCGGTGTGATCGAGGCCATCACCGATGCCGACGCCGTCATCATCTGTCCGTCCAATCCCGTCGTCTCCATCGGTCCGCTCCTGGCTGTCCCCGGGATCGCCGATGCGTTGAAAAAGCGCCGTCACGAGGTGATCGCCGTCTCCCCCATCATCGCCGGCGCCGCCCTGAAGGGACCGGCGGACCGGTTGATGACCGAACTCGGTCAGGAGGCCTCCGTCGTCGGAGTGGCTCGGGCCTACACGGAGTTGGCGGGCACACTCGTGATCGACGACGCCGACGCCGCTCTGTCGAACGATGTCGAGGCGACCGGGATGCGCTGCCTGGTTACCTCCACCGTCATGCGTACGGTCGACGACGCCGAACGTCTCTGCCGCACCATGTTGGCGGCGGTTCCGGGCGTCAACATCGCCAAGGCGCAGCCCCGATGACATTGGGCCTCTCTCACCGACGGCGCCGATGACAGAGAACACCGCACCGCCATCGCTCGTCGTCACCGGGGTCACGGGGATCAAAGAGATACAACCCGGCGACGATCTGGCGACGATCATCGCCGGGAGAGCCGAGTTGGCCGACGGGGACGTGGTCGTCGTCACCCAGAAGATCGTGTCCAAGGCCGAGGACCGGCTCGTACCGGTCGACCCCGAGGACCCCGCCGACCGGATCCGACTGGTCGAGAGCGAGGCGGTCCGCGTCCTGCGGCGTCGCGGCGAGCTGCTCGTGACCGAGACCCGACACGGATTCGTCTGCGCCAACGCGGGAGTCGACTTTTCGAACGTCGCATCGGGCTGGGCGGCGCTGCTCCCGGTGGACGCCGACCGGTCCGCCCGCCGGATCCGCGACGGCCTGCGGGCGGCGACCGGAGTCGAGGTCGGGGTCATCGTGTCGGACACCTTCGGCCGGACGTGGCGCCAGGGGGTGACCGATGTGGCCATCGGATGCGCCGGGGTGGCCGCCGTGGTCGATCTCCGGGGCAGCCGGGACGCCCTCGGTCGAGAGCTGCAGGCCACCGAGGTCTGTGTGGCCGATGAGATCGCCTCGGCCGCCGAGCTCGTGATGGGAAAGGCGTCAGGGATCCCCGTCGCCGTGGTGAGGGGCGTCAACCCCGAATGGCTCCGACGCGCTTCGGTGGCCGACGAGATCGTGCGTCCTCCGGCCGAGGACCTCTTTCGCTGATCCGACTCTTGGCCCGGTGCGGTGCACCCGGTGCGGTACGCCCGGTCAACCGGCCCTGGCGTCGCGGATGTGGTCGAAGACGGAGCGGACTCCCTCGGAGAGGTCGGTCCACGCCGACCAGCCCAGGTGGATGCCGGCGCGCTGGGGGTCGAGGGCGGAGCGTTGCAGCTCTCCGGGCCGCAGCGGCGCGAAGACGGGGGGCACCGAGGAGCCGGCGACCTCGGCCATGACCCGGGCGAGCTCGTTAACCGAGAGCTCGCGCCCGGTGCCGACGTTCAGGACGAGTCCACCGCCGCGGGTGGCGGCGCGGACGAAGGCGTCCACCACATCGTCGACGAAGATGAAGTCCCGGGTCTGTTCGCCATCACCGAAAATGGTGATCGGCTCACCGGTGAGAAGACGCTCGGCGAAGATGGCCACCACACCGGCCTCGCCGTGGGGGTCCTGGCGGGGACCGAAGACGTTGGCCAGGGCCAGCGCGCAGAACTCCACGGCGTGCAGTTCGCGGTAGGCCACGAGATAATCGATGGCCGACTTCTTGGACACCCCGTAGGGCGAGAGGGGCCGATGGGGGTGGGACTCGCGGACGGGCAGATCGGCGGCATCGGGCTCTCCGTACAAAGTGCCCCCGCTGGCGGCAAAGACGACCCTGGCCGAGGAGAGCGAGCGAGCCCCTTCGAGGACGCGGAGGGTACCGAGGATGTTGACGTCGGCATCGAACACCGGACGTTTGACCGAGACCCGGACGTCGGCCTGGGCGGCCAGGTGGAAGATCACCTCGGGTTGACGGCGGGCGATCATCTCCACCAGCTCGCCCGACCGGACGTCGAGCTGGTGGAAGGTCATCTCGTGGTTCTGGTCAGAACGGGCGGACGCCAGATTGGCCAGCGTTCCGCTGGAAAGGTCGTCGACCACGTCGACGGCGTGGCCCTCGGCCAGCAGCCGGTCGACCAGATTCGAGCCGATGAATCCGGCCCCGCCTGTCACCATCACTCTCATACCGGCACCCGCGCTTCGCTCAGATGAAGACCACGACCGAGCACCTCGCCGTCGCCCACCACGGTGAGAGCGGCCACGACGCAGTCCTCGGCCACCACCGCATTGCGACCGAGAATGGAACCGAGCACCGAGGCGCCGGCATGGACGTGAACACCAGGCAGCAGCACCGAACCTTCCACCACGGCCCCGTTCTCGATCACGCTGCCGGCGCCGACGACACTCGAGCTGACGATGGCACCGGGAGCGATGACGGCACCGTCGCCGATGAGCGAATAGCGCCGGACGTCGCCGTCCAGCGTGGGGGTACCGAGGACCCAGACCCCGTCGGCCACCGGCCTCGCTCCCGGAGCGGGAACGCCCCCCCGGGTCCCGTCCAGGAGGTCGGCGTGGGCCCGGAGGTACGCCTCGGGCGTGCCGGCGTCGAGCCAGTAGGCCTGACTGGCCACGCCGTAGACGTGGCCCTCGGCGGCCAGGGCGGGAAAGACCTCGCGTTCGATGGACACCGGTCGACCGCCGGGGATCCGGTCGAGAACGGCAGGCTCCAAGATGTAGGTGCCGGCGTTGATGAGATTGGAAGGCGCCTGACCGGGCGCCGGTTTCTCCACGAATTCGAGGACGCGGCCCCGCGCGTCGGTGGAGACGACCCCGAAGCGCGATGGATCGTCGACGGCGGTGAGATGCAAGGTGGCCATGGCGTCATGGCGCCGGTGACAGGCGAGCAGCGACGTGACGTCGACGTCGGTCAGCACGTCACCGTTCACGGCGACGAAGGTGTCGTCCACCTTTCCGTAGAGAGCGGCGAAGCGGATGGCACCGGCCGTGTCGAGCGGCTCGGGCTCCACCGCATACGACAAAGAGATCCCCGCCGCCTGGCCGTCGGGGTAGGCGGCCACGAAGGCGTCGGGCCGGTATCCGAGTGACAAGATCGCTTCGTCGACACCGGCCCCCGCCAGGTGGTGGAGAACACGCTCGAGCAGCGGTACTTCGACCATGGGTAACAGCTGCTTCGGAGTGGTGTACGTCAAGGGACGAAGTCGCGTCCCCTCGCCGCCCACCAGGACGACGGCCTTCACTAGCCCGGCTTGGTCGTGCCCGTGGTGGGCGCCACGGTGGTGCCGGTCGTCGGCGGCGCCGTCGTCGGTGTCGACGACGATGAGGCGCTGGTCGTCGACGGGGTGAGCGGAACCGCCCCCGTTGTCGGCGTGGTGAGCGGAACCGCCCCCGTTGTGGTCGTCGTCTGACCGGCCTGCGAGACGGACTGCAGCATGGCCGTGATGGCGGCGGCCGAGGGCTTCGGGATGCTGCTCCCGGTCGGCGCGAAGGCGATCGTGATCAGCTGGTCATTGGCCAGCTTGATGGCGACGGGATCGCTAGAGATGGTGGGCTTGTCCGCACCCGGCGGCTGCGACGGCGGCCACACCTTGATCTGCACCTTGCCCACCTTGCCGGCGTCAGGCGTCTGCTTCGGACACTTCTGACCGTTGGAAAGGGCTTTCTCCCCCGGGACGGTGAGCGAACTCGGGGCCAGCCCGAACTTGGGGTACTCGCTCACGAAGTGCGCCAAGGTGGCGTTGTTGCCGGCGTCGCCCTTCTTGGTCGGTTCGATCCGGATAACGCCGTCACCGTCGGTGTGGAGCCCCGGGTTCGACGCCGTGTTGGAATTCGCCGGAAGGTTCGGTTGGATGGTCCCACAGACGTCGATGGCGAAGGCGGCATACCAGTGCTGACCCGTGGTGGGCTGCGGGCCCGAGACGGGGTTCTGGCGTTCGTAGCGGCTGTAGACGATGGAGACGACACCGATCAGGATGATCAGCAGGAGGCTGCCGTACCACTTGACCGGCATCTGGCCGCGATAGCTCCGGCCCCCTCCGGTGGCCGCCGCGCGCGCCACCCATTTGCCTGAATCCTGTCGCGCCATGGTCAAAAAACCCTAGTCGCCCTGGCGCTCGTTCTTGTGACGGGGACCGATCGCCTGCCTGGCACCGGCCACGGCAAGCCGTGTCGCCAGCAGGACGGCCACGCCGGGGAGGGCCAGTCGGCGCCAGCCTTGTGCTCTCTTCGACGCGAAGTGGAAGGCGGAGCGGTGATGGGCGAGGAGCATCCGGTAGGGATGACGGGCGGTGGCCATGCCCTGGATGTGGGTGATGGTGGCGCCGGGCACGTAGGCCACGGCCCAGCCGGCCCGATGGGCCCGCCAGCAGAGATCGAGGTCCTCCACGTACATGAAGTACGACTCGTCGAAACCGCCCAATTCCTTGAGGGCGCTCGCCCGGGCCATGAAACAGGCGCCCGACACCCAGTCGACGGACACCGTTGCGCCGGACCCGACTGCCGGACCCGACGCCGGGCCTGACTCCGGGTCCAGGTCGGCCATCCGGTAGCGCCGGCTGAAACGGTTGCCCGGCGAGAGGGTACCGAGAAGGACATGGCCGGCGGCCACGGCCATGGACGGAAAGCGGCGGGCCGACGGGTAGCGGGTGCCGTCGGCTTCGAGGATCCGGGGCCCGGCGATGGCCAGGGTGGGATCGGCGGCGAAGGCCGCCGACAGGGCGGTGAGCGCACCGGAATGGACCGAGACGTCGGGATTCGAGATGAGAACGAGATCGGCATCGGTCTGGGCCAGACCCCGGTTGGCCCCCGATCCGTAGCCGAGGTTCACCCCCGTCCTGATCACGCGCACGGCGGGGTCGGGAGCGATGCCGTCAGAAGAGCCGTCGGTCGACGCATTGTCGACCACGATCACGTCGGTCACCATCTCGGCCCGCAGCGACGAGAGGAAGGCTCCGAGCGAGTCACCGGCGTTGTGGTTCACCACGACGGCGGCCACCGTGGCGCGCGCACCGGTCTCCTGCACCATCTCCTTCGACTCCAGCGTCGGTCCGATCAGATCCGCCGCGTGAACCGGTAGCGAACGAGGGCGATGATCGCTCCGATGCCGTCGCGCCAGGAGATCTTCTTGCCTTCGGAGATCTCGCGCCCGGCATAGGAGATGGGCACCTCGTAGATCCGGTAGCCGCGTCGCAGGACCTTGGCGGTGATCTCGGGTTCAAACTCGAAGCGCTCTGACCGGATGGTGATCCCCTCGAGGACGCGTCGGTCGAAGAGCTTGTAACAGGTCTCCATGTCCGACAGCGTCGACTGGTAGAGAATGTTGGTCACCAGTGTGAGGAAGCGGTTCCCGAGCCAGTGCGACGGGAACATGTTCTTTCGCTCACCGGTGAAGCGGCTGCCGTAGACGACCTGGGCCTTGCCCTTCAGGATGGGGTCGATCAGGCGCGGCCAGTCATCGGGGTCGTACTCGAGATCGGCATCCTGGACGAGAACGAGATCACCGCGGACGTTCTCGAGACCGGTGCGGATGGCCGCACCCTTGCCCTTGTTGGCTCCGTGATTGATGACCCGGATGGTGGAGTCCCCGAGCGCCGAGAGCACTTTGTCAGTCCCGTCGGAGGAGCCGTCGTCGACCACCACCACCTCGAGCTCGAGGTCATTGGGAAGCTTCACGGCCCGCATCCTCCGGATGATCTCGGCCACCGTGTTGCGCTCGTTGAAGACGGGGACGATCACGGACAAGCTCCGAAAGACGTGCGGCTCACTGGCGCCATCCATCATCTCGAGCTCCTTCCCGGTGGTCGTCGGCCGCCGACCGGCGGGCCAGGACGTCCCCATCATGGCTGTTGGCGGGCCGCCTGACCGCTTCGTGGCCACCGGGGCGCTGCCGGCGCCGCAGAAATGCCCTGGTCCGGGTGCGCACCACCCGTCAGGGGGCCGAGAAGAAGTCGGCCGTCCGGCGGAGACCGTCCTGGAGCGCCACCACCGGTTCCCATCCGAGCTCCCGGCGGGCGAGCGTGATGTCGGGCCGGCGCCGGGTGGGGTCGTCCACGGGAAGAGGGGCATGGACGATCTCAGAGGACGATCCCGTCACCTGGAGGACGATCCGGGCCAGCTCGAGCATGGTGTACTCATCGGGGTTGCCGATGTTCACCGGGCCCGTGATCGAACTGTCGAGCAGGGCCAAGATGCCCGCCACCTCGTCGCTCACGAAGCAGAGGCTCCTCGTCTGGGTGCCGTCGCCGTAGACGGTGAGGGGCCGGCCCGAGAGGGCCTGGGTGAGGAAGTTCGAGACGACGCGGCCGTCACCGGGGCGCAGTCGCGGCCCGTAGGTGTTGAAAATCCTGACGATCCCGACGTCGGCGTCGAGGGCCCGGTGCCACGCCATGGTGAGCGCTTCGGCGAATCGCTTGGCCTCGTCGTAGACGCTGCGGGGACCGACCGAGTTGACGTTGCCCCAGTAGCGCTCGGTCTGGGGATGGACTTCGGGGTCGCCGTAGATCTCACTGGTCGAGGCCAGAACGAACCGGGCCCCATGCGCGCCGGCCAGGCTGAGAGCCCGCCGCGTCCCCTCGCTGCCGACCGCCAGCGTCTCGAGCGGCCGGGCCAGGTAGTCCGGCGGCGAGGCGGCGCTGGCGAAATGCAGAACGGCGTCGACCGGTCCGTCGACTTCGAGCGAGACGCTCACGTCGGAGACGAGAAACTCGAAAGAGTGGCGACCTAACAGCTCCGTCACGTTGTCGGCCGATCCCGTCGACAGGTCGTCCACGCAGACGACGCTGTCACCGCGCGCGATGAGGGCATCGCAAAGATGGGACCCCAAGAAGCCGGCACCGCCGGTGACCACCACCCGACGAGCCGTCACGGCCTTCCCACGCCGGAATAGGAGAAGCCCATCCGGCGCAGCGCCGAGGGGTCGAGCAGGTTGCGGGCGTCGATGACGGAGGGCTCCGCCAGGAGCTGCAGGACCTTGCCGAAGTCGAGCCAACGGAGCTCATCCCACTCGGTGAGCACGACCACGGCGGCGGCGCCGTCACATGCTGCATAAGCGTCGCCGGCGATTTCGACACCGTGGGGAAGCTCGGCCACGGGTGCGGTCACCGTGGGGTCGAAGACCCGCACGTGCGCGCCTTCGGCCACCATCCGCCCCACGATCTCGACGGCCGGTGAGTCGCGCCTGTCGTCGGTGCGGGCTTTGAAGGTCAGTCCCCAGGCCGCCACCTGACGGCCCGCCAGCGATCCCCCGACGGCGTGACGGATCTTGCTCATCACCGTCGACAGCTGGGTCTCGTTCGTCTGGATCACCTCGCGGAGCAGGGGGAACTCGTAGCCGCCCGATTCGGCCATGAAGAGAAGCGCCCGGGTGTCCTTGGGCAGGCACGATCCCCCCCAGCCGGGGCCGGGCCGGAGGTAGTCGAAGCCGATCCGGTGGTCGTAGGCCATCCCGAGAAGCACGTCGCGGACGTCGGCCCCCACTGCTTCGCACAGGTTGGCCACGGCGTTCACGTAGGAGAGCTTGGTGGCGAGAAAAGCGTTGGAGGCGTACTTGATCGTCTCGGCCGTGGCCGCATCGGTGACGATGAGCGGAGCCTGGGTAGCGGCGAACAGCGCGCCCACCCGGGCGGCGGCCGCCTGGTCATCGGAACCCACCACGATCCGGTCGGGGTGCAGGCAGTCGTGGACGGCCGATCCCTCGCGCAGGAACTCCGGATTGGAGACGACGGGGATCCCGGGCCGGTCGAGGAGCCGCTCGACCAGCAGAGCCGACCCGACGGGGACCGTGGACTTGTTCACCACCACGGCGCCGTAGGCCAGATACGGACCGATCTCGCGGGCCACCGACTCGAGGACGTCGACGTCGGCCGAGCCGTCGGCTCTTTGCGGGGTGGGAACGCAGAGAAAGACGAAGGCGGCGCCTTCGACGGCCGCCTTCGCCCCGGCCACGAAGCTGAGCCGCTTGGCCGCCAGGCCCTCGGACAGCAGCTCCGCCAGACCGTCCTCCAAGATGGTCGGCTCCCCCCGCGACAACCGGGCCACCTTCTCCTCGTCCGACTCGCCGCAGCAGACCCGGTAGCCGAGATGGGCCAGACAGACGGCCGTGGTCAGCCCCACGTAGCCGGCCCCGATGACGGCCAGGGTGAGCTCGGACGGATCGGGGGCGTCACTCAGCGGACTCATGGTGCCTCCAGGGGCGCGGCCAGAACGGCCACCAGCCGGTCGAGCCCGTCGCGCCAGTCGGGCAGAAGGGTCAGACCGCCCAGGCGCAGCGCGGCGTTGTCGAGCACGGAATTGGCGGGACGAGGGGCGGGGCGGGGGGGATCGAGTTCGGCTGTGGCGATGGGCTCCACCCTCGACGGGTCGTGGCCGGCGGCGTCGAGGACGGCCCCGGCGAACTCGTACCACGAGGCCACTCCCTGATTGGTCACGTGGAAGACGCCGGGCAGCCGCTCGGTGGCGAGCATGGCCACCGTTGCGGCCAGGTCGGCGGTGAACGTCGGGCTGCCGCGCTGGTCGTCCACGAAGCGCAGCGGCCCGTCACCGGCGGCGAGGCGCAGAACGGTGGAGACCATGTTGCCGCCGTGCGCGCCGCACACCCAGGAGGTCCGGATGACGGTGGCCGAGGAGTCGAGCTCCTGCTCACCGCCGAGCTTCGACCGGCCGTAGACGGACAGGGGATGGGGAAGGTCCCACTCGAGATAGGGCCGGTCCGACGTGCCGTCGAAGACGTAGTCGGTCGAGATGTAGACGAGATGGGCGCCGTGACGACGCGCCGCGGTGGCCATGTGCCGGGTGCCCATCGCGTTGGTGGCGAAGGCCCGATCGGGATCGGCCTCGCAGGCGTCGACCGCCGTCCACGCCGCGGTATGGACGACCACGTCGGGCCGGATCGCCTCCATGATCGACTCGACGGCGCAACGGTCGGTCACGTCGAGCTGGGAGTGATCGGTCCCTACCACGTCGATCTTGGCCACCCCCACCGTCCGGGCGTCGGTCCGTCCGCCGGCGGGAACCCCACCGGACAGGACGTCGACCAGGTCACGGCCGAGCTGACCGGCGGCCCCGGTCACGAGCACTCTCATAGGGTCCGGCCTCAGGCCGGGTCGGTGGTCCCGGTGGCGCCGGAGCCCCACGAGGTCTCCACCACCGGGGCCCGGTCCCGCAGCGGCTCCCACCAGGCCCGGTTGGCCGCGTACCAGCGGACGGTCTCGGCCAGACCCTCTTCGAACGAGACGGACGGCTCCCACCCGAGCTCGGTCCTGATCTTGGAGCAGTCGAGCAGGTACCGCCGGTCGTGTCCGGGCCGGTCGGGGACGATCTCCTTCAGGGAGTCGGGCTTGCCCAGGGCGCCGAGCACGGCGTCGGCGATCTCCTCGATGGAGGCTTCGATCCCCGAACCCACGTGATAGGTCTCACCGATCCGGCCCCGTTCGAGAACGGCTTCGATGGCCCGGCAGTGGTCGACCACATGCAGCCACTCCCGCCTGTTCTTCGTCGACGCGTACAGCGGAAGCGGTCGGTCGTCGAGAGCCCGCGCGGCGAACAACGGGATGACCTTCTCGGGGAATTGGTAGGGGCCGTAGTTGTTCGAGCAGTTGGTGATGGTGGCCGCGGTGCCGAAGGTCTCGATGTAGGCCCGCACGGCATGGTCGGCGCCCGCCTTCGACGCGTTGTAGGGCGTCCGCGGCCGGTAGGCATCGTCCTCTTTGAACGAGTCGTCGGAGTCGAGAGGGAGATCTCCGTAGACCTCACAGGTGGAGATGTGGTGGAACCGGGACACCTCGGCATGCCGGGCCGCCTCGAGCAGCGTCTGGGTCCCGAGCACGTTGGTCTTGAAAAAGAGCCCCGGGTCCAAGATGGCCAGGCTGTTGTGGGACTCGGCGGCGAAGTGCACGATCGTGTCGATGGAGTGCCGCCGCAACGTCTCGAGGGCCTGTTCGCCGTCGCAGACATCGCCGTGGACGAACGAGATCCGGTCTTCCACGTCGGCCAGGCTGGGCCTGTTCCCGGCGTAGGTGAGGGCGTCGTAGGCCACCACCGTGTCGTCAGGGTGGTGCTCCACCCAATAGCGGACGAAGTTCGAGCCGATGAAACCGGCTCCTCCGGTTACGAGCAGACGCACGGGGCGACATCGTAGAGGCCCTCTCAGGAGGGTGCGCGCAGATGGACCACATCACCGGCCGTGATCGTCCTTATGCAGGCACCGATGTCGACCAGCAGGTGCCCCTCGACGGTGATGTCCAGCACCGACCCGATCACCTCTTCCCCCGGCAGCGTCACCATCACCTCCCGGCCGAGCGTGGCGCACCTGGACCGGTACTCAGAGACCAACCGCCGCCTGCCGTCGGCCCGTCCGAGGTCCTCCAACCGCCGCTCGAGATCGGCCAGGAGGGCGCTCAGAAGAGCACCGGCCTCGATCAGCCGGCCGCTCTCGCGCCACAGCGATGTCACCTCTCCGAGATCGTCGGACGGCGGATCGGCGCCGGCCTCGTTCTCCGGGGCAGGCCAACCCACGTTCACCCCCAGCCCCACCACCACGGCCCGCCCGCCCGTCGGGCCCGAGCCAGCGGGAGCAGAGCCAGCGGGAGCAGAGCCAGCGGGAGCAGAGCCAGCTGGGCCGGGAGCGTCGGGAACCGATTCGGCCAGGATGCCGGCGAGTTTCTTCTCCCCCACCAGGAGATCGTTCGGCCATTTGAGGGTGGCCGCCACGCCCGTCGTCTCGGCGCAGGCCGTCACCGCCGCCAGGGCCATGCAGAGCGAGCAGAGATGGAGCTCCTCGAGGGCGAGGGCCGGCCGCAGGAGCACCGAGACGAGCAGGTTGGCCCCGGCGGGCGCCTCCCAGCGCCGTCCCAGCCGCCCCCGTCCCGCTGTCTGATGATCGGCCACGGCCACCAGCGAATCGGCCCCGCCGGCCTGGGCTTCGTCGAGCAGGTACCGGTTGGTCGAGTCGAGCTCGGCGAACCGGCGTATCTCAGCGAACCTCGTACCTGGGCACATGGCAGTCACCCTATGGGCCGTGCCAGTGTTGGGCTTTGCTGAAATGCCCGTCCCCGGGCTGCCGAGTCGGAGGAGAGTGCGTGCTCCAGAAGGTCCTGATCGCCAACCGCGGCGAGATCGCCGTCCGGATTATCCGGACCTGCCGCGAGCTCGGGGTGGCCACCGTCGCCGTCTACTCCGAGCTAGATCGCGACGCTCTTCACGTCCGCTTGGCCGATGAGGCCTACGCCCTCGGCGGCCAGACGGCAACCGAGTCCTACCTGAACACCCCGGCCATCCTCGACGCCATCGCCCGCTCGGGGGCCGACGCTCTTCACCCCGGCTACGGCTTCTTCTCCGAGAACGCCGACTTCGCCCGCCAGATCACGGCCGACGGGGTCACTTTCATCGGCCCGCCCCCCGAGGCCATCGAGGTCATGGGGGACAAGATCAGCTCCCGCCGCGCCGCGGAGGCCGTCGGCGTCTCGGGCGTCCCGGGCGGGACCGAACCCGTCACCGATCCGGCCGAGGTTCTCTCCTTCGGCGAGGAATTCGGCTGGCCCGTGGCCATCAAGGCCGCCTTCGGCGGGGGTGGCCGCGGCATGAAGGTGCTCACCGGCCCCGACGAGGCGGCCGAGGCCATGGAATCGGCCCAGCGCGAGGCGCTGGCCCACTTCGGCCGCTCCGAGATCTACCTCGAGCGCTACCTGGCCTGGCCCCGCCACATCGAGATGCAGATCTTCTCCGACACCCACGGCAACGCCGTCTGGTTGGGTGAGCGCGACTGCTCCTGCCAGCGCCGCCATCAGAAGCTCATCGAGGAGAGCCCCGCTCCCGCCTTCCCCGACGAAGTCCGCCGGGCCATGGGCGAAGCCGCCGTCAAGGTGGCCCAGGCCTGCGGCTACGTCAACGCCGGCACCGTCGAATTCCTCTACGAGAACGGCGACTTCTTCTTCTTGGAGATGAACACCCGACTCCAGGTGGAGCACCCGGTCACCGAGCTCGTCACCGGCCTCGACCTCGTCGAGTGGCAGCTCCGGGTGGCCGCTGGCGAGCCTCTCGGCTTCAGCCAGGACGACCTGGCCCACTCGGGCCACGCCATCGAGGTCCGCCTGAACGCCGAGGATCCCACCGCCGGCCGCTTCTCCCCCTCCCCCGGCACCATCACCAAGTTCCGGGCCCCGGCCGGACCGGGCGTCCGCCTCGACGCCGGCTACGAATCGGGCGACACCATCTCCCAGTACTACGACAACCTCATCGCCAAGCTCATCGTCTGGGGCCCCGACCGCGAGGCGGCTCGCCGCCGCATGCTCCGCGCCCTGGGCGAGACCGAGATCGCCGGCGTCGCCACCACCATCCCGGCCGATCTGGCCATCCTCAGCCACCCCGACTTCATCGAGGCCCGCCACTCGACCAACTGGGTCGAGCAACGCCTCGACCCTGGCTCCTTCGGCCCACCGACCCCCGCCGAAGGCGGGAGTGCCGTCGCTGACGAATCCGAGAACCGCGTGCTTCGCGAAGTCACGGCCGAGGTCGACGGCCGCCGCTACGCCGTGAAGCTCTGGGTCCCCGATACGGCGCCCTCTTCCTCCGCCGCCGGCCGCTCGGGCCCCCGACCGATGAAGCCCCGGACGGCCATGGCGGGCACCGGCTCGGGCACCGTCATCGTCCCCATGCAGGGCACCATCGTCAAGATCCTGGTGGCCGCGGGCGACACCGTCGAGGTGGGCCAGACCGTCTGCGTTCTCGAGGCCATGAAGATGGAGAACTCCATCAACGCCGAGAAGGCGGGAACGGTCAAGGAGATCCGGGTCTCGGCCGGAGACTCGGTCGGCCCCGGCGACGTCATCGCCGTCATCGAGTGAACAGGGTCCACAAGTGAACAGAGTCATCGGGTGAAGGAGGTCCTCGCGTGACCGAAGCCAAGACCGAGGCCCGCCGCTCGATCGAGGCGGCCCGCGACGATCTGGTGGCGATCTCCACCCGGATTCACGACCGTCCCGAGCTCTGCTTCGAGGAGGTCGCCGCCGCCGAGACCCTGACCGAAAGCCTCGCCGGCCGGGGCTTCGCGGTCACGGCCGGTGCCTATGAGCTCCCCACCGCCTTCGAGGCCCGCGCCGGTTCGGGCCCCCTCTCGATCGTCATCTGCGCCGAGTACGACGCCCTCCCCGGCATCGGCCACGCCTGCGGTCACAACCTCATCGCCGCCTCTGCCGTCGGGGCGGCCTTGGCCCTCGCCCCCCTGGCCGACGATCTCGGCCTCACCGTCACCGTCCTCGGCACTCCGGCCGAAGAGGGCGGCGGCGGCAAGGTCTTTCTCCTCCAGCGCGGCGCCTTCGACCACGCCCACGCGGCGATGATGGTCCACCCCTGGCCCGAAGACCGCCTGGAAGCCACCTGCCTGGCCGTCGACCACATGGCCATCCGCTACCACGGTCGCGACGCCCACGCCTCGGCCTCGCCCGAGAAGGGCATCAACGCCGCTGACGCCTTCGTCGTCGCCCAGGTCGCCATCGGTCTCATCCGCCAGCACCTCGACCCCGGCAACCAGGTCCACGGCATCGTCGAGAAGGGCGGCGATGCCCCCAACATCGTCCCCAAGGAGGCCACCGGCCGTTACATGGTCCGGGCCCGCTCCCTCGAGGACCTGGCCAAGCTCCGCCCCCGCATCGAGCACTGCTTCGAGGCCGGCGCCCTCGCCACCGGGGCCACCCTCGAGATCGAGGACCTCTCCCCCACCTACTCCCACTTCGAAGGCGACCCCGCCCTCACCGCCCTCTTCCGTACCAACGCCCAAGACCTGGGCCGCTCCTACAGGGCCGACGAGGACGGTTCCCCCCGTCCCACCATCTCGACCGACATGGCCAACGTCTCTCTGGCTCTCCCCTCGATCCATCCCATGATCGGCGTCGACGCCCACGGGGCGGTCAATCACCAGCCCGAATTCGCCGCCGCCTGTCTCGGCCCCTCGGCCGAGCTCGCCCTCACCGACGGCGCCCTCGCCATGGCCTGGACGGCCATCGACGCCGCCACCGATCCCGCCCTCCGCGACCGCCTCCTGGCCCACTCGACACAAGCGGACCGGTAGTCAGCCAGCTCCCGGCGGCGCAGGCGGCGACACCGGCGGCGCAGGCGCGACACCGGCGGCGCCTTCTTAGTTCGGGCTGTACATCAGCGATCCCGGAGTGGTCAGCACCTCGCCCGTCTCGAGCCAGGTCTTCAGGCCCGACAGGATCATCGGCCAGCCTCCGTAGATCTGGTTGTTGGCGCCTTCGCGGAGCTGGTCGTGGGTCACCGTCAGCCGACAGGAGTCACCGACCGGCTCGATCTCCCAGGTCACCCGCGACGTCCCCTCGTCCTTCACCTCGTCGCTCCAGAGCGCCACCATCGTCTGCACCAGCCGCCGCGGCGGCTCGACCTCGAGGTTCACACCCTCGCCCAGTAGCCCCGGCGCGCCCGGGTTGGTCATCTCGAAGCGCGAGCCGACCGTCCAATCCGAGCTGATCCTGTTGCCGAATTGGAACTTCCCCCGGGTCTCGCTGTCGGTGATCGCCTCCCACAGCCGCTCGGGACTCGTCCGGATGTAGATCTCGAACACCTTCTCCATCGGTCTCTCCAGTTCTCTCTTCAGACCACTCAAAACAGCGGTCCACGGTTCTGCGTACTTGCTCACCCAACGGTCGTGCACCAGCCGGATCGGCACCGGGTTCAGGAAGTGCAACTTCTCCCTCCCCCTCTTCTTCGTCACCACCAGTCCTGCTTCTTCGAGTTGCCTCAGGTGCTTCATCACCCCGAACCGGCTCATCGAGAACCGCTCCTCGAGCGCACTCAGGCTCTGCCCGTCCTCCCCGAAGAGTTCGTCCAGCAGCCTCCGCCGGGTCGGGTCGGCCAGGGCCCGGAAGACCGCCTCCATGTCCCGGGCGGTCTTTCCCTCTCCGCTCACCTTCCGGACAATAGGTGACCATTTAGTCACATGTCAAGAGAAAAAGGGATGGCGGGTGGCAGTGAGCGAGCCAGAGATTCGAGAAGGCGGAGCTGGGCTAGCGGCCGGGCTGGTAGACGCCGAAGACATCCCGCAGGACGTCGGAGACTTCGCCCAGCGTCGCCATCCGACGCAGCGCCTCGCGCATCGGGACGAGCAGGTTCTGGGTCCCCTTGGCCGCCGCTCTGACGTCGTCCAGGGCGGCCTCCACCGCAGGCTGGTCCCGCTCGGCGCGGACCGACCGGGTCCGGGCGATCTGGGCCTTCTGCAATTCGGGATCGATGGGGAAGACGTCGTCGGCCTCGAGGGCCTCGTCGGTGAACTTGTTCACCCCGATCACGATCTTCTCGCCGTCATCGATGGCTTTGGCGTAGGCGTAGGCGGCCCGCTCGATCTCGTCCTGCATGAAGCCGGCCTCGATGGCCGCCACCGCCCCCCCCATGGCGTCGATCCGCTCGATGTAGGCCCATGCCCCCGCTTCGACCTCGTCGGTCAGGGCTTCGACGAAATAGGAACCGGCCAGGGGGTCGACCGTGTCGGCCACCCCGGACTCGTAACCGACCACCTGCTGGGTCCGCAGCGCGATCTTGGCCGCCTTCGTGGTGGGCAGTCCCAGAGCCTCGTCATAGCCGTTCGTATGCAGGGACTGGGTTCCTCCGAGCACCGCCGCCAGAGCCTGCACCGTCACCCGGACGATGTTGTTCTCGGGCTGCTGCGCCGTCAGGGTCGAGCCGCCCGTCTGGGTATGGAAGCGCAGCAGCTTCGACCGTTCGTCGGTGCTGCCGAAGCGCTCGGTCATGATCCGGGCCCAGATCCGCCGCGCCGCGCGGTACTTGGCCACTTCCTCGAAGAGGTTGTTATGGGCGTTCCAGAAGAAGCTCAGCCGGGGGGCGAAGCTGTCGACGTCGAGCCCCGCCGCCCGGGCCGCCTCCACGTAGGCGATCCCGTTGGCCATGGTGAAGGCGATCTCCTGGACCGCCGTCGATCCCGCTTCGCGGATGTGGTAGCCGGAGATGGAGATGGTGTTCCAGGCCGGCAGCCGCTCGGCGCAGTAGGCGAAGATGTCGGTGATCAAGCGCATCGACGGCCGGGGCGGGTAGATATAGGTCCCCCGGGCCACGTACTCCTTCAGGATGTCGTTCTGGATCGTCCCACCCAGCTCGCTGCCCGCCACCCCCTGCTCCTCGGCCACCAGTTCGTAGAGAAGCAGCAATATCGCCCCGGTGGCGTTGATCGTCATCGAGGTCGTCACCTTGTCGAGCGGCAGTCCGGCCAGCAGCAGTCGCATGTCGGCCAGTGAGTCGATGGCCACCCCGACTTTCCCGACCTCCCCCTCGGCGCGCGGATGGTCGGAGTCGAGGCCCATCTGGCTGGGTAGGTCGAAGGCACACGACAGCCCTGTCTGGCCGGCCCCGAGCAGGAATTTGAACCGCTCGTTGGTCGTCTCGGCCGAGCCGAAGCCGGCGTACNNAGAGCTTCCCCCGGTACATCGAGGGGTAGATCCCCCGGGTGTAGGGGGCGGATCCCGGCTCCCCCAGCTTCTCGGCCGGATCCCAGCCCTCGAGGTCGCCGGCGCGGTAGACGGGCCGTATCTCGATCCCCGAGTCCGTCATCCGGACGTCGGCTTCGTCTCCCTGGCTGCTCGGGCTCATCACTGCCAGGTTACAACCAGCAGTTTTCGCCTCTCCGGGGCCTCGGTCCGTTCGCAGCCGATCCCCAGCCTCCCCTCCGGTCGTTCCCAGCCAGCCATGTTACAAATCCGTTACAGGCGATGGCGTGGCCGTCGCCGGAGGGGGCGGAATCCGGCCCGTACCGGAGTCCGGCGATGGCGATGGCGATGGCGATGAACGATCTTTCCCTGGGGAAGTCCTGATGACCCGCCCGCGGCGATCAGAGGTCCAGGATCGCGACCGAGACCGCGGGGTAGCCGTCGACCTTTTCGACGATCCCCGCTGGGGCAGCCACCCGGAGATCAGCCGAACGCCACTGGCCTGGCTCGGTCACGTGGCCTTCGTTCTTTTTCTCGTCCTGCTCGGCCTGCTCGGGCTCGTGGTGGTGATTGCCGGGGTCTCGTTGCTTTGGTTGGTCAATGGACTGCATCTGAACTTCGGATCGATCGACCTCACTCCCCCGCCGCCCTCGTCCTACGGGATCGACATCGCCCTCTCGTCCGACGGCACGGTGGCCTATGTGACGGAACCGATTGACAACCGCCTTCTCGTCCTGAACGCCGGCACGGGCCAGCTTCTGGCCACCGTCGCTGTCGGCACCGACCCCTCAGGTCTCGCCCTCTCCCCCGACGGTTCCCAGGTCTGGGTCGTGAACACCACGTTGTCGTCGAGCGCGTTGTCGTC
>PLXQ01000063.1 GCA_003151475.1 Acidimicrobiaceae bacterium | reverse complement strand
AACTAGCCAGGAAACTCCCGCTAGTTGGGCGACCACGGGTCACCCGGTCCCGGCGATACCGACGATGGGATTGTTGAGGATGAGGTTGCCGGCCGACCCCCGGAAGTAGGCGTTGAAGGAGAAGATTCCCCCGTCGGAGCTGCCCTCCCAGTAGCCCGAGCCGTTGCCGAGGGCGGCCAGGCCGACGATGGGGGCGTTCAAGGGGTGGCCACCCATCGAGCCGTAGAAGGGGGCGTTGAAGGCGAAGATCCCCCCGTCCGAGGCCACCTCCCAGTAGCCGCCCGAGGCCGAGTCGGTGGCCATCGCCACGATGGGCCTGTTGATGGGATGGCCACCCATCGAGCCGTAGAAGGGGGCGGAACCGAAGGCGAAGATCCCTCCGTCCGAGGCCACCAGCCGGTAGCCGGTGCCCCCGTTGACCGACATCCCCACGATCGGGGCGGCCAGGTAGTGGCCGCCCATGGAGCCGTAGAAGGGGGCGTTGAAGGCGAAGATCCCCCCGTCGGCGGCCACCTCCCAGTAGCCGCCCGTGACCGGGTCGGCGCTGATGGCGACGATGGGCGAGGCCAGGTACTTCCCGCCCATGGATCCGTAGAAGGGTGCGTTGAAGGCGAAGATCCCCCCGTCCGAGGCCACCTCCCAGTAGCCCCCGGTGTTCGGGGCCCGGGCCATCCCCACGATGGGCTGGGCCAGGTAGTGGCCCCCCATCGACCCGTAGAAGGGGGCGTTGCCGTAGGCGAAGAGCCCGCCGTCGGAGGCCACAGCCCAGTAGCCCTGGTTGGTGCAGGGCGGGGTGTTGGGGACGCAGGTCCCCGGGGGCGGCAGGGCCGGGATGGCGGAGCCCGTGAGCTGGTTGTCGTGGTGGAACATGGGCCAGGCGCCGGTGCCGACGGTGTTGGGGGCGCTCGAGACCCGGTAGACGGCGATGAACCCCTGGGTGGTGTCGTTGTTGACCCCTTCATATCTGCCGGCCACCACCACGTCGAGGCCTCCCCCGGGATCAGGGGTGATGAGGGGGGTGTTCTCCATGGCCAGATTGCCCCAGTTGGTGTCGCCGCCGAACCCGGCGTGGGGAGGGGCCCCGCCGTTGAGGGCGAGACCCTCGGCGTCGAGGATGCTCCCCGTCTTGCCGTCGATGAGGTCCCATCCGATGCCCGTGGCCGCCACGACGTCCTGGTAGCCGCCGCCGAAGTTGGCCGTGGCCACCCCGCCGATGATGCTGTCCGGGTTGCCGGGGCTCCCCGGGACGATCTGCTGGGGGATGACCGGGCCCCACAACCGGTTGCCGTTGGGATCGAACGCGGTCACGGTTCCCCCGGTGGACTGGCCCAGGGCGGAGGACGTGGACTCCACGACATCGAGCTGGCCGTTGCCCAGCAGGTCGGCCAGGGCGGGGGACGGTCGGGTGTAGCCGCCCAGGTGCGCCTCCCACTCCGTGGCACCTGTTGCCGCGTTGATGGCGGTGAGCCCATCGGAGTCGGAGGCGTCCGGCCCGGCCCCGGGACCCTTCCCGTGGCCGTAGACGACCACGGGGCCGGCGCCCTTGAGGTTGCCGATCGCCGGCGAGGAGGTCATCACCTCGTTGCTCGGGGTGGTCCAATTCGTGGCCCCGGTGGCGGTCATCAGACGAACCGAGCCGCCGTCCCAGTTGTTGAGGGCGCCAGGTCCGGCCGTGGAGTCGCTGGCGGCGATGATCGACTGGGTGCCGCCGACGGGGGCGATGTCGGCCGTGGCGAAGCTGGTGTCGGCCGTCTTCTGGGGCCATCCGGCGATGGTGGCGCCGTTGGCGGGGTCGAGGGAGTAGAGCGACAACCCGAGGGTCCCGACCACGATCCGGGGACTCCCGGTGCCGGTATCGCCGATGGCCGGCGAGGCCTGGATGGCAGGATCGGGTCCGTAGGAGCCGTACACGTCGGGGAGGGTCCGGCTCCACACCGTGTTCCCGGCCGAATTGAACTCGTAGATGGCGCCACAGCACTGGTTCCCGGTCGTCGGGGCGTTGGGGGTGCCGGTCGTCACGACCACGTCGTCGAGCCCGTTCCCGGCCGGAAGGACCGACGGGGTCGAGTCGATCGAGCCCAGGCACTGCCTCCCCCACCCGGCCGGGGTCGACCCGTTGGACAGGTGGACGGCGAAGAGGCAGCCGTTGCCCCGGGATCCGACGACGATCGAGGGGCTCCCGTCGAGGTTGGCCAGGTTGGGCGACGACAGGTCGATGTAGGAGTTGGCACCCAGCATGTCCGCCCACTTGAGGGTCACGGTGAGTGGCGTCCGCGGCGCCGGCCCGGCAGCCGCGGCCACACCCCGGGAGCCGGCCCCGGAACCCATCGCTGCGAAGACAGCTGTCACCGCGGCAAATGCCGCGAGGACTCTTCCCGCTCCGGATCGATTCATCTGCGCCCTTCCTCATCCCCGCCGACGTCATCGTCCGGCGGGCGTCATGGTTCAACCGATGCAACCAATTGTCGGCACGAAGACTGCTGAACCTGAACGCCAGGGCCCGAATTGTTGGAAAGCGGTCAGACCGGTCAGGGAGAGAACGCCACCACCGTGGCGAAGAGCACCACCAGGATGCCGAGGCCACCGGCGAAGAAGGCCACCAGGGGTGGTTGCCGGGCGGACGGGATCCGGACCGCGGTGGCCACCACCAGCGGGAAGGCGAGTTCCACGAAGCGGAACCAGGCCCCGATCCCGGCGTTGGTGGTGAAGAGCCAGACGAGAAGGATGGCAGCGGCGAACGCCTTGTCCTCGAGTCGGAGCCGGCTGACGCCGAGGAAGAAGAGCCCGGCGCACAACGCCACCACCCCGAGGGCGTTGACCGTGTCGGCCGGGGTGGTGAACGGTGAATCGACGAACGCCCGCAGGGCCGACAGGGGGGCCAGCAACGACGCCGTGTTGTTCCAGCCGATCCGCTCCGCCGTCTCGAAGGCCATGGCGTGGCCCGTGTGGACCTTGAGGTACAGCAGGTATGCGGCGATCCCCCAGAGGGCGAGCACCGGGCTGGCCACGGCGGCGACGACCCGGCCAGGCCGCCGGACGTCGTCCCCACGCAGCTCCCGAACCGCCCCGACCAGGCAGGAGATGACCAGGGCCGCACCCAGGAGGCGGGTCGTCGCCGCCAGTCCCGCCACCAGACCGGCCACCACCAACCATCGACGTCTCAGGGCGTACAGCGTGAACATGGCGAGCGGGATGGCGAGGGCCTCGCTGTAGCCGAGGACGAAGACGTAGGCGCCGGGGAAGAACGCGAACATCACCACGACCCGTCGGGCGACCTCCTCTCCGAAGTCGAAGGCAACGAGGGCCCGCAGGATGACACAGGACACCACGAGGGCGAGGAACCCGACCACGAAGGTGGTGTGGTCGGGCGATCCCCCGACGACCCGGTGCACGAGGTTCTCGACGATCGGCAGCCCCGGGAAGAAGGCCGTCCTGAGCCCCTCAGTGTCGGTGGCGCTGGTGGCCACCCGGTTCGGGTATCCCGTTTGGGAGATCCGGTAGTACCAGTCGCTGTCCCACCGCAGCGCGGCGCCGCTGATGGAGCTCTTGACGATGTAGGAGCCGGCCCAGAGGCCCAGGAAGCCGACGAACCAGGAGGTCATGCCCACGACCGCGGTGGGAGCCATCCACCGGTACCGGTCGACCAGTTGGCGCACCGTCCCGGCCGACCTCGCCTCGGCCGACCTCGCCTCGATCGGCCGCTCCGGGGCCTCCGGGACGGACAGCAGGAGGTCCATCGTCCGGGTGAAGACCGCCACGGGCGCAACCGTACAACCTCGGGGTTGGCCGGAGGCCAGGTCAGGGGGAGACGGGGGCGAAGCGGACCAGCTCCTCCGGCTCGAAGTAGATCTTGGGGTTGGGGACGACCTGCTCATGGGCTCCGAAGCCCCCGTCGGCCAGGAGGACCCGCTCGAGGCTCTCGCACTTGGTGCCGAATGTCTGGTAGCCGGGGGCCCAGACGAGCCAGATCTGGTGCCCCCCGGCGGCCAGGCCCTCGAGCCGGCGGGCGAAGCCGGCCGGGTTGCCCTCGGCGCTGGCCTGGGCGTAGTCGACCCAGTCGACGAACGCCGGACCGGTTCCCCGGGGGAAGGTGATCTGCTGGTACCGGCCGCCGGGGAGGACCCGGCTCACGTCGGGTCCGAGCTGGTCGGGGCAGTAGGCCACCACGTCCCCCGGTCGGCCCAGCTGGGCCAGGGCGGCGGCGACCAGCGGGGCCTGGGTCCGCTGGCCGGTGATGTCGGCGATACCGCCGGCCAGGCCGCAGACGACGGCCACGGCCAGGACACCCACCCGGATCCGCCGGTCGGCGAAGGCCGAGATCCCGAGGGCGACCAGGAGCACCAGCGGCACGAAGACCACCATGGAGTACCGGGGCTGGAAGGTGCTCCGGCTCACGTAGCCGCCCACGATGGCGGCGGCCAGGGTCCCGACCAGGGCGATCGCGAGCCCCCGGGACCGGGGCAGGGTGCGGAGGTCGAGGTCGATGTGGAAGGCCCCCCGGGCCACGCCGAAGAGGCCCAGGCCGGCCAGGGCGAAGTAGACGAGGGCCAGGACCCGGCCCTGGTTGGTGGCCCCGCCGGCGAACGAGCTGATGGCGTCGACCATGGCGGCGAAGTTGGCCGGGACGGCCCAGGGGGTCCCGGTGTGGGCCGACTGGTACAGGAAGGTCGGGATCCAGGGCAGGAAGGTCAGGCTGCCCACCACCACGGCCACCAGGGCCAGCCGGGCCGCCGGCCGCCGGCCGGCCGGACCCCACCGGGACTGCCAGACGAGCCAGAGCCCGGTCATCCCGACCAGGTAGAAGGACCAGTAGTGGGTGTAGAGGAGGAGCCCGGTGCAGGCCCCCAGGGCGACGAGGTTGCCCGGTCGGGGTCGGTCGAGGACCCGCCCCATCGACAGCACCCCCGCCACCACCAGGAGGGCCACCAGGGAGTACATCCGGGCCTCGGTGCCGTAGCGGACGGCGAAGGGGGAGGAGGCCACCAGGAGCACGGCGGAGGCGGCCACGGTCCGGCCCCCGAGTCGTCGGCCGGCCCCCCAGACCAGGGGGATGGTGGCGGTGCTGAAGAGGCCGGGGAGCACCCGGACGGCCACGTCGGAGGAGCCGAACAGCCCCATCCAGACGTGGAGGAGGACGTAGAACAGGGGCGGGGCCCCGTCCCGGCGGAGGAGCCCCTGGAGATGGCTGAGGGGCTGGCCGGCGATGTTGACGGTCAGGGCCTCGTCGAGCCAGAGGGAGCTCGTTGTCCGGAACCGGAGGACGACACCGGCGGCGACGACCACGACGGCGGCGGCCAGGAGGACCCGGGCCGAGAGGAGGCGACCGACGGCACCGGGCCCGGCCGCCGGGGCGGCTCCCGGGTCCGGGGGGGGCTCCGTCGCCGGCCCGTCGACGGCGGCGTCGGGAGCCGACGATGCCTCGACCAGGTCCATCGGACGATCGTAAACGACGGCTCAGACGGCCCGGGCCGCCACGGCGGCGGCCGCCACGACCTGGTCGAGGACGTCGGGGTGGTGGGCCAGACCCGGGAACATGACCTCGTAGGGCCCCGGGGCCAGGGCGACACCCTGGGCCAGCAGGGCGGTGAAGAACCGGGCGTAGTGCCCGGTGGCGGCCGAGGCCCGGGCCGTCCCGTAGCCGGTGACCGGCTCCCCGGCGAAGAAGATGCCGACCAGGGGACCGACGACGGGGACCTGGACGGCCAGGCCGGCCCCGGCCAGGGCTTCCTCCAGGCCGGCCCCGAACCTGGCCGCGGTGGCCGAGAGGGCGGTGTAGTCGGCCGGACCGACGGCGTCGAGGACGGCGAGGCCGGCCGCGGTGGCGAGGGGGTTCCCGGAGAGGGTGCCGGCCTGGTAGACGGGACCCTCGGGAGCGAGCACCTCCAGGACGGCCCGGCGACCCCCGAAGGCCCCCACGGGCAGCCCACCGCCGATCACCTTCCCGAAGCACCAGAGGTCGGGGGTCACCCCGGTCTCGGCGGAGGCACCGCCCGGACCGAGGCGGAAGCCGGTGATGACCTCGTCGAAGACGAGGAGGGCCCCGACCCGGTCGCAGGCCTGGCGGAGCCCGGCCAGGAACCCCGGGGCGGGGGGGACGAGACCCATGTTGGCCGCCACCGGCTCGACGATGACCGCCGCCACCCGCTCGTCGAGCTCGGGGACCTCGTTGTAGGGGACGACCAGGGTGTCGGCCACGGCCGAGGCGGGGACCCCGGCGGAGTCGGGGATGCCGAGGGTGGCGACCCCGCTGCCCCCGCCGGCCAGGAGGGAGTCGGAATGGCCGTGGTAGCAGCCCTCGAACTTCACGATCCGGTCCCGGCCGGTGAAGCCCCGGGCCACCCGGACCGCGCTCATGGCCGCCTCGGTCCCCGACGACACCAGCCGGACCTGGTCGCAGCCGGCCACCCGGTCACAGATGGCCTCGGCCAGGAGGACCTCGCCGGGGGTCGGGGCCCCGAAGGTGGTCCCCAGGGCGGCGGCGGCGGTCACGGCGGCGGTCACGACGGGATGGGCGTGGCCGAGGAGGACGGCCCCGTAGGACTGGACCAGGTCGACGAGCCGGCGGCCGTCGGCGTCCCAGACGTAGGGACCCTCCCCCCGGACCACGGTGTAGGGGGTGCCGCCCACCGAGGCGAAGGACCGGACCGGGGAGTCGACCCCTCCCGGGATCCGGGCCCGGGCCCGGGCCGTCCAGTCGGCGTTGGTGCCGCCCGGGCCCTCAGCCATGGAGTTGCCCGGCCACCTCGGCCGCGAAGTAGGTGAGGATGAGGTCGGCCCCGGCTCGCTTGATGGCGGTGAGCTGCTCCAGGGCCACGGCGTCCCCGTCGATCCAGCCCCGCTCCCCGGCCGCCTTGACCATGGCGTACTCCCCGCTCACCTGGTAGGCGGCCACGGGGACGTCGACGGTGGCCGCCACGGCGGCCAGGATGTCGAGGTAGGCGAGGGCCGGCTTGACCATGACCAGGTCGGCCCCCTCGGCCACGTCGAGGGCCACCTCGGCCAGCGCCTCCCGGCGGTTGGCCGGGTCCTGCTGGTAGGCCCGGCGGTCACCGCCGCCGACGATGGTGACGTCGACGGCGTCCCGGAAGGGCCCGTAGAGGGCCGAGGCGTACTTGGCCGCGTAGGCGAGGATGGCCACCTGGTCGTGGCCGGCCCCGTCCAGGGCGGCCCGGATGGCGCCGACCTGGCCGTCCATCATCCCGCTGGGGGCGACGATGTCCGCCCCGGCGGCCGCCTGGGCCAGGGCCACCGCCCCGTAGCGGTCAACGGTGGCGTCGTTGTCGACGGTCCCGTCGGGGGCCAGGACGCCACAGTGGCCGTGGTCGGTGTACTCGTCGAGACAGAGATCGGCGATCAACACCAACTCGTCGCCCACGGCGTTGCGTAATTCGGACAGCGCCACCTGCACGATCCCGTCTCTGTCCCACGCCCCGGATCCTCTGGCGTCCTTTCTTTCCGGCACCCCGAACAGAACGAGCCCGGGCACGCCCAGCGAGACCAGCCGCTTGGCCTCGAGCACGAGAGATCCCACCGTCTGCTGGCTCTGCCCCGGCAGCGAGGAGATCGGCACCGGCTCGGAGATCCCCTCCCGCACGAACAGCGGCGCCACCAGGTCGTCGACCGTCACCCTCGTCTCGGCCACCAGCCGCCGCAGGGCGGGGGTCCGCCGCAGTCGCCGCAGTCGCCGCTCGGGGAATCCCGCTCCCGCTGCTGTCCACGACCTCGGGCCCTCCATCGGTCCCAGAGTACCGGCGCCCCGGATTCGTGACCGGGGCCGGCGGGGAGCGTTTGGAGCAGGCTCGCCGGGTCCCGGCTGCGGCCTCGCCGCTTGAACCTCTCGTGGGCCTCTCGGCACCCGTTACCCCTGCTGGGCTCCCCCCCTATCGGCAGCAGATACGGGAACCTTTAGCTCTTTTTGGACAAATTTCAGGATTTCTCCCGAACGGATCCGGATCTGACCACAGGCACGCACCGAGTCCCTCCTCAGAGTGACTGATACATCCTCATGTCAGGCTGTTCCCATGATGTTGGCGGATTTGGAGACGGCTCTGGCGATCATCCAGAGCACCCTGACGGTCGAACCCGAGCGGGTGAGCGCGTCCGATGCCGCCAAGGTCTTCGGCGTCCTCAACGATCTCGAACGAGCCGTGGTGGCCGGCAAGACCCTTTTCGCCGGCCGGGCCGCTGACTCCGGTGTCTGGCGAGAGCAGGGCCACAAATCAGCTGCCTCCTGGATGGCCGAGACGTCGGGCACAGGTTTGGGTGAGGTCACGGGCATGCTCGAGACCTCCGAACGTCTCCGCTCGTTGCCCGAGACGACCGAAGCGCTTCGCCGGGGCGAGCTGTCCGGTCCCCAGGTGAGAGAGATCGCCTCCGCCGCCGTGGTGAATCCTTCCTCCGAAGGCCATCTCCTGCGTGCTGCGCAGACCAGCGGACTGAAAGGGCTCAAAGACGAAGCCCGGCGGGTGAAGGCCCGGGCCGTCTCGGAGACCGAGGCCAGGGCCCGCTACGAACAGATCAGGAAGCAGCGTTCTCTGGTCATGTGGATCGACGACAACGGGGTGGGAAGGCTCGAAGCCCGGCTCACCCCCGACGCTCTGGGACAGGTGAAGTCGGCTCTGCAGCGCGAGACGAATGCCGTCTTCAACGAGGCCCGCCGGGCCGGGCACCGCGAGCGGACCGAGGCCTACGCCGCCGATGCCCTCGTCGCCCTCGTCACCGGCACGAGCGCCATCGGCAGCAGCGCCGCCGCGACGAGCACCCGCTCAAACGCGAAGACTCCGCCTCCCACCACGATGATGCACCTGCGGGTCGACGCCGCCGCGCTTCGCCGAGGCCGTCTCGAAGACGGAGAGGTATGCGAGATCCCCGGCGTGGGACCGGTTCCGCTGGCCACGGCNNCGAAGGTGTGGACGTGCTCAGCGTGGCCAACATGAAACGGGCCATCCCCGCCCATCTGCGCCGTGCTCTCGAGAATCGCGACGAGAAATGCGTGGTGCCGGGCTGTGACGTGGCCCAGGGCCTCGAGAACGACCACTACCAGATCGACTTCATGAGCGACGGCCCCACCGAGCTGTGGAACCTCTGTCGTCTCTGCCGCTGGCACCATTACATGAAGACCCACTGCGGCTACGCCATCACCGGCGGTCCGGGATCGTGGGAGTGGCAGGCACCGCTGTCGGAGAAGAACCCCGTCCTCACCTCGTGAGGGTGGCGTCGAAACGACTGATCAATCCGGCGATCAGACCTTCGTCGGTATGTTCAGCGGCGACGACATCGACCTCGAGACCGGACAGCGCCGCCGCTTCGGCCGTCGCGGGCCCGATGCACGCCACCACCTCAGGCACACGACCACCGGAGAGCGCCAGAAAGCCGGCCACGGCCGATGGCGAGCTGAAGGTGATCACGTCGGCCGTCGCCGCCGCTTCGAGTATCTCGGCCCCGGCCCCATCGGACGCCGTCGCCGTCACCGTCCGGTAGGCCTCCACCTCGTCGACCTCCCATCCCTTTCCCAGAAGCCCGGTGACGAGCACCTGCCCCGCCTCGGCCGCCCGGGGGAAGAGCACCCGAGCCGAGGCCCCGGCGATGCTGGGCGGCGCGTCGGGCATCGAGGCGACCAGTCCGGCGGCGCCGCCGTCGGCAGCGATCACGTCGGCCACCAGATGCCAACGGGCGAGCGCGGCGGCGGTGGCCGGACCGACGGCGGCGATCCTCGCCCCGCCCAGAGCCCGCCCGTCGCGCAGCCGCGTCACGAACCGGTCGACGGCATTCACCGACGTGAAGACGATCCAGTCGTACTCACCGGCTCTGCGAGCCGCCTCCTCCAGCCGACCGCTGTCGACGGGATCGCTGATGGCGATGGCCGGGCACACGATCACCGACGCACCGGCGCCGGCCAGACCCGAGACAAGTTCCTCCGACTGCGCCCGGGGCCGCGTCACCACGACCGAGAGGCCGGCCAGCGGACGCCGGCCGCCTCCCCTCAGATCCAACCCGGCCACGGCCCCGACCACGATGGTGGCGGGCGGACCGAGCTCGACGGCGTGCAGCTCGGACAGCGTCACCCGCACCGAGCGCTCAGCCGCCGTCGTCCCCCACTGCACCACCAGCACGGGCGTCTCCGGCTTCCGCCCCCCTTCCATCAGCAGCCGGCCGATCTCGGCCCGGTGCTCCATCCCCATCAGGATCACGAGCGTCCCCCCGGCCCGGGCCAGCGCCTCCCAGGCCACCCCGCCCGGAGCGGACGGATCGCCGACGTGCCCGGTCACCACCGTCACCGACGTCGACAGCCCCCGATGCGTCACCGGCACCCCGGCGGAGCCGGGCACGGCGAAGGCGGAGCTGACACCCGGGACGACCTCGTAGTTCACCCCCGCCGCCCGCAGCGCTTCGATCTCCTCGCTGCCGCGTCCGAAGACGAAGGGATCGCCGCCCTTCAGCCGCACCACCGTCTTCCCGGCGAGCCCGTGCTCGATCAGCGCGGCGTGGATCTCCTCCTGTCGTCCCCTCTCGCCCGGCCGCTTCCCCATATCGATCCGCACCGCCTCCGCCGGGGCCAGCTCGAGCAGCACGGCGGGCACCAACCGGTCGAACACCACCACATCGGCCCGCCCGAGCACGTCGGCCCCCCGGCGCGTGATCAGCCCCGGGTCACCGGGCCCGGCCCCCACCAGATAGACGGTCATTGCCGCGGCGGGGGGGTCATCGGCTCGCTTCGTCGGCGAAGGACCAGTCGTCGAGCGTCCGACCGCCCCGCTCGAGAAGATCAGCCGCCAACCGCCGGCCCAGCTCGACCGGATCGTCTCCCGCCAACCGACGTCGCAGCAGGATCCGACCGTCCCGACTGGCGAGCATCCCCTCCAACGCCATACCGCCGGTGCCGGTGCCGGTGCCGGTGCCGGGCTCCATGCCGATCTGGCCACCGACCCGGCCGCCGCCGACCGGGGCCGACGACGTCGCGGCGGCGAATCCCGACGGGCTGGCCAGAGCGCCGACCGGCAACGAGCAGCCGCTTCCCAGCGCGGCCAGAAAAGCCCGCTCGGCCGTCACCGCCCGCTCGGCCACGGCGTCGTTGATCGCAGCCAGAAGAGCACGGGTCTCAGTGTCGTCCTCCCGGCACTCCACGGCCAACGCCCCCTGGGCCACCTGGGGCAGAAGCGTCCCCGTGTCGAGCACGTCGGCCACCTCACCCATCAGACCCAGCCGTTCGAGGGCGGCCACGGCCACCACCCCGGCCCCCTCTTTCGCCGCCCGCTCGAGCCGTCGGGCCATGTTCCCCCGCAGCTCCACGAAGGTCAGGTCGGGACGCAACCACGCCAGCTGCGCCCGCCGCCGCACCGATCCGGTGGCCACCGTCGCCCCCGGCTTCAGATCGTCCAACCGCGATCCCACCAAGGCGTCGCGGGGATCGGCCCGCTCGGGAATGCAGCCGAGCACGAGACCGGCCGGCGTCGTCGACGGCAGGTCCTTGGCCGAGTGCACGGCGATATCGGCCCGGCCCGCCCGCACCGCCTCCTGCACCTCGGTGACGAACGCCCCCTGTCCCCCCAGCTTGTCGACGGGGACCTCGCTCAACCGGTCGCCCGTCGTCTGGATCACCACCAGCTCACACTCGGCCGAACCGGCCAACCCGGCCACCAACGTCGCCACCCGGGCCGCCTGCCATCGCGCCAGGGGAGACCCGCGCGTGGCCAACCGGACAGAGGCCATACCGGGTCGGCGTCTACAGATCGAAGAGGCTGCGCAGCGCTTCCACCAGCCGCTCCCCGCGTGCCGTCCCGGCCGTCTCCTTCAGCGCCACCGTCGGCTGATGCAGCACCTTGGCCAGGATGTCGCTCACCACCGACTCGACCTCTTTCCACTGGCTCTCGTCGAGTTCCCCCAGCCGGCTCCGGTGCCGCTCGAGCTCGGACTCCCGCAACTGACCGATCCGCTCCCGCAGAGCCGACACGATCGGCGCCGCCCCCCGCGCCCGCTCGTCGGCCCGGTACCGCTCGACCTCCTGCTGCACGATGGCCTGGGCCCCGGCCACTTCGCCCCGACGTCCGTCGAGCGCCTTCTCGGCCAGCTCCGACAGATCATCCATATCGAGCAGCTCGACCCCTTCGATCAGCGCCACCGCCGGATCGACGTTCCGCGGCACGCTCACATCGACGACGACCAGCGACTCCCGGCTCCCGGCGCCGCTCCTCCGGCCCCGCGCCACCGGCGTCATCAGCTCGACATCGAGCACGGGCAGCGCCGATCCGGTCGACAGCAGCACGGCATCGGCTTTCTCGAGCGCGCCGGAGAGCCCCGACATCCCGACCCCCTCACCCCCGACCCGCCCGGCCAGTAGCTCCGCCTTCTCGACGGTCCGGTTGGCCACCACGATCTCGGCCGCCCCCTCGCTCTGCGCCAGCGCGTCGACGATCCCCTCGCCCATCGTCCCCGCCCCCACCACCAACATCTTCTTCCCGGCCAGCGATCCCCCGAGCCGCGCCGTCGCCAGTTCCACCGCCACATGCGACAACGACGTCGCCCCCCGGGCGATCGCCGTCTGCGACCGCACCTTCCGTCCCGCCTGTACCGCCCTCTGGAACAGTCCCGACAACACCGGTCCCGCCGCCCGCTCGGCCTCGGCATGCTCGGCGGCCCGCCGCACCTGCCCCAGTACTTCGGTCTCGCCCAGCACCGACGACCGCAGTCCGGCGGCGATCTCGAACAGATGAACCGTCACGGCGTCGTCGAACAGCACCGTCTGGTGCTCCTCGATCACATCGACCGTCGTCCCCCCGCTCGTGGCCAGGAATTCCTGCAGATCGGCCACCCCCTCGTGGAACCGTTCCACCACCGCATACAGCTCGGTCCGCAGGCACGTCGACAGCACCACCACCTCGGACAGCATCGCCCGGTCCCGAAGGGCTCCGAGCGTCTTGCCGAGCGCGTCCTCGGGCACGGCCACCTTCTCGAGCAGCTCGAGCGGCGCGCTGTGATGCTCGAGACCAACGACGACGACGGACAACCTTCTGCAGAGCTCCTTCTTCGGCCTCCCCTACCGGGGATCCCCTATAAGGATGCCGGTCGCGCTGACCCACCGCCACATCGCCTTCCCTCACGCTCCCGCCGACGCCTGACCTGCTGGGCTGGCCGGGCTCAGGCCGGTTCGGCCGAGCTCAGGCCGCTTCAGCCGGCGTTCGGCCGGGGTTCGGTGGGGTCAGGCCGGTTTGGCCGGGCTCAGCCGGGTTCGGTCGGGGTCAGCCCCACGGCCAGCGACAGCGGTGACCATTCTTCGGTCGTCCCGGGCTCGTCGCGGTGCGACAGGTAGAAGCTGATCACCTGCAGCTCGATGGACAGATCCACGTACCGCAACAGCACAGTGGCCGGCACCGTCAGCACCTTCGGAGCGAAGTTCAGCAGCGACGCCACCCCGGCCGCGATCATCCTGTCGGCCACGTCCTGCGCCGCCCCGGCCGGGGTGGCGATCACCCCGATACTCGGCGGGTCGTCCGCCACCACCGTTTCGAAATCGTCGAGATGGTGGATCATCAGCCCCCGCACCTGGTCGCCCACCAACGACGGTTCCACATCGAACAGCGAGCACACCCGGAACCCCCGCGAGGTGAAACCCTGCGAGTTGGCCAGCGCCCGCCCGAGATTCCCGAGCCCCACCACCGCCACGGGCCAATCGCCATCGATGCCCAATTCGCGGTCGATCTGCGACAACAGATACTTCGTGTCGTAGCCCGACCCCCGTGTCCCGAAGGACCCGAGGAACGACAGGTCCTTCCGCACCTTCGACGCGTTCACCCGGGCCATCTCGGCCAGCTGGTCCGACGCCACGGTGGCGGTCCCGCCCCGCACCAACTCGAGCAGGATCCTTTGGTAGACGGGCAACCGGATCACGGTGGCCTCGGGTATGCGGCGTGGCTTGGCGGCGGCCATGGTGAGCCGGATCGTACCGACGGCCATGCCACCAACACCAAGTCGGGCAAGACCCCCCTGTCGGGCCTCTCCCCATGGCTGCCCCCGCCTATCCGGATCGGACCTCCGGATCGGACCTCCGGACCGGACTTCGGGGCCGGAACCCCGGACCGGACCTCGGGGTTATCCGGTCTGCTCCCGCAGCGCCCGCCGCAGCGCCTTCCCGGCCAGACCATGGGGCAGCTCGGAGACGAACCTCACCGTGACCGGGCACTTGTAGCGCGCCAACCGGCTGCTGCAGTGGTCGCGCACCTGCTCCTGGGTCACCCGGGCCCCGGGCCCCACCACGATCACCACCTCCACGGCCTCCCCCGTGGCCGGGTCGGCCCGTCCGATCATCACCGTCTCGGCCACCCCCGGGATCTCTCCCACCACCTTCTCCACCTCGGCCGGGTAGACGTTGAACCCGGACACGATCACCAGGTCCTTCCTCCGGTCCACCACGAACAGGTCCCCGTCCTCCCCGATCACCCCTATGTCTCCGGTCCGCAACCACCCCGACTCCGTCAGCACCTCGGCGCTGCCATCGGGGTCCTCCCAGTACCCGCCGAAGACGTTCGCCCCCCGCACCCAGATCTCCGCCGGGTCGCCTTCGAGGGCGTCCTCCCCCGCCTCGTCGACCAACCGCAGCTCCACCCCGGGCAGCGCCCGCCCCACCGAACCGGGCCGGTTCCGTCCCGTCCCGAGCGACGTCGCCACCGCCGGCGCCGCCTCCGTCAGCCCGTATCCCTGCCACACGGGCACCCCGAAAGCACTCTCGAAGCCGGCCGCCACCTCGCCCGGCAGCGCGGCGGCGCCCGAGATGGCCCGCCGCACCCCCGACAACTTCCCGCCCCCGGCCGCCCCCGGGTCATCGGCGGCCAGCGTCACCCAGGCGGCGAACATCGCCGGCACCCCCACCACGATCGTCACCCCCAGCTCACGCACGATCCGCAGGGAGTCGACCGGATCGAAACGCTCCTCCAGGATCAGCGCCGCCCCCGCCGCCAGAGACAGCCCCAGCGCCACGTTCAGTCCGAACACATGGAACAACGGCACCGCGGCCAGGCTCACATCGTCGGCCCGCACGATCTCCCCCGGCAGCGCCAACATCTGCTCCAGGTTCGCCATCAGGTTCCCGTGCGTCAGCATCGCCGCCCTCGGCGTCCCCGACGTCCCCGACGTGAACAGCAGCACCGCCACCTCGTTCTCGTCCCGAGCCACCACCGGGAATCCGCCGGCGGCCGTGGCTGCGGTGGCGGCGGCGGAGCCGGCGGCCGTGGCTGCGGTGGCGGCGGCAGAGCCGGTGGCACCGGAGAGCTCCTCCCACGTCGGGATCGGCGCACCCGATGGCCCTTTCGCCGGCGGGCCCGAGGAAGCGCCCGTCGGCACACCGCCGGGCAAAACGAGAAGGAGGGGAAATGACAAGCCGTCACGCACGGCGACGGCGACCTGGCCGGCCGCGCCACCGGCGAGCAGGGCGACCGGTGTCACCACCTCGAGCTCACGGACGAGCTCCGGCGTCGGGCTGTTGGGATTCAGCGGAACGGCCACGCATCCGGCGGCAAGCACCCCGAGGTAGGCCACCACGAAGTCGATCGACGTCGGCCAGGCGATCCCCACCCGATCACCGGGACCCACCCCCAACCGGCCGAGACCGGCAGCGGCGCTCGCCGCCCTCCGGCGCAGCTCCCCCCAGCTCTGCCATCTCCCTCCGTCATACAAAGCCCGTCCCTCGGCCGGGTGCCCCTCGATCAGCCCGGCGAGGTTCACGGCGATCCCGGTCGGAGAGGCGTTGCCGATCGGGGAGGTGCCGCTTCGGGGCCCGTTGGCGGTCGGGGAGGCGATGCCGGTCTGAGACGGACCATGTCTCCTGCTCGCACGCCGAGCACGGTAGCGGCCGACCGCCGATCGCACACGAGACTGAGCTGACCGTTGGCATCGACGAGCAGACCCACCTCCTCGCCTTCGAGCGCCGCGAACGACCTCACCCGCCGGCCGACCCGGCTCGAACCTTCGACGCTGATCTCGACGTCCTCATCGATCCCGGCCCGTCCGGCATCCTCCGCCGGGGCGGCCAGCTGCGCGTTCCCGAACCGGTCCACCCACTGCACCTCGCACTCGACCGATCCGGCCTCCACCTTCAACCGCGGCGCCGGCAGCCGTACCAGCGCTTCGGGATCGATCGGGATCCCCACATCGTTCAGCCCCGCCCCCAGCCACAGACGCGCCGCCACCGGCGCGAACAGGTCCCGCCCGTCGAAGGTCGCCCCGCCCTCGGCGACCGCAGCGGCGGCGGGCAGCGCCACGGCGGCCCGCGCTCCTCCGAGAGCGTCGATGGCCCAGCCGAGCAGACCGTTGTCGGGTCCCACCAGATAGCGGGGACCGTCACCCGGACGCCCGTCACCCGGACGCCCGGCGCTCGTGGGACCGGCCCTCGTGGGACCGGCCCTCGTGGGACCGGCGCCCGTCGGTCCGGCAGGCGCGGAACCGGCCCTCGTGGACTCGGTTCGGCCGGCGACAGAGACCGCCACGGCCCGCCGGCCGCTCCCTACGCCGGGATCCACCACGGCGACGACCACACCCGGACCCAGGTGTACCACGGAGCGTGACAGGATTTGGGCACCGGCGCGGACATCGAAGGGAGGTACCCCATGGGTCAGGTCCACCACCGGTGCAGCGGGGGCCCAGCGCAGGACAACAGCCCTGGTCACGCCCGCGAATTCGTCCTCGTAGCCGTAGTCCGTAAGGAGGAAAACGGTGTCTCGGGGGCCGCGCGTCACCGGCGGTGCGAGCCCGTGGGAACAGCCCGTTTACAGCTAGCCGGCCTGCGTGTACCGGTCGGACAGGTAACGGTTCACATCGTCCTCTCGCAGGCGAAAGGACTTGCCGACACGCACCGCCGGAAGGTCACCGGCGTTGATCAGCCGGTAGACCGTCATATTCGAAACTCGCAGCGTGCCTGCCACCTCGCGCACCGTAAGGTAGCGAGCGCTCGTCGCGTCATCGGAACTCAGTGGAATCACCCCTCTCCGCCTGATTCGACTGTACGTCACTGTGGGTGATGTTGGAAAGGGGGCGCACAAGGCTCGTGGGGCGGGCGGTTCGGTGTCGTCCCCGTCCATCCTCTTCGTGTCTCTGACCTGGGACTTTCCCATGTCTCCGAGCGCGGGACCCCACCGCCGTCACGACCGGCTCATCTCCCGGGAACGCTCGGTGGCGGCCGTGACGGCCTCGTCGAACGCCCTCCGCAGCCCGTTGGCTTCGAGTTTGGCCACCCCCGCCTCGGTCGTTCCCCCTGGTGAGGTGACCTGGGAGCGCAGGGCGACCGGGTTCTCACCGGTCTCCACCAGCAGCCGCGCCGCACCGGCCAGGGTCCCGATGGCCAGGGTCCGGCTCACCTCCGGATCGAGCCCCACCCCCACCCCGGCGTCGATCAGGGCCTCGGCTACCAGGAAGACGTAGGCCGGCCCCGAACCCGACAGCCCGGTGGCGGCATCGAGGGAGACCTCGGCCATCCTCACGACCTGGCCGACGGCGCTCAGAATCTCCTCGGCCCATGCCACATCGGCTTCCCCGGCGCCGCGACCTCCGGCCAGGGCCGAGACTCCGGCGCCCACCAGGGCGGGGGTGTTGGGCATGGCCCGCACCACAGCGACCGTCGGTCCGAGCCAGTCCTCCAGTCGCTCGAGCAACACCCCGGCCATGATCGACAGAACCCGGCTGGTCCCGGTCGAGGCGAGTGCCCGGCAGGCGGCCTCCCCGTCACCGGGCTTTACCGCCACCACCGCTCCGTCGGCCGCCATCGGCGTTGCCGTCACCATCACACCGGGAAGGATCTCGGCCAGCGCGGTGCGTCGGTCGGCGTCGGCCTCGACCACGGCGACACTGCCGGCGTCCCATCCGCCCGCGACCAGTCCTCCGACGAGAGCGGTCCCCATCCGTCCCCCACCCACCACGACAAGTCTCGGCCGCATCGCATCTCCTCCGCCGCCGACGGCACTTTCCGACGCGACGCCGCCGAAGGCTATCCCCGGCGCCGCTCTAAAACTTCCGGCCAACCGAGCACTCGGACTCGTCGACGTGACCGCCAGCGCGTTCGTCGACGATGCCGCGTCAGTGTCTGTCCCTCGTCGACCGACACTGCCTTTCACCAGCGATCGCCGCGCCGGCGACACGGCACACTGTCACTGTCACTGTCTTGTGCAATCACTTCTGTTGCGACCAAGACGCGGCTCGGCCCGAGGAACCCAGGACACCGATCGCACTTCCCCGATCGACCGGCATCTCAAGCCCCTCGGGCCGTGCCGCTGCGCACCATAGCCGCAACGGCGCGGGCGCGTGTAGGCCACGCGTCGACCAGATCAGCGTCGACCAGATCAGCGTCAATCAGATCAACGTCGACCAGATCAGCGGGGTAGGACCGTTCTCGCGATCAGGGCCACGAGCTGATGAACACCCGATGAACAGACGACGGCGAAAGAAGAGGCGGGCGCGTTCACAGGACGCGCCTCGAGCAACGGACGACGGCTCTATCGACTTACGCAAGGTCGACGCCAGGACGCTGTGAGGCCGACGAGGTGCGGCTTCGGACAGCGCCGGATCCGAGTTACGTCTGCGTGTCGTTCGGCCGGGCGGAGGCAGGACGGCGGCGGTAGCGGCCGGCGAAGCCGATGGTCATGGCCGTCGGGAAATAGGCGTCGACATAGGCGAGAGAGGCCCCGATGATCCGGTCGAGTTCCTCCTCGGTCACCGCCGCCACCGGAACCTCCCCTACCAGGTAGACGGCATCTTCGAGGCCCAGGGCGAACCGCATCTGATGAAGATCGGCGTTCCGCCGCAGAAGGTATTCGAAGGTCTCGCCCGCATTCACCTCGGGCGCCGGCATCACCTGGGTCTCGTGATGCAGCGTCCTTTGCCGGACGGTCAGCCAGACCGTCACGAAGTCCTTCTCTTCTCCCCGCAGCCGCAGGTACCAGCGGCCGAGTTCCTCCTGACGATCGACCGCCACCAATGCTTCGGTCTCGGCCAGCCGGGCGGCGGCCCACCGTTCGATCAGCGCCTCGCACGCCGCCCGCTCATCAGGCGTGGCGATCTCGGCAATAGGCAGGGGAGTCTCCTACCGCTGCGCTGACAACGGACGCGTCGCCACCGGACACCGCGTCTCTGGAAACGGCGTGACTGGAGGCCGCGTCAACAAAGACGGCCCTGTCCACAAAGAAGTCGTCAACGTAGGCGGCGTCATCGGACACGGCGTGAGCGGAGGCTGCGCCGATCGATACCGCGCCGGCCGAAACTGCGTGAACAGATACTGCGTGAACCGATACGGCGTGAACCGATACTGCGTGAACCGATACGGCGTCAAGAGATTCTTCGTTAAGAAATTCTTCGTGACGTGACACGGCGCCTGTGCACGCGGCGACAAGAGACGCGAAGCCAACGGGGAGAGAGTCAGCGACACGCCACGAGACGCTCAGCGGTGAGCTCCTCGTAGGTGGCGCGTAGCAGAGCCGCCGCTTCACTCCAGGTGTAGCGACGCGAGCGGACTACGGCGGCGGTGGCGAGGCGCTCAGCGAGGAGAGGATCGGCCAAGACGCGCGCCACCGCGTCGGCAAAGGCACGCGGTGTGGGATCGTCGACGAGATAGCCCGTGTGTCCGTGGTCGACCAATGTGGTCAGGCCGCCGACGGCGGCAGCGACAACCGGAGTACCGCAGGCGGCGGCTTCGAGGGCGACGAGACCGAAGGACTCGGACCGGCTGGGAACGACACAGACGTCGGCGGCGCGGTAGTAGGTCGAGAGCAACTCGTGGGGTTGGGGGAGAACGAGGTGGACCCTGTCGGCCAGTCCGTGCCGGGCCACGATCTCCTCGATGTGGGCCAGGTGCTCCTCACCGCGCGGCCCCGAGGGTCCGCCGACCACGACGAGGTGGGCGTCGGGATGCTGGGTCAGAGCGGCCAGAGCCCGGACGGCCACGTCGGCGCCCTTGAGCGGCTGGATCCGGCCCACGAAGAGAAGAAGCGGGACATCGGCGGAGAGCCCGAGCGCCCGGCGAGCCTGGGGCCGGTAACCGGGTCCGAAGAAGGCCTGATCGACACCGGGAGCAACCACCCGGATCCGGTCCGGGTCGGAGTCGTAGAGATCGGCCAGTTGCGATGCCTCCACACTGCAGGAGGCGAGAACCACCTCGGAGCAGCGCATGATGGTCGCCTCGGCCTCGGCCCGGCGATGGGGCTCGTCGCTCGAGACCTCTTCCGGACTGGCCTCGGCCTTGACCCGGGCCAGGGTGTGGAAGGTGGAGACGAGGGGAAGGTCGAGCTCGTGCTTCAGCCGGTGGCCGGCCAGACCCGAGAGCCAGTAGTTGGCGTGCAGGGCGTCGAAGCCCATCTCCTCATGGAAGGCGGGGTCCACACCGGCACCCGAGAGCATCAGGGAGCGGACGTTGTCGGTGAACTCGTCGACCATGGCCGGCAGCTGCTCCTTGGCCACGGGGGCGAGCGGACCGGCGGGGACGTGGTGGACCCGGAAGCCGGGCTCCACCGTCTCCGTGGCGGGCAGGCTCGAGGACCAGGCCCGGGTGTAGACGTCGCATTCCACTCCGGCCCGGGCCAGAGCGGTGGTCAGCTCCCGGACGTAGACGTTCATTCCCCCACCGTCGCCGGTGCCTGGCTGGGCCAGGGGCGAGGTGTGCATGGAGAGAACAGCGAGGCGGCGCACCGGCGCCGAGCCTACCCGGACCCCGATATCGGTCAGCCGGAGGCTTCGGCGTCCTTCGGAGCCGGGCCGCCCTTGACGGCGGGGGCCGGATCCTCGGCGGGACCGGCGCCGCCGGCCCTGGGAGCTGCGTCACCGGCTCTGGGAGCTGCGTCGCCGCGATCGGCATCGCTCTCGTGGCGGAAGGAGAGATAGATCCGGATGAGGGCCTGCTTCTGGTCCTCGGTCAGATAGGGGTCGGCCAGGATCTGGCGCGAGAGGTCGGTGTCGGCCGAGCCGGGTTCGAGGATGCCGGCCTGGATGTAGAGGGTCTCGGCTGAGATCCGCAGGGCCTTGGCGATCTGCTGGAGGATTTCGGCCGAGGGCCGGCGCAGGCCGCGTTCGATCTGGCTCAGGTAGGGATTGGAGATGCCGGCCAGCTCCGACAGGTGACGGAGCGAAAGTCGGGCGTTGCTCCGTTGCTCACGGATGAAGGCACCGAGGTCACTGAAGCGGTCGGGCAGCTGCTTGGGCACCGGGGCCTCGGCCGGCTAGTTGATGGATAGAGCTCAGGACCGGATCGAGCTCAGGACATCAAGCCGTCGACGGTGGCTTTGCCCGTCTTGTAGCGAGAGACGATCTCGGCCTGGAGCGCGTCGATCCGCTCGTGGAGGGTCTTGCGCTCGTCGGAGACCCGCGCCTCGATGATCGTGAGCCGGCCGGCGATGTCACGGAGATCGCCCTCGGTCATGGTGGGCAGCTTCCCGATGCCGTCGGCGTCGAGGACCTCGTCGATCTCCCGGGTGAGATCCACGCTCTCCATGTCGGGAGACATCTGCGACGGCAGCCGGCCGTAGCCCGAAGGCCGGGCCGGTCCCGATCCGATGATCGACGGGAGGTCCTCCACCGCCCCGGCGAGATCGCCGACGCTCTGGCCCGTGTCGCGGTGGTCGAGGAAGCTGTGGACGATGTCGAGCCGTCCCTGGGCCACCCGCCGGACGTAGGAGAGGACGGTCTCCGCCTCCTGGCAGTCGGCCCGCATGGCCCGGACCTCTTCGATGGAACGCTTGTCCACCCCGTCGAGATAGTCCGGAGCGAAGAGCCGAGCCAGCTCCTTGTCGAGTGAGGTCACGCCGGGATCGTACCGCGCTCCCTGGTCGCCCCTACGGCTGTCGTCTCCGCTGTTTCCCAATGCGGGCACAATCTCAATGCCGGCACAATCTCGGTCCAGCCCGCTCAGCCCGGCGATCACAGCCCCTCCGAATCAGCCCAGCCCGGCTCAATCCAGCCGACCGGAGCGACCCGGGGGTCCGTAGCGGTAGACGGCCCGGCCCAGGACGGCCCGGCGGTCGACGGGCCCGAAGTGTCGGGAGTCGGTACTCGAGGACCGGTTGTCCCCTTCGACGAGAACCTCGTCGCCTTGGAGCGCCACCACCCGCTTGACGAGCAGCCGGCCCCCGGGCCGGGGGTCGGCGACGGCCACGATGTCGCCCACCCGGGGCCGTCGACGTCGGAGCACCAGGAGCCGGTCACCGCTCATCAGGACGGGCTCCATGCTCGGGCCCTCGACGACGACCCGTCGGGCCAGCCGGGGAAACCGGGCCAGCCGGGGAAACCGGGCCAGCCGGGCAAGACGGGCAGAGCGGGATCGGGGCTGGTTCACCGGCCGGTGGCCATGGGTAAGGTGACCCTCGTATCCAAGAGTCCCCCCCTGGACGAAGACGAAGGAGTCCTACTGATGCGCATCGCGGATCGCCTGCTCTCGACGGTCGACCGGCTCGCTCCCCCGGTGACGGCCCACGCCCACTGCGACCTCCCCTGCGGTGTCTACGACCCCGCCCAGGCCCGGATCGAAGCCGAATCGGTGAAGGGTTGCATGGAGAAGTTCAACGCCTCGGACGACGAGGTCTTCAAGGGCCGGGCCGTCTTCATCAAAGAAGAGCGGGCCGAGCTCGTGAAGCACCACCTCTGGGTGCTGTGGACCGACTACTTCAAGCCTGAGCATGTGGCCAAGTACCCGGAGCTCAGTGACATCTTCTGGAAGGCCACGAAGAAGGCGGGCGAGGCCAAGAAGACGAACGACGTCAAGGTGGCCGAGGACCTTCTCAACCAGATCGGCGCTATCGACAAGATCTTCTGGGAGACCAAGAAGGCCTAGCCGGTTCGCTCTGGCCGCCCGGTCGGGGCTGCTAGGGCAGGTCGAGCGGGAGGTGGGCCCGGCAGAAGCGACGGGCCGGGGTCGCCTCCAGCTCGTCGTCGCTGACGCTCTCCCCGCAGGTCTCGCAGCTGCCGTAAGAACCGTCACCCAGCCGCTCGAGGGCACGCTCCACATCGGCCAGCTCCTGCTCGATGCTCGACAGCAGTTCCAGATCGAGCTCTCCGCCGGCCCGGTCCTCGGCCAGATCAGGCTCTCCGCCGGATCGGTGCTCGGCCCCGCCGGGCGGCTCGACACCGAAGGCTTCGGCCTCGGCTCGGTGCTCGGCGCCGACGGGCTGCCCGACACCGAAGGCCTCGGCCTCGGTCGGATCGAGATCGATGTCGAGGGCGCCTGCCGGGGCGGGCCAACCATTGTGGGCCTCCGAGGGGGCGTTCCCGGCGTCGGCCTCGAAGGGCGGGTCGTAGTCCACGGGTGCTGATCGTACCGGGGCGGACCGGGCCCGAGAGGCCAGAGGCCGGGCCGGGAGACGAGGAGCAGAGCCGTAGAATCCGGGGCCGAAGCACAACCGACGAAACCCGAAGCGCAACCGACCAGACCCGAAGGACAACCGACCAGAGAAGGGGCCCGCCAGTGAAAGCAGCGGCGCCGATGAGCGGAGTGCCCGTCGATCCCGGTCCCCCGGCCGAGCTGGTCGGTGACGAGTTCTCGGTGCCCTGTCTCGACGGGGAGCAGCGGCGCTACGTCAATCTCGACTTCGCCGCCTCCACCTCGGCGCTCCGGGAGGTGGCCGAGGCGGTGACGGCCTTCGTGCCCTGCTACTCCTCGGTCCACCGGGGGGCGGGCTACAAGTCCCGGCTCTCGACGACCGCCTACGAGTCGGCCCGGGCCACTGCCCTGCGCTTCTGCGGCAACCGGGCCGGCGACGACGTCGCCATCCTCTGCCGGAACACCACCGAGGCCATCAACCAACTGGCCTACCGGCTCTCCTTCGAGCCCGACGATGTCGTGCTCACCACCGTCGTGGAACATCACGCCAATCTGCTTCCGTGGGGCCGGGTGGCCCGGCGGCGCTACGTGGAGTGCGGCCCTGATGGCACTTTCAGCGTGGACGACGTGATCGCCGGCCTCGATCTCTCCCCCCGTCCCGCCCTGCTGGCGCTGACCGGCGCTTCCAATGTCACCGGCTGGCTGCCATCGGTGCGGGCCATCGTGGAGGCGGCCCACGCGCGCGGGGTTCCCGTCTTTCTCGATGCGGCCCAGCTCGCCCCCCACCGGCCGATCCCCCCCGAGGTGGACTACGTGGCCTTCTCCGGCCACAAGATGTACGCCCCCTACGGCACCGGCGTCCTCGTCGGCCCCCGGGCCACCTTTCTCGAGGGCGATCCCTTCCTGGCCGGGGGTGGGGCCGTCGACCTGGTCGACCTGGATGAGGTGGTCTGGACCGAGCCCCCCGACCGGGAGGAGGCGGGCTCGCCCAACGTCGTCGGCGCCGTCGCCCTCGAAGCCGCCCTCCACACCCTGACCGGCATCGGTTGGGAGAGCATCGAGGCCCACGAGCAGGCCCTGGCCCGCCGGCTCCGCCGGGGCCTGGCCGCCATCGACGGCGTCCGGCTCCTCGGCCCTTCCCTCGAGACCGGCACCCTGGCCATCGGCACCTTCGTCGTCGAGGGCCTCCCCCATGCCCTCGTGGCCGCCCGTCTCTCGGCCGAGTTCGGCATCGGGGTCCGCCACGGCTGCTTCTGCGCCCACCCCTATCTAATCCGGCTCCTCGGCCTCTCCGACCCCGAGATCCAGGCCTACCGGCAGAGGGTCCTGGCCGGTGACCACTCGTCTATCCCGGGGGCCGTCCGCGCCTCGTGCGGTATCTCCTCCACCGCGACGGATGTCGACGCCCTCCTGGACGCCGTGGCCTTCCTGGCCGAGGATGCCGCCGCCGGCCGGCCCCCGCCCGTCCCCTATCAGCAGGACCCCCGGACGGGAGACTTCTGGCCCCTGACCGACCGGCCCGGCTGGTCGGCCCACGACCGCGATTCGTCTCTCTCGTGCGCCCGGGGCTGACTCCGGAACTGAAGAGCCGGCGGGCCCGGGATCTCTCCCGAACCCGCCGGCGCCGGGGCCCTCACCCCGCTTCAGACCTGTGGATCAGGCGATGGAGCCGTGGAAGGGGACGCCGAAGCTGAAGACCCCACCGTCCCCGGCCGCCAGCCAGTAGCCGACCTGTGAGGGCGCCGTCATCCCGACCACCGGGGAGGCCAGAACGGTGCCGCCCGTCGAGCCGTGGAAGCTGGCGTCACCGAAGGCGAAGATCCCACCGTCGGAGGCGACCATCCAGTAGCCGTTACCCGACCTCGTGGGCGTCATGGCCACCACCGGCCGGAAGAGCTTGATCCCTCCGGTCGACCCGTGAAACGGCGCGTTCCCGAAGGCGAAGATCCCGCCGTCGGAGGCCACTTCCCAGTAGCCGCGGCCGTTCGGGGCGGCGGCGATCCCCACCACCGGCTTGTTCAGCCGGTGACCGCCCATGGAGCCGTAGAAAGCAGCGTCACCGAAGGCGAAGATCCCGCCGTCAGAAGCCACCTCCCAGTAGCCGTGGCCGTCGGGGGTGGTGGCGATCCCCACCACCGGCTTGGCCAGGGGTTGACCGCCCATGGAGCCGTAGTAGCCGGCGTTCCCGAAGGCGAAGAGCCCGCCGTCGGCCGCCACCAGCCAGTAGCCGTGGCCGTCGGGGGTGGAGGCGATCCCGACGATGGGCTGGCTCAGGTGGATGCCGGAGAGGGAGTTGTAGAAGGTGGCGTCGCCGAAGGCGAAGACCCCACCGTTGGCGGAGGCGATCCAGTAGCCGCCCCCGTCGGGGGTGGAGGCGATCCCGACCGTCGGTGCCGTGAGGCCGGCGCCGCCGGCGGCCCCGGGCAGGTTGGGTGTGACCTGGCTCCAACTGAACTCGGTGGCCGGGGCGCCCGAGGTGTCGACCAACAGCTCGGCCCAGCCCGGGTAGCCCTGATATCCGGTGGCGTTGAAGCCGGTCCCCATCTCACAGGGCTGGCAGGCCAGACCGAGCAGCACGTTGTCCCGGTGGCCCCAGCAACCGCCCTGGTTCGACGGCGTGCAGTCGATATTGGACGAGCCCATCCCGTCGTCGTACATCCAGTAGTACATGGCCTCGAGCGGGTTCCCGACGGCGCCGGCCCAGTTGCTTCCCCACTGGCTCCAAGGGAAGCCCGCCGGGGGCGAGGGGTCGGTGCTCTGCGCCGCGCCGCCGGCGGCGGATCCGTCGAGGGCGGTGGCCATGGCCGTCAGGGGGGCGAGCCCGCGGACCGTCCGCTCCAGGTTGGTGGCCACATAGAGCTGCTGCTCAGGCGACAGCTGGGTCCAGTTGGTGGGCAGCACCATCCCGGGCAGCCCCTCGGCCTGCCGGCCGTTGGCGATCGCCTGCAGGGTGCTGTTCACACAGGACGACGAATCGTCGTAGTTCCGGCCCGAGCAGGCATTCAAGAAGTTCGGGTCGGGGGCGATGTTGGCGGCCGGGTTCCCCGGGGGCAGGATCCCCTGGCGCGACTGGGGGTAGGCCTTGGTCACCGGGACCGGCGTGGAGAGCGATGCGGTCTGGCTGGAGTGCTTCCCGGCGGGGGCGGCGGCGTGGAGAGGGGTGGCCCGTCCCGGTGCCACCACCGCCAAGATCATGGCCAGTACGGTCAGCCCGGCGAGGGGGAGAAAGATCCTGACAACCGGGTACGAACGCTTGGAACTCTCTGTTCCGGCGCTCGCCCCGTTCCGTGACAACTGAGGGGTTGTATTCACTAAGTGAAGCTATCGGACCACCCAGTGTGTTTATTGATGCGAAAGTGGGGGAAATCACCACTTGTTGTGAGAGTTGTGGCCACTGTAGGGGCTATTCTCGTAGTCACTGGCTGTGGCGCAGGCACGAGCCCCCGGGCCTCTGATCTGGCGCGGTCGACCTCCCGAGGCCCCCTGGCCTACGTCGCCAATTTCGGTTTCGACGACCAGCCAGGCACGAAAATCGCCGTCGTCGCCGTCGGGACCGGCCGCCGCCAGCCCTCGATCACCACCGGATCCCTGCCCTCGGCCATCGCCGCCACCCCGGACGGTCGGCTCCTCCTGGTCACCGATCAGGGAGACGACAACCTCGCTGTGGTCGACTTGGCCACGGACAGTGTCATCGCCCACATCCCGACCGGCGTCGAGCCCGATGCCGTCGCCGTCAGCCCCGACGGAAAGCTGGCCCTCGTGGCCAACGTGGACGACGACACCGTCACCCCCATCGACCTGACCACCCTCCACGCCGGCCGAGCCATCGCCGTCGGATCGCGTCCCGACGCTCTGGCCATCGGGGGCCCCGCCGGCCGCACCGCCGTGGTGGCCGACCTCGAGGGCAACGCCGTCACCGCTGTCGACCTCTCCACCATGGCCGCCGGTCCCTCGATTCCCGTGGGCCTGGAGCCCGACGCCGTGGCCATCTCCCCCGACGGCACCACGGCCCTGGTGGCCAACCTGGGTAGCAACTCCGTCACCCCCATCGACCTGGCCACCTTGAAGCCGGCCGCTTCCATCGCGGCGGGCATCGGCCCCACGGCCCTGGCCGTCACCGCCAGCCGGCCCGGCCCGGGGGGCAGCCTCGTCGCCGGCCCCACGGCCTGGGTGGCCGCCGGTCAGGATCTTCTCCCCCTCGATCTCACCAGCTTCAAAATCGGAGCGCCTCTGCCGGTGGGCCACCTGGCCGAAGCCCTGGCCATCTCCCCCGACGCCAAGACGGCCTGGGTGGCCGGCCAGGATGCCACCGTCACCCCCGTCGATCTCTCCACGGAGCGCGCCGGCCACTCGATCTTCGTCGGCGGCCGCCCCGCCGCCATCGTCATTTCTCCGCCACCTCGGTGACCGCCCGGTACCGCTCAGCAGACCGGCCCCGCCTGGACAGACCGGCCCCCGCTTTCGTACGTGCCCACCTATTGGCCCGATCCCGTTGACCCGCTCCCGTTGACCCGCTCCCGTTGACCCGCTCCCGCTGTTGAAACTGGAGCCGGCGGCGGACCGCCCGAAGCTCCTCGACACCGCTCGGGTGGCCGGGTGACGGGGTGGCGCGTTTTCGGCTCCATAGGGTTGAGTAGTTGGACCACCACCAATCAGAGCCGAGGACCGTCCATGCCGTTCGACTTGTCAGAGGTGCTCAGGGAGCGCCACGACGAGAATTTCCGACTCCACGCGCAGTACGTGAACCCCCAGATGGCCCGGGTCCTGAAGACGTTGGGGTTCGACCGGTTCTACGTCCGTGGTGAGGGCTCCTACCTCTTCGACGCCGAAGGCCGTCGCTATCTCGACTTCCTCTCCGGCTTCGGCGTCTTCGCTCTCGGTCGGAACCACGCTGGGGTGAAGAAGGCCCTGCACGACGCCGTCGATGCCGATCTGCCCAACCTGGTCCAGATGGACTGCGCGCTGCTGCCCGGCCTCCTGGCCGAAGCCCTGGTGGCGCGAAGCCATCCCGGCATCGAGCGGGTCGTGTTCACGAACTCGGGGGCCGAGGCCATCGAAGCAGCCATCAAGTTCGCCCGCCATGCCACCTCGCGCAACCGCATCCTCTACGCCGACCACGGCTTCCACGGCCTCACCACGGGGGCCTTGGCGCTGAACGGAGGACGGGAATTCCGCGACGGATTCGGGCCTTTGATTCCTTCGGACCAGGTCCCCTTCGGCGACATCGATGCGCTTCTGCGGGAGCTCAAAACCGGCACCGTGGCCGCTTTCGTCGTCGAACCCATCCAGGGCAAGGGCGTGAACATGGCCACCGACGACTACTGGCACGCCGTCGAAGAACTCTGCCAACGGCACAAGACGCTCTTCGTCATGGACGAGGTCCAGGCCGGTCTGGGCCGGACGGGGAAGTTCTTCTGTCACGAGCACTACGACGTCCAGCCCGACATCATCACCATCTCGAAGGCTCTTTCGGGCGGCTACGTCCCCGTCGGGGCCATGCTCTCCTCGGCCAAGATCTCCGACAGTGTTTTCAGCTCGATGGACCGCGCCGTCGTCCACTCGTCAACCTTCGCCCAGAACCAGATGGCCATGGTGGCCGGCCTCGCCACCCTCCAGGCCTTCGACGACGAGGACATCCTCGACCGGGTCCGCCGCACCGGTGACTCCTTCATGAAGAGACTCGCCCCTCTCGTCGAGCGCCACGAATTCCTCCACGAGGTCCGGGGCAAGGGCCTCATGATCGGCCTCGTCTTCGGCGAGCCCACCTCACGCTCCTTACGGACGCGTTGGAAGGCCATGGAGGCGATCCGCAGCGCCCTGTTCTCACAGCTCATGGTGGTGCCGCTCTTCCACCGCCACCGCATCCTCACCCAGGTGGCGGCGGACAACATGAACGTGGTCAAGCTCCTGCCCCCCCTCATCGCCGGTGACGAGGAGGTCGAGTACTTCGTCGACGCCTTCGACGACGTCCTCACCGCCGCCGCCCGGGGATCGAGCCTCTTCTTCGAGTTCGGCCGGACCATGGCCAAGAACGCGCTTCGGCGCACCCCGCACTGAGCCGACCGACTCTTTAGGAGCCACCGTCATGGAATTGTCTTCAGGAGATCGCGTCCTCGTCACCGGTGCCGGTGGCTTCATCGGTTCCGCCGTCACCCGGGCGCTCATCGCCCGCGGCGTTCAGGTCGTCGCACTCTTGGAACCGGGAGCCGATCACGCCAACCTGGCCGAACTCGACCTCGAACGGCTCGAGGTCGACCTCCGCGACGGTGAGGGGGTGGACCGGGCCGTGAAGGAATGCCGGGCCGTCTTTCACGTTGCCGCGCTCTACCGATTCTGGGCGCGCGACCGCCGGCAGTTCTACGACGTCAACGTGGGCGGCACCCGCAACATCATGGACGCGGCCAAGCGGGCCGGGACCGAACGGCTCGTCTACACATCCACCGTCGGCACCCTGGGACTCGAGAGCGGCAAGCACTCCCGTCCCTCAGACGAGCGGTCCTTCGCCGATGTCAGCCACCTCTTCGGCTCCTACAAACAGTCCAAGTACGTCGCCGAGCACGAGGTGCTCCGAGCCGCGGCCGAAGGCCTCCCCGTCAGCATCATCCTCCCCACCTTCCCCCTCGGACCCGGCGACCGGGCACCGACACCGACGGGACAGCTCATCCTCGACTACCTGAACGGTCGCGTCCCCGGCTACGTCGACACCATCTTGAACGTGGCCCATGTCGACGACCTGGCCTTGGGCCAGATCCTGGCTCTCGAACGCGGCGCTGTCGGTCGCTCCTACATCCTGGGCGGCGAGAACTACACCCTGAAGCGTCTGCTCGACACCCTGGCCACCGTCACCGGCCTGCCCACCGCCAAACTCCCCGTTCCCCGTGCCCTCGCCCTCGGGGTGGCGCACCTGTCGGAGTTCCTCGAGGGAAGCCTCCTGCACCGCCATCCCTCGGTCCCCATCGAAGCGGCCCGGATGTCCACCACCCGGATGAGCTTCGACGACTCCCGGGCGCGCACCGAGCTCGGCCATGCACCGCGGCCGGCTCTCGAAGCCCTCGCCGCCTCGGCCCACTGGTTCGTGGACCAGGGCAAGGTCACCCCGGCCCGGCGGGCCAAGATCACCTGGCCCGACTACCCGGGGCCAGTTCCGGGTAGGCCAGTTCCGGGTAGGCCAGTTCCGGGTAGGTAGCCGCTCTTCGGGCTCGGCACTCCCGTTTCAGGAAACGACCAGGTCGGATAGCCTCGCCGACAGGCGTGACGTCCGCCGCCTGACGAGCAGTCGAGGAGGACATTGGCATGGCCAGCGAAGGCCTTCACGAACCCCAGGAGCTCCTCCAGAGCTCCACCATCGACCGGCACCGGGCCATCGTCTCCATCAGGGAGGAGTTCGAGGCCGTCGATTGGTACGACCAGCGGGTCGACGCCACCAGCGACGAAGCCCTGGCCGCCGTCCTCGCCCACAACCGCGACGAGGAGAAGGAGCACATGGCCATGACCCTCGAATGGCTGCGCCGCAATGACCCCGTCCTCGACGGGCACCTCCGCACCTATCTGTTCACCACCGAACCGGTCACCGAGATCGAAGTCGAGGCCGAGGCGGCCGCGGCGACCGGCGGTTCCGCCATGGCCGGGTCTTCGGGCTCCGGCTCGCTCGGCATCGGCAGCCTCAAGGGAGTCGGCTGATGGATCATCTTCTGCACGACCTCGCCCCCATCTCCTCCGCCGGCTGGGAGGCCATCGAAGACGAGGCGAAGTCCCGCCTGACCACCTATCTGGCCGCCCGCAAGCTGGTCGACTTGGTGGGACCGAGCGGCTGGGCCCATTCCTCCACCAACCTCGGCCGGGTCGTCAAGGTGGGAAAGCCGCCGACCGACGGCGTCACCGCCCTGCAGCGCCGGGTGCTCCCCCTGGTTGAACTGCGCTGCGAATTCAGCGTCTCGCGCTCCGAGATCGATGATGTCGATCGCGGGGCGGCGGCCGATCTGGCCGACCTGGACAAAGCGGCCCGGCGGATCGCGCTGGCCGAGAACATCGCCGTCTTCCACGGTTACAAGGCGGCCGACATCAAGGGGATCACCGAGACCTGCTCCCACGCGCCGGTCGAATTCGACGGTGAATTCGAACATTCCCCCACCGCCGTGGCCAAAGCGGTCAACGTCCTTCGCCAATCCGGGGTGGACGGCCCCTACGGCCTGGCCATCGGACCTGCCGGCTACACCGGGATCATCGAGACGACCGAGCACGGCGGTTTGCTCCTTCTCGACCATCTCCGCCAGATCCTCGGGGGTCCGGTCGTCTGGGCCCCCGGTGTCGAAGAAAGCGTCGTTCTGTCTCTGCGCGGCGGAGACTTCCTTCTCGACAGCGGACAGGACCTCTCCATCGGCTACATCGACCACGACGCCGACAAAGTCCGTCTCTACTTCGAGGAGAGTTTCAGCTTCCACGTCCTCGAGCCGGACGCGGCGGTACCGGTGCGGCTCATCAGGAACTGACCGCTCCGGCGACGGCCGACCCGCGGTCCCCGGTTAAGGCGGCGCTGGGTTAGGACGCGCCCGGGTTCCGGTGCGTCGGGTTGAGGCGGGGCGGGCTCGGGTGAGACGGCCGGGTGCCGCTTCGCTCACTAGGCTCGGGCGACGCCGATCCTGTCGGTGCGGGGACTGCGCCGTGTTCGACGCCGGTCACGGGCCGCTAGCTCATCAGGTAGAGCAGGGGACTTTTAATCCCAAGGTGCCGGGTTCGAGCCCCGGGCGGCCCACAAATTCGACTTGCGCGAACCGTTCGGTACGATTGGCCCATGGAGTTCACGGTTGCCGTAACCCATGAGGACCCGTGGTACGTGGCGCGCTGCCTTGACATCGAGGTCGCGAGTCAGGGTGCGACGGTGGATGAAGCGCTCTCCAACCTGAAGGAGGCCCTCGAGCTGTACTTCGAGGACGAGGTGCTGCCCTCGGAGTTGGAACCGCCGATCATCGCCACCTTGCGCCTCTCTGCGTGAGCCCGGCGTTCCCGGTCGTCTCCGGTCCGGATGCCGTCAAGGCGCTCACACGGGGTGGCTTCGAGCAGGTCAGCCAGCGGGGCAGCCACGTGAAGCTGCGAAGCGCTGACGGTCGGGTGGTCATTCTGCCGCTCCACCGGGAACTGGCACGGGGAACTCTGGGATCGATCCTCCGTCAGGCCGGGCTCTCGGTCGACGAGTTCGTCGGCCTGCTCTGACGGAGTGCCGTCTGGGTGGAACGCCATTTGATGTGTCAACCGCGACAGACCCTGAACAGTGCACCCACGACGACGTGGCGGTTCGCATCGTGTGACCCAAGGTCCACCGAAAAGGCCAGGTCAGAGGCCACAAAGTGGGATTCCCGAAGGTCGATCAGCGCTACAGTGACATAGTTGAAGCCGCGCTTTCGGCAGCTCGTCTTCGTCAAGAACCACCAGGTCCACGGGTAATGAGTCGATGTGCGTCGTAGTAGCAGGCGCACGTTTTGTGAGCTGCAGGACTCAATCGGACTCAACGGCTTTTGTGGATGGCCTGGGTCGGCCCGGGCGCTGCGTCCCTCGGCCTCTCCGGTGCGGTTGACAACCTCCCCACGACGCGCTCTACAGGGCGACCGACCCGACGACGGGTGACGGCTCGTCACGGCCAAGCGGCCGGGCATGGAGCTGGTCATCGCCGCCCTCAGGTCAGTGGCCGAACTCGGGGCGCTGGATCGGGCCGAGGACAGTTACGCCATCATGGATGCCAAGCGGGGCGCCACGCTTGTGACCACTTGTGTCCGGACCTCACCGAGAATGGCTCGGGAGCCCGTCCGTGTCGTCTCTCCCGGATCGATCCCGAGTTGCGTCTGCAGGCTGAAGGCCGTACACTGGCCGTACATCGAAGAGGAGGCGAACCGGTGGCACCATCGACTCGAACGAGGGACAGGCGACTTGAAATCCGCACCACCGCAGAGGAGCGCGAGCTCATCGACCGGGCCGCCGGTACCACCGGTACCGACCTGACGTCCTTCGTCGTTTCCCACCTCGTGGATGCGGCACGTCGGGTCCTCGCTGATCGCGACCGATTCGTCTTAGCGGCCGATGCCGCTGCCGAGTGGGAGAAGGTCAACCGTCGTCCAGCGGAGGAGTTTGCCGGTCTGCGCCGGCTCATGCAGCGGCCTTCCCCGTTTGCTGAATGACCCATGACTATCGAGCGCCGCGACTCCTCGTTCCCTCTGACGAAGTCGAGAGGTTCACATGTCGATCGACAGAGCAGACCAACTGGCTGAGGCAGCACGCGCTGCAGTCGACGTCCACCGGCAGCACGAAAGTCTTTGTGGTCACGCCTCTCGTCGGCGATCGAGCGGTTGCGTACTACGCGTGGTGCATGGCGCAGCTCGACATCCAGGCAGCTCCGAGCCGGCTTCGTAAGGGAGCCGGACGTTACCCCCAGCCAGTGGCGCTGCTCGCCAGACTCGGTGTTGACACCGAGCACGAAGGCCGAGGGATAGGAGCCGGCCTCCTTGCTGACGCGATCACCCGACTGCTGAGCATCAGTGAGGACATCGGTTGTCGGGGACTCCTGATCCACGCCGAGGCAGCGGAGGCGCGCGACTTCTATCTCCATCTCATCCCCGAACTTGAACCGAGCCCCACAGACGAGCTCCATTTGGTGCTGCTCATGAAGGACGCACGTCGAACGCTGCTCGGTCGGTGAACGTTCCCGGGATTCGATTGCGCTGCAGGCTGCTGCATAATCGCCGTGGCGCACGTCATCGGGCCAATCGGGCACTGCGGGGATTGGTGGCAACGTGGCCGTGTGGTCGCCACGCGGGAGCTGCGGAGAGGAGTGCCTTCTCGCCCAAGTGGAAGACGGTTTCCGCCTGTTTCACACTTGCTGTATCGACCCGCTGACAGAGTGACTGAAGCAGTCACGTTCCATCCTCGTTCGCCTTTTCCACACGCCCGAATGTGCCTGGTAGGGACGCTTTCACCGGTGTCATCGCGATATCGAGGCGACGATGACAGCGAGGCGAATTCTGCCCAACAATTGACGCAAACAATTCTGTCCGTCTGCGTCGCAACCCGATGGACGACGTCTCAGCCACTCTTCAGCGCACCGGCCTTGACCTGGGCAAATTGGATAGCCAGCGACCGGACCGGACCCTGGGCGACATCACGGAAGGCGCTTCTAAATCCCAAGGTGGCGAGATCGAGACTCGCACGGCCCACCAGGTCAGAGTGTTCCACATAATCGCAGATACCCCGTCGTGGCTGCTCCGTGACCACGACCCCGGTCGCGGAGGACGCGAAGTCCGCAGGTCACCCCGGGGTCTGGCGCGCGTCCACGCCGGGCGCCGGGCCAACGGGACGCAGAACCGGATCCCGAGGACTGCGGAAGCGAAGGCGGTCCGAACCCGTCGGGGATACGCTCGCCCCATGCCCGTCACCTGGCTTCGCACCCTCGGAGCCCTCGGGCTTGCCGCAATCGTGCTTGCAGGCTGTTCGTCGGGGTCCTCGTCGACCACCCACCCGGCGAACCCGGCCATGAAGGTCACCATCACCCGGGACGGCGCCGGGATCCCCCACATCACCGCGTCCAATTTCACTGCCCTCGGCTACGGAGAGGCCCTGGCCTTCGCCCCGGACAATTTCTGTACCCTGGCCCAGGACTTCGTGACGGTCAACGGCCAGCGCTCGAAGTACTTCGGGCCCAAGGGGCTCAGCCTCAACTACTCGGCGAGCACGTCCGACACCAACCTCGACTCCGACCTCTTCTGGACGCGGGTGAAGGACAGCGGCATGCTCACCCGGGAGTTCCACCAGGCCCCGCCGCTCGGCCCGACTCCCCAGGTGGTCGACGTCTACCGGGGCTACGTGGCCGGCTACAACGACTACCTGGCTTCGGGAAAGCTCACGGACCCGGCGTGCAAGGGCAAGCCGTGGGTGCGGTCGATCACCCTCGACGACATGTACCTGCGCGGCTACCAGATCGTGACCGAGGCCTCGAGCGCCCAGGTCATCGGGGCCGAGGTCCAAGCGGCGCCGCCGGCGCACACGACGGAGCGCACGGCGACGACCACCGCGGCGGTCACCGCCGCCCCCTCCGCACCGAACGCCGCCGCGCTGACCGCCGCCTTCGGCTCGAACGGCGGGGACAGCCTGGGATCCAACGGGATCGGTATCGGCTCCCAGGACACGGCGGCCAGCGACGGCATGCTCCTGGCCAACCCCCACTTCCCCTGGCAGGGGACGGAGCGCTTCTGGATGGCCCAGCTCACCGTGCCCGGTCAGTACGACGTCGAGGGCGGTACGCTCATGGGCTTCCCCCTCATCGGCATCGGGTTCAACCAGCATGTGGCCTGGACTCACACGGTCTCGACCAGCTTCCGCTTCACCTTCTACCAACTCCAACTGGCCCCGGGGGACCCGAAGTCCTACGTGGTGGATGGGAAAACCGTACCCATGGGCCGCCAGACGGTGAGCGTCGACACCGGTCACGGCGTGGTGCACCACACCTTCTACACGACCCAGTGGGGACCCGTGGTCGTGGTCGCCCAGGCCCACTACCAGTGGACGACCACCACGGCCTACGCGGTGGCCGACTCCATGGGGAACGACGCCTACCGGGCGGCCGACCAGTACCTGGCCATGGGCCGGGCCACGTCCGCCCAGAACCTGCTCGACATCGAGTCCACCTATCTGGCCATCCCCACCTTCAACACCATCGCCGCCGACGACACCGGGCACGCGTACTACGGCGACGTGGGCAACACGCCGAACGTGCCGGCCTCGCTCATCGCTTCATGCACGCCGTCGGGCCTGGCCCAGCTCGTCTACCAGGCGGCCGGCGTGGTCACCCTCGATGGCTCCCGCCAGAGCTGCGCCTGGCAGAACGACCCGGGGACACCGGTGCCGGGCATCTTCAACGCCTCGCACATGCCCCACACCATCCGGACCGACTACGTCGAGAACTCCAACGACTCCTACTGGCTCGCCAATCCCAGCGCGCCGTTCCCGGCCTTCTCCCCCATCATCGGCAACATCAACGTCCAGCAAGGGCTGCGCACCCGGCTCGGGAACCAGATGATCGCGGCGCGGGTGGCGGGCACCGACGGGCTCGGCTCGCCCAAGTTCACCCTCGGCTCGCTGCAGGCGATGTGGCAGTCAAACCAGTCGATGGAGGCCCAGCTGGTCCTCGGCGCCCTGGTCGGGGCGTGCCGGGCCACGCCGTCGGCCAAAGCGTCGAACGGCACGACCGTCGACCTCACCGCGGCATGTACGGCCCTCACCGGCTACGACAAGACCGGCAACCTCGGCGCGGCCGGCGGGTGGCTGTTCTCGGAGTGGGCCGCTTACGCCCCGAGCAACGGGCTGTGGTCGGACAGCTTCAACCCGGCCCAACCGCTTACCACGCCCTCGGTGCTCGACACGGCGAACCCGGCCGTCCTCCAGGCCCTGGCCGACGCCGTGGTCAATCTGCAGCAGCGCCACATCCCCCTCGACGCCACCTACAGGCAGGTCCAGCACGTCGTGCGCAACGGCACGTCCATACCCATCCCGGGATGCGACACCGGCTGCTTCAATGCCATCTACGCGGCCGACGGCCAGGGCGGACCACTCACCGCCTTCCCCTACGGCGTCGTCTACGAGGGCTCGTCGCTGGTCATGACCACGGAGCTCACGCCCTCCGGCCCCATCTCCCAGGGCATCCTCACCTACTCGCAGGCCACCGACCCAACGTCGCCCGGGTACGCCACCATGACCAAGCTCTACTCCGAGAAGCGGTGGGTCCCGCTCGCCTACACGCCCGCCCAACTCGCCGCCGAGCACGGGACGTCGACCCAGGTCGTCTACGCTCCCTGAGCGGACCAGTGACCCACTGCCACCGGCCGGTCCAGGCCCGGCGTCGAATTGACCGAGGACGTCTTGGAGAAGATGGCCGATGAGGTCGTGGCGGGTCTCGACATCGCAACACTCCGGCGACGGCCAGGCCTGGACGCCCTGCGGTTGACGATGACGGATCGTTGGCGACATCGCAACCATGCAAGGTTCAACGCCCAGAGCAATGCGGCCGGGAGCACCTCTTCTTGTCCAACAATTGACCCAACAATTTCGTCCCGCCGTGTCCCGGTACGGTGCACCACGTCGCAGCCGCCGATGATCGCATGCCCCTTGACCTGTGGAAACAGGACCCGGTGGGCCACGACGCCACCGACAGCGACATCACGGAAGCCGCTTGCCATCCCACGGGGAAGGTCCCACCGAATGTCGGCTGGTTCCGGTGGCAGAATTTGGCGCGTCACCCGACCCTGATGGTCGGACCGGAGACAGATGGACTCCGGTTCTTATTGTGTCCCCCAAGGTCCACCAAGATGATGTGGATCATCGATCGGGCAGCAGGAGTGGATCGGGCCCTCGGTCAATTCTTGCAGTTAACGAACCGTCTTCTGCCGCAGATGTCGAGAAGTCGAATATCTCGCAAGCAGATTCCACCATTGGAGGTGACAGTACCTTTGTATTCCGTTCGATAACATGTTGGACTGCTGGATCTCTCAGAAGCGCCCGAAGCTGTCAAGAGGCTTGCTCGTTGGCTCGAGCTTCTCGATTTGGAAACCGGAGACCACCAAGCGGACGGAGTGAACAACCAGTTTGCAAGGTTCGTTTCTGGACCCCTGTGTGTCGGGCTGACGGCTGATCGAGGCGAATGGTCGTTCAACCTCGGGATCGATGAGATGTCGATGCCACACAGCCCAGATGGCTGGGAGGCTTCGGACGGAGGCTTCCCGCTATCCGGTGATCGGTCTGACGTTAACCATCAGGTTGGATTCGCCATCGAACGGTGGCTCAAGGCCGTTGACAAGGCAAGGTCCGATATCCGAGAAGCAGAGAGGGAAATACAGGCTTGGAGGGGGATTGGGTCTTTCGGCGAATCGCCTGGAAACCGTCCGGATGATCCTCTCGGCGGTCTGCCAGTGTTTCGGGTGATGGTTGACACAGCTCCAGGTGAGGGTTGACACCTCGGCCCACCGGCCTCCGGCTTCTCCGGCGTCGATTAGGAGTTCCGCCGATCGAAAGCCGACGGCCTATAACCTCCGGACGATGTCCCTGGCCCCGTCGGACTTGTGGCGAGTGCTCGGATCGGCGGCCCGGATCTGGGCCCGGTCCGACCTGCTCGAGGTGAACGACGAATGGTGGAGGGCATTCAGCGGCCAGCGAAATGTCAACTACAACGTGGCCTGTTGCCACTCGCCGCTCGCCGAGGTGCTCACCGAACACTGCCTCGAACCGGCTCTCGCTCTCAAGAAACCGGCCATCGTGATGTTGGCCGGTCCGGGTTTGGCGGCCGCACAGAAGCTGGCCGACAGCGGATGGATCGTCGTCGGTGCCCTGCCCCTTATGACGGTCAACAAACCGGTGCTGACAGAACAAGAGACCACCGGAGCAAGACCACTGTCGGTAGCTGAGCTGCCCTTCGCCCGCCAACTGCTGTGTGAGAGCTACGGACTGGACGACCCGACAGCTGCGGCCGCCATTCCCGACACCGCCGTCGACAGTTCCGATATGTCGATATGGGGTTTCTTCGCCGACGGCCGGTTGGTCTCGTCCGTCACCACCGTTCTCCAGGACGGGCTTGTCGTGATCTGGTCGATGGCCACCCGCTCCGAATGCCAGGGACGCGGCTACGGCCGCAAGCTTCTCGAGGCGGTTTTCCGGCAGCAGTTCACTGGCGGCGACGGCAACGACGGCGCCTCGGGATCACTTCTTCATTCCTCGGTGGCAGGCGAAAAGCTCTACCGCCAACTCGGCTTCACGGTGGTCGAATATCTGCAGTTGTGGTCTCGGCCCCGCTGGGTCCTGGGCGCCTCATAACCAGTCCTGGGTCCATAATCAGTACCGAGGACCGCACAGCCATCGGTGTCGTCCCCCCACGACTCAGCCAGGGGTGGCAGCACCTTGGAGTGCCTCTTCGCCCGCTCCATGCAGGCCGACATCCATCAGCAGCCGCCTCTCGTCGAGCTTGCTCGACGCGGTGAGCGGAAGCTCGGTGACGAGTTCGAAGCGGTCGGGGAGCATGGTGTCGGGAAGCTGCTCCCTGGCACCGCGGCGGAGCTCGAGCGTAGAGACAGAACCGTCGGTCATGACGAATGCGGCGATACCGACCTCACCGTCGTTGTCGAACACCACGCAGGCGGCGTCCGATACACCGGGCAGGCTGCGCATTGCATCAGCCAGCTCGAGAAGTGAGATGCGCACACCGAACCTTTTGATCACCCGGTCCGCCCGGTCGACATAGACGTAGTCACCACGTCGGTTTCGGAAGACGAGATCGCCGGAACGGTAGACGGTCTCGTTCGGAACCACGTCGGACCGCATCACCTCCTCGGTGAGATCCGGAGCTCCCCAGTAACCGGTCATCAACTGTGACCCACCGATGTACAGCTCGCCCACCTGGCCCACGGCCTCGAGAAGCACGCCTCGGTCGTCAGCGATGTGGAAGGTCACCCCGGGGTGTGGTTGCCCGATGGGCACCGTGCCGTCGGCCACAAGGTCTGCCGTGAGCTCCACATGGGTCACCGCGATGGTGGTTTCGGTCGGACCGTAGCGATTGAACACCCGGACCTGCGGGACCGCCTCCCACAACGCCTTGAGGTCGGCCAGCACACAGGCCTCACCACCGAGGGCGATGATCTCGAGGGTCCCACTGTTCAATTCGCCGATCTGGGGGGTGGCCAGAAGGAGCTTCAGATAGGTAGGCGAAAAGCCTGTGTAGGTGATGCCTTCGCTCTTCACGGCCTTGAAGAATGTCCGCGGGAAGAGCAGCGCCTCACGCGGGCGGATCACCACCGCGCCACCGGCGAAGAGCGTCGGGAACAAGGTGCCGAACGAGCCGTCGAAGTGGAATGGGGAGACGCACAACGTCCGGGTGAGCCGGCCGAGCCCAAGCGCCCCGGCCGTCGAGCGGACGGCGGCGAAGAAGGCTCCGTGGCTGATCAGGACACCCTTCGGTGAACCCGTGGTCCCCGACGTGTAGATGGCGTAGGCCACGGTGTCTGAGGCCACGGCACAAGGAGCGGGCGAAGCGGAGGACGAGGCCCTCAGGTCCGCGTAACGGACCCGCTGCGGGCCACCGGACGATGACGCCCGGCGGCCACTCTCCTCCTGATCGCCCACCACCACGATCACGGGCGAGCAGTCGGCCACGATGGCGTCCACGCGGGCGTCCGGGTCGGTCATGGCCAACGGGACGAACAGGGCGCCGAGCCACAGTGAGGCCAGTGCGGCCACGACGAAATCGACGGAGTTGGGCAGGTGCAGCGCCACCCGTTCACCCTCTCCGACGCCCAAGGCTTCGAGCGCGGCCGCCATTTGAGCGACCTCGTCGACCAGTTGGTGATAGCTGAGGGCGCGGTCCAGGTCTTTCACGGCCGGAAGATCGGGTCCCGTCCGAGCCTGCTCGACGATGCACGACAGGATGTCGGTACTCATCAGCCCGGTCACGCTTCCGATCCGGCCCGCGTCGCCGGTCCGGCCAGAGGCGCAGGTCCGGCCTGGGCCCCACGGAGCAACACCCCCGGGAGCGCACCCGTGGGGATACCGTCTTCGAAAGTCACCGCCCCCCCTTTCAATGTCCACCGGTAGCCCCGAGCCGCCTGCAGGAGGCGGCGGCCGCCGGCGGGAAGGTCGGCGGTGATCTCGGGCGGGGCGCACGCGAGGCCCTCGAGATCGATCACGTTGAGATCGGCCAGGAGCCCGGGGCCGACGATGCCGCGGTCCATCCAGCCGAAGTGGGCGGCCGGCCGACGGGTGATCTGGTGAACCACGGACTCCACCGGCAGTCCGCCGTGGCCCTGGAGGTCCCGGCCCCACATGGAGAGGTAGGTGGTGGTCATGCTGCCGTCACAGATCTGCCCGCAGTGGGCACCGGCGTCGGAGAGCCCGAACATGGCCACCGGTGAGGTGATCATCTCGCGGATGGCGTCGAGGTCTCGGTGGGCGAAGTTGAACATCGGTGTGTAGATGAGCTGGCGACCGCCGTCCTGCAGTTGCACGTCGTAGGCCAGCTGGCGAGGATCGGCGCCGGTACGACGGGCGATGGCGCCGAGTGACCGGGAGCTGTCGAAGTTGTAATCCACCGGGTCGTCGAGGACGTACATGTCGTCGAACCGGGCGAAGAAGGCGTATCCGGGAAATGAGTCCGGTCCGGAGGTGAGCTGCTCATGGCCATCAATGATCCTCCGCCGACGATCGGGGTCGGTCAGAGCCGCCACCCGTTCGGCCAGAGGAAGGCGGGCGACCTTGGCGTATGCACGCGCCGGGGTGAAGACGTTGGCGGACGCTTCGAGGCCGAGCAGAACACCGATGGGTCGGGGTGCGACCTGTGCCTTCACATCGAGGCCTTCTGACTGGAGCGTGACGGCCAGCGCCATCAGGTCCCGCCACCGCTCGGGAGCTTCGATGTCCTGCTGCACCGTGTAGCTGACGGGACGGAGGCTGGCCCGGGCGAACTCCGTCACCAGCGCGAACTCTGCCAGGGCGAATTCGTCATTGGTCGTCCGGTAACTGTCGCTCAGGAATTGGAAGACGCCCTTGCCGCTCGACCGCAGCGCCGAGGCTAGAGCCGCCAACTCGGGCTCCCGGGCCCGCAGCGTGCCGAGGTTCTCTCCGGTACTCGTGCGGTGACGATCGGTCCGCGACGTGGTGATGCCGAGGGCTCCGGCATCGAGGCCCTCAAGCAGGAGCTTGGTCATGGTCTCGAGCTGGCCGTCGTCGGGGTGCTCGGCCGGATCCGCTCCCCGCTCGCCCATCACGAAGGCACGCAGCGCGGCATGGGGCAGGTGGGTGCCCACGTCGATGGTCCGAGGCTGACGCTCGAGGGCGTCGAGGTATTCGGGGAACGATTCCCAGTCCCATCGCAGCCCTTCGTGGAGAGCGGTGCCGGGGATGTCCTCGACGCCTTCCATGGTGGCGATCAACCAGTCGTGGCGGTCGGGGGCGACCGGAGCGAAACCCACACCGCAGTTGCCCATGGCCACAGTGGTCACCCCGTGGTGCGATGAGGGTGCCAGCAACGGATCCCAGGTGGCCTGACCGTCGTAATGGGTGTGGGGATCAACGAAACCGGGGGTGACGAGCAGACCCTCGGCATCGAGCTCGCGCCGGCCTCGGCCCACGTCAGCTCCGACGTCGGTGATCCGGTTCCCGGTGATGGCAACGTCGGCGCGACGAAGGGGGCCACCGGTTCCGTCGGCCAGTGTCCCGTTTCGAATCACAAGGTCAGCGGCCACAGCAGACACCGATCACGTCATCCTCCGAGCGCCCACCGGCGCACGGGCTTGCGGGCGGCGACCAACTGGTCGTACTGGCTGTCGCTGAGAGACACCTCGCCTGCCGCCCAGTTCTCTTCGAGATGCTCGACCGATGATGTCCCTGGGATGGGGAGCATGACCGCCGAGCGACGGAGCAACCAGGCCAGACTGACCTGGGAAACGGTCGCTCCCACCTCGCGGGCGACGGTGTCGAGGGGACCACCGTCGCGGGCGAGCTTCCCGTTGGCCAACGGGAACCACGGGATGAATCCGATCTGATGGCTTTCGCAGTAGTCGAGGACGTCATCGGCGCCGCGCTGGGCGATGTTGTACTGGTTCTGGACCGTGATGATGGGCACGATCCGTCGGGCCGCTTCGACATCGGCCACGGTAACCTCCGAAAGCCCGACTTCGGCGACCATCCCCGAGTCACGCAGGTCCTTGAGGGCGCCGAATTGGTCGTCAGGCGGGACCCTGGGGTCGATCCGGTGCAGCTGAAAGAGATCGATGTGGTCGACGCCGAGACGCTTCAGGCTCCCCTCGCACTGGCTCTTCAGGTACTCGGGCCGACCGCACTCCTCCCACTGGTCGGGACCGGAACGGGTGAAGCCCGCCTTGGTGGCGATGGTGATATCCGCCGGGTATGGAGACAGGGCCTCCCGAATGAGCTCTTCGGCGATATCGGGACCGTAGGAGTCGGCCGTGTCGATCAGATCGACACCCAGGGCCACGGCTGTCCGCAGCACGGCAATGGCGCCGTCGGGGTCCTTTGGAGGGCCCCACACGCCCGGACCGGTGAGCTGCATGGTGCCGAATCCCAGGCGGTGTACGCGCAGAGTACCTAGTTCGAGTGTGTCAGAGGCGTCCAGCATCGTCCCATTCTTTTCGTCACGGGTGTGGTGACTCCAACACCCTTAAGGCACCGAATCGAATCAACTCCATTCTACTGATCGGGCGGTGCATTCCCTACGTTTCGACAAGGCGAATTCTCTACGTTTCGACAAGACCAACGGCCGACGACGAGCAAGGCCCACGGCCGACGACAAGCCGGACGGGCGGCCGGACGTTTCCATACTGTGAATTCCCTACGTTTCAACAATGCTCGTTTCTCTACATTTCGACAACGCCCTGTGCATTCGGGTAGTGAGGCTCTACCGTTAATTGATGCGCCGGTACTGCTTTTCTTGCGTCCGGCCAGAAGGTTCTCGGGCAACCGTGAATCCAAGGGTGAATAGGGGGCTGCAGTACCGGTGATGTTGTCGCGTCCATTGCCTTCAACGGCTTCTTCTGTCCGGTGCTCGCGCTCAGCGCATCGCCACACCGAGATAGCCATGATCGAGTTTGCCGTCGTCGGCTTAGGCTCGTGGGGTTTGTGTGTCCTGGAGCGCGCCGTGGCGCAGGCCCGGAGTACGCAGTCCTTCATCCGGGTACATGTCATCGAGCCGGGCGCCCTGGGTGGTGGTGTCTACGCCATGGGTCAGCCCGACTACCTGATTCTGAACAACCCGTGTGGGCAATTGTCGATGTACGCGGCGCCCCACGGAGAAGACGATCGGCCCTATGCGGTCGGGCTCTACGAGTGGGTCGTGAAGAGCGGCTACCGGTGGGTGGGTCACGACTGCCGAATCAGCACCACCGGTCGACCGATCGCCGCCACCGACTACCTTCCTCGGCGTCTGATGGGCGAGTACCTGGTGTGGTTCTACGAGACACTCGTGGCGAACGCCCCGTCCAACATCGAGGTCGTGCGCCACTACGCCAGCGCCATCGACATCACCTCGTCCGGTGGACAGGAGGCGATAGTGCTCGACAACGGCCAGACGCTGTCTGTCGACCATGTGGTGCTTACGTCGGGTCACACCTGGAACGAAGAATCCGACGGACCGAGGACGGGAGCCGGCTACTTGCGCCCCTACCCCGTCGAGTATTTCGACAGCACCGTCGCACCCGGTGAATCTATCGCCATCGCCGGGATGGGTTTGGTCGGCTTCGATCTCCTGACCGCGTTCACGGTCGGTCGGGGCGGGACTTTCGAGGAGGCGGGCCAGCGCATGCGCTACGTGCCCAGCGGGAACGAGCCTCTGATCTACCTGTACTCGCGCTCGGGCGTTCCGTACTGCGCCAAATCGGCACACGGCGTGGACCCGTACGGCGCTTACCAGCCCGTGGTCTGCACCCCGCAGGAGATCAGCGCTCTGACCAACCCGGGCGGCTCACAGGAACGGCACAAGGTCGACTTCCGGCGCGATCTCCTGCCGCTGCTGTACGCCGAGATGCAGTCCCGTTATCTCACCCACGCCGCCTATCTGAAGGGCGGCATGGACGCGTCGGCCGAAGTCCGCCGCCGCCTCACCACCGGCTGGCTGGAGGGTGACTTCGACCGGCTGGTCGAACAGTTTGAGCCCGTGTACGGTCGATTCGACCCCGCCAGCCATCTTTTTGCCGGTACCGGGCAGTCGTACGCCTCGAGTCGCGACTTCCAGTCCCAGTTCTACGGCATGATCGAGTCGGATCTGGACGAGGCTGTGGCCATCGGGGGCAGTCCCGTGAAGGCCGCCCTCGAGGTCCTGCGCATCCTGCGGGACCAGCTCCGTCTGGTGATCGAATTCGGCGGGCTCACCCTCGAGTCATACACCGACTTCCAGTCGAACATCCGGGGTCGGATCAACCGGATGGAAGCAGGACCTCCGCCGCTTCGGTCCCAGCAGCTGTTGGCTCTTTTCGATGCCGGGGTGGTGCAGGCCCCGCTCGGGCCGAATCCCGAAGTGACCCCCGGATCCGATGGCCGGACGACACTGCGCTCGACCGAACTGGCCGAAGAGATCACGATCTCGGTCGGTGCCGTGATTCGCGGGTATCTGGATCTGCCGTCGCTGGCCAACTCGGGTTCACCCTTGCTCAGCCGCCTCTACGCCAAAGGGCGCCTGACCCAGATGAGTTACGGCGATACCCCGGTGGGAAGCGTCTCCATCAGCGAACACTTCCATCCGTATGACGCCCACGGTCAGCTCCAGTCGAGCCTCTCGCTGCTCGGTGTCCTCACCGAAGGAGCCCGTTACTTCACCCACTACCTGCCGTCGCCCCGCAGTCGGATCCGGGCCGTGCTCGACGCCGAGGACTGCGTGAGAGAGGTCATCGGCTGAAGAAAACCGTCCCCGGCGTGGGCTGTGGCCCGGGCGCCGGCGCGGAGCAGGCGTGGGCGTGGGCGTGGGCGCCGAAGACCCGGCGCCGCTGTCCGCTCAGCAGTCGGAGTGAGACCGGAAAATCAGGTGGTGGCCTTGGCCAAGGCCTGATCGAGGTCCTCGATGAGATCGTCGATGTGCTCGAGCCCGATGGATAGCCGGATGGTCTCCGGTCGGATCCCGGCGGCGGAACGTTCGTCATCGCTCAGCTGGCGGTGGGTGGTGGAGGCGGGATGGATGGCCAACGATTTGGCGTCGCCCAGATTGAGAAGTCGTTTGAACAGCTGGAGAGCATCGAAGAACGCCAGTCCGGCGTCGTAGCCACCAGCGGCACCGAAAGTGATGATCGACGGGACACGTCCGGCGAGGTAACGCTTGGCCAGGTCATAGGACGGGTGGTCGGGAAACCCCACGAAGCTCACCCACTCGACGCGCGGGTCGTTGGCCAGGTAGTCGGCCACAGCCCGGGCGTTGGCCTCGTGCCGGTCGAGGCGGACAGACAAGGTCTCGAGACCTTGGAGCAACTGGAAGGCGGCCAGAGGCGAAAGGGTGGCACCGGTGTTGCGTAGCTGCACCGACCGGGCCCGGACCGTGAACGGCCTTTCGGGGAAGTCCCGGGCGAAGACGACGTCGTGGAAGGCGGGCTCGGGCAGGTTGAACCCGGGGAAGCGCTCGGCGTGATCGGTCCAGGGGAACGTCCCACCGTCCACGATGGCGCCGCCGAGTGTCGTGCCATGGCCTCCGACGAACTTGGTCAGGGAGTGGACCACGACGTCGGCACCGTGGCTAATCGGCTTCAACAGCAGAGGGGTGGCCACGGTGTTGTCCACCATGAGTGGCACCCCTCCCCCGTGCGCCACGGCCGCAACCGCCTCGAGGTCGACGACATTGCCGGCCGGGTTGCCGATTGTCTCGCAGAAGACGGCGCAGGTCCTGTCGTCCATCAGCGCCGCGATCGAATCAGCGCTGTCGTCGCGGGCGAATCTGGCTTCGATCCCGAGTGACGGCAGCACATGGGCGAAGTAGGTGAAGGTCGCTCCGTAGAGCTGGGGGGCCACCACGAAGTTCGAACCGGGAGCAGCCACGGTGAGGATGGCGTAGCTGACCGCGGCCATGCCCGATGCCACCACCAGGGCGGCCGTTCCCCCCTCCAGGGCGGCTATGCGCTTTTCGAGGACGTCGTTGGTCGGGTTGTTGATGCGGTTGTAGTGAAATCCCGGCACTTCGAGGTCGAGCACGGCACCGGCGTGCGCGGCGTCGATGAAATCATGGGCCACCGTCTGATAGATCGGTACGGCCACGGCCCGGGTGCCGTCGGCGGTATAACCACCATGGATGGCGATTGTCTCATCGCGCACGGTCAGCTGCTCCACTCGGGGACACTCGCCAACCAGTTGGTGCACAACTGCGCGGCCACCGGCCGCCACGACCACGGGGCCCGGGATTCGATGTCGTCGAACGCAATGGTCTCGAAGAGCTTCGTGTCCCGTTCGCCCGTGATGATCCGTCGATGGAGATCCTCGAGCTGCTCCCAGTCCTGCGGTGCCGTGCAGTGGAGAGGGAGAACAGGGGTCTCGTCCCGCTCGTGGCGCACGTACCGTCTGATGTCCCGCTGGTACTCGCGCAGCAGACTGGTCGGCCCGTACTCCGGATGGCCCTGGAGCAGCACCACGGTGGACCGCTCGACGCATTTGGTGGCCACACTCCAGCCGATCTCCTCGGAGAACAAGGGAACGTCGTATCCGGCGGCTCGTACGGCACTGGTCGCAACGGTGTTCAGGCGCGAATGGGGAAGCACGACAGCGGAGCCGAGCCCGGACGTGAGGGCGTGTCCCGAATCTGCCTCTTGGGCGAAGACGCCGGTGCACTTGGAGGGCAGGTGTTCCCGTTCGATTCCGTGGAAGACCTTCAGTGCGGCGTGGGCCGACAGGCAGGACAGCAGCATCGACGGCACGGCCCGGCTCGCCCACGTGAGGAGTTGGACCATGTCCGTCCAGTAGGGCTCGTTCTCGATGGCTGGCTCAAGGGGATTGGCACCGGTGACGATCAGTACGTCGGGAGGGTGATCGAAGAGTTCTGACCACGGTGTGTAGCGCTCGGCGATGCGCAGGGCCGTGGCCTCACCTCTCGGGACTCCATCCATGGTGTACAGCCGAACATCGAAGCCAACGTTTCCTGAGCCGATATCGAGGAGGTCCAAGAATTGGCGCTCTGCCTGGACGAACGAGCCGTCAGGCATGTTGTTGACCAGCGCACAGGTCTTGCGCGGCTCGATGAAGCCGGCCGCGGCCGTCCTCGGGTGATCGGCCATGGGTGTGTCGAGGTGCAGTCCGACCATGGCTCTCGTATCGGCATCACCCGGGCACTTCCTGAAGGAGGGCGGCGGGTGGTGATGCTGGCAGAACGAGGGGACCGGCGGGACCGGTCGTCCCTCTCCAGCAAGCCAAATATTAGCTTCGACGTGGGCTTTTACCCAAGAATCACCCGGCAGACCGGGACGATGCAGTCGGTCCGATCGCCGCGGCCAAGAGGAAGGGATTGATCGGCATGCCCATCGAAATCGTTGGGATGGTGGGCACGAGAGATGCCTCGGAGATCCAGGGACCGCTGGTCGACGGGCCGGTTGTGGACTGGACCGATGGGCCGGTCATCGAACCTGACTATCTGGACGATATCTCCCGCGCCCACGAGACAGCCGGTTTCGACAGGGTGCTGGTGGGCTACGGCGCCGTCGGTCCCGAGGGATGGGCGGTGGCCGCTTCGGTACTGCACCACACCACCCACCTGAAGGTCCTGGTGGCTCATCGTCCTGGCTTCGTGCAACCGGCCCTACTGGCCAGAAAAGCCGCCACGCTCGATCACCTCACCGGAGGCGGGAGGATCGCCGTCCATTTCATCACCGGCGGCGACGAAGCCGATCAACGGCGGGAAGGTGATTTCGTCCCTCACGACGCCCGCTACCGGCGGACGGGCGAGGTCATGTCCATCGTGCGTCGGATCTGGGAGGAGGACTTGCCTTTCGACTTCGAAGGGGAGTTCTTCCGGTACGAGGGCGCCTTCAGCTCGGTCAAGCCAGTGTCTCGGGGCGGGATCCCGCTCTGGTTTGCCGGGGCATCGCCGGCCGCCGTCCAAGTGGGAGCAGCCCAGGCCGACGTGTACGCCTTCTGGGGTGAACCTCGAGCCGCCGTAGCCGAGCGGATGAGCTCCATCGTCGATGTGGCGCAGAAGTTCGGTCGTACTCCTCGCTTCAGCATCTCCCTGCGTCCGATCATCGCCGACACGGAAAACGAGGCGTGGGAGAAGGCCGAATGGATCGCCGAGAAGACCGCCGAACGGATCGAGTTGGCCAAGGAACGAATGGCCGGCCGTGAAAAGACGTACGAGGGACTCGGCGGAGCGGCCAACGCGACGCTCTCGGTCGACCGTGACACGAACGGCACGACATCGGTCGGGCGAAAGCGCCTCATTGAGATGTCAGCTGAACGAGAGGTCTACGACGAGCGACTCTGGATGAAGGTGGCCAACCTGACCGGCGCGGCGGGCAACTCGACGGCGTTGGTGGGTACGCCGGAACAGGTCGCCGAGGCCATGCTGCGGTACTGCGATCTCGGGATCACCACTCTGCTGCTCAAAGGGTTCGACCCTGTGCCCGACGCCCTCGAGTTCGGCAAGGAACTCCTGCCCATGGTACGAGAGGGAGCGGAGCGCCGGTCCCCGGAATCTGTCCTGACGACCTCGAAGGCATCCCCCGAATCAGAAGGGTGAGACCGAGGAGGGGGCGACGCGGCACAAGACGTCGGAATTCGTCGCCAGCCGAGCGGCCATGATCGGCGTTGCCGTACCGGCGGAAACTGGACAATTCCGCCGGGGCTGATTCCTGGCCCCGTTCCGGGCGATACTGAGGGAGTTCAGGGCGACGACCGGCCCGTTCAGTTTTGCAACCAGATTGGTAACGTCGAAAGGCGCGACCATGACGAAGAGCCCGCGAAAGTTATCTGTAAGACCTGAGGCCCAGAGCAAGCTCTCCTTGTGGTGGGCTCCCCTCGATATCCCGGCCTCGTCCCTGGCCAGATTGGCCGGCTGGCTCTCCCAGGAGGAACGCGAGCGTGCGGACGGGTATCACGATCCGCTCGATCGGGACCGCTTCATGGCTGCCCGGGGGTGGCTGCGCCAGCTGTTGGCCAGCCAGCTGCGCTGTTCCCCGAATGAGGTTCGCATCGTCACCGCCCAGAACGGAAAGCCCGGAATCGAATCCTCCGACCTAAAGTTCAGCGCTTCGCGCAGCGCAGGGATGGCCCTGTTTGCCACCAGCCCGATAGCAGAAGTCGGAATAGACATCGAAAGGATCCGGGCTTCTGCCGATGTGGACATCGATGACATCACGGCCACGTTCTTCTCGGCCAAGGAGCGGGCCGCCTTGGCGGCACTGCCGCCAGAACAACGCCTAGCTGCCTCTTTTCAGTGCTGGACGTGCAAGGAGGCCTACGGGAAGGGCATCGGCACCGGACTCTCCTTTCCGATTCAGAGCATTGACGTATGGTCCCGGAACAGCAGGGTCGCCATGGTCGGCGAATGGACAATTCATCAGGTCGAGGTAACGCCCGGGTTTGCCGCGGCTGTCGCCGGAGAGGTCCTCGAAGGGTGGTTTCCGACAGCTCCCCGCCGGGTCGAGCCCCCGGATCCAGATCCGCCGCCCGCTATCATTTGACCCTGATTGGCGCTCTGGGGGTACCGTTGGGCGGTTCTCTGGGGGAGAGCAGATGGGAGCCGACGTAGTGACATTGGGAGCGACTTTTGTCCCGCTGATCGACCAGATGGACGCCTCGTCGCCCCAGAACATCGCCGTCAGCGGACAGGACGGCACTCTGACCTACGCGGAGTTGTCGGCGCGCGCCGAGCAGGTGGCGCAACGTCTCCGACAGGCCGGTGTGAAGCCCGGCGACCTGGTCGGCCTCTGTCTCCATCGTTCGGTCAGCCTCGTGGTCGCCGCGTTGGCCATCTTCAAGGCCGGGGGCGTCTACGTCGCCATTGACCCCAAGTACCCCGACGACCGGATCCGCTGGATGCTCGACGACTCGGGCGCCGTCGCCGTTCTGTCAGACGTCAGCACCACCGAGAGGCTCGGCACCTTCGGCGACCGACCGGGCATCGTGGTGGCCGATGGTGGCGAGTTGCCGAACCGCAACGCGCCGACCGGCGCCTCCCCGGCCGGATCGGCTTCGGTCGATGCCGCCGGCGACGTGGACCGTAGCGATGACTCCATGGGGCGGGGGCCGCGGCCCACCGACCTGGCCTACGTGGTGTACACGTCCGGATCGACGGGACAGCCGAAAGGCGTCATGGTCGAGCACGGTGGGCTGGCCAACCTGATCGAGTGGCACCGGGCTGCGTTCTCCCTGAGCGACGACGACCGGTGCACGCAGATCGCCAGCCCCGGATTCGATGCCGCCGTGTGGGAGATGTGGCCGTGCCTGGCTTCAGGGGCATCGCTCCATGTCGTCCCCGATGACGTGCGTCTAGATCCCGTCGGACTGCGGGACTGGCTCGTGAACGAGAAGATCACCGTGACCTTCTTACCGACAGCCGTGGCCGAGGGCCTGATGGGCTTGGCATGGCCGGACGAGAGCGCTCTGCGGTACCTGCTGACCGGGGGCGACGCTCTCAGCCGGAGACCGCCGGCGGGACTCGGGTTCACCGTGGTGAACAACTACGGACTGAGCGAGACAACTGTTGTCGCCACGTCGGGCGACGTTTCACCTGAGGGCGAGGGACTGCCATCGATCGGCGCCGCCATCAGCGGGGCCGTGGCCGAAGTCGTCGACGAAAACCTGCAACCGGTCAAAGAGGGCGAGATCGGTGAGCTGGTGATCGGCGGCGTGGCTGTCGGTCGCGGGTATCTCAACCGGCCCGAGCTCACGGCCGAGCGCTTCTTGGAGGACGGGCGGGGACGGCGCTACCGGACCGGTGACCGGGTGCGGATGCGGCCGAACGGCGAGTTCGAATTCCTCGGACGGCTCGACGATCAACTGAGCATCCGCGGCTTCCGGGTCGAACCGGGCGAGGTCGACGCCGCCTTGAACTCCCACCCCGCTATCCGGGCCAGCGTGACTGTCGGAGTGGGCAAGGCCAACGCCCATCAACAGCTCGTGGCCTACGTGGTCGCCTCCGGCGACGAGCGGCCCCGACGAGAGGAACTGAGTGAGTTCCTCGGGGCCTTCCTGCCCGAGCAGCTCCTGCCGTCGAAATACGTCTGGCTCGACGAGCTTCCGCTCACGGCCCACGGCAAGGTCGACCGCCAGGCGCTGCCGGCTCCGATGGAAACCCCGGCGAACCCGGCCCCGGCGATCCCGGGAGCCGCCGACCCCGCCGGTGCGATCAACAGCAGCACGGCCGGCGTCACGAACGGCGCCATGAACGGCGCCATGAACGGCGGCGCAGACGAAGGACGAGAGCGCACAACGGCGACCGAGGCCGCCATCGCCCCCGTGCTGAGCGAGCTGCTCGACGTGGCCGAGATCGGGTCACGGGAGAATTTCTTCCTGTTGGGGGGCCACTCGATGCTGGGGGCGCAGCTGATCGTGCGGTTGGAGAAGCTGTTCGACGTGGAGATCACGCTGCGGTTCCTTTTCGACCACCCGACCCTGGCCGAGATCGCCGCCGAAGTGGACCGTCAGATGGCCAATGCAGTGGTGGCGGGGTCGAGCATCGGGTGACGACCCCGCCGGTGCTCGAGGAAGGGCCCCCGCCTCTGAGCCTCTATCACCTCCTCGATCCCGAGGTGTTGGCCAACCCGTACCCGCTGTACCGGCGGCTGCGCGAAGAGGACCCCGTGCACTGGGACCCGTATCTCCACGCGTGGGTGGTGACGCGGTACGAAGACGTGGTGAGCGTGCTCCACCGCTTCCGGGCGGCCCGGACGCCGGCACCGGAACGGTTGGAGGAGCTCGGGATGGGAGAGCTGACGCCGATCGCGGCGGTGATGGTGCGGCAGATGCTGTTTCTCGATCAGCCCCAGCACGGTCGGGTGCGGCGGCTGGCGTCGGTGGCCTTCACCCCCCGGCGGATCGCCGTGCTGCAGGAGCACATCCGCCAGATCGCCGAGAGACTGGTCGACGACATGGTCGGCGCCGGCCGCGTCGACGTGATGGACGCGCTGGCCAACCCCTTACCGGCCATCGTGACGGCCGAGATGCTCGGGGTACCGACCTCGGACCACGAGCAGCTCAAGTCCTGGTCCCAGGATTTCGCCGAGATGCTCGGCAACTTCCAGCACAACCCGGGTAGGACCAAGAAGGTCCTGCAGAGCGTGAACGAGATGGTCGGCTACTTTCACGCCGCCGTGCTGAAGGAGCCCAGCCATCCGACCGAAGGGCTGATCAACGCTCTGGCCACCGCCGAGGTCGACGGCGACCGGCTGAGCGAGGAAGAGGTCGTGGCCAACGTGATCGTGACCATGGTCGGCGGCCAGGAGACCACCACCAATCTGATCGGAAACGGCTTGCTGACGCTGTTGCGGCAGCCCGAGCAGCTGGAGTTGCTCCGGTCTGATCCGACGCTTTTGGCCAGTGGCGTGGAAGAGTTGCTCCGCTACGAGAGCCCCAGCCAGCAGACCGCCCGGCTGGCCCCTGCCGGGGAGGTGCTGGGCGGCAAGGAGATCCCGGAAGGTGCCGCCGTGATCGCAGTGATGGGCGCGGGCAACCGGGACCCCGAGCGCTTCAGTGAGCCTGACCGGATCGACCTGGGGCGCCAAGACAACCGCCACTTGGCCTTCGGCTGGTCGGCCCACTTCTGCTTCGGAGCACCCCTGGCCCGGATGGAGGGACAGATCGCCTTCGAGACCCTGCTCTCCCGGTTCCCCCGACTCGAGCTGGCCGAAGACGAGGTCACGTGGCGTCCGAACCTGGGGCTGCGGGGAGTGACTGAGCTGCACGTCCTTGCCTCGTGAGGCGGTCGGTCTCCGTGACAGGGCGCGGCTCATGACAGAGCTCCTGATGACGGAGCTCGGTTCATGACGGACGCGGCAAGCGCCAGGGCGGCCACATCGGGCGCCGGAGCCCCGCCGATGCGACCGCCTCTGTCGGTGGCGCAGGAGGCTCTGTGGTACCTGAGCCTGCTCGTGCCCAACCAGTTCAGCTACAACGAGGCCATCTCGATCCGCAAGGACGGTCCGTTCGATCCGGTGGCCTTCCGACGGGCGTTCAACGAGATCGTGCGGCGTCATGAAGCCTGGCGGACCACTTTCGACATCGTGAACGGGGTGCCCGTGCAGGTGCTGCAGGCGGCGCCGAGCTTCGACATGCCGGTGCTCGATCTGAGTCATCTGAGCGAAGGCCAAGCCGAACGGCAGGCCGTGCGGCTGGCCGCTCAGGTGTCACGGGTCCCCTACGACCTGCGGCGGGGACCGTTGCTGCGGCCGCGGCTGATCAGGTTCTCCGCCGAGCACCATCGCCTCTATCTGGCCATGCACCACCTGGTGTTCGACGGGGTGAGCGTGTACCGGGTGGTGCTACCCGAACTGGTGGCGCTGTACGACGCCTTCAGCGCCGGACAGCCGTCACCTCTGGCCGAGCCCGAGACCCAGTACGCGGACTATGCCCGGTGGGAACAGAACTGGATGAACGAACCCCGCACGGTGCGGCGGCTCGAGCACTGGCGGCGGCGGCTGAGCGATCTGCCCGTGCTCACCCTTCCCCTCGATCACCCGAGGCCACCGGCACCGCGCTTCCGCGGCGGGGTGGTCCCACTTTTCGTGCCGGGGGAGACGGTGGCGAAGCTCCGCGCCGTGGGTCAGGACGCCGGTGGCACCCTCTTCCAGGTGGTGGCCACCATCTGGGCGCTATTGCTCGGACGGTATTCGGGACAGGACGACGTGGTGTTCGCCACGGCGACGGACCTGCGGCAGCGGCCGGAACTGGAATCGGTGGTCGGCTATTCATTGACGCCGCTCGTGCTGCGGGTCGACTTGAGCGGAGACCCGACGTTTCGCGAGCTGGTGGTGCGGGTCAGAAACGAACTGCTCGACGGGCTCGACAACCTGGTGCCCTTCGAGCGGCTGGTCCGGGAGCTGCCGCCCACCGGGTCCAAGAGCGCCAACCCCGTCTACCAGACGATGTTCATCTTGGAACCGCCGACGCTGGCGCCCGACCCGGCGTGGTCCATTCACCAGATGGAGAGCGAGATCGGAGACGCCGTGGGCAGCGCCAAGCTCGACCTCGAACTGGAGCTCGACGAACGGCCCGAAGGCCATATCGCCGGGCGGTTGATCTACGACCGCGATCTCTTCGAGAGGACAAGCGCGTCGAGGATGGTGAAGCACTGGCTGCGGCTGATCGAGGCCGTGGCCGACGATCCCGGGATGACGGCCTCGAGGATCCCCATCCTGACGCCGGCCCAGGAGCACCGTCAGCTGGTCGAGTGGAACGCCACCACGACGCTGCGTCGCTCGGGTGTCGTGCACCATCTGGTCCAGGAACGCTCCATCGAGCAGCCGGGCGCACTGGCGGTGTCGGCTGGCGGAGACGTCGTCAGCTACGGCGAGTTGCAGGGCAGGGCCGGACGGATGGCGCACCAGTTGCTCTCGAACGGCGTGAAGCCCGGCGACATCGTGGCGCTGTGCTCGGAGCCTTCGGCCGAATTGGTGGCCGGGGTGCTCGGCGTGCTCGGGGCCGGCGGCGGCTACCTGCTGCTCGACCCTGAGCAGCCGCTCAAGCAACTGGACTTCATGCTGGCCGATTCAGGCGCCGTTGCTCTGTTGGCGCCGACGATGCTGGCCGAGAGGTTCACCTCCCCGCCCGATCTGGTGCTCGATCTCGGTGACGCCGGCGAAAGAGTTCACGACAGGGAGCAGACCGTGGTGGCCGTCCCCGACGTCACGTATTCCGAGGCCGTCTGCTGCGTGCAGTACACGTCGCGGGCGACGGGGAGGCCGGTCGGGGTTCCCATCCGCCACGACTCGGTGGTCAATCTGGCCCTGGCCATGGCCGCTGATCTCGGGATCGACTCGGCCGACACCGTCCTCGTGCTGCCGTCGACGTTCTTCCGGGCCCCGGTGATGGAACTGTGGTTGCCCCTGATCGCCGGGGCCAAGATCGTGGTGGCGTCCGACGAGATAGCAGGTGACGGCGCCCGGCTGCGGCAGTTGATTGCCCGGGAGCGGGTGTCGTTCCTGCATGCCGCGCCGAGCACGTGGCAGGTGCTGATCGACAGCGGCTTGCGCGCCTCGCGGGGACTGGCCGCTCTGAGCGGCGGGGAGGTGTTGTCGCGGGAACTGGCCGACCAGATCCTCGAGCGGTGCCGGGTTTTGTGGAACGCCTACGGTTCGGTGGAGACCACCGTCTACTCCACCTTGGCGCGCGTGGAGAGATCGGTGCCGATCACCATCGGCCGGCCCATCGCCAACAGCCGGGTCTACGTGCTCGACGGCCACCGACAACCGGTGCCGATCGGGGCGACCGGCGAATTGCTGGTGGCCGGCGACGGAGTGGCATCAGGCTACCTGAACCGTGACGATCTGACCAAGGCCGCTTTCGTCGACGATCCGTTCGGTCCGGGATGCGCCTATCGGACCGGCGACCTGGCCCGGTGGCGCCGAGGAGGGGAATTGGAATTGGTACCGCGACAGAAACGGATCAACGACGGGTCGATGCCGTGAGCGTGGCTCTGGTGACCGGCGCGGCGCGACAGCGCGGGATCGGCCGGGCCACGGCGCTGCGGCTGGCACGCGACGGCCACGATGTCGCTTGTCTCGACATCGCCCGTCCGTACGAGGAGGCGCCGGCGCACGGGGTGGCGAGCGGCGGCGACCTCGACTCGGTGGTGGCCGAAATCGAAGCTCTGGGCCGGCGGGCCATTGCGGTGCGGGCCGACGTGTCCGACGAGGACGAAGTGACAGCGGCGGTGGCGGCCGGCAGCGAGGCGCTCGGGACCATCACCCTGGTGGCCAACGTGGCCGGGGGAAGCGGGCCCGGCTTCGGCTTCGGTCCCCTGATCGCCGTGCCGGCGGCCGAGTTCCGTCGGGTGCTCGACGTGAACGTGACGGGAACGTGGCTCGTGTCCAAGGCGTGCGCCGCACGGATGGTGGCGGCCGGCGTGGGCGGGAGGATCTGCAACGTGTCCAGCCAGGCCGGCAAGCGGGGCTTCCCCCTGCTGGGTGCCTACTGCGCGGCCAAGGCGGCCGTGATCCTGCTCACCCAGACGATGGCCATGGAGCTCGGTCCCTCGGGCATCGCCGTCAACGCCGTATGCCCGGGCACCGTCGACACGGAGCTGACGAACGCCGGCGGGATCTTGCAACAGACCTTCGGTGAGAGCATCTTGCGCGAGATCCCCCTCGGCCGGTTCCAGACGGCCGAGGAGATCGCCGCCACCATCGGCTGGCTTCTCTCCGATGACGCCCGGGCCATCACGGGCGAAGCGGTGAACGCCAGCGCCGGGCAGACGATGGTCTAAGAAGCCAGCCGGGCCAGGTCGTGGGGGCCCCGGCCCGGATAGCCACCGGCGGCGGCGATGGCGACACCCCAGGGCCCGAGGATGGTCAGCAGCTCGTCGAGGTCGTCGCCCAGATTGTTGACGATCGGCGCACAGGACCGGTCGGTGCTGACTTCCACCGCCTCGCGTGCCGTCCGGCCCTCGTCGGTGAGGGCCCCATCGGCGACGAGGCCCCGGTCGACCAGGCGGGCCTCGGCGGCATCGAGATCCGCATTGCTCCACGCCCGGGAGCGGATGTAGCTCCGCAGCGGTAGGCCCCAGTAGAGCTCGCTCAGGAGTCCGATCTCGGTGGCATCGAAGCCGTCGCTGAGCCACGCGGCGATGTGGGAATCGCCGCGGTACTCGCGGAGCCGGTCGCCCAGCCGCCACATGTCGCCGATCGGATCGCCGGGAAGGCCGAGGGCGAGGAGGCCGGCGTAGAGGGCGCGGCCCTCGGGACGCAGTGCCTCGTTGGCGCGGCGGAGCAACTGCGTGGCCCGGGCCAGACCGTCGGGGCTGTCGCCGAGGATGCGTCGTAGTTGGGCGACGGCACCTCTGGTGCGTACCTCGCAGATCGTGTCGGCGTCGGTGAGGGTCCAACCATGGGCGACGGAGGGGATGACAACGGCCGGATTGAAGACTCCGAAGGCGGCGGCCACCAGCTCACCGGGAACCTGGCCCAGGAGCGAACCCCGGCTGCAGAAATAGGCCGGACCGTCGGGGAGAGCCACATCGCCCATCTGGCCGGGAGACGCGGCGAAACCGAGGGTCTCATATCCTCCGTGGCACTCGGGTGAAAAGTAGACCTGGCCGGTGACAGGCTCGAGGGCGGCGGCCAAGGCGCGTGCGGCGATCACGGCCCGGGACTCATGTTCTCGTTCATGCGGATCTGCTCGTGCATGAGGACACTCCCCTCGACACGCCAGGGACGAGACGGCGCCTCGCTCATGGCTCAACCTTAAGGGACCCGGTATGTCAGCGAATCTCGCTCCGGCGCAAGCCCGCACACACCCCCGAACACGGTGACACGAGTGGCACCACCAGGGTGACCTGTCGCGCCGAGGAGCTGGTGGGACGAGGCGAGAAGGTGACGGTGGCCGCTCCCGTGCAGGGAAAGAGCCCCGTGGTGGGGATCGATCGCCGGCCGTACTTCGTGAACGTCAACGTCGAAACAGCCGCCGAGTTCGAGCCCGCGATCCGGACGACGACGGACCGGCCCCGAGAACCGGTGTCACCGGCGGGAGGGGTCGAGGTTGAGGAGGTCCGTAGCCCGATGGTCTGTCCGCTCACGGGATGACCCATCTGACCGGGTTGGACGGCCTCGGGGCAGTCGAGGGCGATCGTCCCGGGCGCCGTGGTTCCGTCCACGGTTCCGACGAAGGCCTGGTGGGGCCCGATCGTCCCCGACGAGGAGCGGGCCAGAGCGGCACCGTCGGAGACCAGACTGGTCGCGCATGCTCCGAGGCAGACGCCCAGACCGATGAAGACGAGTCCTGCCCTGCGCATCTCGATGACCTCCTCTAGGGGACATCGGGGCTCTGGCGCACCGTGGCCCTGTCCAGAGAAAGAGTCTCGGTTCCCGACCGTTGCAACTGACGCCCACAACCCAGCGGATGCGCCAGCAGCCGACACCTAAAGTGACCGGATGCTCGACCATCTCTCGGTTCAATGTGCCGATATGGCGGCCAGCGCCGCCTTCTACGACGCCATCTTGGCTCCTTTGGGCGGAGTGCGGCTCATGGAGCCAGGTGACGCCATCGGTTACGCGATAGCACCGAAGCCGGACTTCTGGATCGGTCCATACCGTACCGGGGAGGGCTTCCGGGAATCCCACATCGCCTTCACCGCCGCCGACCGGGCCACGGTGCACGCGTTCTTCGAAGCCGGCGTGGCGGCCCGGGCCGAAGTGCTTTATCCGCCCCGGCTATGGCCCGAGTACCACCCGAATCACTACGGGGCTTTTCTCCGGGGATCCCGACGGCAACAATGTGGAAGCCGTCAGCCACGGACTTGAATAAGTCGGCGCCGGCTTCAGCGAAGCTGCTGCGATTGCAAAGTGGCCAGCCAGGTTTCGAGACCGGGGACGTCGAGACCGGGAACCTTGCCCGCTTCATCGGCGCGACGAAGGGCGGTGGCGTCGCCGAACAAAGGCTCGGCCTCGAAGGCCGTGATCTCCGGGCACGACATGTCGCCTCCCTGTTGGCCCAGGCTGATGACGCTTCCCCGGTGGAGCCCGGCCCGGTAGTCGGGATCGGTCGTCACCAGGTAGCGCTTGGCCGGAACATGGAGCCGCACCAGCTCGGCGATCCTGTCTCCGAAGACGGGCCGGACGAAGACGGCAGCCACATCGGCGTGGGCGTCATCACGGTGCGGAGGCAACATGTGGCCGATGTCATGAACGAGTCCCGCCACCTGTAGTGCGAGGTCATCGGGATGCGACGACCGCAGGAGCTCGGCCGTCTGGAGGCTGTGGTCGAGCAGACCATGGTCTGCGCCGGTGCCGTCGGAGAGATCGAAGGTGCGACCGGCCCGCAGCCCATCGAGCACGTCGTCGAGAGATGCCGACCGACTGCTCAGGAGTCCGGCGAAGCGGGGAGCGGCCACCCCACAAGCATTTCACGCCCCCCACCGCTGTGTCGGCCGGTCGGGGCCCGTCGTAGCGGCGTCCACCCGGTACGGTGCCCTTGTGTTCGAGGTCACCCGCCAGCGTTTCGAGGAACTCGTGGCCGACGCTCTCGATTCGCTTCCCGCCGACCTCGGCCGACAGATGGACAACGTGGCCGTCGTGGTCGAGGACGTGGCCGAGGGGCGCTCGTTGTTCGGGCTCTATGAGGGCATTCCGCTCACCCGGCGGGGCCCGAGCAGCTACGGCTGGGTGATGCCCGACCGCATCACCCTCTATCAACGGACGATCTGCAGCGTCTGCTCCAACGAGGCCGACGTCGTCGGTCAGGTGCGCAAGACGATCATCCACGAGGTGGCCCATCACTTCGGCATCAGCGATCCGCGTCTGGAAGAGCTCGGCTGGGCATGACAGGGTGATCGCTCTTCTCCTCACCACCCTCGTCCTCTTCATTGGCGGCGCGGCACTGGCCGCTCGTCTCTCCGGTCCCTCTCTTGTCGAGCGGCTTCTCGCCCTGCAGATAGCGACGGTCAGCGAGCTGGTGATCTGCCTCTTGGTGGCCGGTACCGCACATTTCCTGCGGCCTCTGCCGGTGGCGATCGAGTACGTCGGGGTCTCGGCGCTCCTGGTGTTCGCCAGCGGCGGCCGCCGCACAGGGGAGTGGGTACGGCGACTGGGAGGCGACCTGGGTCGGACGGCCTGGGCCGGACGGCGGGCGCTGCGCAGTCCCTGGGTCGCTCTCCTCGCCGTCGTCTCGCTCGGCGAGCTGGCCTGGCGCTGCGCCGTCGCCTTCCTCCTCCCGCCCACGGGGCAGGACGCCCTCAACTACCACCTGGTGACGGTGGCGTGGTGGCTTCAGCGCGGAGCCTTCGTGGCCAATCCGTTCCGGGTCACATCGGAAGGCGACCCGGCCAACACCGAGCTCGTCTTCGCCCATGTGGCGTTGTTCTCGCACAACGTGCAGGTCGTCGACCTCACCCAGATCGCCTTCGCCCTCTCCGGTGCGCTGGCCACCGCCGGCATGGCCCGTCTGCTCGGGGCGCGGCGCGCCATGGCGGCGGTGGCGGGCGTGCTCTTCTTCCTCACCCCGATCGTGTTGGCGCAGTCGATGGCGGCCTATGTCGACGTCGCCACCGCCTCTGCCTTCGCCGCTTGTCTCTACTTCATCACCCGCTACCTTCGCCGGCTCTCCCCGCCAGTCGCCCGGAACCCGGCCAGATCAAGGCGACTTCTCCTCCTGGCCGGTCTGGCCGGGGGCCTCTGTCTCGGCAGTAAGTCGCAGACCCCCATCTGGATCGCGTCCATCGCCATCGTTCTGGCCGTCAACCTCGCTCTGGTGGTCCGTCGTGGTTGGCTGACCCCTTGGCGCGCCCTGTCCGCCCTCGGCACCTTCGTTCTTGTCACGGTGGCGCTGGGTGGCTACTGGTACATCCGCGACAGCGTCGTTCACGGCAATCCCGTCTACCCCGATCTCGTCTCGGTGGCCGGACGGACGGTGTTCAAGGGGTACCCGATGCTGCAAGCGAGTCCCTCGACTTTCCCGATCTCGATCGTCAAGTCGTGGGCACATGACCTCGTCCCCTTCGCCCACTCGGAGGCCTTCTACCGCTACGACCAACGCGCGGGCGGTCTCGGTCCCGTCTGGGTCTACGTCATGCTTCCGATTCTCGTCTTCGCCGCCATCGGACTCGTCCGACACCGTGACCGCATCCTGCTCTGCGTCCTGGCCATGGTGACCCTGGCCTGGCTGGCCAGCCCGTACCCGTGGTGGTCCCGCTTCACCATCGAGCTCGTGGTCGTGGGGGCGGCCGTCACCGCCGTCTGCCTCAGCCGGCTCTCGACACGCACGGCGACGGCGCTCGCCTGGATCATGACCGCCCTGGTACTGCTCGGCGTGGCCATGACCTCGTGGCAGTACCAGCTGGGCGACGGGCGCGCCATCGACACCCCCCAGGTCGTCCGCCTGGCCGGGGCCACCCCCGAGACACGTACCGTCAACCTCGGGGGCTACAACGTCGCCAACCGCGTCCCCACCGGTGACCTGGTCGCCCTGGACCCCGAGAATGTGAGCCTCCCCTTCATCGCCTGGGGAATGCATTTCCAGCACCGGGTCGTCGCTGTCGACCTGGCCCCCCGGGGCCTCGGCCCCCGGCTGCGGGCCAGCGGGGCGCAGTACGTGTTCGTGGCCACCCGTGATACCTATGGACGCACCGTCCACCTCCCTCGGCCACTGGTGCAGTTGGTGGCGAGCCAGGGCGGGCTCAGTCTCTATCGCGTCCGCTCTCGTTGATCTGCCTTCCGGTGTGCCTGGAGACGCCGGAACGGACCAATGTTGTGCAAACGGAGTTTCTGGCGACGGCGGACATCTTCAGGGAGGTGCCATTGCTGTCGATGTCCAACCGTGGGAGCAGGCACACAATCCATCGAACAATTTACTGGAGACGCATCATCGGGGGCGACGTCCACGGGCGCGCCCACCCTCATCGGGGTCGACGAGCTGAAGAAGTCGCGCGGTCTGCCCCCGGTCCTGCTGGGCTACATCGTGAGTCCCTTCGCCTTCGGCGCCATCGTCATCCTCCGCCATTTCGGGCTCGTCGCCCGCCTGCCCATCTGGGCCTATGCCGCCGTCCTGGTCCTCATCCCCTCCTTCAGCTTCATCGTCGAGTCATGGCGCGACGCCAACCCCAAGTCGATCCGCCTCAACGTGCGGGTCGCACTCCACATCACCTCCGTCACCGTCGTCATCTATATGACGGGCTGGGGTCCGGTCCTCCTCATGGCCTATGCCTTTGTCGTCTTAGAGGACATGCAGCACTGCGGCGCTGCTGTCTGGAAGGCCACCATGGCCTGGACCTTCGTCGGCATCACCGTGGGCCAGGTCCTCGTGTGGAACGGCTGGGCCCCGTCCTTTCTCAGTCGCACTCAGGCCACGAGCGTCGGCATCCTCGGCGTCATGGCCCTGGCCTTGGTCATCCGCATGGCCGGCGCCACCGGAGAGCAGAAGGACCGGGCCGAAGCCCTCCTCGGCCACCAGGCCCTGCACGACGTTCTCACCGGCTTGCCTAACCGCTCCTGCTTCTACGACCGCACCGACCAGGCCATGCGCCAAGCGGCGCGCGACGGTTCACACAGCGCCGTCATGTTGTTCGACCTGGACCGCTTCAAGGAGATCAACGACACCCTGGGTCACAAATATGGCGACCGCATCCTTTGCGAGGTGGGCCCGAGAATCCATCAGGCGCTGCGCGACGCGGACACCGTGGCCCGACTGGGCGGTGATGAATTCTGTGTCCTGCTCCCCCGGGTGGACGGTCTCGATGACGCCCTGGAGGTGGCCGAGCGCATCATGGCCATCCTCGAGATTCCCCTCGAGATCGACGGGATGGTCCTCGGCGTAGAAGCCAGCTGCGGAATCGCCATGGCTCCCGATGACGGTGACAGTGCCGATCTGCTGCTGCAGCGGGCCGATGTGGCCATGTACGTGGCCAAGGAGTCGACCGTCAACGTCGTGGCCTACTCCGACGAGCTCAACGTCAACACCCCGGCCCGCCTCAGCCTCCTCGGCGATCTCCGCAACGCCATTGCCGACGACCAGCTCGTCCTGCACTACCAACCCAAGGCCAAGCTCGACACCGGAGAGATCAAAGGTGTCGAAGCCCTGGTCCGTTGGCAGCATCCGGTCATGGGGCTTCTCCCCCCGAATGACTTCATCCCTGTGGCCGAACACACGGGCCTCATCAAGCCGCTCACCAGTTGGGTGCTCAACGCCGCGCTCCGGCAATGCCGTGCATGGCTGGACGAGACGGACAGCCGGGGCTGGGCCAAGCTCTCCATGGCCATCAACCTGTCTACCCGGAGCCTCCTCGACGACGGCTTCCCGGGCGAAGTCACGGCCGCTCTCGACCGCTGGAACGTCCCCGCCCGTCTGCTCGAACTGGAGATCACCGAGAGCGCCATCATGACCGATCCCCTCCGGGCCCGGCGCCTGCTCACAGAGTTGGCCGACATCGGTGTCGGCATCGCCATCGACGACTTCGGGACGGGCTACTCCTCCTTGGCCTACCTGAAGGATCTCCCCGTCAGCCAGCTCAAGATCGACCAGTCCTTCGTCATGCACATGCACGCCGATCTGAACGACGCCATCATCGTCCGCTCGGTCGTCGACCTCGGCCACAACCTGGGCCTGCGCACGGTGGCCGAGGGAGTGGAAGACGGCGAGACCTGGGCCCAGCTGGCCCAGCTGGGCTGCGACAGCGCCCAGGGCTACTTTCTGGCCAAGCCGATGCCGCCCAACGAATTCATCGCCTGGCTCAAGAACTCCGGTCGCACCATGACCACGACGGAGCACGCCACGTCCCGTCGCGTCAGGCGGTAGAACCGGGGGGCCGACCCTATGCGGGTGGCCCTCCCGGTCTCCGCCTTCCTTTTGTTACTTCGTGCCCTTGTTACTTCGTGCCCTTGCTACTTCGTCGCCTCTCGCCAGCGCTCGACCACCTCGTTGGCGATCCGCCCCCGGGGCGCAACCTTGATCCGATTCTTCTTGGCCCATTCTCGCACTTCGGTCCGGTCATACCCTTCGGACCGACGAGCCGGTCCGCGGCGCCCCGAAGAACCCTTTGTCGTCCGTCGGGCGGCCGACGCCCGCCGTGCGGCGCGCGAGCGGTCGATATACGGCCGCAACGTCCGCCGCAGTTCGCTGGCGTTGGGCTTCGAAAGATCGATCTCGTAACTCTTCCCGTCAAGGGCGAACTTGATCGTTTCCGCCGCCTCGCTACCGTCGAAATCGTCGATGAGCGAGACTGTCAATTCTTCAATCCGTGCCACGTTGTTTCCCCTTCCCTACCGCTGTCACAAATAAGAACCCGTGACTGTAATCCCCGAATACCGGAATTTAAAACTGGCACCAGGCGAAGAGTGGAGAAACCGGCGGGAAAAGAGGTCCTCTGCAGCGCTTTTCCCGTCGTCATGCTTTTTCTGTGAATCGCCTCGACAATGGCGATCCCCTTGCCCTTCATCGTCTCGTAATACATGCACTTTTGAGCATTCCTGATCAATCGATCCGAAACCGGAAACATCTCTCACCGGCGCACCGCTTCCGCACTCCCTGTGACCTCATGACGATGATGTACTTCGTCGACCCGACTGTTTGCCCGACTGTTTGCCCGGCTGTTTGCCCGGCTACTTGATGGCCAACGCGTTGGGAGGAGACGCCACGCCGGCCGACAGATTGAGCGGCGCCGAGGTCAACAGACACGTGTAGCGCCCGTCGGCGGCGCAGTCCTCGGCCAGCGCGTCGAGATCGAACAACTCTCCGATGGGGATTCCGAGCAGACCGAGCAGACTGAAGTGCAGCATCGTCTCCGCCGCCCGACCCGGGTCCTCTTTCCAGCTCAGCGCATCCTCGCGACGGCCGAACCCGAAGGGCATCACCTCGAGCGCCGGATTGTCGGCGGCAATGGCGGCGATATGCAGGTTCCACAGTGCCCGGGCGCTCGCCACCCCGCGCTGCAGCCCGCAGGCCACCAGCGCCGTTCGCGCCGCCACCTCGGCCCGCTCTGCGGCCCCGAGGCCCCGGTACCACCCGACCCAGCCGGTCCGCAGCAAAAGAATGTCGCCCACCTCGAGCTCGACCCCCTGGGCGTCGAGGGTGGCCATCAGATCGTCAATCTCGATGGCCGTGGCGCTGTCGGCATCAATCGGGCGGCCTACCGAGGAGCGCCAACGGGCCACGTCGGCCAGCACGGCCCGACCGACGATCCCGCGCCGGGCCCAGTGCTCGATCCCGTGCATCTCGTCGTCCACCGCGTTGTAGTGGCCGTAGACGGGGTGCTTCATGTGCCGGAAGCCGTCCCACTGGCTCGAGCTCTGTGTGTTCCATCCCGACAGCTCGTCATCGTGACCGAGCGGAAAATCGTGCACCGTGTGTTCGAAGGCCGACCGGGAGAACAACGGGGGACTCGGCAACTCGAGCTCGAGGTTCAGGTTGAACACCGCCCCCCGCCGGGCGCACGCCACCCCGGCCTGCACCCTCTCGGCGCTCAGCAGGTTCAGGCACCCGAACACATCGCCCTCACCCCACACACCCCACGACGACCCCGAAGGCGCCCCGGCGACGGCCGGCAGTTCGTCGTAGGAGGGCAGGCTGCTCGGGTCCACGCCGGGAATCTAGGCCACCGAGCTGGACCCCCGCCGCCAGGCACTACCGTCGTCGCACCGTCCCTTGACCACCGTCTCAAAGGAGTGACCCGACGTGAGCTCGCCCGAGATGCCCTCTCTCGAGATCCCCGACGAAGTCCTGGCCGCGGCACCCGAATATGCCGCCGGCGAGCGTCCCGTTGTCATCGTGGACTTCCAGGGAATCGTTCTCGGCCTCAACAAGGCGGCCGAGCAGCTCTTCGGCATGGAGACCGTCGACATCGCCGGAGAGTTCGTCGAGATGCTCGTCCCCACCAAGAAGCGCTGGGGCCACCAGGCCTACCGTCGCGGCTACCTGGCCGAACCCCGAGACCGCGAGATGGACCCCGGCCTCTACCCCGAGGCCGAGACGGCCGAGGGCGAGATCGTCCCCATCGTGGGCCGCCTCCAACCGGTCACCGTCAACGGCAAGCTCTTCGTCGCCGCCCATCTCGAGCGCGACGACGCCGCCCGCCCCGATCCGGACTGAACCCCCCGGAGCGACTTTTCCCTACGTGTGACCGCCCGCCAGCCCCACCACGATGGCCACCACGATCAGCGCCACCACCGTCCCCACCACGGCCATCACCACGTTCCCGATCAGGAACAGAGCCCACTGCGCGTGCGTCATCTCGTCCAGCTTCGGGGGCCGGGGCGGGAATTTGGGACGGGGTCTCGGGCTCATCGGCTACTTCCTCCCTGGCGGTGGGCCGGACCGCTCAGCGATCCGCCGAGCATGTTCTCACATTCACTCACCCGACGATCCGCCGAGCCGCTCACCGACCATAAGCTCGGCTCCAGCCGACACCGCCCACACCCTCGGGAGCCCCATGGCCGATCAACCGTCGACCGTTCTGATCACGGACAACGACGCCGCCCACCGCTACGAAGCCCATGTCGACGGCGCCCTCGCCGCCTACGTCACCTACGAGCTCGCAGACGGCGCCATCACCTTCGTCCACACGAAGACCGAGCCCCTCTTCGAGGGCCATGGTGTGGCCAGCCGCCTCGTCGAAGTCGCCCTCGACGAAGCCCGCGACCGGGGCCTCTCCGTCATCGCCGTCTGCCCCTTCGTGGCCTCCTACATCGACCACCACCCGGCCTACGCCGACCTCGTCCGCTTGACCTGACCGCTCGCTGCCGGGCCGTTTCCGCCCCGGCGCCACCCGAGCAGCCTCAGGCCACCTCGACGATCACCCGCACGAGCACCCCGTTCACCCACCGCAGCACCGAGGCCCGCGCCCGCGACTCGGCCGACACGGCCAGCGCCAGGGCCATCACGTCCTCCCCGAGGTCCTCGGCCGAAATCTCCCTGTCGTGCGTGGTGGGCTGCTTCATGGCGCCATCGTGCGCCCCCACACTCAACCCCGGTCCTCTCCCCCCTCAAATTCCCGGCAACCATCCGCCGCACAAAAGCCCAGGTCGCCACCTCAATCCGTAACGGCGGCGCCGTAGCCAGCGTTGTCCCACCGATGCTCAACCACCGGCTCCGGGCGACCTCCTGCCTTCTCGCCGCTCTTCTCGTACTCTCCGCCGTCGCTCTCTCGAGCGCCCCGGCCATGGCCGCCACCACCCACCCCACGGTCACCTTCGTCTCCCCCGTCTGCGTCAACGGCCAGGACGTTTCGGTCAACGGCACCATCAACTGGAAGGCAGGCCCCGTCGGCACCGTCAACGTCAACTGGGGTGACGGATCGAACTCCCCCTCGCCCTTCCCCGACTTCCACGCCTACCTCTCGGCCGGCACCTTCACCATCACCCTCACCGTCACCAACATCCGCGGCTCGGGCAACGCCACCAGCTCGGTCACCGTCGGGCCCTCGGCCATCAAGTGCAACTACTCCGTCTCCCCCCAGCCCGTGGCCGAGGGCGGCACCCTGAGCGCCGGCCAGAGCTCAGGGGTCGTCGTCACCGTCACCAACGCCCTGGGCAAGCTCATCAAGGCCCCCGAACCCGTCTGGTTGTCCTTCACCCCGGCCACAGGCGGTGGCACGGCCACCGCCTGTTGCTCACCCTCGGACACCGCCGTCACCCTCACCACCACCCCGGTGGCCGTCATCACCGGAGGAGGCGAACCAGCCGGTGAAGCCGTCGTCACCTACACCCAGCCCTCCCCCCTTCCCAGTTCGGGTACCGACGTCATCACGGCGGCGGCCATCCCGAACGCCGCGCCGCCGGCATCGTCGTCCACCAGCTACCAGTTCTCCCCCACCCCCGTCCCGCTCATCCCGCCCTCCTCCATCGCCTCGGACTGCTCGACCGACGTCTCCAAATCCCTCGGCCCCTGGCTCAGAAACCTCCCCCCGAACGCCACCGTCACCCCATCACCGGGAGCCTGCTACCAGGTGGACGAAGGTCTCAACCTCAACTTCCCGAACAACCTCACCATCGACGGCGGCACCTACGAGAACCTCTCCACCACCCCGGCGACCACCACGGGCTCGGGTACCCAGCGCGGCAACCCCGTCTTCAACGCCCTCGGCGGAAAGGGCCTCACCCTCGAGAACATGACCATCTCCGGCGCCAACCCCGGCGGCTACAACCCCAAGATGGCCTTCGCCGCCGGCATCGTCCTCCAGGGCACCACCGGCGCCACCATCGAGAACGTCTCCATCAACGCCACCTTCGGCGACGGCATCACCTTGAACCCGCTGCGGTCGGCGGCGGACCACAAGGGATCGGGCATCCTCAGCCCCACCGTCAACGTCACCATCTCCGACATAAACATCACCGGCCCAGGCCGCATGGGCATCGCCTTCGTCTCGGTCAACGGCGCCTCGGTCTCCTCCGTCACCATCGACAACGTGGGCCTCGACACCTTCGACGTGGAAGCCGACCAGGGAAACGAAGGATCCCAGAACGTCACCATCTCGGGCTGCACGGCGTCCACGTCGGGCCCCGGTGACTTCTTCGCCGATGGCGGCTCGAGCTCGGGCAAGGCCACCGGCAACATCACCGTGGAGAACTGCACCATGAGCCAGCCCCAGGCGGGCACCGCCATCTGGGTCCGCCGACCGACCACCGGCACCGTTCCCCGCGGTCCCTTCCTCTTCGACAACGACACCTTCGACTGCGGCGCCAATACCACCGTGGCCTGCGTCATCGACTCCGGCGGCACCGTCACCGTCCAGAACAGCTCTCTCGACTTCCCCTCCGGCACCGCTCCCTACGAGAACGTCTACGAAACAGACACCGGCGCCAGCCTCACCTTCACCAACGACACCGTCTCCGGCTACGGCGCCGAGGGCACCTCCGACTCGACCAGCACGGTCAACGTCTCGGGAGGGAACTGGACCCCGGGCACCTGACCGGGGCCGTCCCCCGACACAGACCGGGTATGCGAACTGTCGCTCCGCGGCGGGCACCCCTCACCGGGGAGCGACAGTTCTCCGACCGGGTCCCTATCCTGGCCTGATGCCCGCTCTCACCCTCCTCGACCGCCCCTCCCCGACCGTCGCCCTCCTCACCCTCAACCGCCCCGAACGCAGAAATGCCCTCTCCATCGCGCTCCGCGACGAGATCGCCGATCGCCTCGACACCCTGGCCGCCGACCCTGATCTCAAAGTCGTCGTCATCACGGGCGCCGGTCCCGTCTTCTGCGCCGGCTTCGACCTGGCCGAGTTCGAACAGGCGGCCACCGACCCCGCCTTCTCGGACCGCCTCTGGGCGTCGTCGGACCGCTACCACCACACCCTGGCCACCTTCCCCCTCGTCACCCTGGCCGCCGTCGGTGGACCGGCCATCGCCGGGGGCTTCGACCTCGCCGTCCTCTGCGACCTCCGCCTGGCCGCCACCACCGCCCGCTTCTCCCATCCCGAGTACACCTTCGGCGAAGTCGTCTACGCACCCCTGGCCGACCTCGTCGGCGGCGCCCTGGCGCGCGACCTCTGCCTCACCGGCCGCACCCTCACCGCCCCCGAGGCCCTGGCCGCCCATCTCGTCACCGACGTCGTCGATCCCGCCGATCTCCCCGCCGCGGCGATGGCCCTGGCCGAGCGCGTCGCTCTCGGTCACGCCGCTTCTCTCAGGAAAACGAAGGCCAGGGCCGTGGCCCGCGCCGCCACGGCCCCGCCCGCCGGCACTCTCGAGCTCTGATCATGAACGACGATTCCGCCTCCGCGCTTCCTCCGCCGCCACTACCGCCGCACTTCGCCGCCACCCGGGAAGCGCTTCATCTCGTGGCCGCCCGCGTCCTCGGCGCGGCGCGCTATGCGGCGGTGGGCCGCCTCGGTCTCATCGTCGTCCCCGGTGGTTTCGCCACCCCCGAGTTCGACGGCCGCCAGCTCCTGGTGGTGGACGGCATCTTGAGTGACGGAAGCCGTCGTCAACCGCTCACCACTCTGCAAGACGCCTTCGCCTTCGCCGGCGTCGACCCCGACGCACCCACCCACCCGGTTCTCGACCTCCCGGCCGACCCCACCGCTCCCCTCGATGTCGACAGCGACGCGGCGCGCTTTCTGGCCCGCTGGTTCGCCTTGGCCAGGGAATTGTCGAGGCCTTCGCCGCCGGCTCCGACGACGCCGATGACACGAGCTCCATCCAGCTCTGGCCCGAGCACTTCGACCTGGCTGTGGATAAAGGGGCACCGGGCACACGGGCCGGCTACGGGGCCTCCCCGGGCGATACCACCATCGACGAGCCCTACATCTACGTCTCCTTTCACGATCATCACGATGGCCCCTTTTGGAACATCAGTTTCGGTGCCGCCATCACGCACCGCGAGATCGACGCAGGAGCCGATCCGCTTGCCTTTTTCCGCCGGGGCTATGAATTGCTGCATATCCCGCAGGGCCAATGACAACGACCTGACAACGTCCGATAACGCCGGCGGGACAAAGCCCGATAACACCGCCGACTGCTTGTTTTTCGGCGTCCGACCGTGATAATCGTGGACGATGTCCGGTCGCGCAGGTCTCGGTAGGAACGCGATCGAGACCCCGGTTTTAAGGGCGCTGCCGCTGCCTGGTCACTCGGACCCGGGACCAACGGTGGTCGATGGTCGCACGGGACCGTTGCCCGGCGTCACCATTGCTCTGCCGGTGCTCAACGAAGAGGCCCACATCGAGCGCTGTCTCGAGGCCATCGCCGCCCAGACCTACCCCCGCATCGTCGAGATCCTGGTCATGGACGGCGGATCCGACGATGCCACCGCCGAAATCGCCTCCCGCTTCCCCGGCGTCCGTGTCCTCGACAATCCCGGACGCCGCCAATCGGCCGGTCTGAATCTGGCACTCGGCGCCGCGCGCGGCGACGTCCTTGTCCGCGTGGACGGACGCACCCTCATCGCCCCCGACTACGTCGACCACTGCGTCTGCGCCCTCACCGACTCAGGGGCGGCCCTGGTGGGTGGACCGATCGAGCCCCGGGGGACCACCTGGGTCGAGCGCGCCGTCGGGGCCGCTCTCACCTCGAAGCTGGGCGCCGGTCCGGCCCGCTTCCGCGATACGGCGGCGACGGCTGCCTGGACCGACATCGTCTACCTGGGGGCCGCCCGGGTCGATGTCCTGCGCCGCCTGGGCGGCTACGACGAGGAGTTCGCCACCAACGAGGACGGTGAGCTTCTGCACCGTCTCAGCCTGGACGGCGGTGTCTGGTTCGACCCGTCCATCCGCTCGACCTACCGGCCGAGGGACAGCTTCGCCACCTTCCTCCGCCAGTACTTCCTCTACGGCATCGGCCGGGCCGCCACGGTCCGGAAGTACCCGGGATCGCTCAAGCTCCGCCAGCTGGCCGCCCCCCTGCTCGTCCTGGGCCTCCTCTCGCCCTGGCGCCGCAAGGTGGCCCTGGCCTACCTGGCCGTCGTGGCCATAGGCGCAGGCCGGGAGCTGCGCCAGGACCCACCGGCGGGGGCGGGCATGGCCGTCGCCCTACCCGTCATGCACCTCTCCTGGGGCACCGGATTCCTGGTCGGCTGGCTCCGGAGCCTCGTCCCTCTTTCGAAGAGGGGCCGTCACTCACCCGGTCGCACAGCGACGGGGAGCGGCCAGCCGTAGTTCAGCCGGCCGAGTAGTTCAGCGACTCGCCCCGCGGGGGCCGGGCCCGCATCCACCGTGACGCCTTGGTGGGCCGCCCGGCACTGAACTCCCGGAACGCCTTCAGCCTCTCCACGCAGGCACGCGCCTCGGCCATCAATTCCTCGTCGCCGGTCTCGGCGGCGATGTTGAAGGCATCGATGGCCCTGCTCACAGCGGTGTCGACCGCCGTCACCAACCGGGCCAACTCAGCGTCTCGGAGCACCATGACCCCCCGTCCTTTCCCCACCCGACAGCGCTGACGCCGAACCGCAGGGCCTTGCCCTCCACGCGCCGCTCGCCGGGTCTCCCCCACTCGACGGCGCTTTCATAAACATTTGCACAACACACATGGTACGCCCCCCACCTCCGCTTTGAACAGCACGCTCCGCCGGTCATCCTGCATGTCACCTGCCCCTTTGGCCCACATGGTGCCATCGGGCTTCGGGCCGTCCTTGGCCCGGGCACCCTCGTCCACCTCGGGCCCCGGCGGCTGGCCGCCACGTGGCCACTTCTCCCCATCTCTTGTGTCTGTCACCATCTGCCACAGGAACAACACTGGCCTCAAATCCGCTCGTCTCCGACCCGGAGGTGCCCGGTACCGCCCGGCCGCCATTGCGATAGGTCGCCCGGCGGCCATCGGGGGCCCGGCCGGCGCCCGAGGCACCGTCCTCAGGGCTCTCCTCCGACGACCCCTCTCCGGCCGCGCCCACACCCTGCCGGGCGTCTATGCCCGGGACGCCATGGGCGCCCAGGGAGCGGTCCGCAGCCCCCCGATCGGTTGGCCCCGACGTGGTCCCACCGTGCGGGGGTACTTCGAGCATGCAACGACATGGCGAAAGAGAACGGCGGCATTGAGCGTCGGCCTTTCACCTTTACGGCACCCGCAGCGCTGTCATATCGCCCTCGATAGGCTACGGCCTCGGAAAAAGGGGCCATGGATTAAAGCGACTGAACATAAAACGACAGAGATGTAGTCATCCACTGATGCGGGGCGCAGATGGCGGACGCTTTTATCAGCTATTCGCACTCAGACCGCGCTTTCGCTATTCGTCTCCAGCACGCGGTGCGCGATGCCGGAAGAACCATCTGGGTCGACGAATCCGATATCCCGTCGGGCGCGAAATGGAAGGAAGACCTGAATGAAGCAATCCAAGACGCCGACTGCTTCCTCCTCCTCGTCAGTCCTTCGTGTGCCGGTTCGGATCAATGCCGCAACGAAGTGGAATACGCATCCAGCCTGAACAAACGCATCATCCCGATCCATTTCCTCCCCACGCCGACCACCTCGCTGCCCGGGGAGATCCAGGCCATCCAATTCGTTCCCCCCCGCGGCGTCTTCGATGATCCCGACGGGGGAAACACTTTCGAATCCTCGCTGGCGCTGTTGATCACGGCAATAGACACCGATATCGACGCCGCCCGAGAACACACGTTCTGGGGAAAGCGGGCCCTCGAGTGGGAGAAGAATGCCAAGGACCGGAGTTATCTCTTGTCCGGCAGCAGCCTGGCCGCCGCTGAGGCCTGGCTCGTCCGCAACCCGGAGAAAGGGCCCCAGCCCACCGAGCTCCAAAGGCACTACATCCTGGCCGGCCGTCAGGCGGCCACCCGCCGCCAGCGCCGTCTTCTTCTCGGGGTCTCGACCGCGCTCGTCGGCGCCCTCGTCCTGGCCCTCGTGGCGGTGGTGCAGAGGAGCCATGCCGTCACCGAGGCCCGCATCGCCCAGTCCGACGAGCTAGCCGCCGACGCCATCAATCTCCTGCCCACGAATACGGCCCTCGCCATGCGCGCCAGCCTGCAGGCCTATGACACCTCACCGACACCGCAGGCCCGCAACGCGTTGAACACGGTGGCAGAATCGCCTCTCATCGCCATCCTGCCGCGTGGCTCTGCGCCTTCCAGCGCGGCAACCTACGGCAACACGAGGGCCGATCTTTTCGCCGTCGGTGACGCTCGGGGGACCATTCAGCTCTGGCGGAGTTCGTCCTCGCCGAAAGTCATAGCCACCCGCCACGTGACCGGCTCCGTCACGAGCCTGGCCTTCAGCCACACTGACACCATCTTGGCCTCCGGATCGAGCGACGGCACCATCTCTGTCTGGAACCGCACCACCGGCGTGACCAAGATCCTTCACCTCGGATCGTCGGTCACCAGCCTGTCTTTCGGCAGCGGCGATTCCCAACTCGTCGCCGGTGGCGGTACGTCGGTCGAGATGTGGACCGTGTCAGGTTGGAGCCCCTCGTTGCTGCCTGACATCGGCGCCCCGGTGACAAGCGTGGCGCTCAGCCCGAGCGGCTCCTCGATTGCCATCGGCACGGCCAGTATGACGACGCTCACGGGCTCGGGCACGACCGCCATTCTGTGGAACCTGACTACGCAGCTCCCTGGTGGTCCCGGTCTGTCCGACAGCAAACCGGTCACGAGCGTCTGCTTCGGGTTCGGTGGGCAGGTCCTGGCGGCAACCGACAGCGGGGGCTACGTCAATCTCTGGGTTACGGCGTCTGGTGAACCAGTCGACAAACCGCTCCCCGACGGCAGTTCGGCCGAGAGCGTGGCCTTTCGAGACGACGGAGGTCTCCTGGCATCGGGAACGAGCAGCGGAGAGGTGGTCTTCTGGAGCCTGAGCGATCCACAGGGCACGTCGAACGCGCCCGTGGACAAGATCATCCCCCCCTTCGCCGACGGCAGCTCGGTCACCGATCTCTCTTTCAGCCACAGCGGGATGACACTGCTCACGAGAGACGCCTCGGGCAACACGGCGCTCTGGGATCTCCAGAATGTGGATCTACCACCCCCCGACACCACCGGCGACAAGATCGACAGCATCGCCATCAGTCCCGACGGAAAGACGCTGGCGGCCGGCCATGTCCACGGGATGATCACGTTTCAGAAGACGGATAATGGCGCCAGTGCGGGTCCCCCATTGCAACTGGGCTACGAGGTCCACAGCGTGGCATTCAGTCCCGACGGGACACTGCTCGCTGCCGCCGATGCGGCTCCGGGGATCTCGCTGTGGGAAGTGGGAAAGAGCGGGTCGATCACCGCTAGTGGCCCGCAACTCAACGACGTCACGGCCCACGGTGACATCTACGCCGTGGCCTTCAGTCCCCGCGGCCACCGCTTTGCCAGCGGCGACAACGGATCGCTCCTGAAGCTGTGGAATACGGCATCAACGGATACCTCCGCGCTCTTTCACTCAAACCACGCCTCGGGCCCGATTCGAGCCGTCGTCTTCAGCCCCGACGGCAGGCTCGTGGCCACGGCGGGCGAAGCCGGTGTCATCACGATTCGTGCCGCCCGAACCGGGGCGCGAATCGGGCCTTCGTTCATCGAGGGGTCGAAGGTCAACAGCCTTGCCTTCTCACCCAATTCCAAGACGCTCGCCGCCGGTGACGACGCCGGCAACGTCCAGCTCTGGTCCATCGCCGAGAAGGGAACAAGTGGTCCCCCTCTTCGAGACAGGAGCCCGGTGAACAGTGTCGCTTTCAGCCCCGACGGCCAGACAGTGTCAACGGGAGACAGTGCCGGGCTCATCGTTTCCTGGGATGTGGCCACGGGGACCCAGGTTGGCACCCCCATTGACGCGGGCACCGAGGTCGATGCCATTGCCTTCACCAACGATGGAAGTGTCCTGGCTGCCGGGGACAACGCCGGTGTGGTCCATTTCTATCGAGCGGACTTCTTGACTCGCAGTACGGCCACTGTCTCCAGCCAGCTCTGCCACACAATGGGTCAGAGCGTGACGCCGTCACAGTGGACGAGTGCCCTGCCGAATATTCCCGAACACGATGTCTGTCATGAGTAAAGAGTCCGTAACGTGTTGACCCGCGGCGCGATCGTCCTTGGCGGCGCTCTGGCCAGAGCGATCAGGCTGGCATCGGATAGTCAGGATCAAAGATGACCTTGCCGATAGCGGACCCCACCCAAAGTTTCTCTCCCATTGACCCGATCCCCCTGGCCATACGAGTGGGCATAACGGGTCACCGTCATCTTTCCCCTGCATGCCTTACGAGTCTCGAAGGCAATGTCGACAGGGCCCTGGAGAAGATCCGGACGGACCTGTTTCAGCGTTCCCGTGCCACCCCGATCTCGCTGTGTGCTCTCTCCGCCCTGGCCGAAGGGGCCGACCGCATGGTGACCCGCCGGATACTGGCGACACCGGGAGGACGTCTCGAGGTCGTGCTCCCCAGGGATCGCGACAGCTACATCAAAGACTTCCAAGAGGACCATTCGAGGAGAGAGTTCCACGACCTCTTGGGCCAGGCTCGCAGTACCGACCACGCCCCCGCTCTGCCGACGCGGGAGGACGGTTACATCTGGGCGAGCCACCAGGTCGTGAAGCGCGTCGACGTGCTGCTCGCCGTGTGGGACGGCCAGCCCTCGCGGGGGGAGGGAGGCACGGCGTACTCCATCTGCTACGCCCTCGAGACGTGCACCCCGGTTCTCTGGGTTCCCACCAACGCCGGAGATCTCAGCGCCGACGAGTTCGTCGTCGACAAAGGAAAAGGTCCCGTGAAGACGGTGTTCTTCAACGCCGGAGCCGAGAGGACCCTGGCGTCGGGGCGGACACGGTCGCACCACCTGCCTTTCGACCGCACCCTCAACATGATTCGTTCGCTCGATCGGTACAACAAGGTGCCCCGTCTCTTCGGTCGGCGGTGCCGGGCACTGCGGCCCATCCAGGTCGACAAGGAGATCTTCGACGAACCGATGGGATTGGCGGACGGCGGTTCGGACGACATCGTCCGCCAACTGGCCGAGTGTGTCCGGCCTTACTTCGTGTGGGCCGATCGACGATCGCTGTTCTTCCAGCGTTGGTACCTGAGAGCCATCATCGGCGAGTTCCTGGCCGCTTTTCTCGCCGTTTTCCTGGCGGCACTTCTCGTCATCTACAACTGGTCGCAGTACTTCTTCGTGATCGAGACCGTCTTGCTTGGGCTCATATTCATCATGGTTATCGCCGGTCGCCGGCTGGAAATGCACGATCAATGGCTCGACTGTCGTTTCCTGGCGGAAAGGTTCCGCTCGACGGTCTTTCTGAAGGCGGCCGGACTCGAGAACCGTCGCGACGACGGGGTGGCGGGCATGAACGCCCACGACTCGACGGAGTCCTGGCTCGGGCACGTCTATGCATACGTGTCGACGCTCTGCCCCCCCCAGGCGGTGGCGTCGCACCGTGTGCTGCGGGAGTTGCTCGTCGAGAGCTGGATTCGACCCCAGACGAGCTATTTCTCGCGCAGCAGTGAAATGCATGGCACGAGACAGCGCCAACTCCAGGTTCTTATCTACATCCTCTTCGGCGGCGCGTTTGGGGTTTCCATCTGGCATGCGGTCGGACTACCGAAGCCGTTGGACAAGGTCGTGGGTGTCGTGGCGTTCGCCCTCCCCGCCCTGGGATCTGCCATCGCCGGGATCAGTGTGCATCTGGAGCATCAACGCCACGCCGTCGTCTACCGCCGGGTGGCGCAGGACCTCAATGTGCTTGGTCGCCGCCTCATCGAAGCGTCGACCTGGAACGAGCTCACCACGCTGGCCCTGATTGCCGGCAACACCATGAACACCGAGAACCGGGACTGGATCGGTGTCATGAGGTGTCACGACTTCGAGATCTCCACGTAGCTCGCAGTTCTTTTCTCCTGAGCCGTAACCCTGCGCCGCAGGGTCTTCACCGAACGCCTGAACAGCGTTCGTGCTTTCCCTGTGAGCCCGTTGTGAACCACTGACGGTCGCCCCTGCTTCTTCCGTCGACGCGGCGTAGGCGTCGGAGAACGGCGGAAGCACCGAAAAGCACTCACCGCGCGCAGGACCGCTTGTTGTTCTCCGAATGTCTCAAGGACCCCTACGGCCGCGCCGATGGTCAGGGCGAGACCCACGGACAGCGCGCCTTGCTCCATCAGGCAACGGACGCACAACCCTTCTTCGGCCCTGGGGGGATCCACCATGAAACCGACGCACTCGACCGCGCCATGGGCGCCAGCCGGAACCAGTCGTCTTGCCTTCTCTGTCACCGGGCAGGCGAGTTAGTCGATGCGTCACCTCCGACGGGCCCACCTCTTCCTCGGGTGGCCCCGAGAAATCTTCGCCGGTCTCGTCATCGCCGCCGTGGTGGTGGCCGTCCTCGGGCCATTGTCCCCGTCCCCCCATCCTCACGTCGCCGCCCGCGCCAAGGCCGTGCCCGAAGCCGGTGGTGGTGGTGCGTTCGTCCCCGCCCCGACGACGACCACGACGGCGCCACCGGCCACAACCACGACCGCCCCGCCACCTCCGTCCACCACCCCGCCGGCACCACCGCCCACCACCACGACCACACGACCACCACCACCACCGCCGCCGCCGCCGCCTGTGCATCACCTTCCGTCGGCCGCTGCCGGCGTCTACAGCGGTTCGGCTAATCCGGCGGGAGCGGGCGGCTTCGCCCGGGCCACCGGCGCCCACGTCACCGTGGTCGAGGACTACCTCCCCGGAGGGACCTGGGCCCACATCGACGGCACCGACGTGGGACCCAATTCTCTGGGCTGGCTCTTCGGTCCCTGGCATGGTGCGGGCTACCAACTCGTCCTGGGCGTGCCCATGTTCGACAACTCGGGCACCGACACCCTGGCCGCCGGCGCCACCGGCGCCTATAACGCCAACTTCGTCACGCTGGGCCAGACGCTCGTGGCCGAGGGTCAAGGAAACGCCATCCTCCGGCTCGGCCAGGAATTCACCGGCAGCTGGAACCCATGGAAAGTGACCGACGCCGCCGACGCCGCCCACTACGCCACGTACTACGCCGACATCGTGACGGCCATGCGCTCGGTCCCGGGCCAGGCCTTCAAATTCATCTGGGAGGGTGCCGACCCCGAGGGCGGTTCCTACGCCGGGGCCTACACCGCCGACCAGTCCTACCCGGGCAATCAGTACGTCGACTACATCGGCACCGATACCTACGACCAGTCCTGGGCCGGGAACTGCGGGCTGGCGTTCAACAACTCCACGTCGGCGACGTCGTCACTGTGCAGCTTCGACGCGGCCACCCTTCCGGGGCTTAACCGGGTGGCGGCCTTTGCCGCCGCCCACGGGAAGCCGGTGGCCTTCCCCGAATGGGGTCTGGCCATCCGCAGCGACGGCCACGGCATGGGCGACGACCCCACCTTCATCACGCAGATGGACAACTGGATCTCGTTCCACGACGTGGCTTTCGATGACTACTTCAACTTCGACGTCTCCGGACAGGTCGACGCCATCACCGACGGCCAATTCCCCGCCTCGCTGGCTGCGTACCACGCCGACTTCGGCTGATCCTCGGGTGCACCTCGCTCAGCTCGGTGACGGCCGCTTCCTGTGGATGGTCGAGCTCGATGACCACGAGGGCGCCCACCAGCGCCAGCAGCAGACAGACGGTGGTGAGCGTGGAGATGATCGCCGTACCGGACGAGAGGCCGAGCAGCTTCAAGGTGCCCTGGGCGGGGATCACCGACACCACCAGCGCCGGTAGAGCGATCAGGGCCAACAGGCCTCCCCAGCGGCCGCCGTCCCCCGGCGCGTCCTGCGGCGCGTCATGCGGGGCGTCCCCCGGCGCGTCCGGTGGCCCGTCTTGCTTGAACAAGCGAGCCACCGGCCAGCGCATGACGGCGGCGAAGGGCCATGCCAGAAGGAGAAGGTCGTAATACTCGTGGGCCACGGCGAGCACCGTGACGACGCCGAGCAGCATGAGCACGGCCGGCGACAGCGGCCATCCCGGGGCGCGGGCGGCGCGCCCCACGAAGGCGGCCACGACACCGACGAGGACGACGAAGGCGGCCACCTCGGCCCCGCCGCCGAAATGGCCGTGGACATAGCGGGCGATCAGGCTGAGGGCGTCGATCCGTCCCGGAGAACCTGGAGCATCGAGCCGGTTGTGGTCGGTGTAACTGAGGTTGTGGACGAGGGCATGCCACAGCGATCCGGGGGATCCGGCGTTGACGCTGAGCCAGATCACGATGGGCAGGCTGGCGGCGACGGAGATCGCCACGGCCCGCAGCGCCACCGGCCACAGCCGACGGACGAGGAACAGAGCGAGCAGCGGAAGTCCGAAGGGGGGCTTCCCGAGAACAAAGGCCAGCCCCACGGCGGCCAGCCAGGGCCGTCGTCGGGCCTGGGACCACGCCACGTAGGTGAGCAGGGCGTAGAGGGCGGTGACCTGGCCTGACTCGAGAAGGGCCCGCCCGGGCCTCGTGAGGGCCAGCAGCCCGGTGATGGCCACGATGGCGGGGCCGCCCAGGCGGCGGTCGAGCGCCCGGGCCACGAACGAGGCCAGGAGGCCCAATCCGCCCAGGTTGACGCAGAACCACAGCCCGGCGGCCACCTTCACCGGGAACAGCGCCAGCACCGCCGCCAACCACAGGTGGCTGGGACCGTAGAGGGGGAACCAGCCTTTGGAGAAGGCCTCGACCTGCTGAGCGCCGTAGTAGCGCTCGAAGCTGGCGATGTCGTAGGGGTCCCGGCCGTGCAGCAGCGCCTGGCCGGGGAACCACAGGGCCAAGCGGAAGTCTCCGCCGCTGGTGGCGGCGTGGGCCACCGAGCCCACGGCGACGCCGAGGATGCCGAAGGCGACGATCCACCGCAGGTACAGAGGAGGCCGGAGTCGCACGAGGGGGCCCAGCATGGTGGACATCATGATGGCGGTCTCCGCTGGTCAGGGTGGGCAGTTGGTCGCCTGACAGGGGCGACGAAGGGCGAATGGCCGACCGCGGCCGCCGCTACGGCCGCCGCTACGGCCGCGGCTACGGCCGCCTCTACCGCCGGCGCTGAGGCTGTCGCCGACGCTGGCGCCGGCGCTGAGGCCGACGCTCTCGCCGGGCCCGGATTACCACTCGGGCTGGCGCCGGCGTTGCTCGGCCTCGGCACTCTCAGCCGATGGGGCCTGGCCCGCACCCTTCGCCGAGCGCCCCCGGAACGCCGGTGCCCGACCCGTTGAGGCGTGGCGGCCGCCCCGGCCGTTCGGCCGGACGGGCTGGACCGGTGGCGCCGGTTTCTCGGGCGCCGGGGGGGCACCCAACCAGCGCGCCCGGGCCACGGCACTGGGCGCCTCGCCGGCGGTCGCCACCGGCGCCGGCGGTACCAGCGCGCTGTCCTCGTGGCCGTAGTAGCCGTACTGGTAGCCGCTCGACCGGCGGCGGCGCCGGGTCTTGTTGAGCACGATGCCGATGACGTTGGCGCCGGCCCCGTCCAGCCGCAGCAGGCACTGCTGGAGCCTTTCCGGATGCAGGCGCCGGGTGTCGACCACCACGATGACCATGTCGACCATGGCGGCGATCAGCACCGTCTCCGCCACCCCGATCATGGGGGGGCAGTCGACGATGACCGTCTGCTGCCGCTCGCGCAGGCTGTGCAGCAACGGCGGCAGGTAGGCGGAGACGACGTCGGCCGGGTGCTGGCTCGGGATCCCGGCGGGGACCACGTCGAGGTAGGGGTTGGTCGTCTTCGACGCATGACGCAGCGCGTCGGCCGCCCCGCCGCTGGCCAGACCGGGGCCGAAGGGCACCTCGAGCTCGAGGTGCAGCATGGGCTTGCGGAGGTCGGAGTCCACGGCCGTGATGTGCCGGCCCTCGGCGGCCAGGGCCCAGGCGACATTGGCCGTCACCGACGTCTTTCCCTCCCCCGGGTCGCACGACGTCACGGCGATCGACGTCGGGCCCGAGTCGGGAATGCTCAGCAGCAGGTTGCTCCGCAGTTCCTGGAAGGCCTCCATCACCATCGGTTGGCGGCCGAGGACGAACAGGCTCGACGGCCGGATGTTCCCGCTGATGATCCGGGGGATCTCACCGAGCACGGTGGCGCCGATCCGCTCCTTCAGCTCATTGACCCGGCTGAACCGGCGCCGCACCCCGGCCGAGGCCAGCCCGGCGAAGACGGCGGCGATGACGCCGAAGCCGACAGCGGCGAAGAGAAGGGGCTTGGTCGGGTTGGACGGCGTGGAGGGCGGCAGCGCCGTTTGCAGCACGGCGATGGAATAGAGGCTGTTATGCGGTTGCAGCGCGATCACGTGGGCGCCGATGGCGTTGGCAAAGGCGGCGGCCACGTTGGGGCTGTCGGCCTTGACGCTTATGGTGAGGACGTCTGTCGTCGGGGGGGCCAAAGCGGTGACGGTGACACTGGCATTGGCGTCGGCCGCAGGGACGTTGCGGCGCGCCGCCAGCAAGGTGTTCGGGTTGGTGGCCTCGGTGGGCAGCTGCAGGATCAGGTACTGGATGAGCGCCACACCGGCCACGGGGTCGGTGGAGCTCGGCGTGAGCACCAGCTGGGTGGAGGCCTGGTACTGCTTGGCCGGTAAGAAGGCGGCGGCCCCGCCGACGACCACGCACACGGCGAAGGCCAGGAAGACGACGATGAAGTTCTGGCGGAGGTCACGCAGGAGCTGACGGGTGTCCATGGCCTCAGACCTCCTCGTAGGCGCGGGCGCGCCGCTGGCCCAGTCGGGGCCCGCCGGCCGATGTCACGGCACTGCGCAACAGCCCCAGGGAAAGCCCCAACGTGGTGGCCAGCCGGTATTTCTCGAAGATCGACTCGACCATCCCCTTGGCCACCAGGCCCACGATGACGGCCACCAGGGCCAGGGCCAGGACCGCCACCATCCGATCGGGGTGCAGGCGCCAGACGGCCAGGCCGTCGAAGACAGAGACGAAGAGGGCGAGGACGAACAGGGCCAGCCCAATCAGACCTGTCCGCATCCACAGGTCCAAGGCGATGTTCTCGGTCACATTGGTCACTGTGATGACATTCGGCCCCGGCTCGTAAAAACTGAACTCGACGCCGAGCCCATTGCCGATGATGGGGTGCTGGCGTATATAGGAAAATGCCACCGACCACTTGCTAGCACGGTCCTGGGCGGACTCGATCTTCCCGGTGGAGTTGAACGTCTTGGCGATGGTGGCGCTCAGGGGCACCTGGACCGGCCCGTGGCCCTCGAGGGCGGGAACGACCGCCACCCCGAGCACCACGCCCACCACGGCCATGGCGCTGAGCAGGACTTCGGCCGATTTCACCCGGAGCCGGCGGCGGGCCGTCTTGCCCATGGCCACCACCACGACGGTGGTCACCGAGGCGCCCAGCATCACGAGAACGGCCCGTTGGTTGGCCAGGAAGGGGCTCACCAGCAGCGGCAGGCAGGCGAGCATGGTGAGCCGGCTCCGCTTCTCCTTGGCCAGCTCGAGCAGCAGACCGATCAGGCCGAGGGCGGCGAAGATGGTCGCCGCGTCGCTGCCGTCGACCCCGAAGTCGGGCAGGGGCAGAAGCGGCAGGTGGATGGGGTAGGAACGGTGGGCCGCCGCGATGGCGATGAGCACGGTGGCAGCCACCGCCGACCAGCGCACCAGCCGTTCGAAGGCCCGGCCCTCGACCAAGCGCCGTATGGGCACCCCGGCGGCCAGGCCGTAGCCCCCCACCACGTAGATGATCACCTTGGCCTGGTAGGGGATCTGGGTGAAGTCGTTGTGGCGGAGCACCCCCTCCACCGCCGACACGAAGATCCAGGCCCCGAAGGCCATCCACAGAAGCGGGGCCACCCCGACCCGGGTGGCCCGTCCCCGGACCACCATCCGGGCCAGCAGGGCCAGGGTGATGATGATCTCGGGCAGCCGGAACTCGAAGGCCCCGCTGCCCGGATGGAAGATGTCGCGGGGCATCTGGTCCTGGTTCTCGTACAGCGTCGTCTCGATCACCAGCATGCTGAGCAGCAAGATGACCACGTAGTGCTCACGGCCCGAGCGCTCCCACCGGGCGAACTGGCCGAAGAGCAGCGCGGCGGCGGCCGCGGCCACGAGGAGAATGGCAACCTGGGTCATCGGGACACCGCCTCCAGCAGCCGGGCCAGCGCGCCGTCCCAGGAGTGATCGGCGGCGACGGCGTCGTGGCCTGTCCTACCCATATCGGCGGCCTTCTCGGGTGCCTTGAGCAGCTCGATCAGGGCCCGGCCGATCCCCGGGGCGTCGTCGGCCACCACTACACCCCGTCCCACCAGGTCTTCGAGGCCGTCGACCCCGGCCGTGGTGGACACCACGGGCCGGCCCACCCCGAGGGCTTCGAGGATCTTGAGGCGGGTCCCACCCCCGGATCGAAGTGGTGCCACGGCGACGGCCGTCTGGGCCAGGTAAGGACGAACGTCGTCCACCGTACCGGACACCTCGACCGACGCCGAGGCGAGGCCCCGGACGGCCGGCGTGGGGTCCCGGCCGACCAGGAGCAGGCGGGCATCGGGGATCTGGGCCAGGACCAGGGGCCAGATCTCGCGTCCGAGCCACAGCGCCGCATCGGTGTTCGGGGCCCAGCCCATGGTGGCCACGAACGAGACCGTGGGCGAGGTGGCCGGCGGCAGGGGCTCGGGCATATCGATGCCGTTCGGGCAGACCATCACCGAGCCGACCGTGGCCGGCAACCGTTGCCGCTCGTGCTCGCTCACCACCACCACCGTGTCAAAGGTCCGCAGCGCCCGGCGTTCGAGAGCGCGGAGCGCGGCGGCTTCGAGGTGGAAGGGAACCGACAGCGGAAGCCGTCGGCCCCGGGCGTAGCTCGTGGCCAGCGCCGACTGCACGTCGGGAAGGTCGAGCACCCGCCTTTTGGCCCGCACCCCGTCGGCGAAGGGCGCCATCTGCATGTACTCGATCTGCAGATGATCGAGCGGGGACTGCGCGGCTGCTCGTCGAATCTCCGCCTCGAGCGCCGCGCTCCAGAAGCGGCCGGCGGAGATGCTCTTGGTCCGCGCCAGACCCCGGGCCACGGCGGCCGGTCCGGGCCGCCACGGCACGGTGCGGACATCGACCCCGAGCTTCTCGACGGCCCCGAGATCGGCGGACCCGTCGTCGTAGGCGCACAGGACCAGATCGGTCCTCTCGGCCAGGCGCCGGAGGATGGCCAGGGAGCGCTGCTTGCCTCCGGAGTCGGCCGGGATGGGCACGAATTTCGTGACCATCAGGGCCCGCGGACGCGAGGGCCCGGTGGAGAACGATCCCGCGCCCGACAGCCCCGCCGTCAACGGCCCTGCTCCACACCGACCGGTCGCACCGGTCGTCGGGCCAGGTGACGGTACAGCTCGGCCAGGTCGTCGGCGAAGTCGTCCACCCCGTGACTGGCCTCGGCCAGGGCGCGGGCGTGGCGGCCCAACTGGGCGGCCAGCTGGTCGTCGGTCAGCACCTGCTCGAGGGCCCGGGCGAGCGCCTCGGCGTCCCCGACGGGCACGAGAAGGGCGTTGTCCCCGTCGGTCAGGTAGTCGGTCACGCCCCCCGACCGGGTGGCCACCACGGGGACGCCCGACGCCTGGGCCTCGAGCACGGTCAGGCCGAAGGGCTCGGCCACCGACGCGTTCACCACCACGTCGAGGGACCGCAGCACGGCCGGGATGTCGGCGATCCGGCCGGCGAAGCGGGCCCGGTCGCCGAGCAGACGCTCGGCGTCGGCCATCAGCCTGTCGAGGTAGTCGCCGGCTTCGAAGCCGGGACTGCCCACGACGACGAGGTGGGCCCGGGCCGCCGGCCCGGTGAGCGCGGCCACGGCCCGCACGACCAGATCCACCCCCTTCTCGGGATCGATCCGGCCCACGATGCCGATGACGGGGTCCGACGGCGACGAGGTGAGGAGCCGGCGCATCTCGGGGTCGGGGGTGCCGGGATGGAAGCGGACGAGGTCGACGGCGGGGACCATGATCCGGAGCTTCCGGATGCCGATACGACCGACGCAGTCGGCCACGGCATGGCTCACGGCGATGGAGGCCGAGGAAAACCGCACGGCGGCCGTCTGGAGCTTGCGGCCGACACCGGGCCGGACGATGTCGTGCATGTCGAGCACCACCGGACGCCGTGCCAACCGACCCGCCACGGCACAGTCGAAGTGCGTCCACAGACTGGACGAATTGATGACGTCAGCCTGGCGGGCCACGTGGACGATCTTGCGCACCGAACCCATCGATCTGGCGAGTTCCTTCACCAGCTGCCCGGGGCCGGGCGACGAATCGCCGTCGGCTCCCCGCACCCCCTGACGGGTGGGAATGTCGAGAGGGACATGGCGGAAGCCGAGCTTCTCCCACTGCTCGGGCAGAGAACCCCCGAGAGGGGAGGCGAGGACGAGATCGACGCCCCGTTCGGCGAGGGGGGCGGCCAAGGCCATGACGGCGAACTCGGCCCCCCATGCCTGAAGGGCGTTGCACACCACGACCACCGTCACCCGCTCTGCGCCCCGGCGGCGTCTCACGAAGCCACCTCGGCCCGGGGCGACGGCCTGACATGCGCTCGGCCGCGGCGCGGCCGACGGTGCGGGGCATGCCGACGGTTCCCCGCGCCGTGCGCCCGACGGTTCAGGACATCGCGGTAGACGGCCATGGTCCCGATGGCGGTGGCGTGTCCGGTGGGGACGGGCGGCGGTGGTGGTGGGGCGCCGGTGAGGGCGGCCACGAGGGCGTCGGCCCACGCGGCGCCGTCCATGGGGACGATCCGACCGGCCCCGGTGCGGGCGACCTCGTCGGCCAGAGACGGCGAGGCCAGGACCGGCGTGCCCGTGGCCACGGCCCGATGCAGAACCCCCGAGTGCGAGCCGCGGTGATAAGGCAGGACGAGGACGTCGGGCGCCGCCGCCCACAGGTTGAAGTCGTCCTCGGCGAGGAAGCCGGGCCGAAGCGCGACACCCGGCGAGCGTACCAACCGGTCCAGCTCGGCGCAGGCGTACGGCTCCCCCACCAGCAAGAGGCGGGCGCCGGGAACCCGGGCCGCCACCGAGGGCCAGGCGTCGGCCAGCAGATCGATGCCCTTGTAGGGCCGGAGGAGCCCGAGGAGCAACGCCGTCGGCGCGCCGTCCAGGCCGAGGCTGCGGCGCGCGTGGTCCCGGGAGACGGCCGGACCGCCCAGGGGCAGATCCACGGGCACGACATGGACGGGGACTCCCGGAGCGCGCCGCTCGACCAGATCACGGGGGCCTTCGCCGTGGATGATGACGGCGTCGGCAGCGCGCCAACGACGGGCCTGGCGTTCGAGAGAGCGCTCTCCGCCTTCGAGCGGTTCCGGATCATGGGCGGTGATCACCACGGGAACCCGCCGGGAGATGGCGCGCACGGCCACATGATCGAACGGGGGAACGACCTCGGTCTGCAGGTGCACGACATCGGACCGGGCCCGCATGACGGCGCGGCCGAGAAGCAGCGCCGACGGCCCGATCTCGGCCAGACGACGAAGGCGCAGGCGCTGCCTGGCCATCCCCGAGACGTCGGCTCCCCACCGCCGGTGAGCCAGCGCCAAGCCGTGGTCGGCCCGGGGCTTCGGTGCCGCTAAGGAGACGGCCACACCCTCGGCGCGAAGCGCACCGCTCAGGCAGTCGGTGTACCGCGCGATACCGCCGCGGTCAGAGACGTCGACGAGGAGGACCCGGAGGTCTTCGATGGGCATCGAGGAAGCCATCGAGGAATTCAATCGAGGCGCGTTCTCGTTGTACGCCGCCTCGACCACACGTCACAGTATCGCCCGGCAACGACGGTTATACGTGGTTGCCGGGTCGAATTTCGCCTGGTGGGATCAGCTCCGGGGGAAGTGGTGGGATCAGCTCCGGGGGAAGTAATCCACGACCGTGACCCCGGCGAAGGACCGGCTGCGGCCGGGGACGAAGCCGGCCGAGCGGAGCCCGCCCTCAAGGGCCCGGAGCTCCGCCGGGTAGAGCTGTTGCTGGCTGAGCACCAGCCAGACGCGGTGGTCGCCGGTCACCGCGGCGGCGATGTCCGGGGTGCTGACGCCGAAGGAGGCGTCATAGCGAAGGGCGTCACCGGCCCAGGGACCCGGCGGGAAAGCGGGGTGGAGTTCCGCCTCGGCCGCCGGGTGCCGGCGGATGTACCACTGGAAGGGGATGCGGGTATAGGGGGCGAAGATGACGACGCCGTCACCGGGCCGGGCGCTGGCGGCCACCGAGGCGGCGGCGCCGCGCCAGTCCTGCGACGAGCCGTGGGACACAAAGGCGCCGACGCCCGCTCCCGAGATGACCACCAGGAGGGCCACGGCGGTGGTGGCCGCCGTGCCTTTGAGCCGGGCCAGGCCGTAGGCCACGAGGATGATGAACGGTGGCAGGCAGATGATCAGATAGCGGACGACGAGCAACGGTTTGTAGGCCAGCGAGAGAAGCACCACGGCGGCCAACGGCACCACCAACCAGGAGGTGACGAAAACGAGCGGCCAGTGGCGCGAGAGCCCCTCCGCCTTCGGGTGTCGGCGGACCACGGCCACGATGACGACGACGAGGGCCACACCGAGGACGACGGCGAGGTCGATCACCGGGTGAGGTATGTCGGCGCGCACCTTGGAGAAGATCTTTCCCGCACTCGATCCTGCCGCCCAGTTGACGCCGGCGCTGTCGGTGGCGTGGATCAGGAGAGCGAGCGGGAAGAGAAGGACGCCGAGGCCTAGGGCGGTGAGGACGAGACGGCGCCAGGGCGCGGTGTGGCGCGGGAAGAAGGCGAGCGAAGCGCCGTGGGCCAGGGGAACGAGGGCGGCCCAGAAGTTGGCGTAGGCGGCCAGGGCCGACACGAGTGCGTAGGCGAGCCAGAGCCACCAACGCGTCGGCGTCCGCAGAGCGGTGACGAAGAGCGCGGAGGAGGCACTGACGAGCAGGAGGCTGAGCGCGTAGCCGCGCGCGTTCTGGGCGAACATGACGACGAGGGGATCGACGGCGAGCAAGATGCCGGCGATGACGGCGGTGCGGCGACCGAAGAGCTGACGGGTCACCACCATGATGACGGCCAGTGCGGCCACGGTGACGAGGACCGAGAAGGTGCGGACCACCGCTTCGGAGTGACCCAGGTGGGCCCAGAGCCGCAGGAGAACGTAGTAGAGCGACATGTTCGCTTCGCGGTGGAGAACCGACTGGGTGAAGGAGTGCCAGGACGTGTCGGCCAGCGTGGTGCTGACGGATTCGTCGAGAGAGAAGCTGGCCGAGCCGACAGAGATGAAGCTGATGACGGCGCCGAGGATGACGACACCGACGACCGACAGTCGCCACTGCGTGGTCGAGGCGTGAGTATCCGCCGGATCGGTCGGCGGGGCCGGCGAGCCGGGTGACGGCGACGCCGGGTCGGTCACGAGACCCTCGGCATCGGCGCCCACGTCAGGAGCGCGATGCACGACCGGGGTCATCCGATCGGGGCGGCCTCGTTCGATCCGTGGACTGCCGGCGCGATGGACCGGCCGTCATCGGTGGTCGGGCGTTCGAGATTCTCCGAGCGTACGGCACCTACTGCCGAACCCGTGGATGGTGCCGTGGCGGTGCCGGCCGTGGAGACCACGCCCACCGTCGATCCGGCGGTGATGGTGGCGCTCACCGCCGCCGACGGTCCGGCCGGTCGGGCCGCGTTTCTGACCACGGCGAAGAGGGTCTGGACGAGGATGACCACGTCACGCCAGAGCGACCAGTTCTCGATGTAGTGGTTGTCGAAGCGGGCCCGCTCCTCGATGGAGGTGTCGCCGCGCAGGCCGTGGACCTGGGCCAGGCCCGTCAGTCCCACGGGGACGCGGTGGCGGTCGTCGTAGTGGCGGATCTCCGCTTTGAACTGCTCGACGAAGAAGGGGCGCTCGGGTCGCGGTCCGACGAGCGACATCTCACCGCGCAGGATGTTCCAGAGCTGCGGGATCTCGTCGAGTCCGAGGACACGCAGCAACCGGCCCACCTTGGTGACCGCCTCTTCGGCGATGGTCCACTCGGTGTCGGAGTCGGTGTGGACACGCATGGAGCGGAACTTCAAGATCTCGACCGTCTCGCCCCGTTGGCCCACCCGCTGCTGGCGGAAGTGGATCGGACCGGGACTCGACAGCTTCACGGCCAGAGCGAGGACGGCGTACAGCGGAGAGAGAAGAAGCAGACCGAGAGCGGCCACCGTCATGTCGAAGCCGCGCTTGGCGGCACGGGAGTAGGTGCGCAGGACGGGCCGGCGCAGACGAACGAGGGGGAAGCCCCAGACATCGTCGGTGTCCTTGGCGTGGACAGCCGAGCCGAGCTCGAAGAAGCGGGGAAGGATGTGGATGTCGACCGAGGCGTCCTCGCAGGCGCGCAAGACGTCCACCATGTCCGCCTCACGGGCCACACCGAAGGCGACGACGACACGGTCGACGCGCTCTTCGAAGAGGACCATGCGCAGAAGGGCGACACCACCGAAGAGCGGCAGGGGAAGATCGGCGCCGTCCACGTCGTCGAGGAAACCAATGGGGCGCAGTCCGTACTCGCGGTGCTCCTGAAGCGTCGCCGCGAAGGTGAGGCCGATCTGTCCGGCACCGATGATCAGCGTCCGCTCGCCGTAGACGCCCCGGGCCCGCAGGCGCCGGATCAGTCCGTAGAGCGCACAGCGCAGGACGAGCATGGCGACGACGACCGCCGCTCCCGCTTCGAGCAGAGCCACGCTCGAGACGCCGTGGAGGTGGATCGAGGCCATGACCAGAAGGGGCACGGCGACGCAGGCGGCGATGGAGCGGGCCTCGCGGGCCACGTTCAAGGTGATGCGGCTGCGGTAGTGACCGGTGGCGGTGAGTAAGAGGACCACGGCGCCGACGGTGAGCCAGCTCCCCCAAGTGGCGGCGAGCGGCGCCACGAGCACGACGAGGGCGGCCAGGACGGCGAAGTCGGCGAAAGCGACGACGGCCATCTCCGGTCGGGCGGGCACGCTCCAGCGACGACGTGTAGCCGTTGAACGGCCGCGCGTCGGAGACGTGGTCGCCCACGACTGGAAGTTGAGCCCGACGGCCATGACGTCGTACCTCGCTCGCGAGCTGTCCGGCTACGCGGGGAGGCGACGGCGGCGGCTACGACGCACGAGGACGCCGCCCACCACGAGGGCGCCCGCACCGAGAGCCGTCATCTCTTCGATGTCGGCACCCGTGAACGCCAGGTTGGTCGAAGTGACCTTCACCGCCTTGGTCACCGGCGGCGGCCCGTCGTGACTGGACGGCGGCGGAGCCGGGCAGCCCGTGTAGCAGGTGCTGCTGTCCGCGCTGGCCGCCACGGATGGGACAACCACGCCGGCCAAGGTCAGGACCGTGCCTAGACCCAATCCGAGCCATTTGATCTTCATGTTGCCACCCCTCGCCCCGCCGCCTCGGCGGCGACTCCTCCATATAACTTAGTCACATGCCGTGATCTCGTCTTGTCATTTGCCACCTGCGGCGGTCAATTAACGGTTCCGAAACCTGAAACTTTACCCGATCACCGCTCTTCGTGGTGTTCGGGACCTCCGCAGTGGTGGCGCCCTCCTTAGCGGTGTCGCCCTCCGTGGTGGTTGCGCCCATCGTGAACGCTCTACGACGCATAGTGCGCCGCGTTGCTCACCACGAGCACTATGGAATCCCAATTTCCGGCCAACTGCACAGGAAACCCCCAAAGACCTCGACCACGGTGCGTGACCGGAGACGGACAACCGGGACCGGACCGGCCGAATGGCGAGCATTCACCAGGACAGGTTGAAGGCAGTGGCGTCACTGTGGACGGCCCCACGATAGTGCCAGGAGACCGGGGCGAGCCGGGCCGACGGGACCACCGTCATCGAGCCGTGGCCGGCCGGGAGCTCGAAGGTGACCACGATCTGCTGGGTGGCCCCGGCGTGGACGTCGACCGGGGTGGCGAGGACCCAGACAGGGCCCTCGGCCCCGAGGACGTCGACGGGGGCGCCGCCGGCAACCTGCAGGTGGGAGGCCCGGGGCGGCAGGTTGACGGCCAGGAGGCCGACGTACTCGCCGTAGCTGGTGCCGAGGCCGGGATAGGGACCGGCGATGAACTGGGACTGGCCCGGGGGGGTCTGGTTCTGGAGATCGACCGTCAGGGAGCCCCGGGTCGCCCCCGAGCCCGAGCTGGGGGTGAGACTGAGGTCGGCCTGGACCGAGAGGTACTGGTCGAGCTTGTTGCCGCCCCGGTTGATGAGCGCCACCATGGCCGAGTTGCTCGAGAGCTGGCCCCCCACACCGCCCGCCTGCCAGGCACTCTCGGCCGCAGGATCGGCCGACCAGAGCAGGAGGTGGCGGCCCGATGTGGCCGAGGTCATGGCGTCGGCCAGGCTCTTCAGATCCAGGGACTCGTTGTTGAGAGCGTCCAGGGAAGCGGTGGCGATGGCCCCCAGGCGGTCGACCCGGACCTTCGAGGTGTCGGAATCCGTGAGGCCGGCGTATTGGTCGTGGGTGAGGTACTGGACCACGTTGTCGGCATTCAGGGAGGTGCCGTCGGGCAGGGTGACGGGCCCCGTGACCTGGAGGAACTGCCGGAGGGTGTCCACGTCGACGGCCAGGACGCCGGCCACGTGCTGACCGGTGACCGACTGCCACATGCTGGCCGCCAGGGGGCCGGTGACGTCGAATTGGGCGGTGAGACCGAGATTGCGCCAATCGACGCCGGGCAGGAGCCAGCCCCAATTCGTCTGGAGGTCGCCGGTGACGACGACGGCTCCGGGCTTGGCCGGGATGCCCGAGGTGGGAACGACACCGGAGAGGTGGAGCTCGCCGTTGGCGGTGGTGAGGAGGCCGGCCTCCAGATAGGCGCCGGAGCCGGCACGCATCTCGGCGTTGTTGCCCATGAGGATGAGGTACTGGTCGGGCCCCTGGAGGATGCCGGCCACCGCCGTGGCCACGGCCGAGGCGTGTTGGAGCTTGGTCCGGGTCTGGTCGAGCTGGCGGATGAAGTCGTCGTGCTTGGAGGCGACGGGTCCGATGAGGGCATGGGCCGGGCCGGTATCGATCTTGGCCAGGGCGGCATCGGTGAGCTGGCCCAGCAGGGCCAACCGGTGCAGCGCCGTGATCCGGTCGGTGCCGGCCTGGTGGGGGGCGTCGAGGACGGTTTTGGCCTCGGTGACGGCGGTGACCCCGATGTTCGAGACCTGGGCGGCCGCCCCGGCCAGGTCCTGGACCGAGCGGAGCTGGCGACCGAGGACGGGGAGGATGTCGATGGGGGCGAGCAGGGGTGAGTCGAGGAGGCTCTTGGCCCGGGTGAACTCGGCAGCGGCCGCCCGGAGCTGGGGCCCGGGTCCTCCCGAGACCAGATCGGCGGCCGACAGATTGTTCTTGGCCGCGTTGACCTCGGCCGTGGCGTGGCTGGCGTCGCTGATGCCCATGGCCAGGACCACGGCCACGGCGATGAGCCAGAGGACGACGACGGCTCCGACGGCCGACCAGATGAGCTTTTTCCGGCGCGACCAGGGAAGGTGGCGGCGCCGGGGTCGGCGCTGGTCGGAACCGGACATCAGTCAGCTATCGGCAGGTCCGGCCTCTGACCACAGGAGCGGGCCGGAGGAGGACGGCCAGAAGAGGCCGGCCAGGCGATGGACGAGATCGGCCAGCTCGGCCGCCGTGGCCCGGTAGTCGGCCAGGCTGCCGCCGAGGGGGTCGGCCACGTCGTCCTCGGGTGAGCGGCCGACGAGATCGGTGCGCTCGCGGCCGTCGAGCAGCGACGCCAGCCAGGCCGAGCGGGCCAGGCCCGGGGGACGGGGACCGGCCTTCTCCCCCCGGCGGACGAGCTCCTTCAAAGTGAAGGTCCGGTCCCAGGCGGCGGGGACGAGGAGGATGGCCTCCCGGGCATGGCGGCGCTCGAGGCCGAGTACGAGATCGGCCGACTCGACGGCGGCGGCGGTGAGCCGGGTGGAGCGGTGGGCGGCCAGATCGATGCCGTAGGAGGCCATGACCGACAGGGTCTCGCTCGCCACGGGGTGGCCGGATTCGAGAAGACCGGCCGACGCCACGGTGACGTGCTCGTCGAGATCACCGACCACGACGCCGAGGTGGGCCGCCGCCATTGGGGACCGACACACGTTCGCGGTGCAGACGAAGAGGATGACGACGGGGCCGAGTGTAGACGGGGGCTCCCGGCGCGGCGCGTATGGAGGCGGGTGAAGAGCACGAGGACGGAGCGGCAGTGGCGCAAAGAGAGCGCAACTGCACCGGTTTCTCGAGTCGGAGCCGGTAGTGTCGATCCGTGCAACCGGGCCAGCTGACCGGTGCGCTGGGCCGTGTCCTGCTCTGCGTCGGAACCGTCATCTTGTTGTTCGTCGCCTATCAATTGTGGGGGACGAACCTGGCCGAGTCCCACAGCCAGGACGCGCTGCGGCAACAGCTCGATCACGAACTGCACCGGGCCGACGGTTCGGCCACGTCGAGCAGCACGACGTCGACGACACCGGGGGCGAAAGGCGACCCGGTGAGTGCCGATCCGGCGCCGACGACGGCGGCTCCGATCGAAGGGGCGCCGGTGGCGGTGCTCGAGATCCCGAAGATCGGGGTCAACAAGGTCGTGGTGGAAGGGACGAACACACCCGATCTGCGGCAGGGTCCCGGTCACTACCAGGGGACGCCGCTTCCCGGACAGGCGGGGAACGCCGCCATCGCCGGGCACCGGACCACCTACGGGGCGCCCTTCTACAACCTCGACGCCCTGCACATCGGTGACGAGATCATGCTGACGACCACGCAGGGGACCTTCACCTACAAGGTGCAGCGGAGCACGGTGGTGTCGCCGTCGGACCGGGCGGTGTTGGCCGCCGGCACCACGCCGGAGTTGACGTTGACCACGTGCAATCCCCGGTTCAGCGCCAGTACGCGACTGGTCGTCCAGGCCGCGCTGTTCTCGTCGTCGGCCCCCGCCGCGCCGGCAGGGAGCACGACGACAACGACGACGCCACCCAAGGGGCTGACGGTGGGCAGTGCCGCCGGGGACAACCTGGCCGGCGGTCAGGGGAACTGGCAGCCGCCTCTGTTGTGGGGACTCGGCGTACTGGTGGCCGGCGCCCTGGTTCTGTTGTGGGGTCGGCGACGTCGAGAGCGACGGAACCGCTGGCTCGTCTACGGTGCCGGCGGAGCGGGGGTGCTCGTCGTGCTCTTCTTCTTCTTCGGCGCCGTGAGCCCACTGCTTCCGGCCAGTTTCTGAAACTGTGGGTGAGCCGACCGTCTCGGTCTGCATGCCGATGGCACGCCAGGCCCATGAGGTGAGGGCGGCGGTGATGAGCGTGCTCGGCCAGGACTACGGCGACTTCGAGCTGCTGATCGGCGACGAGACCGGAGCGGCGGAGTCCCTGGTGGCCGAGATCGGTGATCCCCGGGTGCAGTACCGGCACAACCCGACACGGTTGGGATTCGCCCAGAACCACATCGCCCTGCTCGACCGGGCCCGGGGGCGGTACATGGCCGTGCTGCACGACGACGACCGGTGGGAGCCCGGGTTTCTGTCGGAGCTGGTGGCCGTGCTCGACGGACAACCCGAGATCGGGCTGGCCTGCTGCGGGGTGGTGCTCGACCGCGGTAGCGGTCAGGAGAGTGGTGAGTTGTGGCCCATCGCTCTTCATCCGGGGCGCAACGACGCCATGCTCGACGTCCTTCTGCGTGAGGAATGGTTCATGCTGCAGGGCAACGCCGTCTGGCGCCGGGAGCTGTGGGCGGGGGCGGCGCGGGAGTGGCCCGAGCTGTGCTGTGCCGATCTGCAGTTCTTCCTCTCCGTGGCCGACGCGCAATGGCCCGTCTACTTCGTCGACCGGGTCCTGATGACGTACTCCATGCACGTGGGGCAGTCCGGAGCGTGGCGGGGAGCCGACAGCGGGCTCGCGGTGGCCGACGATGTTCTCGCCTTCTGGGAGAGATGGCTCAGGGGACGGCCCGAGAAAGAGGTCGCGCTGACGGCGGGCCAACGCGCCCGCTGGCAGCTGCGCCGGGCCCGGGCTCTCGTCTTGGCGGGCCGGACGGGCGAGGCCCGGCGGGCGGTGGCGGCGGCTCAGGCCTTCGGGGTGGCCGAGCTCCCCGGGCTCGGGCGGCTGAAGCTGGCGGTGGCGGTGCCGAACCCGGTGGCCCGGGGGGCGGTGGCGCTCAAGCGCGCCCTGAGCGGTTTGGGGTCGACGTCGGCGCCGCGGGCCCGAGCGGGCCGGGCCGACGGATCCGGTCCCGCCGATCGGCGGTAAACGCTGCGGCCGCAGCGCCGTCGCGTAGGGTGGGAAGGACCGATGGAGCGAACGGTGACAGAGCTGTGACCGACGGCAGCCCGGCGGCCGAAAGCTCGCTGCCCCATCGCTTCGGGGCCAACGTCTTCAGCAATTACGTGGCGTTGGCGGTGACGGCGCTGTCGGCCATCGTGGTGACGCCGCTTCTGCTGCACCATCTGGGTCGATCGGCCTTCGGGGTCTGGGTTCTGGCCAGCACGGTGGTGGCCTACCTGGAGCTGTTCGAGCTGGGCTTCGGGGGCGCCACCACCAAGCTCGTGGCCGAGGACGCCCACGTGCGGCCCGATCAGGCCGTGCGGATGATCAACACCACGTTCTTCGTGCTCGTGCCCATGGGGGCGGTGGCGCTGATCGTCGGCGTGCTGATCGCCTACTTCTTCCCCCATATCGTGCATATCGCCCCCGATCAGCACCGGCAGGTGTTCATCTGCGTGGCCGTGCTGGCCGTGGGGCTGGCCGTCTCCATCCCCGGCGACACCTTCGGCGGCTCACTCGCGGGATTCCAGCGCTTCGACCTGCTGTCGCTGGCCAACGCCTCGATGGGGATCGCCATCGCCGTGGCCAGCGTCGTCATCGTGCTGCTCGGTGGCGGGATCGTCGCTCTGGCCATGGCCACGACGGTGATCACGGTGGCGTTCCAGGGCGTGCGCTGGGCCATGCTCCGCCACATCATCCCCGGCGCCCGGATCCGGCCCCGGCTCATCGACCGGCTCCGGCTACGCGCCGCCGCCAACATCTCGGGCTGGTTCCTCGTGTACTCGTTGCTGCAGGCCACCCTGGCCGCCTGCGACGTGGTGATCGTCGGCATCGTCCTCGGCGTCGGTCCGGCGGCCGTCTATGCGGTGGGGGCCAAGTTGGCCAAGGCGGCCAACTTGTCGATCGACTCGATGACCATCGTCTTCTTCCCCTACGCCTCGGCCACCATGCGCAACAAGGACCGCGACGCGCTGAAGGACATCGTGATCGACGGCGTCCGGGTGACGATGCTGGTCGGTGTGTTGATCTCGCTGCTGCTGATGGTGCTGGCCGGTCCCGGCATCCGGGCCTGGGTCGGTCCCGGCTACGACACCTCGGCCCATGTGCTCGTCATCCTGGCCCTGGCCGTGGGTTTCGCCGCGCCGGTGAGGAGCCTCGGTCAGGTCCTGCTCGGATCGAGCGACCTGAAGGTGCTGTGTGCGGTGTCGGGGGTCGAGGTGCTTTTAAACTTCGTGCTGTCGGTCATCTTGGCCCACGTGATCGGTCCCATCGGCGTGGCCGTGGGGACGCTCGGGGGGGTGCTGCTGGTGCGGCTGCCCGGGTTGCTCGTCATCGGGACGAGGGCGGTGAACGTACGGATCTCCGACATCGTGCGCGGTGGCATCGTCCCCCACATCCTCCCCGCCGCCGCCTGCGCCGTGGTGCTGCTGGCCGGGCGCTCTCTCACCGGGTACTCGTTCATCGGCGCCGTCGTGAACGGGCTCGCCGGAATCGTCACCTACCTGGGTCTCTACCTGGCCACCGGGGCGCCGCCGAGCGAACGGGAACGCGCTTTCAGTGTGGTGAAGAAGATCGGTACGTCACGCGGGCGGGGAGCGGCCGGCTCATGACCATGTCGGCGGCGCGACGACGGCTCGAGCTGGCGCTCGTACCGGTGAAGCTGCCCATGGCGGCCCGGATCGGTGAGTCGATGAGCCGGCGCGGGACCGACGTCACGGCGGCGAGCGCCGGCCGGTCGTGCGTGGTACTCGCCCCCCATCCCGACGACGAGACGCTCGGATGCGGGGCGACGGTGATGCGGAAGATCGACGGCGGCGCCGGCGTCCAGGTGATCGTGATCAGCGACGGTGCCACGTGGCCCCCCTGGCGGACCCCCGAGGAGAACATCGCCGTGCGCGACGCCGAGCTGCGGGCGTCGTGTCGGATCCTCGGTCTGGCCGACGAGGCCGTGACACATCTGTCGTTTCCCGAGACCCGTCTCGACAGCGCCGGTGACTCGCTGGTCGACGCCGTGGCCGATGCCGTACGGAGCCACACGCCCGACGAGGTGTACGTGACATCGGAGGCCGATCCCCACAGCGACCACGCCGCTCTGGCCCGGGCCACCAAACGCGCCCTCACCGGCCGGGCCGTGCGACTGCTCGCGTACCCCGTCTGGCAGTGGGAACGACCGCGGTCGTGGGCCCGGACGGTGGCTGCCGCTTCGCCGGCCGAGACGGTGAGCACGGCCGGCTACCTCGAACGCAAACGTCAAGCCGTCGAAGTCTTTTCCTCCCAGATGTCGTCGGCGCTCGGCGGGGAGAAGATCCAGGGTCTCACGCCGGGATTTCTCGGGCACTTCTTGGCCGAGCGCGAGATGTTCTTTCCCGTCGCCCTCTGAACCGCGACCGCCCCGGGTGCCGGGGCCGGGTCAGATGGCGTGCTCGGCGTGGGCGCCGGGAGCCCGGCTCTTCGACCGACGGCCCCGCAGAGGACCCGTCACGGTGGGGTCGCCCAGTCGGAGGGCCACCGCTTCGGTGGCCGCCTCCGTGGACCTTTCGAACCACGAGGCGAGGGGCGAGCCCCCGCCGCCGCAGGCGACGGTCAACTGCTTCACCCAGCGCTGGGCCGACTTGCCCAGGTCGTCATCGACGCCGGCGAAGGGGATCCAGGTCTTGACCGCCAGTTCCGCCACCGGACGGGCCCGCTCATACCAGGAGCTGACCAGTTCGGGGGAGCCGCTGGGCAATAGCAACTCGATCGGCGCCCCCGGCCACTGCCGGAAGACCCAGGCGGCCCAGTCGACCAGCAGGTCGACGGGCAACCCCCACAGAGCCTGGTCGAGCCCGTGGGGGATCGACACCCGCGGGGACCCCGGGATGAGCTTGCGTCTGCGGCCGCCGTGGGGGCTTTTGTTTCGTCGCTGGGCCACCAGCTGCCAGGCGATGAGGATCGGGTGGTGGCGCCGCTCGCCCCAGCGGGCCACCGAATTGATGGCCGGGGCTCCGGCCGTGGGGGCGGCCGCCAATCCCCACAGGGCGAAGTGGGTGGCATCCCAACGTGACGGTCGCGGTCGTTGGCCGCTGGCATCGAACCAGCGCTGGAGCAGCTCCGCACGATCGCGGACCCGGAGCCCCGAATCGGCGTGCTCGACCACAGCTTCTGGCCAGCTGTCACCGCGCAAAGCGGTTGTGATCTCGGAGATGACAACGTCGGGTGCGAATTCTTCGAGGATCTGCCGCTCGGGCGACCGCTCCGGGAGCCGACCGGGGTTGAGCATCCCCGAGCGGAAGAGATCCATGGTGTGCGCCAGGACCTCGGTCTCGTCCTTTTCCACTTGGGGTTCGGGTCCGGGTTGGGGCTCGGGTTCGGCGGCGACATTCGCGCGGGGCACGGCGACAGGCGGAACAAGACCGCGGCCCGCCAGCATGGGCGCCCGGGGAACCGTCCCGAGGACGATCCGGGGGACGATCACAAAACCGGGAACGTCGTGTGCGATCTTGGCCACCCGCTCGAAAAGGGCCTCGGGGTGGCCGTGCTCGGCCAGTTCCTCTACCAGATCGACGAGGGCGCCCACCTCGACGTCCACGCCGAAGTCGACCTCGAGCAGGTGGAGAAGCGCTGTGTTGAGACTCCATCCGCCCTCCACGGCGAGGTAGAAGTCCTCCCCGGCACCGGCGCGGCGGGCCACCGAGGCCTCGCGCAGGACGATGGGGGCGGCGGGAACGCTCGTCCGGCCGTTCTCCCAGGTGGCCATGCCCCAGGCGATGCCCAGAGCCGTTTCGGCGCCCTTGTCGACGGTGCGCTGGGCCCGGTAGGAGATGGCCCGCATGCGCTTGGTGGCGTCGTCCAGGGCGTCGGGATCGGTGTCAAAGAGCTCGGACAGCGAAACCCGGTGCGAAGCGAGGAGGCGGTCGACGGCGGCCGGGGAGGCAGCGGAGCGGGGCGAGAGGTCGAGGGTGGCCTGCTTCAAATCCTTGAAATAGAGCAGGGTATTGCGCACCCCGAAGTCGAATCGCTCATCGCTGACCATGACGGCGCCCTGGTCCATCTCGGGACGCGCATCAGCGGGTGCGGGCAACGGAAGGTGGCCGAGGTCACTCATCGGGCTACATACATCGAACTGGCCTCTGTCTTCGAGCTCGCCCCAACGAGCATGCACGAATGGTACGTGCTGATGGGCCATTTGCCCAACGCGTGCACAACACAAATAGTACTCCTCGTGCCTGGCCGGCCCGGTGTTTTCTGCACTTCTGACAGTGTTGTCACAGAAGGGGCGGAAGTGCTGGATGGGGCGGACCGAGCGGGCTTGGCAGTGATCCGTCGGGGACGGATGATCATGGAAGAATGTCGCCGCGTGCAGATGACGACGACCTTCTGGCGACGTCCGTCGTCGTGCGCCCTGGCTGTCGCCTCCCTGCTGCTCGTGACGGCCGGTTGCGGCCAGAGCTCTCCGCACAGCGCATCGGGGTCCACCACCACCACAACAGCTCCATCGACGACGACGAGCACGACCCCGTCGCCCTGGTCGGCTCCGTCGGCCGCCGTCGATGGGGGTCACCCGATTGCCTCGGTCTCGTGCCCCACCCCGAGCTTCTGTCTGGCTCTCAGTCCCGACGGGACGTCCTACCGCTATGACGGGACCTCGTGGTCGGCGCCGATATCGGTGATCGGGACGGGCCCCGCCCCGACACCGGCGGCCGCCGATCTGGCCTGCGGCAGCCCGACCTTCTGCATGGCCGTCCCCGGTGGAAACGAGGTAGTCAGGTGGAACGGCACATCGTGGGTGGCCGCCCAGACACTCGGGGGCGCCCAGGGTCTCCAGGCCCTCGCCTGCGTCGGGAACAGTTTCTGTGTCACCGTCGACGGCGAAGGCGACGCCTACTTCTATGAGGGGAACTGGTCATCGGCGGTGAACGCCTGGGGTGGTCCGAACAGCATCTCCTGTGTCAGCCCCACATTCTGTATGGCCACCGCCGGCGGCACCTCGCGGTGGGACGGCCGGAGCTGGACACAACCCCAGGATGTCGATACCTCGGGCCAGCTCGATGCCGTCTCGTGCGCCACTGCCTCGTTCTGTGTCGCCGGCGACAGCGTCGGGAACATCCTGGCCTGGAACGGAACGTCGTGGTCCGTCCCCCAACCGGTCGACCCCGGTGGCGCCACGCAGTCGGTGGGAAGCAATGCGCTCTCCTCGGTGTCCTGCGTCAACCCCACCTTCTGCATCGCCGTGGACAGCGGTGGGAAAGCGCTGAGCTTCAACGGGACGGCCTGGTCGGCGCCGGGGCCCATCGACGGCGGCACCGGGCTCGCCTCGGTATCGTGCGCCACGACAACGTTCTGCCTGGCCGTGGACAAGCAGGGGCGGGTCCTCAGGTACCGCTGATTCGGGTGGCGGTGGTCAATCAGGCCACGGTCCCGGTCGAGATCGGCTCAGAGCTTGAAGAGGAAGGCCGATCCGGCGGCACCTTCGGAATTGTCGGCTCCGATGATCGCCGTCGTGCCCGACAGCGATGCCGAGTAGCCGAACTCGTCGCTCAACCCACCGTCGCCGGCGGTGAGCTCGGACTTCTGCTTCCACTTAGATCCGGCCTTGGTGAAGACGTAGGCGGCGCCGCTGGCCGCAGCATGCTGCTCGGCACCGACGAGAACCGTCTTGCCCGAGAGGCCGACCGACCAACCGAAGCAATCATTCGCCTGACCATCGGACGCCGTCAGTTCGCCTACCTGGGTCCAGTGCGTACCGGAACCTCCGAAGACGTAGGCCGCGCCCGTCGTGTTGTTGTGACCCGGAGCACCGGCGACGATCAGCGCTCCCGATACGGCGACCTTGTCCCCGAAGTAGTCATCCGGAAATCCGTCGCCTGCCGTCAGCTCGGCCGCCTGGCTCCAGGTTCCCCCGGATTCGGTGAAGACGTAGATCGCACCGTTGGCGGCGTGACGGACGGCGCTCACGACGAGGGTCGAGCCCTGGACGGCCATGGACCAGCCGAACATGTCCGACGGCGCTCCGTCGGAGGCGGTGAGCTCTGCTTGCTGGGACCAGGTTCCGCCACCGTCGGTGAAGACGTAGACGGCCCCGGTCTTGCCACTGTGGCCGTCGGCGCCCACCATGACCGACGAACCCGATGTCACCACCGAGTAGCCGAACTTGTCGGCGCCCAATGCGTCGTGCGCCGTGAGATCAGACTGCTGGCTCCAGGTTCCCCCCGTGTCGGTGAAGACATAGGCCGAGCCGAGGCCGTAGTAGGTGCCGGGGGATCCAACGGCCACCGTCGAACCCGATATGGCCACGGACCAGCCGAACTCGTTGCCGGTCGCCGCGTCGGACGGCAGCAGCTCGGCCGTCTGGGTCCAGGTGCTTCCGGACTTCGTGAAGATGTAGGCGGCCCCCATGTAGTTCTGGGCGTAGGGAGCGCCGACCACGGCGGTCGAGCCCGAGATCGCCACCGACCATCCGAAATCGTCGCCCGGCCACGCATCGGAGGCGACCAGCTGGCCCAGCTGATGGGGCCCATGGGCCTTGGCAGCCGTGGCGGCCTTGGCGTGGTGAGTTCTGGTGGCGGCCTGCGCTGTCGAACCCAGGAACAAGACGAGGGATCCCGTCAGGGCGACGACAATGGTGAAAAGCACCGTCGATATCACCGCCCGGTTGTTGCGTCTCATCTTTTCCGGCCCCCCGCCATTTTCGGTCTTGTTCTTCCCATCGCCCAGTGTCTCCGCCGATCGTGCCACGTCTCTGCGTGGAACGCCCGGCTGAGGCGCTGTGCGATTGCTCTCGCACTTTCCCCAAGAGTCGGGAAGGGGGGCGCAATGCGCCCCCCTTCCCGCTCTTACCGTCTTGGTACTGCCGATCTAAGCCTTGGCTCAGATGGTCGGTGCCGGCGGAAGGACAGTGAACGTCGTCACGTAGGTCTGGTGCGTACCAGCCAGGACGTCGGCGATCACCTGCGAGGGTCCAGCGGCGCACGAGGTGCCCTTGAAGACGAACACGGCATTGCCGTCGTCATCGAGGATCGTGGAGGCCCTCGGACCAGTGTTGACACCAACACCGTTGATGTCGCCCGAGCCAAGGCCGACTCCGACGCCCGTCTGGTTACCGGGCTCCCAGCGCCAGCCACGGAGGCAACGACCCTCAAGCTGCGACGAGCCGATCTCAACCAGCTGCTCAGCGTAGACCGGGTTGGTCTCGACGTAGAAGACGGCGTAGACGTTGGAGTCACCACTTGTGGAGGTGTCACCGGTCTCAACCTCTTGCGACGACGTACCGATCATCGGGTAGCCCGTCACACCTTCGGCGGTCGGCACCGGCGGGCTGGCCACCAGAGTTGTGAGAGCCGTGTAGAACGGAGCGACCTCGAGGTCAGCCTCGACAACGCTCGTCCCGGGGGCACAGTCAAACCCGTCCACGACCACGGTGGCGTTGCCATCGTTGTCGAGAACAGCGTCAATCCGGTTGGACTGGACATTCGGGTTGGTCGTGTCGCTCCAGTTCTGCAGGTTCTCGAACGTCAGCGTGTGGCAGGAAGCCTGCAGCTGCGACGAGTCGATGTTCACCATATCGCCGGCGAAGGACGGATTCGTCTCCACCTGGATAACGGCGTGGATCTCAGACGCACCGGTCTCAACCAGCGGGTTGGGATCAACCTTGACGGTGATCAGGGGGGTAGCCCCACCAGATCCACCACCGGTGGTCCCACCGCCGCCGGCCTTGCATGCAGCGCGGTGCGGGTGCTTGGTGCAGTTCGGGGCGGCCTTGACCTTCGCCGAAGCGACCCCGGCCATGCCGAGAAGCGGCATGCTCACTACGACGGTCAGTGCTACCAACCGTGCGAAACGACTATGACGGACGTTCATTTTGATTCCTGCTCCTTGTCGACGGTGTTTGTCGGCGGGAGGCCTACGTCCAGGGGCCGTCGTAGCTTCGCCCTCCCTCATGAGCCTCCAATAGGGCCCACGTACAGTGCATTGTCCATGCTGAGGGGGTTGGTGGACATCACCACTTTTAGGGATCTTGTTGGCAAAACATTGTGTAGATCGACATCACTCAGTAGTGATTTAGTCACTATGCGTCGTATTAGGCCACCAAGGACCACGCAGCGTTACTTGACGACGGCGAAGGGTCCTAAATTGCCGACTACTCAGAGTGTTTCCTAAGCGGACTTGACCACAAAACTGAGTTAGACGGCCACGCTCAGCGGGCGCTTGTGGATATCTGCCAGCCCTGGCGGGTCAGATCACCGCCTCATGACGAGGTGATCGTATCCCTGTCGATGGCGACAACGTCGCCATCGCTCGTGGCGAGTGGGTTGGTGTTGTTGAAGCCGTCCGGCGGGGTCAATGTGACCGAGGTGGACAGCGTTCCGCTGGCCGAGGAGCTGATGACGGCGGTCACGGTGTAGGTGACGGAGCCTCCCGAAGGGATGGTCACGATGTCATCGATGCTTCCGGATCCTGATGGAGTAAATCCGCTGGCCCCTCCGGTCGCTGTTGCTGTCCAGGTGTCCGACCCAATGGCGTGAATCGCTCCGAGCGGGTTGTAGGCCTCGGCACCGATCACGGTGCTCGGACCCGCGTTGGAGGCGACGATCGTGTAGATGATGGTGGTGCCTCGAACAGCAGTGCCTGCCGCGCCGCTGATTGAGGATCCACCGTCGTTGTCTGTCAGCGTAATTGCGACGTTTCCCTGACTACCCACGTTGTCGCTATCCGAGGCGCTCACGGTCGAGCCGTCTGTGGCACTGGCTGTGGCGGTGTTCACGTAAGTCGAACCGCCGGCTCCTGAGGGGACGGTACCCGCCAGTTGCAGGGTGACGGAAGAACCCACAGCCAACGGCGACAGGCTCCAAGTACGGGTAGCCGCATTGAACGTGACCCCGGTGGGGAGACTCGGGCTCGAGATGTTGGTCAGGCCCTGGGTGGGAAGGGTGTCGACCACGCTCAGGTTCTGGGCGTCGGACGGTCCGGAATTCGACACCACGATCGAATATGTCACTGGGCTTCCCGGTGCCACGGAACTGACATTGTCAGTATTGGTGATACTGAGATGAGCCTGCGCCAGGGTGTCGTTATCAGTGGCGCTCACTGCTCCCCCACTATCGGCGAGTGGGTTGGTGTTGATGAAGCTCAAGGGTGGCGTAAGCGTGACCGTGTTCGAGAGTGTCCCCGAGGCCGAGGAGCTAATGGCGGCGGTCACGGTGTAGGTGACGGAGCCTCCCGAAGGAATGGTCACGATGTCGTCGATGCTTCCGGATCCTGATGGAGTAAATCCGCTGGCCCCTCCGGTCGCAGTTGCTGTCCAGGTGTCCGACCCAATGGCGTGAATCGCGGCCAACGGATTGTACGTCTCAGCCCCTGTTGCTGTGCTCGGTCCGGCGTTGGCGGCAACGATCGTGTACGTGATGGACGTGCCTGGTACTGCCGTACCGACGGCGCCGGTGACAGATGATCCTCCCTCGTTGTCGGTCAAAGTGACCGAGAGGTTTCCCTGCGACGTCAGAGTGTCATTGTCGGTCGCAGTCACCGTGGAGGCGTCCGAGGCCGACGCGGATGCGTTGTTCACATACGTTGCTCCCGTGGCCCCCGAGGGGACGGTGCCTGCCAGTTGCAGCGTGATCGACTGGCCGGCGGCCAGAGACGAGAGCGTCCAGGTGTTCGTAGCGGCGGTGAAGGTGACCCCGGCGGGGAGGCTCGGGCTCGAGATGTTGGTGAGGCCCTGGGTGGGAAGGGTGTCCACCACGCTCAGGTTCTGGGCGTCGGACGGTCCGGTGTTCGAGACCACGATCGTGTAAGTGTCGAAGCCGCCCGCCGCAATGCTGGTAACCCCGTCGCTCTTGGTGATCCCGAGGGTGGCGTGCGAGGTGAGCGTGTCGGTGTCGGTGGCGGTGACAGTGCCGGCATCAGAGGCAGAGGCCGATGCACTGTTCACATAGGTGGCACCGGTGGCCCCCGAGGGAACGGTGCCCGACAGCTTCAGCGTCACCGACTGGCCGGCGGGGAGCGACGCCAAGCTCCAGGTGTTGGTGGCGGCGGTGAAGGTGACCCCGGC
>PLXQ01000064.1 GCA_003151475.1 Acidimicrobiaceae bacterium | reverse complement strand
GCTGTCTCAGGCGCGCGGTGGCTGTTCAGGCGCGCGGTGGCTGTGTCAGCGACCGAGGCGGCCGCGGATCTCGGCCACGAGCGCGTCGATGGGCACCCGGACCTGTTCGGTCGAGTCGCGCTCGCGCACGGTCACGGCCCTGTCCTCGAGCGACTCGAAGTCGATGGTGACGCAGTAAGGCGTGCCCACCTCGTCCTGGCGGCGATAGCGCTTGCCGATCGACTGGGTGAGGTCGAGGTCACACATGCAGATGGGCTGGAGGAGACCGAGGACTTCGCGCGACAGAGGCACCAGGGTGTGGTTCTTCGAAAGGGGCAGGACCGCCACCTGATAAGGCGCCAGGCGCGGATCGAGGCGGAGGATCGTCCGCTTCTCGCCCCCGACCTCGTCCTCGTCGTAGGCGGCCAGCAGGAAGGCCATCATGGTGCGCGTCGCTCCGGCCGCCGGTTCGATGACGTAGGGGACGTAGCGTTCACCCGAGGCCTGGTCGAAGTACTCGAGCTTCTCGCCCGATGCCGCCGCATGGGCCAACAGGTCGAAGTCGGTGCGGTTGGCGATGCCTTCGAGCTCGTCCCAGCCCCAGGGGAAGAGGAACTCCACGTCGGCCGTGCCCGCCGAGTAGTGCGAGAGCTCGTCGGGGTCGTGATGACGCAGGCGGAGCTTCTCGGGCGGGATGCCGAGGTCGAGATACCAGCGGAAACGCTCGTCGAGCCAGTACTCGAACCACTTCGGGGCCTCGTCGGGCGGGACGAAGTACTCCATCTCCATCTGCTCGAACTCGCGGGTGCGAAAGACGAAGTTCTGGGGAGTGATCTCGTTGCGGAAGGACTTGCCGACCTGGGCGATGCCGAACGGTGGCTTCTTGCGCGTGGTCTGCAGGACGTTCACGAAGTTGACGAACATGCCCTGGGCCGTCTCGGGACGGAGGTAGGCCACAGTGGCGTCCTCCTCCACCGGACCGGCGAAGGTCTTGAACATCAGGTTGAAGGCCCGGGCTTCGGTGAGATCGGCCGAGCCGCAATTCGGACAGACGCCCTCGATCTTGTCGGCCCGCCAGCGCTCGTGGCAGTTGCGGCAGTCGACGAGGGGGTCGGTGAAGTTGCTCAGATGGCCCGAGGCCTCCCAGATCTTCGGCGCCGAGAGGATGGCGGCGTCGAGGGCGACCACGTCGTCGCGGCACTGGACCATGGCCCGCCACCAGGCGTCCTTGACGTTGCGCAACATCAGCGTGCCCAGGGGGCCGTAGTCATAGGTGGAACGGAAACCGCCGTAGATCTCGGCCGAGGGGAAGATGAAGCCCCGCCGCTTGCACAGGTTGACGACCCGTTCCATCAGATCATTCGGCTGGTCGTCGAGTTGGTCGGCGGGCTCCTCGGTCATCGACGCAGGATACCGGTTGGCCGAGAACTCCCAGGCAGGAGACGTGTGGTCACTTCGTTGGCCAGCAAGCGACCCTGCTGGGTGAGAACCGCCCGGCCGTCGCGCCGCTCGAGCAGAGCGTCGAGGTCGCGGTCATCGGGCACCACTGATGCGGGCACCCCGTCCGAGGTCCGCAGAGCCAGGGCGAGGCCCTCGAACAGTTTCTGGTCGGCCGACAGATGCTCTTCACCGGCCGTCGTCGTTCTCCCCGCATCGACCGCCGCGATGTAGCGCTCGGGGGTGCGGATGTTCCACCAGCGGTGTCCGCTTCGGTGCGAATGGGCGGCGGCACCGATGCCGCGGTAATCGCCCTGGGCCCAATAGAGCCGGTTGTGCCGGCAACTGTGGCCGGGCCGGGCCCAGTTCGACACCTCGTACCACTGGTAGCCGGCGGCACCGAGCAGCTCGTCGGCCAGCGCGTACCGGTCGGCCTGGACGTCGTCGTCGGGATGGCGGGCCGGGTCGCCGGCGAGTGGGGTGCCGGGCTCCACCGTGAGGGCATAGGCGCTCACATGTCCGGGCTGGGGCTCGAGGGCGAGGACCGCTTCCAGGCTGTAGCGAAAGTCGTCGTCGCTCTCGCCCGCGCCGCCGAATATGAGATCGGCGCTCACCGATCCGACACCGGCGTCCCCGGCCAGCGCCACGGCCCGGACGACGCAGTCGGGATCGTGACGGCGGCCCAGACCGACGAGGACGTGGGGGACCATGGACTGCACGCCGAACGACACCCGGTTCACACCGGCCGACCGCCAGGCGGCGAACAACGGCGCCGAGGCGTCCTCAGGGTTGCACTCCACGGTGACCTCGACCCCCTCGGCACGGGGAATGGCGCCGATGACGGAGGCCAGGAGATCACCGGGCAGACGTGACGGTGTTCCTCCGCCCACGAAGATGCTGGTGGCCGGCATCAGGTTCTCGTCACTTACGGCACGTCCGATCTCTGCGATGCAGGCCGCCGCGTAGCTCTCCATCAGATGATCGCGATCGGTCCAGGTGGCGAAGGCGCAGTAGTCGCAACGCGAGGAACAGAAGGGCACATGCACGTAGACGCCGAACTGTTCGGGTTCCACTACTCGGTCGGTCCTGTGCGGACACTGCGCAGCCGCCGGTCGAGATGGACCTCGGTCGCCTCGGTGGCCAGATCGGTGAGCTCTTCGGCCAGGGCCCCGGCCGGTTCGCGCAACGCCGAGGCGAGACCACCACCGAGGATCCGGCGCAAAAGCTCGAGCGCTTCCGGTGACAGCGAGCGGCCCCGGCGGCATGAACGGCACAGAACCCCACCCTCGTTCAGGTCGAAGGCGACGAGGTCGTCGGCCGCCCCGCACGAGACGCAGACGTCGACGGTGGGAGCTGATCCCTCGAGGGACAGCACTTTCAACAAGAAGGCGGGGACGAGCAAGGGTGCGTCGCTCTCCTCGAGGGCGCGCAGGGCCCCCACCACCATGTCGTAGAGCCGGGGATTGGCTTGGCCCTCCTGGGCCAGCTGATCCACCACCTCGAGCAGCGTGTAGGCCTTCGTCACCCGGGCCAGGTCTTCGCGGATCCCACGGAACGTGTCGAGAACCTCGGCCTGGTTGACGATGTCGAGCTCGCGTCCCTGCCAGCACATCATCGTCACATGGCTGAGCGGCTCGAGCCGGGCGCCGAATTTGGAGTGCGTCCGCCGCACCCCCTTGGCCACGGCCCGCACCTTGCCCCGGCCGCGCGTCATGAGCGTCACGATCCGGTCTGCCTCGCCGAGACGGAACGTCCGCAGGACGACCCCTTCGTCGCGGTAGAGCGTCATCGTCTCACCCGTCCGATGTCGGCTCCGTGGGCGTGGTGGCCCCGGCGGCATCGGGCGTCTCGGTCGCCGGTCCCGCCGGCGGCGCGGCACCCATGGGAGGAGCGGCCCGGGAGCCGGTGGCCACGGGCCGGACGTTCGGGGTGTGTCGTCCCCCCATCTGGCCCCCGAGGATGACCATGACGACCAGCGCCCCCACGGTGACGAGGATGGCGGTGGCGCCGGCGATCCCGGCCACGGCCATCACGATCAGTCCCCCGACGACGGCGGCGGCACCCACATAGGCGACGATCCTCATCCCCGCACCCCCCCGTAGCGACGCTCGCGCCGTTGGAACTCGGCCACCGCTTCGAAGAGGTGTTCACGGCGGAAGTCGGGCCACAGGACGTCGGTGAAGACCAGCTCGGAGTAAGCCAGTTGCCACAGTAAGAAGTTGGAGATCCGGTACTCGCCCGACGTCCGCACCACCAGGTCGGGGTCGGGCTGGTCCGGGTAGTAGAGGTGCGACCGTATGGCCTTCTCGTCGATCTTGGGCGCCGGGGTACCGGCGGCCACCAGCGCCCGGACGGCATCGACGATCTCGGCCCGTCCCCCGTAGTTGAAGGCCATGGTGAGCGTCATGGTCCGGTTGGCTTCGGTCAGCTCGGCGGACTCGTCCATCCTGCGCAGCACCCGCCGCGGCACCCGCCAGTCCCGCCGGCCGGCGAAGCGAATCCGGACACCCTTCTCGTGGAGCTCGTCGCGGCGGCGGACGAGAAGGGACTCGTTGAAGCCCATCAGGTAGCGGACCTCGTCGCGCGGGCGCCGCCAGTTCTCGGTCGAGAAGGCGAAGACCGTCAGCCAGCGGACGCCGATGGCGAGCGCCCCCTCGATGGTGTCGAGCAGGGCTTCCTCCCCCGCCGCGTGGCCCGCCGTGCGGGCCAGGCCCCTTTGGCTCGCCCACCGGCCATTGCCGTCCATCACACAGGCCACATGGGCGGGTACACCATTGAGATCGACGCCGTCCGGGGGCGGCGGAAGGGCGGGCGACACAACGCGAACCTAGTGGCTGGCGACCCGCCCCCCGATCCCGCGACACCCCCTACCTGGGAGTAGCGTCATCCCTGGAAATGCACGACACGCTGGTCAGCTCGCCAAACCGGGCCACGTACGACCGACCGAGGCGCAGGTACCCATGAGCGCCTGGTTGTGGCTCGTCGTGGCTGTCGTCTTCATCGTGATCGAGGTCACGAACCTCGCCTTCTTCGCCCTCTTCGCCGCCGCCGGGGCCCTGGCCGCCGCCATCGTCTCGGGTGTCGGCGGTTCCACCTTGCTCCAGGTGGTGGCCTTCGCCGTCGTCGCCCTGGGGGGTCTCGTCCTTCTGCGCCGGCCGCTGCTCGGGGCCTTCGGCCACCGGCGTGCCGGTGCACTCAAGTCCGGGGTGGCTGCCCTCGTCGGTCAACGGGCCACGGTGGTCGACCGCGTCGACAAGGCCGATATCGCCGGCCGTGTCCACGCCCGGGGCGAGGACTGGCCCGCCATCACCTACGACGACCAACCCTGTGAGCCCGGCCAGGTGGTCGAGGTCATCGACATCGAGAAAACGCGGCTCGTGGTCACCGCCTCGTAACGCCGCTACGTCGGCAGGAGGAGCAAAAAATGTTCGCTAGCAACGCCACCGGGACGGCCACCGGCCTCATCATCGGCCTCGTCATCGTGGTGCTCGTCGTTCTCCTTCTGTCGCGCACGGTCCGTCTGGTCCAGCAGGGCTTCGTGGGCGTGGTGAAACGACTGGGACAGTTCAACTCGATCCGCAATCCGGGCGTGACCTTCCTGGTGCCCTTCGTCGACACCATCGTCCGTGTCGACATGCGCGAGGAACCCCGCCTGGGCGACCTGCAGGCCGTCATCACCAAGGACAACGTGAGTGTGCTGGTGAACGCCACCATCTTCAGCCAGGTCGTCGACGTCCGCCTGGCGCTCTACGAGATCAGCGAGTACCACGTGGCCGTCGACCAGTTGGCCCGCACTGCGCTGCGCGCCGTCTTCGGCGGGATGACCCTCGACGAGGCGCTGTCCGAGCGCCAGCGCATCAACGCCGAGCTCCAGGCGCACATGGCGTCGGCCACCGAGAAGTGGGGAGTGCGGCTCAACCGGATCGAGATCGTCGACATCGTCCCGCCTCAGAACATCGTCGACGCCATGGCGCTGCAGAAAGAAGCCGATCAGCAGAAGCGCGCCGCCATCTTGCAGTCCGAGGGCCAGCAGCAGGCGGCCATCAACACCGCCCAGGGCGAGAAGCAGGCCAACGTCTTGCGGGCCGAGGGAGAGAAGCAGTCGGCCATCCTGCGCGCCGAAGGCAGCAAAGAGGCGCAGATCCGCACCGGTGAGGGCCGGGCCGGTGCCATCGCCTCTGTGTACGGCGCCATCCACCAGGGGAACCCCACCCCGGAGCTCCTGGCCGTCCTGCAGCTCGAGGCTCTGGCCACCCTCTCCGCCAGTCCCAACTCCAAGCTGGTGGTGCCGGTGGAGACGGCCGGTCTGCTCGGAGCCGCCCAAGCCCTGCGCTCGGTCCTCGGTGCCGTGCCCGAAGCAGGCGCCGGCAAGGCAGCGCCACCGCCGGCACGGTGAGCGCCGTCTCGAGGTGACGCCACCGCCGGCACCACTCTTTGGATGGGCCACGACAAGCGGTCGGTGACTCTCTTAGACTTCTTTTGTTCGTGTCGCCTCAAGTACACGCGTCACGAACCGGCAGGGGGACACTATGGGGGCAGGGACCGGATTCGGAAGTCGGAATCGGGTAGGGCTTCGACTCACCGCCGCCTGTCTCATCGTCGGGTTGGCCCTCTCCTCGGTCGCCGGCCTCCCCGTCGGCGTCGCCGGCGCCGCTACTCAGACCGTCACCAACTGCAACGACTCCGGTGCCGGTTCGCTGCGTCAAGCGGTGGCAACCGCCAGTTCCGGTGACACTGTCGCCTTTGCTCTCTCCCCCTCCTGCTCCACCATCGCACTGACCAGCCCTATCGATATCGCCATGAATCTGACCATCGCCGGGCCGGGGTCGAGCTCATTGGCGTTGAGCGCCGGAGGCGCCACCGACGACGTCGATGTCTCCTCCGCTGTGACCGACGCCTCCATCTCCGGACTGACCGTCGAGGACGGGAGCACCGGGATCCACAACGACGGCAGCCTGACCGTGACCGACTGCACGATGTCGAACAACACCGGCGGCATCAGCAACGACGGCACGCTGAGCGTCACCGACAGCACCCTGTCAGACAACATCACCCCACACCGCAACGGCCTCGGTGGTGGTGGCATCGAGAATCAGGGCTCGGCCACCGTTGACGACAGCACCTTTTTGAATAACCGAGCCGCCCGGGGGGTCGACGGCGGTGCCATGGCGAACTACGGGGGTTCGCTGTCCGTCACCGACAGCACCGTGTCGGACAACCACGCGGGGAGAGGCTTTGGCGGCGCTATCTTCACCCGGGGGGGAACGCTGACCATCAGCGACAGCACCCTGTCGGGAAACAGCTCCTTCGGCTTGAGCGGTGGCGCCATCGACAACGAGGAAGGCATGGTCACGGTTTCCGACAGCACCCTGTCGGGCAACAGCACCCTGAGCGGTACCGGCGGCGGGGCCATCTACAGCGACGGCGTCGTCGACATCACGAACAGCACCCTGGCCGGAAACAGCGCACCTCACGGCGACGGCGGCGCCATCACCAACACCGGCACGCTCACCGTCACCCACGGCACACTGGCGGGCAACAGCGCCCGCCACGGCGGCGCCATCTTCACCGACGCCATGACGACGATGACGGCGTCCGTGGTGGCCAAGAGCGCCTCGGGGGGCGACTGCTCGGGGACCATCACCGACGGCGGTTACAACCTGGACGACGACGGCTCGTGTGGACTGACTGCCGGTACCGATCTCTCCGACACGCCCGCCGGCCTTGATCCCGCCGGCCTCCAGGCCAACGGTGGGCCCACCGACACTATTGGATTGGAAGCCGGGAGCCCCGCCATCGGCGCCGTCACCGACGCATCTCTGTGCTCGACTCCCGATCAGAGAGGGGTGGCACGTCCGACGCCCTGTGACATCGGTGCCGTACAACTCTCGGTCCCCCCGCAGGCCTTCACGAGCCCTGACACCGCCACCACCACGGCCGGGACACAGTTCTCCTTCGTGGTGACCACATCGGGAACGCCGGTTCCGAGTATCAAGAAAAGCGGCAAGCTGCCAAAGCACCTTTCGTTGGTCGACAACGGCGACGGCACGGCGACCATCTCCGGGAAAGCCGTTGAGACCGGGACATACCACCTGAGCTTCATGGCCACGTTTGGAGCGGGAAAGACCAGGTCGGTCGTGACCCAGAAGTTCACTCTGACCGTCGGCTCCGCCTGACGACGCGTCCGCAGTGGCCCCACCAGGGCGGGGGGCGAGAATCCCTTTTCCGGTGACCGGGCCTGTATCGTCAGCGCGCGAGTGACTGACCCGGAGCATCCGACGAAGCCGATCGCCGACGTACTGGCGAAGGTCGCCTCTGCCCTGCCCGGTGGCGGTGAGGAGCGCCCGGGCCAGGTGGAGATGGCCGAGGCGGTCGCCCGGGCCATCGAGGACGAACGACACCTGGTCGTGCAGGCCGGCACAGGAACCGGTAAGTCCCTTGCCTATCTGCTTCCCGCCGTCCGCTCGGGTCGTCGGGTGGTGGTGGCCACGGCCACCAAGGCGCTGCAGGACCAGTTGGCCACCAAGGAGCTCCCCTTTCTGGCCGCCCAACTGAGCGAGGGGCCACGCTTTTCCTTCGCCGTTTTGAAGGGACGTTCGAACTACCTCTGCCGGCAGAGAGCGGCCGAAGTGTTCGCCGCCCCCGAGGGATCGACGGCCACCGATGTCGCTCTCTTCGCCGCGCCCGACGGGAGCGATCCCGGGTCTGACGACGCCGGTCCCGATGACGCCGGTCCTGACGACAAAGCACCGAAGGCCGAGCTCGGCCACCTGGGAACCCAGATCCGCGACCTCATCGCCTGGTCGACGACGTCGGCGACCGGTGACCGGGGCGAGCTCGAATTCGAGCCGCATCCCCGGGCGTGGGCGGCCGTGTCGGTCACCGCCCGAGAGTGTCCGGGGGCCTTCCGGTGTCCATCGGGGACCAACTGCTTCGCCGAGTGGGCACGTACCCGGGCGGCGTCGGCCGACGTGGTCGTGGTGAACACCCACCTGTACGCCACCCACGTGGCCAGCGGCGGGTCGGTGTTGCCCGAGCACGACGTTCTTATCCTCGACGAAGCCCACGCCGTGGAGGACATCATGACGGCCGGCCTCGGCATCGAGGTGACGGCGGGTCGCGTCCGCGCTCTGGCTCAGGCGGCACGCGGCCTGGTGTCGGCGGACGACGCCGCCCTGGCCGACGCCGTGGCCGATTCGGCCGAACGCCTCGAACGGGCGCTGCGCCCGCTGGCCGGCCGACGCCTTCTGCCCGCCGACGCCAAGGCGTCGACGGGGAAACCAGCCGCCGGCGCCCGGCCCGCTGACACGGCCGAGCTCGCCAGCGTCCTCGAGCTGGCCCAAGGCCGCGTGGCGGCGCTCGCCGGCGCCGTCCAGCGCCAGAAATCGCAGCAGGCAGCACTGGGCGACGGTGGCGCCGACGCCGGGAACGATTCCGAGACCTCGGCCCGGCGGACGCGTGTCTTACTGGCCGCCGGTCACCTGGTCGACGACCTGGCCGCCGTGGGCACCCTCGACTCCGACCACGTGGCCTGGGTGGAGGCAAGCGGAACGGGGGGCCGTTTCGTTACCCTGCGCCGGGCGCCCATCGAGGTCGGCCCGGTCCTGGCCGAGGCACTGTGGCCCGAGGTGACCGCTGTGCTTACGTCGGCCACCGTCCCGCCCCTGGTCGAGGATCGCCTGGGACTGCCGAAGTCGAAGACCGTCCGCCTCGACGTCGGCAGCCCCTTTCCCTACCGGCAGAACTCGGTGCTCTACTGCGCCGCGCATCTCCCGGACCGTCGCAGCCCCGACGCCCAACCGGCTCTGCACGACGAGCTCGAAGCGCTGATCACGGCGGCTGGCGGGCGCGCCCTGGCTCTCTTCACCAGCTGGCGGGCCATGCAGGCGGCGGTCGAGGTACTGCGGCCGAGACTTCCCTTCCGGGTCCTGGCCCAGAACGACCTGCCCAAGGCCAAGCTGCTCGAGGCCTTCAGCGCCGAGCAGTCGTGCTGTCTCTTCGCCACCGTGTCGTTCTGGCAGGGGGTGGACGTGCCCGGGGCCACGCTGAGCCTGGTCACCATCGACCGGCTGCCCTTTCCCCGTCCCGACGATCCGTTGCTCGAGGCGCGCCGCGAACGTGCCGGCGATGGTGCCTTCCGCCTCGTCGATCTCCCCCGCGCCACCACGTTGCTGGCCCAGGGGGCGGGACGCCTCATCCGGTCGTCCACCGACAAAGGGGTGGTGGCCGTCCTTGATCCCCGGCTGGCGAAAGCGGGCTACCGGCGAACGATGCTCGAGGCGCTTCCCCCCATGCACCTCACCACCAAGCGCGCCGAGGTCCTCGATTTTCTGCGCTCCCTGGCCGATGCCGCCGCCACCCCGGTGGGGAGCGTCGCTCAGTAACCCAGGCGCTCGATCGTCTCCGGTCGTTGCTGCCAGCGCTTTTCCACGCGCACGAAGAGCTCGACGAAGGCGCCTTCGGGAAGCTGGGCCCGCACAGCGGTGCCCACCGCCTTCAACACCAGACCCCCCTGGCCGATGACGATCCCCTTCTGGGATTCTCTCTCCACCAGTATCTCGACCCGGATGCGCGGCCATTCCCATTCCGTGACCCGGCAGGCGATGGAGTGCGGTAGCTCTTCGCGCACGGTGGCCAACAATTGCTCGCGCACGAGCTCCCCCACCCAGAACCACTCGCCCACGTCGCTCGTCATCTCTTCGGGGAAGTAGGGCGGCCCTTCGGGCAGCAGGTCGAGGACGGCGGCGACCAGGGCGTCGACACCACGTCCGTTGGCCGCCGATATGGGGAAGTACTGCGCCCCCGAGTCCGCCACCACCACCGAGCCGTCGAGGACTTCTCCCCCGAAGGCCCGATCCTCGGCGCCGGACTCGTCATCGTCGTCGTCGGCGTCGAACTCGTCCGACCCGTCATTGTCGGCGACGCGATCCTCGGCATCGGACTCGTCATCGTCGGGGACGCCCTCATCGTCGGGCGGATCTTCAGCGTCCGACGGACCGACGGCGTCGGGTTGGTCGGTGGACTCGAGGATGCGCTGGGCCTCGGCCAGCTGGCGGAGGACCTGGCCGGGCGAGGCCTTGTCGATCTTGTTGACGACGAGGAGCAGGCGCGACAGGTCGCCGGCGGGGAGCTCCTTCGTCCGGGTGGCGGCGCGCGCCGAGGCCGCCGCCCGTTGGAGGACCAGGCGGTCACCGGGACCGATGGAGGCGGTGGCGTCGAGGACGGGGACGACCACGTCGATCTCGTCGAGTGCTTCACCGATCTGTTCGTTCAGACGTCGACCGAGAGCCGTGCGCGGGCGGTGCAGGCCGGGGGTGTCGACGAAGACGGCTTGGAAGCCGGGACGGTGGAGCACGCCGCGCACCGAGCGCCTGGTGGTGTTCGGGCGGGGCGAGACGATGGTGACCTTGGTACCGAGGATCCTGTTGATCAGTGTCGACTTTCCTACGTTGGGCCGGCCCACCACGGTGACGAAGCCTGATCGCAGCGGCTCGCTCGTCACCATCGGTTCACTCACGACGCGCCGGGGTGTGCTGCGTCGTCTCGGGCCGGTCCTTCGGGCGGGGGACGATCCGGATCCGGCCGATGCGGTTTCCCTCCACCCGCTCGGCCACCAGGGTGAGCCCGTCCACCTCGACCGACTCCCCCTCGACGGGAACGCGGCCGAGGACGTTGAAGAGCAGGCCCCCGACGGTGTCCCAATCACCATCGGGCAAATGGGCTTCGACCAGCTCCCCCACCTCGTCGACGGCGAGGCGGGCCGAGACCGAGAAGGCGCCGTTGTCGAGGGGCACGACGGGAGGTTCCTCTACGTCGTACTCGTCGACGATCTCCCCCACCAGCTCCTCGATCAGGTCCTCGAGGGTCACCACCCCGGCCGTGCCGCCGTACTCGTCGACCACGATGGCCAGGTGGTACTGGCGGTCCTGCATCTCGCGCATGAGCCGGGCCACCCGTTTGGTCTCGGGGACGAAGTGGGCGGGGCGGACGAAGTCGCGCACGGGCTCGGCCCCGTATCCGTCGCGCTCGGCGCGGATCAGGTCCTTCGTGTGGGCCACACCGACGATGTCGTCGACGTTGCCGGCGTAGACAGGCATGCGCGACAGTCCCGCCTCGATGGCCACGCCCAGGGCTTCGGACACCGGGATATCTCCCTCCAAGGTGCGCATGTCGGGACGCGGCACCATGACCTCGCGCACCACCGTGTCGCCGAACTCGATGATCGAGTGGATGAGCTCACGCTCGTGTCCCTCGATGGCGTCGTCCTCGAGAGCGACGTCGGCCATGGCCAGAAGCTCAGATTCGCTCACCCCGACGCGACGGGCCCGGGGGCCGAGGAGCATGTTGGCCAACGCGATCAGGCCGCGCGACAGAAGCCGGATGGGCGGGAAGCGCACCACGGCGGAGACGATGGGGGCGAGCAGGAGCGCCGAGCGCTCCGGGTTCTGCACCGCCCAGTTCTTCGGCAGCGCCTCGGCCAGGACGAAGATGACCACCACTTCGAACACGGTGGCGGCGATGACCCCCACGGCGCCGAACCAGCGTTCGGCCAGGATGCCGACCAAGGTGGCCGTGACCAGCTGGCTGATGAGGACGAGCAGGAGCACGGGGTTGAGAAAGCCTTCGGGGTCCTGGACCAGGCGCATGAGCGCCCCCGCCCCGCGCCGGCCTTCGCCCCGGAGCGCCAGGGCCTTGGTCCTGCTCATCCGGACCAGGCTCGTCTCGGCCAGGGCCAGGCCGGCGGAGACGAGCAGTAAGAGCAGGACGACGACGATCAGGATCCAGTCGGTGGGACGAAAGCGCGAGGCGGCCACCAGCACGGCCACGGCGACCAGCTACCCCACCGCCCGGTTGAAGCGGGCCAGCAGCTCACGCTCGCGACGTTCCATGCGTTCTGCTTCCTCGTCGATGTCGTGGTCCATCCCCAGAAGATGGAGAAGCCCGTGGACGACGAGGAGAGCCATCTCGTCGTCGACGGTCACGCCGTGCTCGCCGGCGTTGCGCGCCGCCACGGCCGGACAGACGACGACGTCTCCGAGGAGCACGGGCATGTCGTCCTCGTCCGGCGCTCCGGCGCCCGGTCCCGTTCCCCCTTCGTCGGGGGAGCGGCCACCGGGTTCGGGTTCTTCGTCGATGGGAAAGGCGAGGACGTCGGTGGGGCCGGCCTGACCGAGGAATCGCTGGCGGAGCTCGGCAATGGTGAGTTCGTCGACGAAGAGCAGCGACACCTCGATGTCGTCCTTCACACCCTGGGCGCCGAGGACGTTGCGGGCCAGCTCGGCGAAGCGGGCGATGTCGACGGCGCGGTCGGACTGCTCGTCGGCGGCGAAGACGTCAGCGGGCATTGCCGTGTCCCGCCCCGGACGCCGCGTCGGTGGCTTTCTCGTAGGCGGCCACGATGTCGGCCACGATGCGGGCCCGCACCACGTCGCGTTGGGTCAGGTTGACGAACATGACGTCGGGGACGTCGCCCAGCACCGCCTCGAGCCCGGGCAGTCCCGAGCGCCCGCCGGGCACGTCGATCTGGGTGACGTCGCCCGTGACGACCACCTTCGAGCCGAAGCCGATGCGGGTGAGGAACATCTTCATCTGCTCCGGCGTCGTGTTCTGGGCCTCGTCGAGGATGATGAAGCTGCGGTTGAGTGTGCGGCCCCGCATGAAGGCCAGCGGGGCCACCTCGATGGTGCCGCGCTCGAGCAGCCGCTGCGAGCCTTCGGGTCCGAGGAGGTCGTAGAGCGCGTCGTAGAGCGGCCGCAGGTAGGGGTCGACCTTGGCCATGATGTCGCCCGGTAAGAAGCCCAGGCGCTCGCCCGCTTCGACCGCCGGCCGGGTGAGGATGATCCGCTCCACCTCATGCGCCTGGAGCGCCTGCACCCCGAGGGCGACGGCCAGGTACGACTTGCCCGTCCCCGCCGGCCCGATGCCGAAGGTGACGGTGTTGTGGGCGATGGCATCGGTGTAGCGCTTCTGCCCCGCCGTCTTGGGCCGCACCGTCCGGCCTCGGGCAGAACGCAGGACCTCGGTGGTGAGCACCTCGGCCGGGCTGACGTCGTCCTTCACCATGACGATGGTGCGGCCCACGTCCGAGGCATCGAGACGCTGACCCTGCTCCAACAGCACGACCAGCTCGTCGAACAGACGACCCACCCGCTCGGCGTCGCCGCCTTCGATGCTGATCTCGTTGCCGCGCGCCACGATGCGGACGTCGGGGAACGCCTCTTCGATCAACCGCAGCAGTTCGTCGCGCTCTCCGAGCAGGCCCACCATGAGGTGGTTCCCGGGCACGAGGATCTTGACCGGAGTGGGACTCACCCCGGGGGCCAACTCATGGGGCGGCCACCGATCACATGGAGATGCAGATGGGGGACGGAGTTGGTGGCGTCTTCGCCGACGTTGAACACGAGCCGGTAGCCACTGTCGGCCACGCCGTCGTTCTCGGCCACCCGCCGGGCCGTGACGATCATGTCGGCCATCACCTCGGCGTCGTCGGCCACCACCGTCGCCGCGTTCTCGATGTGACGGCGGGGAATGACGAGGACATGCACAAGGGCCTGTGGGTTCAGGTCGCGAAAGGCGACGCAGTGGTCGGACCGTTCGACGATGTCGGCGGGAATCTCACCGGCGACGATGCGACAGAAGATGCAGTCCTGCGGGTTGGTCGTCTCGCTCACCGCCGGCCGATCACTCGGCAGCACCACCGGCGTGGGCGTCGGCCCGGGTCCCCTTCAGCTCCGGGTAGAGATGCTCGAGGCTGCCGGGGGCGATCCGGCTCGACTCGATAAAGCGCTCCACGTCCGCCTGCTGGAGCCGGATCACGCGGCCGAACTTGTAGGCCGTCACCATCCCCTCGTCGATGAAGCGGTACAGACTGCGCAACGTCACGCCCAGGTGTTCAGCCGCCTCTTTGGTGCTCATCCAACGAATCTGATCGTCCACCAGTCTCCCGAATCCCTTGCCACCGAGGGCACCGTGCCCATCTGTGCATTCCGATGCTATCCCGCGCCTGTAACTGCTCATCCGCGGCGCAGCGGCCTCTCGGCACCGGGGCGCGCCCCCGAGCGGAGAACCGACGGCGGGGACTCGTTCGATGGTGCGGCGGTGACGAGAACCGGAGGAACCGACGAGGACCCAGTGCGAGGACCCAGTGCGAGGACCCAGTGCGGTGTGCCAGTGCGGTGTGCCGGTGCGGTGTGGCGGGGCGCGACGTGGTCAGGAGGTGACGCGCAGACCCAACTCGTCGAGGCGGCGAGACATGGCGTCGGGTGTCACTCCGAAGAGGCAGGCGATGGCCCGGAGGTCCTCGGCCCGGATGGTGATCATCCGGCCGTTGAAGTCCTGGCGCTGCACCTGGATCATGCTCAGGAAACGACGGAGCAGGTCGCGCTCGGGACCGCTGACGGAATTCAACTTGGTCAGATCGATGGTGACCTTTTCGTGGCCGTCCCAAGGGCGCAGTTGACGGCGGGCCCGGGCCGGGCTCTCGGTCTGGCCGTTGCCCCCGCCGTCGCGCTCACCGGAGGGACCCCACCGGTTGGCGTCGTCGTCCTGGGGCAGCAACTGATCGACAGGGACGTCGTACAGCTTCGCCAGTCGTTGCAGGCGTGGCACCGAGATGGCGCGCTCGCCTCGTTCATAGGCGCCGAGTACCGACGCCTTGAACTCCTGATCGGACATGGCCTCGACGGCCTGCAGAGACAGACGCATCTGTTTGCGCACGGCGCGCAGGCGCGAACCAACCGCCCGCGCATATGCGGCGCGCGCAGTTTCCTCCTGCTCGTCCTCGTCGGGTACCACCGTCTGGTTGACCATGACCATCGAATCCTCGCTGCTTGCGTTCGTGCGCTGCTAATTGTCTCCCGACGACAACTCCCCCGACAGCCCCCCGCGAATCCGCCGGACCCCAGATGAATCCAGCGGGTGCACAGGGTGTGCCCGCAAACTGCTACCTCCGCCAGTGTTGCTCACTCAGCGTGGTGATTGCAAGGACCGTTTCGCGTTGCGTTCGTGTTGTGATTCCTTTGCCGACCTGCTACCGGGTCCGGCCGGGCCTCGAGACGGCCCCCGAAGCCTCCTGCACCAGGCCATTGCGTAGGGCACATAACAGCAGGCCGGCGGCCACGGCTGCCGTCTCGGCACGGAGGATCCCGGGGCCCAGACCCACCACCGGATAGCCCCCCGGGGCCAACTCGGAGTCGTCCCATCCGCCCTCGGGGCCGACCGCCATGGCGGGCATGGCCACGCTCGGTGGATCGCCACCGGGATGGGCCAGGGCCAGCGGGGCGGGCGCCACCTCGTCGGCCAGGGCGCCCAAACCGAGGACGCCGACCACCTCGGGCAGCCAGGGGTTGCGGCTCTGTGCGCCCGCCTCGCGCACCACCCGGCGCAACCGCTCGACGGCGCGGACACCGCGCTCTCCGTCCCAGCGCACGACGGCGCGGGCCGAGCGGAGCACGGCGATCCGGTCGACCCCGGCCTCGGTCAGTTTCTGCACCACCCACTCGGGGCGCTCACCCTTCACGGGGACGAATCCCACGGTGACCGGCGGCGTCAAACGGGGGACGACGGTCACGGGCCCGTCGGCCTCGAGCACGTCGATCTCCGGCGCCTCGGGACCCGCCCCGCCCGATCCCGGTCCGGCCGGTGCCCGGTAGCGGCACAGGCGCCAGTGACCCCGGCCGTCGGCCGCCACCACCGGCTCGCCCCGGCGCAGGCGCAGGACGCGGGTGAGGTGGTGGGCGTCGTCGGCATCGGGGACGGCCCGCTCGAGATCGAGGACGTAGACGAGGGCGGCGGCGCTGACCGACGCCGGATGGCCCACCGGCGCCTGACCGGCGGGAGTGGGTCGGCGCACCGGCGGCTGACCGGGATCCTCGGGGGGCACCGGACCGGTTCCGATCAGCCGAAGGCGGAGCGGAGGCGGGCCATGAGACCTTCGTCGGGCGGCGAGATCTCCTCGGAGCGCTCGGCCGCCAGCTGCCGGAGCAGCTCCTCCTGGGCCTTGCTGAGCCCCGTGGGTGTGTCCACGACCACGTGGACGAGCAGATCACCGCGGCCGCGGCCGCGGACATGGGGGACGCCCCGGCCCCGGAGCTTGACCTGGTGGCCGCCCTGGGTGCCGGGGGCCACGGGGAGAGATTCCTCGCCGTCGAGGGTCTCGAAGGCGGCCGTGTAGCCGAGGGCGGCCTGGGCCATGGAGACGTGGAGCTCGGCGTGGAGGTCGTTGCCGTCGCGGATGAAGCGGGTATCGGGCTGGACCGAGAGGTGGACGTAGAGATCGCCGGGGGGACCGCCGCGGGGGCCGGCCGGGCCCCGGCCGGTGAGGCGGAGGGTAGAGCCGTGGTCGACCCCGGCGGGGACGTCCACCGAGTAGGTGCGGTTCTGTACCCGGCGGCCGTCGCCGGCGCAGTCGGGGCAGGGGCTCGAGATGGACTCGCCCGTGCCCTGGCAGCGGCGGCACGGCACCGCCGTTACCACTTGGCCCAAGATGGACTGCCGGACCCGGCGGAGCTCGCCCGTGCCCGCGCAGTCGGGACAGCGGACAGCCGTCGTTCCCGCCCGGGCGCCGCTGCCCGCGCAGGTGTCGCAGGAGACGAGGCCGTCGAGGGCGACGTCGTGGCGGGCGCCGAAGACCGCCTCGCGGAAAGCAAGCTCGAGCACCACCTCGGCGTCGGCCCCGCGCATGGGGCCCGCTCCGCCCGCCGCTCCGCGCACGCCGCCGCCGAAGAAGGCGTCGAAGATGTCGCCCAGACCGCCCCCGCCGGCGCCGGCGCCGAAGCCGAAGGGGTCGGCGGTGCCGCCGCGGGGGTCGACGCCTTCGGGTCCGAAGCGGTCGTAGCGGGCACGGCGCTCGGGGTCGCGCAGGACCTCGTAGGCGCGGGTGACTTCTTTGAACTGGGCCTCGGCCCCGGCGTCACCGCCGTTGGTGTCGGGGTGGAGCTCCCGGGCCTTGCTCCGGTAGGCGCGCTTGATCTCGTCGTCCGACGCGCCGCGGGTGAGCCCGAGGAGGGCGTAGTAGTCAGCGGCCACGGTCGCTCCCGTCGGCCGGGGGTCCCCCGAGCCGCTCGCCCAGTCGTTCGGCCACGATCTGCACCGAGGCCAGCGCCCGGGGGTAGTTCATCCGGGTCGGTCCGACCACGCCGATGGTGCCGGCCGTCTCGCCGTCGACCGAGACGGGGGCGAGAACGAGGGCGCACGAGGCCAGGGGTTCGAAGCCGTGCTCGGAGCCGATGGCCACCGAGAGGCCCCGGTCGAGGATGTGCTCGACCAGCTCCACCACCACCAGCTGTTGTTCGAGGATGGAGAGGACGGAACGGACGGTCTCCACGGCGTCGAAGGCCGAGGCCATGCGCGACGAGCCCCCGACGAAGACGTTCTCGGGCTCACCGGCCGAGGCCAGATCGGCCAGGGCCTGGGTACCGAGGCGGACCGCGGCGTCAAAGGCGACGTCCCCGGCGTCGGGGACGGTGCCGGGGTCGGCCAGGGTGCGGCCCCGGAGATGGGCGGTCATGTGGGCGGCGGCGGACGCCAGCACGTCGCCGTCGATGTCGGCGGCCAGATCGGCCCCGAGCTCGACGGCCCTCTTCTCCACGGCCCCGTCGGAGAGGACGACGACGAGGAGGGCCAGGTTCGGGCCCAGGTCGACGAGCTGGACCGAGCGGATGGTGGCCGTGTCGTGGGTGGGGCCGACGACCACGGCGGCGTAATCGGTGAGGTTGGCCAGGAGGCCGCTCGTGTGGCCGAGGAGGTCCTCCACGGCGCCATGGACATGGGCGAAGAAGCGGCGGACCTCCTGGCGCTGTGCGGGGCCCAGGGTGCCGGGGCTAGCCAGGGTGTCGACGAAGAAGCGGTAGCCCTTGTCGGTGGGGATCCGGCCCGCGCTCGTGTGGGGCTGGGTCAGATAGCCGTCGCGCTCGAGCGCCGCCATGTCGCTGCGGACGGTGGCCGACGAGACCTCCACCCCCGGGGTGCCGGTGATGTGGGCCGAGCCGACCGGCTCGGCCGTCTCGATGTACTCCGAGACGACGGCCGTGAGGATGGCCGCCTTGCGCCGATCGAGCTCGGCGTCCGCCTCGGCGGCGGGCGGTGCTGGGGACTCGGCCGGGGAGGGCGGGGGGGCGGGGCGCGCCGGGCGCGCTGTGCGGTGGGGGACCATGGGAGTTCTGGCACTCGATTGTACCGAGTGCTACCTCGGGTCCATCGACCGGGGTCTTGAGCCCCGCCCGGTCAGGCCACGCCCGCAGTGGGCTCCCCCGCCGGTCCGGCGGGGGTGGGGGCGGGCGGGCGCGGTGGCCGGCGGCGGCCCCGGGCCGCTTTCTTGGCCTCGGCCGCGGCCTGGACCCGGGGCAGGGCGAACAGGACATAGGCGGCCGACACGGATGCGCCGAGAGCGATGACGACCAGGGGGACGAGGTCGAATTTGTTGGCCACGGAGACGCTGGCGGTGACGGCCAGGATGCCGAAGACGACGATGCCGGCGCCGCCGAGGACCCGGGGGATGGGAAGACGGAAGGGGCGGGGCTGGTCGGGCAGGCGGGCCCGGAGGCGCAGGACGCAATAGGCGGCGACGGCGTAGATGAGCGCCTCGAGGGCGGCCCCCACGGCCACCAGGACCTCCCAGGAGCCGGTGAGGGCCACCACCAGGGCGACGAGGAGGGAGATGACCCCGAGGGCGACGACGGGCACCCAGGGCACGGCCCGGTCGTTGAGGCGGGCCAGCGGCGCCGGGAGGCTGCCCTCGCGGGCGGTGGCGTAGATGAAGCGCGAGGCGGTGATGAAGCCGCCATTGAAGGTGTTGACGGCGGTGACGGCGGTGACGGCCGCCATCAGCCAGAGGCCGGCCTGTCCCAGGGCAGCGCGGCCCAGCGACAACTGGGGATAGGCCGACGCGAGCTGGTGGTGGGTGAGGACGTGGCTCATGGCCACCGTGATCAGACTGCAGACGGTGACGAGAAGGGCCAGGGCGATGAGCATGCCCCGGTGGATGTCGCGGGGACGGCGGACCTCCTCGGCGCTCGTCGTGACCCACTCGAAGGCGCTGAAGAGAAAGACCCCGAGGGCGACGGCCTCGAGGAGGTCGCCGGGGTGATGGCCGTGGAGCGGCGAGAGCGGGAAACGCAGGGCCCGGTGACTTCGGAAGAGAGCGAGCAGCGCCACCACGGCGGTGACGGCGAGGACGCAGGAGGTGGCGATGTCCTGGACGCCGCCCGCCACCTTGACACCGCGCAGGTTGGTGGCAACGGCGAAGGCGAGGAGCGCGGCGATCATGAGCGCCGCCACCCAGGTGGACTGGCCCAGGACGTGGGCGATGGCCGTGCCCACGATGAAGGCGTCGGCCGCCACCACCAAGACGATGGTGGTCAGGTAGGTCAGGGTGATGGTGAGGGCCAGGCGGTCGTCCATCGAGCGCTTCATGTAGAGCCGGATGGCGGCGGCCGTCGGGAACATGCCGTTGAGCTCGCTGAAACAACCCCAGGCCAGCAGCGCCAACAGGCCGGCGGTGCCGACGGCGATCCAGGCCGAATCCCCGGCCACGTAGGCCACCAGGCCGGCGGCGGCCAGGTACTCGAGGGCGGCGAAGGCGAGGCCGGCGGAGGTCGAGACCACGGTCCGCAGACCGAGCGCCCGTCGCAACAACGCCGCGCCCCCGGTCGGGGGAACGCCCGGCGCCGCTGCCGCTGGCGCTGGGGCCGCTGGTCGATCGGCGGTCATCGATCGAGGAACGCCACCATGGACATGGCGTCGAGGCGCATCACATCCTCCTGGGCGCCGGCCAGGGTGATCTCGCCCGACATGTACTTCTCCGAAGGGTTCAGGTCCCCCCAGAAGAGGTCGGCGAAGTCCTCGCTGGTGGCGGTGACGACGAGATCGGCCACGGCGTCGGTACCGCCGGCCAACTCGGCCAGCATCTGGTCACGGACTTCGACGGTGAAGCGGTCACCGGTGTCGGTGGCGACGAGATGGACGACGCGGTCCCAACCGCGCAGCATCCGGCGGAGGCGGTCGTTCTCGTTGCAGCGGATACGCCAGTCGGCATAGGCCTCGGCGATCTCGTCCCGGTCGGCCACGGTCAGATGTCCATGGGCGCTGAGGGCACCGGCTCGGGCGGGCCCGGTCTCAACGGGCCAGCGCGGCGATGACCTCGGCCGCCGCCCTGAGCCCCGAGGAGAGGGCGCCGTCGATGTAGCCGCACCATTCGGTGGCCGTCTCCGTGCCCGCCCAGTGGACGGGACCGACGGGATCGCGCAACGCCGGTCCGAAACCGGTGAGGAGACCGGGGGAGAAGACGGCCACCGGACCGCCGCGGGTGTAGGGCTCGGCCGGCCAGTGCCGTTCGAGGACCTCGAGGGGCGAGGCCGCCCGGGGACCGAAGTAGCGGACGAAGTCGGCCAGCGCCGCCTGGGCCCGTTGCGCCGGGGTGGCGGCGTCGAGGGCGCGGCACTCGTCGCCGGCGATGAAGCCGAGGAGGATGCCGTGGGCGGCGTCGGGCGGGGAATCGTCGAAGCTCACGCGGATGGCTCCCTCATCGGAGACGACCTGGCCGTTCAGGCCCTCGTCGCGCCAGAAGGGCCGGTCGTAGACGGCGTGGATCTTGGTGACCGATCCCATGGGGGCGCGCATGGAGAGCTGGTCGCGCCGGCCCGGCAGCGGTGGCGACCAGTCGAGGCGGACCGAGAGGGCCGGGGGCATGGCCACGATGCAGCGTCGGGCCCGGATCCTGACGGGGTCGCCGCCCGACTCCGGGGGGGTGACGATGGCAGTCACGGTGTCGGCGCCGTAGGTGATCGCCGTGACCGGCGACGAGAGCAGGACGCGGTCGGCCAGCTCGTCGGCTAGGTAGAGCGCCGGCTGCTGGGCCCCGCCGGCGAACCGTCGTTCCTGGGCCCCGTTGGTGGTGCGGGCCAGGTTCATGAGGCCACCACCCGAGCGGAGATAGAAGAGGGTGAAGAGCAGGGAGAGCTCGCCCGGCTCGGTGCCGAAGATGGACTTCACAGCGGCCGTGATGATGGCGCGGGCGCCGGGCGAGGAGACGGTGGCGGCCAGCCAGGAGCCGAGGGTCTGCTCGTCGCGGGCCCGGGCGTCGGGGGCGTCCCAGGGTGCGTCGAGGGGAATCTCGGTCGAGGCCAGGTCGAGCTCGAAGATGGCTTCGATCCCGTCCGCCGCGGCGGCGGGATCGGAGGTGGGGATGAGGCCGGCGTAGGTGGTGCGGTTCTCGTCGCGCCACTCGACGCCCTCGCCGGTGGTGAAGGTGGGGAAGGTCTCGGCGCCGCACTCGTCGGCCAACTTCTGGAGCAGGTCCTGGCCCGGGCCGATCCACTGGCCCCCGTGGTCGATGACCGCCCCCGTGGGTGACGTCGTCGTCCACACCCGGCCCCCGACCCGGTCGCGGGCTTCGGCGACGAGGACGTCGATCCCGGCCCGGACGAGCTCCCGGGCGGCCGAGAGCCCGGCATATCCCGCCCCGACGATCAGTGCCTCGCACTCACGGTCCTGCATTCGGGCCACGGTATCCAAGGGGCGCCGTCGTTGCGGACTCCCTCGTTAGCATCGGGAGATGGTGAAGCTGATGTTCTGCCTCCGTCGCCGGCCCGAGATCAGTGAGGAGGAGTTCCACCGGTACTGGCGCGAGGAGCACGGTCCCCTGGTGGCCCGGCACGCGGCGGCTCTGCGGATCCGGCGCTACGTGCAGGTGCACACCGTGTCGGGAGCGGTCAACGAATTGCTGGCCGCCAGCCGCGGCGCTCCCGAGCCCTTCGACGGGGTAGCCGAGCTGTGGTTCGACGACGCCGATGATCTGGTGGCGGGCGCCGGCAGCGACGAGGGTCGCAAGGCCGCCGAGACGCTGGCCGTCGACGAGGGCCGCTTCATCGACCACGGCCGCTCTCCTCTTTTCGTGGCCGAAGAACATCGCGTCATCGGCTGATAACGGAGCGTTCCCGATGACATCGTGGATCCTCGGCGGCGTCGGCGAAAGCGAATTCGCTCGGGTCTTCGGCCTGCGGGCCAACCTGTACGCCCACTACCGCGACTTCTCCGCCCGTCTCTGGGACCCGGTGGTCTTGGACCCGGTGGTCACCGAGCTCTGTCGGTTGCGGGTGGCTCGGCTGGTCGGCTGCGAGACCGAGCTGGCCGTGCGCTCCCGTCCCGCCGTGGACCGCGGGCTCACCGAGGAGACGGTGGCCGAGCTGGCCGCGTGGACGACGTCGTCGCGTTTCGACGAGACGGCCCGGGCCTGTCTGGGTTTCACCGAGCAGTTCGTCCTCGACCCCAAACGGATCAGCTCGGCCGATCGGGCCGCCGTGCGCGCCGGCGTCGGCTTCGCCCAACTGGTCGGGCTGACTCAGGCCGTGGCCGCCTTCGACGGGTTCGACCGGTTCCGTCTGATCCTCGGCACAGGACCCGAGAGCGGTGCCGACGCTGCGCGCGTCCCTGACGGGCCGACGGTCGTGGACGTGGGCGAGCCCGACCCGTCGGCACCGGCCGTGGCCGACGGCGGTGCGCTCGATCCCGACGATCCGGCCCGGGGTTTCTCGGCCGCCCAGCCGGCGCTCTTCGCCTCGTTCGAACGACTGTACGCCGTGCTGTGGTCAGCGGGAGTGGTCGACCATCCGTCGAAGGAGGTGGCGCGGCTCAGAAACGCGCGGGTGACGGGTTGCAAATTCTGTCGCAACGTCCGCTTCGCCCAGGCCCGGCGCGACGGGCTGACCGAGGATCTGGTCGATCTGGTGACCGACGGCTACGCAGGCTCGGAGTTGTCCGACGCGCACAAGGCCGTCCTGGCTCTGACCGACGCCTTCCTCGGTGACCCGCGCGCCGGCGTCGACGAGGGCACCCGAGACGCGCTTCTGGCGCACTACGGGCCGGCCGGAACCGTCGAGCTGACGGCGGGGCTGGCGCTGTTCGTGGGTTTCTCCAAGATCGCCGTCGCCCTGGGAGCGTTTCCCGACGACTTCCCCACCACCGTGATCCCCACGCCGGGCGACGTGCCCGTCGGCTGATGGCGATCAACGGTTCGGAGCCGGTCAGTCTTCCAGGCGCAGAGCGGCCACGAAGGCTTCCTGGGGCACTTCGACCCGGCCGATGGACTTCATCTTCTTCTTGCCCTCTTTCTGCNNTCGAGCAGTTTGCGCTTGCGGGTGATGTCACCGCCGTAGCACTTGGCCAGCACGTCCTTACGCCGGGCCTTGACCGTCTCGCGGGCGATGACCCGGCCACCGATGGCGGCCTGGATGGGGACGTCGAAGAGCTGCCGGGGAATGAGGGTGCGGAGCTTCTCGGTCATCTTGCGGCCGTAGACATCGGCGTTCGACTTGTGGACCACCGTGGAAAAGGCGTCCACCGGTACCTGGTTGATGAGCAGGTCGACTTTCACGAGCGCCGCGGTCTTGTAGCCGTCAGCCTCGTAGTCGAGGCTGGCGTAGCCCTTGGTGCGGCTCTTCAGCTGATCGAAGAAGTCGATCACCACTTCGCCCAGGGGGATCCGGTAGAGAAGTTCGACGCGTTCGGAGGAGATGTACTCCATCCGGTCGAGCTCACCGCGCCGGGTCTGGCACAGATCCATCACGGTGCCGATGTGCTCGGTGGGAACGATCAGGGTGGCGCGGAGCATGGGCTCGTCGATGTGGTCGAGCTTGCTCGCCTCGGGCATCTCGCTCGGATTGTCGAAGCGGACCTCGGTGCCGTCAGTGCAGTGGGCCAGATAGGCCACCGACGGCGCCGTGGCGATGAGCGACAGGTTGAACTCGCGCTCGAGCCGCTCGCGGACGATCTCCATGTGCAGGAGGCCGAGAAAGCCGCAGCGGAAGCCGAAACCGAGCGCCCCCGACGACTCGGGTTCGAAAGTGAAGCTCGAGTCGTTCAGGCGGAGCTTGTCGAGCGCCTCGCGCAGTTCGGTCAGTTCGTCGCCGTCGACGGGATAGAGGCCGCAGAAGACCATGGGCTTCGGGTCGCGGTAGCCGTCGAGGGCCTGGGCGGCGGGATGGACGGCATCGGTCACGGTCTCTCCCGAGCGCGCCTGGCCGACGTCCTTGATGCCGGAGATCAGGTAGCCCACCTCGCCCGGACCGAGCTCGTCGACGGGGTCGGGGTCCGGGATGCGCACCCCGATCTCCTCCACCTCCTGGACGGTGCCGGCCTGCATGTAGCGGATCCGCGACCCCGTCCGCAGAACGCCTTCCATGACCCGGACCGAGCTGACCACGCCCCGGTACTGGTCGTAGGCCGAGTCGAAGATCAGGGCCCGCAGCGCTTTGTCGGGCTCCCCGGTGGGAGGCGGGACGCGCTCGACGATGGCGTCGAGCAGGGCGTCGACCCCCTCCCCGGTCTTGGCCGAGATGTGGAGGATGGTCGAGGCGTCGATACCGAGGACCCGTTCGATCTCCCCCGCGTACCTCTCGGGATCGGCCGCCGGCAGGTCGATCTTGTTCAGCGCGGCCACGATCTCGAGGTTGTTCTCGATGGCCTGGTAACAGGTGGCCAGGGTCTGGGCCTGGATGCCCTGGGAGGCGTCCACCAGGAGTACGGCGCCCTCGCACGCCGCCAGGGACCGGCTGACCTCGTAGCCGAAGTCCACGTGGCCCGGGGTATCGATGAGGTGCAGGACATGGTCGTTCCAGCGGACCCGGACGTTCTGGGCCTTGATGGTGATGCCCCGCTCACGCTCGATGTCCATGGAATCGAGGTACTGCTCGCGCATCAGCCGGGGGTCGACGGTCTCAGTCAGCTCGAGAATCCGGTCCGACAGGGTCGACTTGCCGTGGTCGACATGGCTCACAATGGAGAAATTGCGGATCCGGTCGGTCTGCAGCACGGCCCCAGGAGCGTACCGGCGGCGGCGGGACCTCCAGACCCAAGGCGGGGCTGACGACCAGGAGGACGGTCCCCGGGGACCCGCTCGCAGGCGCCTGCTACGATCGATCCCCGCGGTGGCGCCCGGTGGCGTCGCCTACCCATCCGCCTCGCCGAGCGCACCAGGCGCCGGTTTCCACCCCTCGAACAGCGAGAACGTCACTGTGGCCAACATCAAAAGCCAGATCAAGCGGAACCGTCAGAACGAGCGTCTGCGCCTCAAGAACAAGTCGGTCCGCTCCGAGATGCGCACCCGCACGAAGTCAGCGGTGACCGCCATCGAAGCGGGGACCGAGAACAGTGCCGAGGCCATCCGTATGGCCGTCCGCCGCATCGACCGGGCCGCCGCCAAGGGCGTGATCCACAAGAACCAGGCCTCGAACCGCAAGTCGAGGCTCATGCGCCGCGCCGCCAAGGCCGGCGATCAGGAGCCTGTCAGCAGCAAGAAGTAGCCGTCGGTCTCACGACGACGGCCTCCGGCGGGCCGATGTCCGGCCGCCACGACCCGCCGCCGCCTCGCGGACGCTGCCGAGCCGGCTGAGCCGTCCCACCAGCACCTCGAGCACGGTGACATCGGGAAGCGCACTTCGACCCCGCACGTCGAGATCGGCGTCGGCCAGCAGGGTCACGGCCCGCCCGAGACGGGCGGGACCCATCCTCCGGCCCTGCTCGAGCGCTTTGCGGGCCGGGAAAGCGCTGCGCATGCCGAGCAGGGTGGCGGCCTGCTCGCCCGAGGTCACCCCGGCGCCGTCGAGCCGGAGCATGGCCTGATAGTGACGATGTAGGACGGACAAGATCACGAGGGGGTGGGATCCTCCCGGCCCCAGCAGCCGGCCCAGGGCGGCCAGGGCGGTGGCCGTGTCGCCGGCGTCTATGGCGTCGGTCAGGTCCCACGGGGCCACCCGACCGGCCTCTCCCAGGAAGGGCTCGAGCTTCTCCGAATCGATGGCCGCCCCTGAGCCATAGGCCGCCTCGAGGGTGTCGAGCAGTCCCTGGAGCCGGCTCAGGTCACCCCCGAGGTGGTCACCGAGCAGGGTGGCGGCCCGGGCGTCGAGTCGCACCGGGGCGGCGTGGAGGCGTTCAACCAACCACTGGGTCCGGGCCCGACCGGTCCCCACCGCCGTGTCCACCACAGAGCCGAGCCGGTCGACGGTTTTCACCAGGGCGGCCGGAATGGTGCCTCCCCCGGCCACCAAGACGAGCACGACACCGGGGACGGGGTCATCGAGACACGAGACCAGTCGCCCGGCGTCGGCCGACAGCAGTCGCCCCGCCTCGCGGACCACCACTACTCGGCGGTCGGTGATGAACGGGGGTGTCGTGAGGGCATCGACGATCAAGCCGGCCTCGAGGTCGGGGGCGCCCGGTCCGCCGTGCTCCTCCACCACCGTCGCCGCGTCGCGCTCGCCGACGAGAACACCGAGCAGATCGTGCACCGCCTGGCCCACGAGAGAGGCGTCGTCACCGCGCACCAGGTAGACACCGGGGTCTCCGGCAGGTTTCTTCGCTGTCTTCGTCTCCCCGGGCGCACTCGTGGCCATGCTCAGGCCGCCCGCATGACGGCGGCCAGGCTGTCGCAGACGATCCTGCTCCCCGCCACGTCATGGACGCGGACGATCCGACAGCCGAGAGCCACCCCGAGGGCGGCGGCGGCCAGAGAGGCATCGCCCCGATGGTCGATGTCGAGATCGAGAACGCCACCCAAGAAGGTCTTGTTGGAGGCCGAGAGAAGAACGGGATGGCCCAGCCGGGCCAGGACGGCCGAACCGCGCAGAAGGGTGAGCGACTGCTCGGCCGTCTTGCCCAGATCGAGCCCGGCGTCGAGGACGATCCGGTCGGGGGCGATGCCCGCCGCTGCCGCCCGGCCGACGCGGTCGGCGAGGAAGCTCCCCACGGCGTCGAGGACGTCGTCGTAGACGGGCTCGGGATCGCGCACGCGGGGGGCCAGGCGGATATGGGTGGCCACCACGGCGGCGCCCGCCTCGGCCGCCGCCTTCAGGTAGTCGGGATCGGCGAAGCCGCTGATGTCGTTACCCATGACGGCCCCTGCCTTGTAGGCCACCCGAGCCACCGAGGCTCGCCATGTGTCCACCGAAAGCGGGATGTCGATGCGGGCGTGCAGGGCTTCGATGGCGGGGATGACGCGGTCGAGCTCCTCGGCCTCTGTCACCTCGGGACCGGGACCGGCCTTCACCCCGCCGATGTCGAGCAGGTCGGCCCCGTCGGTCACCAGGGTTTCCGCCCGTGCCAGCAGCATCTCGAGCTCGTAGGTGGCGCCGCGGTCGAAAAAGGAATCCGGGGTCCGGTTCAAGATGCCCATCACGAGCGCCCGGGTACTCAGGTCGTAACTACGGTCCCCGAGCACCAGACGCACGAGCGGGGAGGCTACTGCGCCGCTCCCCCGCCGCCCGAAGAGATGCCGGACGAGACCCGGGGAAGAGGCTCAGAACAACGTGGCGGCCAGCGCCTTTCGGTACCGGGCCACGCGAGGATCGTCGGCCCCGAGCGTCTCGAGGAGATCGAGGAACTCCTGGCGGGCATCGGCATCGTCCTTCACCTTGGGTAAAAGGGCATCGAGCAGGACGTCGACGCCGTCGGCCGGGACTTCGACCTGCTGGGCGGCCAGCCGTGCTTCGGCGGCGGCGACGCGGGAGTCGGCCGTCTCGGGGATACGGGCCAGGAGCTCGAGCGCCTCGGCTGGCGTACCGGCGGCCACGAGGAGGCGGGCCAGGGCCACCACGCCGGCGGGGTGATCGGGCTCGAGGGCCAGGGCTTGGCGCAACGACGCCTCGTCGCCGGCGGCGACGAGCTCGTCGGCCTCCGACGGCGTCGGGGCCAGGCCGGCGATGAAGGCCGCCACCTGCTGCTCGGGAAGGGCGCCAATGAATTGGTCGACGATCTTGCGGTCGCGTACGGCGAACACGGCAGGGATCGATTGCACCTGGAAAGCGGTCGACACCCGAGGGTTCTCGTCCACGTTGACCTTCACGAGCTCGACGGCGCCGTTCGAGGCGCCTACCACCTTCTCGAGGATGGGTCCGAGTGTCCGGCAGGGCCCGCACCACGGGGCCCAGAGATCGATGACGACGGGGACCTCGACCGAACGGTCGAGGACGTCGTGCTCGAAGGTGGCATCGGTGACATCGATCACATTGATCACGCCATGACGATACCGGAGGTCGATCGTCTCCCATGCTGGATATAGCGTGCACCGCATGGTCGCTTCCCCCGCCTCTGCTCCCGACGCCGTCGAAGGGATCGACACCGAGCGGGTGGAGACCTGGTTCTCGAACAACATCCCGGGCGTGGAGACGCCCGTCACTTTCGAGCTCATCGCCGGGGGCCGTTCGAACCTCACCTACCGCGTGACCGACGCCGGTGGGCGCCGCTATGCGCTGCGACGACCACCGCTCAGCCATGTCCTGCCCACCGCCCACGACATGGCCCGCGAGTACCGGGTGATCACGGCCCTCGGCCCGACGGTCGTTCCCGTCCCCATGACCTTCGGGTTGTGCCTGGAGGAGTCCGTGAACGGGCGCCCCTTCTATGTCATGGAGTTCGTGGACGGCCACATCGTGCGCGACGCCGAGACGGCCGAGCGCGAGCTCGACCTCGACTCCCGGCGACGGGCCGGTGAGTCCATGGCCGACACCCTCGCCGCGCTGCACGCCGTGGACGTCGACGCCGTTGGCTTAGGCGATTTCGCCAAGCGCGAGGGGTACATCGAACGTCAGCTCCGGCGCTGGTACGAGCAGTTCAAGAACTCGACCGTGGAAGGGGCAGACACCGCCACCATCATCAACGCCGTCCACGACAAGCTGGCGGCCGACGTTCCGGCGCAGGTGGGGGCCGCCATTGTTCACGGCGACTACCGCCTGGACAACTCCGTGCTCGGACCCGACGGCACCGTGCGGGCCGTGCTCGACTGGGAGATCTGCACGCTCGGCGATCCCCTCGCCGATCTCGGACTGCTGATGGTCTACTGGACCGAAGCCGGAGACGAAGCCGCCATCCTCGGTGTGACGCCGACGACCGTCCCGGGCTTCCCCAACAGGGCCGAGATCCGGTCGCGCTATCAGGCGGCGTCAGGTCGCGATATCTCACGTCTCGACTTCTACGTGGCCTTCGGTTACTGGAAACTGGCCTGCATCTTGCAGGGCGTCTACGCCCGCTACGTCGGCGGAGCGACCGCCGGAGACCGCTCGAGCGTCGACGGATTCGCCACCAGCGTCGTGCGGCTGGCCGAGATGGCCGTGCAGACGTTGGAGTCGTCGTGACCGGGGCGGGCGCGTGACTCTCTACGAACGTCATCTGGACCGGGTCCTCGACAAACCCGTGCTCGTCGTGGCCCTCGAAGGCTGGGTGGATGCCGGGCTCGGGGCCGACGGGGCCATCTCGGCTCTGCTGTCGGCTGGACCGACGGAGCTGCTCGCCACCTTTGACGGTGAGTCCCTCATCGATCAACGGGCGCGTCGGCCCGTGGTCCATATCGCCCGCGGCATCAACGAGGGCCTGACCTGGCCCGTGATCCAGATGCGCCTGGGCCAGGACCTGGACGGCGCCGACGTCTGCTTCTTGGTGGGCCCGGAACCGGACTTCCGCTGGCCCAGCTTCGTGTCCTCCGTCGTCGGCCTGTGCCTTGAGCTCCGGGTCCGCATTGTCGTCGGCCTGGGCGCCTTTCCCGCCCCGGCGCCGCACACCCGCCCGGTGCGCCTGGCCGCCACCGCGCCGCCGACCTCCGCCGACCTCGTGGCGGAAATCGGCATCGTCCAGGGCGAGATCGACGTGCCTTCGGGTGTGTGGGGCGCTCTCGAGTTGGCCCTGGGCGAGGCCGATATCGCCACCGTCGGCCTGTGGGCGCGGGTGCCGCACTACGTCTCGGGAATGGCGTTTCCCTCGGCCAGCGCCGCGCTGCTCGACGGCCTTGCCTCGGTCACCGGCCTGTCGGTCGACGCAACGCCTCTGCACACCGCCGCTGACGCGTCGTTGCGACAGGTCGACGACCTCATCTCCAAGAGCACCGAGCACACAGCCATGGTCCGTCAGCTCGAGCACTCGGTGGACACGGCCGAAGGAAATCCCCTCGACATCGGAGAGCTCCCGACGGGCGACGAGCTGGCGGCCGAACTCGAGCGTTACCTGCGCGACGAACGCAAGGAGCGCGGTGAACCGGGCGAGCCCGGTGAGGACGGTGAGGGCATCAGTCCCGACGAGATGTGACGCAACGGATCTGTCACCGGCGTTGTCGATCGACGTCCGATAGGGTGCCGTCGATGCTCATCGACGGAGGAATCAGCTTCGATCCCAGTGACGCCATCAGCTCGGCACGCCGTGCTGAAGAAGACGGGTTCGACGGACTGTGGTGCGCGGAGACGTCGCACGATCCGTTTCTGCCGCTCGTTCTCGCCGCCGAGCACACCGAACACATCGAGTTGGGCACGGCCATAGCCGTCGCCTTTGCTCGCAACCCCATGACGATGGCCGTTCTGGCCAATGACCTCCAGACCTTCTCGAAGGGCCGCTTCCTTCTCGGCCTCGGCTCGCAGATCAAGCCCCACATCACCAAGCGCTACTCGATGCCGTGGTCCCATCCGGCGGCCCGCATGCGTGAGTTCATCCAGGCCATGCGGGCCATTTGGTCGGCGTGGCACGACGGCACCAAGCTCGCCTTCCGCGGTGACTTCTACACCCATACGCTCATGACCCCGTTCTTCAACGCCGGGCCCAATCCGTACGGCGCACCGCCGGTATTCCTGGCCGCCGTGGGCGAGCTGATGACCGAGGTGGCCGGCGAAGTGGCCGACGGGCTGCTGGCCCACGGCTTCACCACCGAGCGCTATATGCGCGAGATCACCCTGCCCGCCCTCGAACGAGGTCTGGTCAAGTCCGGCCGTACCCGTGAGGGATTCGCCATCTCATACCCGGCCATGATCGTCACCGGTACCAACGAAGAAGAGATGAAGACCGCCGTACAAGGTGTGAAGGCGCAGCTCGCCTTCTACGGTTCGACGCCGGCGTACAAGCCGGTGCTCGCCCTGCACGGGTGGGGCGATCTCCACTCGGAACTGAACACCTTGTCCAAGAGGGGCGAGTGGGTAGCAATGGCCGGTCTCATCAGCGACGACATCGTCGACGCCTTCGCCATCGTCGGTCCGCCCGAAGAGATTCCCGCCAAGCTCCTTGGCCGCTACGGCGACATGGTCACGCGGATCAGCTTCTACGCCCCCTACCGGATGGACCACGCCCGCGTGCAGCAGATGTTGGCCGGCTTCAAGTCGTCATAAGCCCCCGGTGCCGTGGCCGCGGTCGGGGGGCCGACGCCTTTAGAGGACGATATTGACCAGGCGGGGCGGCCGGGCCACGATGCGCGACGGCACTTTCCCCTGAAGTTCCTCCATCACCCGCTCCGAGGCCAGGGCCAAGGCGATGGCATCGGCCTCGGAGATGTCGGGCACCACCTCGATGCGGTCCTTCAGCTTGCCGTTCACCTGCACGATCATCGTCACCCGTTCGGCCCGGGCCAAACCGGGGTCGTAGGTCGGCCACGACTGGGTGTGGAGCCGAGCACCCGGTCCGTGACGTCTCTCCCAGGCTTCGGCCGTCACGTGCGGAGTCATCGGTGCCAGCAGGAGCAAAAGGGCGTCGGCGGCGGCATCGTAAGTGGAGCGGTGGATGCCGGCTGACGCCTCGCGCCGGTAGCCCTGGAGGTCGTTGGCGAATTCCATGCAGGCGGCGACCGACGTGTTGAAGGACCACCTCTCCATGTCGTCGGAAACCTTGGCGATCAAACGGTGGACCGACCGGGTCAGCGCCACATCAGAGTCCGTCTGCTCTCCTTCACGCCACGTGACCTCGGCATCCGTCTCCACCGTCAGGCGCCAGACGCGGTCCAGGAACCGGGCACAGCCTTGGATGATCTCATCGGTCTGGGCGCTCCAGTCCATGTCGTCCGCCGGGGGACCGGCAAAGAGATGGAAGAGGCGCAGGGCGTCGGCGCCGACGGTGTTGAAGTACTTCGTCGGGGCGACCAGGTTGCCCTTGGACTTGGACATCTTCTTGTGGTCGAGCCGGATCATCCCCTGGGTGAAAAGTCGGCGGAAAGGTTCGCGTGGGATGCCCGGAGCGAGGCCCACGTCGATAAGGGCCCGGGTGTAGAAACGGGCGTAGAGCAAGTGGAGAATGGCGTGTTCGATTCCGCCGATGTACTGGTCGACGGGCATGAACTGTGCGGCGATGGCGGGATCAAAGGGTCGATCTTCGGACCAGGGGTCGCAGAATCGCAGGAAATACCATGAAGAGTCGACGAACGTGTCCATCGTGTCCGTCTCGCGTTCAGCCGGGCCTCCACACACCGGACACGTGGTGTGTCGGAACGTCGAGTGGCGCAGGAGCGGCGACTCCCCGGTCGGCAGGAACTCGACATCATCGGGTGCCACGACGGGCAGTTGATCCTCGGGGACGCCGACGGCCCCGTGCTCGGGGCAGTAGATGATCGGGATCGGGCATCCCCAGAACCGCTGGCGTGACACGAGCCAGTCGCGCAGGCGGTAGTTGACCGTGCGCCGACCCAACCCTTCGGCCTCGAGCCATTCGATGGCCCGCTCCTTGGCCGCGGTGATGTCCAGGCCGTCGAGGAATCCGGAGTTCTCCTTCACGCCGTCACCCGTCCAGGCCCCCCCGTCAAAGCCCTCGGGTGGTCGCGTCGTGCGCACGACAGGAAGGCCGTGGGCGTGGGCGAAGTCCCAGTCGCGCTCGTCCTCGGCCGGGACGGCCATGATGGCTCCGGTCCCGTAGCGCATGAGGACGTAGTCGGCCACGTAGACGGGGATCTGCTCGCCGCTGAATGGATTCACCACGCATCCGCCGGTGAACGCCCCGCGCTTGGCCAGGGTCTGCCCCTCGATGTCGGACGACATCCGCTCGTGCTCCGTGATATGGGCCACCGCTGTCCGCACCTCGTCAACGGCGGAGCGCTGTGCGTCGGTGGTGATGACGTCCACCAGAGGATGCTCGGGCGCCACCACGGCATAGGTCATGCCGAAGCTGGTGTCGGGCCGGGTGGTGAAGACCCGCAGGGTGCCTCCTTCGGCTCCGTGGCCCACCACTTGCAGATCGAATTCCACCCCTTCGGAACGACCGACCCAATTGCGCTGCATGGTCTTGACCCGCTCGGGCCAGTCCAGGGTCTCGAGGTCGGCCAGAAGCTCGTCGGCGTAGGAGGTAATCCGAAAGAACCACTGTTCCAGGTCGCGTTGAATGACCACGTCACCCGAGCGCTCACAGGTGCCATCGGCCAGGACCTGCTCGTTGGCCAGCACCGTCTGGCAGCCCGGACACCAGTTCACGGGGGCCATGGCCCGGTAGGCCAGACCGGCCTGGAGAAGCCGAAGAAAGATCACCTGGTTCCACCGCATGTAGGAGGGGTCGTGGCTACGGATCTGACGCCGCCAGTCATAGACAGCTCCCAGGGCCACGACGCTGGCCTTCAGCTCGGCGATGCGCTCCTCGGTGAAGGTACGCGGGTGGGTGCCGGTCCGGATGGCCGCGTTCTCCGCCGGCAGGCCGAACGAGTCGAAGCCGAACGGCGACAGAACGGCGAAGCCCTGCATTGTCCGGTGCCGGACCAGGAGGTCGCCGAAGGTGTAGTTCCGGACGTGGCCCTGATGAGCTGGGCCCGACGGGTACGGGTACATGCACAGGACGTACTGAGACGGACGCGGATCGTCAGCGTCGACCTCGTAAGAGCCCTCGTCGGCCCAGAGCCGCTGCCACTTCTGCTCGATCTCCTGAACGTCAAAGGGCCTCGCCATCACGGGGATTCTACGGATCGCCGGCAACGGCTCCCGTTACCCCTCCCTTGGTTCCCAACGAGCGCAGGTGAGAGGGACGGGGCCAGGCTGATATCGTTCCTGGTCGCCCGGGGGCGTAGCTCAGCTGGTAGAGCGCTTGACTGGCAGTCAAGAGGTTCGTGGGTTCGAGTCCCATCGCCTCCACCCGTTTGCGCAGGTTAGGTAATCGTCCACGCGTGGTGCAGATCACGTGGCACTACGAGTGGGACCCATGCTGACCCCAACTGCCAGACGACGCTCGTGTGGACCCAGGCGCAGGGCACCAACGTGACCGTCGGAGGTGCCGATATTTGCCCGTCGGGGCTGAACCGGTGTCGATCAGTTCGGACGCGCAGGAACCCAATCTCTCACGTCGTCGCTCCGCTGTACATATCGAGGAACTCGGCCAGGCCTGGGGGGTTGACGTTCGCCGCGTGGTCAACAACTACTTGCACGACGGCCGTCCGGCCCGAGGCGCTCGCTCGCTCGAGCGCAGGCACGATCTGCTCAGGCGCGTCCACGAGCTCCCCGTAGCAACCAAGGCCCTCTGCGACGAGGTCGTAGCGGACGACAGATGTGTGGACGCCGATGGTGCGTCCCACCTCATCGAGCATCCCCTGCTCCTCCATCGCCCAGGCATAATCGCAGTTCACAACGGCTACCAGTGCCGCACCGACTCGGGCCGCTGTCTCGAGTTCCTGCAGATTGAATCCGAAGGCACCGTCGCCACTGAACAGGAACACGGGACGATCGGGGCAGGCCAGTTTCGCCCCTATGGCATAAGGGAGACCGGTGCCGAGGTGCCCGAAGTGCCCCGTCCACAACAGCGACCGGGGCCGGGTCACCACCAGGGCCAGGTGGGCCCATAGGGCAGAGTTCCCACCGTCCAGGCAGACGAGGGCATCCTCGGGTAGGAATCGGGCGAATTCGGCCGCCAGCCGTGCGGGGTGGATGGGCGACGCGTCGAGCTCGAGGCCGCCGTCGGCCATCATCGCCATGACGCTGTGGGCCTCGGCGGCCCGCTCGCGGGCCCAGCGGCCGTCATTGCGAACGTGCGAAGCACCAACGGCTTTCGTCAGGGCGCTGAGGCTCTGGCGGGCGTCGCCCACGATGGCGACGTCGACCGGTCGGTTCACCCCGATGCCCAACGGGTCACGATCGATATGAATGAGCTGCTGGGCCGCCGGCCCAGCCCACGCTGGGAACTGGCCATAGCCGACGACCTCACCAATGCCGGTACCGACAGCGACCACCACATCGGCCTCCTGCATCACCGGCGATAACAGGGCGTGGGCCATCCCGACTGCATGGGGGTGGCGCTCGGAGATGGCCCCTCGGGCCCCCGGCGTGGTGCACACGGCCGCTCCGGAGACCTCGGCGAAACGGGCCAGTTCCCCGGATGCTTCGGCGATGTGGACGCCGTTGCCGGCCAGCACGAGCGGCCGGGCAGATTGGCTGAGCAACGCCACGGCGTGCTCGATGGCGTGGGGGTCAGGCGCTCCGACGGCGGCTCGGTAGGCCACCGGAGCATGCACGGGGTTGGCGCCCTCGTCGGCCTCGTCGCGCAGCAGCTCTGGGGTGAGCTCGAGGTAGACGGGCCCGGGCCGGCCCCCGAGCGCGTGGCGGAACGCCTCTCGCATGTACTCCGGGACTCGCCTCGTCTCGGGGATGGCGGCGGCGAACTTGGTGACCGGGCGGAACAGATCCAGCTGTGGTGTGTACTGGAAGCGGTTGCGGCGAATGGCCTGGCCCACTCGGGAGCTTCGCTGGGTGCCGATTACCACCACGGGGACCCCTTCGATCCAGGCGTTGACCACGCCTGGGAGCAGGTTGGCTACTCCGGGTCCCATGCCGCCGACCACGACGGCGGGAACCCCCGTGGCTCGGGCCCAGGCGTCGGCCATGTGAACCTGCGCACTTTCATGTCGGCCTGCCACAACGAGCATCCCGGCGGCCTCGGCCTCTATCGACAGGGGGGTGAAGGAGATGTCCGTGATGGCGAACATGGCGCGGACGCCTTCGACCTGCAGCGAGCGGACCAGTAACTTGGCTCCGCTGACCATCGCCATTTGACCTCCCTCGACATCGCGGGCCCGGTCGTCTTCCGGCAGGGCCCCCTGTGCGCCTGACTCCTCCTCACAGTCTCGGTCACGCCAAGGCGCCGAGCCAGAGTCCAAAGCCCCAGAACAGGCCCGCCTCAACAACATCTGCGGGATTGGACGCTTGGGACGAAAGGCCCTATCCCGTGCACGTCCGACGCAGGATGCTTGTATTCGAACAAGGAGGCTTCAGTCATGGGTGGTTCACCGTCGATTGCTCCGCTGTATCCGTTCCCGCCGTACGAATACCACCGCTCGCGCATGGTCACGTGCTTCCTGGAGGGCGCCGCCCTCGGAGATGTTCTCCCCGACGGCCTGCAGCTCCCCGAGTCACCATCGCGGGCCGTGGTATTCGCCGATTATCCCGACACGACGATCGGCCCGTATCGCGAGGTTGTGGTGTTGATCAGCGCGGAACGAGAAGGAACGCCAGGCATGTTCTGCCCGCTCATCTACGTCGACTCGGATGCCGCTCTTTGCGCCGGCCGCGAGATCTGGGGCTTCCCCAAGAAGCTGGCCCACATCGAGTTCGAACAGGAAGGCGACGAGGTTCGCGCCCAACTTGTACGGGCTGGCATCGAGCTGCTGTCGCTGAGCGGCTCTATCGAGCAGCGTGTCGACCCGACTGCGTTCGCGGCGCTCGGAGCGCTGCCGCTCTACAACCGCAAGCTGATCCCAGGAGTCGCCGCCAAGGAAGCGGATGTCGATCGTCTCACCCAGGTCCACCTCGAAATCGTCACTCACGAGGCGACCACAGGGACGGGCCTGCTCCGGGCGGCCGGCGAAGCGGCAACCGTCGTCGGAGAACTCACCAAGATCACCCTGCTCGCCACAGTGGTGGACAGCGTCTTGCCCGCAGGTGAAGACCTGAGCTGATCCTCTGATCGTTACCTGGCTTGGGCGGCCACGGGCGGCCCTCGGACGTTGGGCCGCGGCCCTCAGGGTTCTTCGAGCGAGTACCCGTCGATGATCGCACGAGCTGCGAGCAGGCCCAGGAACTCGTTGACCCCGTCCTCGATCAGCGAGGCTCGGGCATCGCGGAAGTACTTCTCGACCGGAAGCTCGGTCGAGAGGCCGATGCCGCCGAGCACCTGAAGGGCCTCGTGAGCCACCTGAAACGCGCTCTGAGTGCAGGTCACCTTCGACGCGATGGAGTACTCGAGGTCCGCTGGAAACGTCTGGCTGTTGTGGATGAGGGCCGCACGCGACAGGGCCCGGGCCTGCTCTACCGCCGCGAACATGGCGAACAGTTTCCCTTGCACCAGCTGGTGCTCAGCGATCGGTTGGCCGCCTTGGGTTCTGACCTTGGCGTAGGCGAGGGCGTCCTCCAGGGCGGCGCGCGCCAGGCCGGTGAAGATGGCCCCCATCCCCGCGTTGGCCAGGGACAGGACAGTGGACAGCACGATCGGGTACAGGTCGGGGCCGACCAGCAGATAGTCAGCTGGTATCCGGGCTCCGTCGAAGCGGATCCCCCCCTGGTTGAGGTCCCGCTGTCCAAGCTTGTCGAGTGCTGGACCACGCTCTATTCCTGGGCCGTCGAGCGGGATCATGGCCACGCCACCTCCGGCCGGCCCCGACAGCGGCGCCACCGTGCAGAACAACAGGGCATGGGTGGCGATGGTGCCGTTCGACACCCATGCTGCCTTTTCGCCGGTGATGACCCACTCGTCGCCGTCGGCCACAGCCCGACAAGATCCGGCGGCTCTGGCCCTGGTGAAGGCGTCTACCCCAGCGTCGAGCGCGTCGGAGCCGTGGGAGGGCTCGGTAATGGCCCAACAACCGATATGAAGGGCCTCGCGGTCGGCCACGAAGGGAGCCACGACCTCGTCGAGCACCCGATGGTTGCCCGTCATCTCCGCCAGCATGGCGGTGAACTCGAACGGCAGGGCCGCTACTCCCAGCCCGGCGGCAAGACCGGCGCTGCCCCATCCGAGTTCCTCGAGGATGAGGTGGCGGGTGAGGCCGTCGATTCCAGTTCCGCCGTGCGCGGGGGCGAGGCCCGCAGTGTGGTTCCCGAGCTCGTACCAAGACCGAAAGACGTCCCACAGAGGGGATCCCCCAGCCACCACCTCATCGGGTGTCATCCGGTCCAAGCGTGTTGCCGCTGGACGCAGCACCCCGGAAGCAAATCCATGAGTGGCGGACCGGACCTCGCGCTGCTCGGAAGTAAGATTCGGGTCGAGTTCGAGATACATAGTTCCCAAATCCTGCTCCCTCCGGGAGCCTGATGTCAGGGTCCAAGGTCCCAATCGCGGCCTGATGTGCAGTGAGCAAGTTCGGGTCCGATTGCTGGCGCCGAGCCATGAGGCTGACAATCCGAAGGACTCGGTCATGTCACCGAAGAGGGCCGGCGACCCTTGCCTCTTCACGGGTCGACAAGTCGCGCCTCGACAGTCCAACTGCTGGGGACCAGCGCCGGGACCAGGGCGCGGCGCTACTCCCCCACCAGCACCGATCTTTCGCCGTTGAACGGTAACGAGGCGAAAGCGCTTGACACCTGACCGTTTGGCGGTCGGTGTCCGGCGGTTAGAGCGGAGGGCTCAAGCCTGGCAGTCAAGAGGTTCGTGGGTTCGAGTCCCATCGCCTCCACCCGTTTGCGCAGGTCATGCGGCTTTGACCAGATCCACCTGGAGTCATGGACCAGGTTCTGTGGCCACGTTTGTAGCCACGGGAAATCGCGCTTTGTTGTGAGGGCCACAACCACCCCGTCGACAGGCGGCATGCCAGCCTCTGTGTCTGACCTGCCGCTCATTCCGTCAGTTTTCGGACGGTGAGAGATCCCGGAGGGCGTCTCAGAGCAGATCGACATAGCGACCGCAAGGGTTCACGTCCGTGAGGGGAGGCCAGAGCCGCCCGACCCGCTATCAATGGGGAGGACGACTGAACTGAATCTCGGCAAGATTTTCTGCAAGCTGCTCCACAACGCCCGGAGCCTTCTGTCTCTCCGCCACCTATCCTGACCAGATACGGGCCTCTGTGGAACTCGACGAACACATGAGCGCCGAAAGATCAGTCGAAGGACGCCGAGACTCCCGACGCTACGAGCAGAACAGCCGAGATCCTCCGACCAGCGTGTAGAGCCGGTGGGACAATTGGCTCATGCGAAGGGGGGTGTGGCTTATCGATTTCGGGGTACTCGGAATCATTGCGTGTTCGTGCAGTGCAACCGGCGAGTTGGGACAGCAGTTCTTGACCCAGACGCAGCGCACCCGTTCCTGACAAGTCCTCAATCACACCGATCGGTGCGTGGCGGCTGAGCGCGCATCCACCACACCTGCAGCTTGCCTCATGGAACCCTCAACTATCCCGTCGTGAATGAGTCCGACTTCGAGGGAGGAGTCCCAGTGTGAAGGATCGGCCAGAATGGACCGGGCATCATCGAGAGGAAAGGTTCCCGGGGGCGGCTCAAAGGTAAGTCGGTAGACGACAATCAGGGCTCGACTAACACGTCAGAAGTATCTTGCGTCATGCAACCGGATCTCGTGGGGGCCACTCGGCGCTTCGTCCATTGACGTTACGCGAGTAACCCCAGCTCAACCGCCAATTTCACGACATCAGACAGATTTCGTGCCGTGGCGTCATGTAGAAGCGTGAACTGGCCAAAGGCGGAGGGCGCATGACATCTCCAGTCGTCGCACCGGAGGCTCACACGCGATTCGAGTCTCTCTACCTCGAGCACTACCGGTCCATCTACAGCTACGTCCGTCGTCGAGTACACGATGGGCCAGCGGACTGCGACGACTTGGTGGCAGACATTTTCGCCGTTTCGTGGAGACGTCTTGACGAGGTTCCGTCTCCTCCCGAAGAGCGTCTCTGGCTCTTCGGTGTGGCACGCCGTCGCCTCCTCGAACACCATCGCCATCAAGGGTCCCGGAGCCGTCTACTGACCCGACTCGCTGCCCAACCAACTCCTGACGGCTCTGCTCTCACTTCGTCGGACCCGGTGCATCTTCGACTTCGTGAGGCCCTCGGCGAGCTCCGACCACTTGACAAGGAAGTTCTGCTTCTCGTCGTATGGGATGGGCTCACTCATGCCGAAGCTGCCGCAGTGTTGGGTTGTTCGATCAACGCCATCGCACTCCGTATGAAACGAGCAAAGTCCCGTCTTCGAGGTGCCCTCCGTCGCCCACCATCCTTTTCCTCGACCGATACCTCACCTGCATGTATGACCATCAAGGAGACGCCATGAGCATCGAGTCCCTGCTGTCTGAAATGGATCCCCTCTTGGACTCGGAGATCCCCGAACCAGACCTCCTCGATGCACGTCGAATTGCTGCCACACGATCCGACGAAAGCGCCGGACCGAGGGTGTCTCACACGTACCCGGGTTGGAGTCGCCGCGTCGCGTTCACCGCTGCACCACGTCGTCAACGCGTGACCCTGGCGGTACTCGCCGTGGCCGCCCTCGTCGCGGCTGCGGTTGCCGTGCCTCTGGTGACCCTGCATCCGAACGGATCTCAGAACCAGCCCGGTTCTGCGGTCCCATCAGCCAATGGTGTGTGGAGTTTGGCCGGCTACATCACCGGTCCGGGGTGGCAAGCCAGCTCGGCATTGGGTCCGCTTCCGACCACTCAGCAGTTCACCACGCAACTCACCTGTCCGACCACGATGACCTGCTATTCAGACGGTACGTACCTACCGAGCTTGCACCAGAACTCTCGGGCCGTCATCTCGGTCACCCATGACGGGGGATCGACCTGGCAGGTTTCTCTCAGACCGAATGATGAGACCTACTTCTTCGGCTTCACATGCCCAACGGCAAATACCTGCATGGTTGCCGGCCAGATCCCCGATGCCGGCAAGTCCTCTTCCATGTATGTGACATCGGACGGGGGTCAAAGCTGGACTTCCCGCAAGATCCCAGGTGTGAACAACTCGCCGGTTTTGCTGTCATGTGCGACCCCCTCGACCTGCGTTGCTATGTACAACGTTTCCGGGCCAACGGCTCCCAACCGGCCCAACGCGTCGTTCGTCACATCCGACGGTGGACAGACATGGACCGCCACGACGCTCCCATTGTCGTTTGTTCCGAGTGACTCAAGCGAGGCGCTCCAATGCTTCGGCGACGGGCGGTGCATCGCGACCGGCAGCACCCCGGTAGGGACCATGGGTCAGGGCAGGGCGTCGGCGATCTACAGCACTGACGGCGGCGCCACGTGGTCAATGGCTGCGGTGCCACCTCTCGGAGCCATTGTCGGGATCATGTCGTGTTCCAGTGATGTGCACTGCATATCGATTGAATCCCACAACAACAGCGGCGGCTTCCTGACATCGAGTGGAGTGCTCGTCACGAATGACGGTGGCCAGTCATGGTCGACGTATCCCGCCGAAAGTCTGACGCCGTCTGGAGTTTCGGGCATACCGAGCATCGACTCGATCTCATGTCCGACTGATTCGCAATGCTGGGCTACCGGTGGGGCCCTGGGAAGCACGTGCCAAGGTTCCTGCCCTTATGTCCCCCAAATCGCCTTCATCTTGACAACCAACAACGGAGGGCAGACCTGGAGCAGCCAGCCACTGCCTACTCCTCCGAGCACTTCTCTTCAGTATGTGGAAGCGTATCCGGTGAGTTGTCCAACCGGAACCGATTGCTTCGTCGTGGGCACCCTGGGCTCAACAGAAGCCAGCTCGAAGGCAGGTCTTCCGCTTGTCGAGCAGGATGTCGTACTCACGAATGCCGGCAGCACTTGACAACTGAGGCAATCGAAGGATTTCAGCTCAGAAGACAGAGGCGGCACCCGTTGTCTCCCTGACATCGCCCCGACTCTCGACGACTTACCTACCGGAATGGACCCGAGGGCGTGTCGGATCAAAGCGAGGTCGCTCGATCTTTGTTCTCGGGGGGTCGGTCGAACGAGGCTCGGCCACGGCCATGCCCGGCCCTACCCCGCCATCGCGAACACGAAACACCACCGCGGTGCACGGACATGCGCAAGACAGAAACGATGGAGTCGTCCTGACGTTCGGTCCCGGACACATAACGATTGGCCGCCGGACCGGTTCAATAACGTCTCGGCGGGTAGAGGCAACCGGTGGTGACCACAACGGGACCCCGTGGAGCCAATGCAACAGCCCGTGACGTGGCCCACCAACCGTGGACCTACCGACTGGGTCAGATGGGGCTCGGTGCCCGCGCTGCCGTGTATGCGGTCAGCCTTCGACCCGGTGTGTCATCACGCCGTGTGCGAAGCACTCACCTGGGTCTTCGACGGAACCGCAACGCCAGAATAATTTCTACCTCTGATTCTGTCTGGGGAAAGCCACCTCTTCGAGAAGGAGGTGGATGGTGGGCGGCGACCGGTATGGCGATCAGGGCCCCGACGAGGCCGAGAAGAGCGCCGCCGATGAGGGTAGCGATGATGGTCAGGCCCGGGGTGAACGGAAAGCGAGCCCAGGACGTCACACCGAGACCCCCGAGACGGCCAGCACCACTCCCACGATGCCTGTCAGGAGCAAGGCGCTCACAACTCCCCGCCGGATGACGAAGAGCCAGAACAGGGCGGCGCCGAGTCCGGCGATCTGCCAGAGATGCCCGAACGAAAGACCCAGAGGTATCGCCGATCCAGCGATCGCGCCGATGACGGCCGCCCCGGCTCCGGTGAGGAACGACTGGATTGAGGTATTGGCGCGGACGCGGTCGAAGTGCCGACCACCGACAAGGACGAAGACGAAAGAGGGCAAGAATGCGACGAGCGCGGCGAACAGCCCGCCCCCGATCCCTCCCACGGCGTAGCCGACGACGGCGACCGTCTGAACGACAGGTCCCGGCGTCACCTGCCCGAGAACGACGGCGCTGAGAAACTGCTGACCGGTCATGAAGTGGTAGGTGGTCACGGCATCGTGCTGCATCAAAGGAACGATGACGAAGCCACCGCCATACGAAAGCGCGCCCACCTTGAACGCAACAAGAGCCAGGGCCCCGAAACCACCCACAGCCACGGCGTGACTGACAGCGAAGGGGGCCAAGGACCGAAGCGATTGCGGCGGGCGCTGGCGCTGACGGCGAACGATCATCTCCACCAGGCCACAGGCGAGAAGAGCGAGAACAAGGTACGACCCCGCTGCCGCCGCTGAGGCGACTCCAACGAGGGCGTAAAGGATCCAACGCACTTTCTGGGAGCGGCGAGCGCCGATGCGTGTCCAACTCGGTGGCACGAATCCGGACGCCGCCTTGACGGCGATTGCCGGGACGGCGGCACCGGCTCCGGCTGCCGCTCCCACGATCCATGTGGGCGGATGACTCGAAAGGAACACTGCCGACAGAGCCAGAATCAGAATCAGCCCGGGGACGATGAAAGACAGACCTCCGACGACCGCTCCCACCGGCCCCCGCAGTCGCCAAGCGCAGAAGATGGCCAGCTGGGTCGACGAAGGACCGGGAAGGAGATTGGTGGTGGCGACGCCGTCCTCGAACTCTTGCGGCTCGAGCCAGTGGCGCTGCTCGACGCACGTGCGACGCAGGAGGGCGATGTGGGTGGGTGGGCCACCGAAGCCGATGCACCCGATCCTGGTCCACTCTCGACAGATGGTGGAGAGCGCTACCGGGGAGGGCCCCGGTCGCGCCCCCTCGCCCCCCTCGTCGTTCACGACCCGTAGTTTCGTCGCTCAAACGGGGCCATCTGCGAATGCCGGTCCGTGGCCCGTCTCGGGAAGGACCAGTCGATTTCTTCAGTGGGGGGTGTCGGCCGAGGTCTCCTGACCGGCATCGACAGCCAGCCCGGCGAGGAGCCGCACGATCAGGGTGTGAACCTCTTCGCGGGCCACGGCGTGATCGTCGGAGTCAGCCACGTAGAAGCACGCCTCATTGAGTGCGCCCATCACCATCAGGGCCAGCGGCCGTAGGGGTTGTGGGCCGATCATTCCCTTTCGGATGGCCCGACGCAGTACTCCGCGGAGGGGGACCGCTCCGTATCTGGCCTCGATGTCGCGGATGACGTCCCAGTCGAGAACGGCTCTGGCGTCACGCATTGCGATGCGCAGTACCGCCGGATCGAGATGTGCGTCGACCCAGAGCTCACATCCCAATACCAGCGCTTCCCAGGGATCGGGGCGTAGGAATTCGGCGACCACCCGGTCGGAGAGTTCCCTGAGCACCTGCTCGTACACGGCGGCAAAGAGATCGTCTTTCCCCCGGTAGTGGTGGTACAACGCGCCCTTGGTCACCTGGGCTTTGGCCACAACTTCGTCGAGGGAGGTGTCGGCGAACCCCTGCGAGCCGAAAAGCTCCCGGGCTGCCTCGATCAACGAGGCACGAGTCACTGCTCCGTGAGCCACCCGACTGTCTCCCCCGGATGATCCTGAAATCTGCTTGACAGAGATACTCACGGTATGGATACTAGCATACTATGAGTACCATACTCTGAGTATCCACCTTGGATACCGTCGGTACGTAGGAGGAGGAACAATGCCCAAGTACGTGATCGAGCGCGAGGTACCGGGGGCCGGGAAGATGTCGGCGGCGGAGCTCCAGGCCATCAGCGAGAAGTCGAACAAGGTGATCGGAGAGCTTGGTCCCGAGATCCGCTGGCTCACGAGTTATGTGACCGACGACAAGCTCTACTGCGTCTACGTGGCTCCAGACGAGGACATCATCCAGGAGCACGCGCGGTGCGGAGGCTTCCCTGCCGACCGGATCACCAAAGTCTCGGCCGTCATCGATCCGTCGACCGGCGGATAACCGGGAGCAATGGGATAGAGGGCCCTTGTCGCCGACCTGTTCCCGCCACCATCTCGCCGTGGACCTCGCCGAGATCCGCTATGCCAAGAGAGATGGGCTCCATGTCGCCTATCAGGTCCTGGGCGATGGTCCCATCGACTTACTCGCACTCACGAACGGTTCCACCATCTCGATCGACCGGGACGAGGAGCAGCACTGGGCTCGCCTCGATCGTCGCCTGGCGTCATTCAGTCGACTCATACGGTTCGACCCTGTCGGGTTTGGGCTCTCCGACCCTCTCCCGAGCGGGTCGGCCCCGGCGATCGAGCTGTGGATGAAAGACGCAATTGCGGTTCTCGATGCTGTTGGATCCTCGCGTGCCGCGCTTTTCGCCGTCGGCGTGGGAGGTCTGGTCGGTATGTCGCTGAGTGCCACCTGTCCCGAGAGGATCTCGGGGCAGGTGCTCATGCATACTTTCGCCCGCTTGGCTCGCGACTCGGACTACCCGGCCGGGCTTCCCCAGGACATCATCGACAACTTCGTGGAGGCTGTGACCGACCCGGACTTCGCCGGAGATGTCCTCGACGACGTGGCCCTCATGGCCCCGAGCCTCGCCACCGATGTCGAATTTCGATCGTGGTGGAAACAAGCGGGTCAACGTGGCGCCAGTCCGGCCAACGCCCGGGCCCTGAATGTCCTGGGCGCCGTTTCCGACGTCCGTGGCGTACTGCCCCAGATCGAGGCACCCACTCTGGTGATGCACCGACGGGACAATGCCTTTGTCCAGATCGGCCATGGCCGGTATCTGGCCGAGAATATCGCCGGAGCCAGGCTCATCGAGCTGCCCGGCAGCGACCATCTCCCCTTTGCCGGCGAAACCGATGAGATCCTGGGTGAGATCGAGGAGTTCTTGACCGGGACGAGAGGAACGGTCGATGCCGAACGGGTACTGGCGACGATTCTCTTCACCGACATCGTGGACTCCACGAAACAGGCGGCGGGCACGGGCGACCGTCGCTGGCGCGAACTGCTCGACAACCACGACCAGATGGCGCGGCGACAGGTCCATCGATTCGGTGGTCGACTCGTCAAGAACACCGGGGATGGAATTCTGGCCACTTTCGACGCACCGGCGCGAGCAATTCAATGCGGAGGTGCGTTGTGCGAAGGCGCACGTGAACTTGGTCTGGACGTACGCGTCGGCCTCCACACCGGCGAGGTGGAACAACGTGGGGATGACGTAGCCGGTATCGGCGTTCACATCGCGTCGAGGGTCCAGGGGCGAGCACAACCCGGCGAAGTCCTGGTATCGAGAACAGTGACCGACCTGGTGACGGGATCAGGGATCGTCTTCCGCGATCGCGGTGAGCACCAACTCAAGGGCGTCCCGGGCGAATGGCAGCTGTTCGCCCTTTCTCGGAGCCCCTTTAGGTGACCCACGGTCCCACCCCGCCGATCCGTTCAACGGTGATACGGGTGATGAAGCCAGGTGGTGGATCATCCATGGGCGGAAAGATGGAATCGGGCCCGAGGTAGACGTGAGCGAGTCGCTGCAGTAACTGGGGCGCTCTTCCCTCAGTGATCCGCGCCCGTCCGTGAATGACTATGTACTCGTCGAGGCCGGTGGCGTTGCGCGTACCGGATTCAATCGACAATGCCACTCTCGGGTCCCGTCGCATATTGCGCAGCTTGCGATGGTCAGACAAGTGACCGGCAACGATCTCTTCTCCATCGAGGCCCACCCACACGATCGACACCTGCGCCCGACCGTCGGGCTCCATGGTGACGAGGTGTGCAAGCGCGGAGGACTCCAACACGTCCCGGACGGACTCAGGAATCGCCACCACGCCAGGACGGTAGCAGTGAGTCAGCACGGATGTTCGATGGGTTACCGACCGACCTTTCCGTCACCGTCCGTCCAATGTCGGCGGCGAGTGCAACCGCTCGATCGCCATCTGGACAGCCTGCTGCGCGGTGAAAGCCCCCGAGGATCCGGGTGTCTGCGAGAACGTGCCGATGGGATCTATCCGTATCGACAGTCCCTATTGTCGAAGGACGATCAACGTGAGTGTGCCCAGAGTGGGTCCCGCTCGAAACATCGACCCGACGACCCCGACCACCCACCAAATGGCGACAGCGATCAGGCCACCACCGAGAAGGCCGCCGAACGCGCCACCGGGGTGAGCGACGCCGGGTTCGACCAGGGCCGCTTCGGTGATTTCGGCCAGGTCCACCTCATGGCGCGAAAAGCCCCACGTCCATACGAGTCTGGTCGGATGCACCTCGAGGCGAGCGAGAATCCGTCCGACTCCGGTGCCACCGATCATCAACCCGAGAACAACGAGAGCGAAGCCGACGGCCAGGGTTTGCGAGATTCTCTCCCCGGCGAAGATCACTGCTGCGGCGGCCACCAGGGCCAGCCCGACGACCAGGTCGATCCAACCGGAGGTCACCACGGCGCGGGTCCTGAATACCTGGGGCGAGAGCATGTTCCGGCCCCGAACAACCGAAAGATGGTCGGCACCTGTCGATGGCCGGGGCTGTTCGGTCCGCCACGTAGTGGGCACCGGGCAGACTCCCGGGGGGAATTCCCACTCCTGAGGCGATGGGACCCGCCACCAGACCTCGGCGTGATGCAGTCGCCGGTTCCCGCCTGCGGTGTGTCGGGATGTGTGTCCGGTTGGTTCACTTCCTCGGTATCGACGCGGCGGAGTTCCGACTGAAGACGTCTGAAGACGTCCATAACCGCTGGGCACGGGTCGGTCACCCATTGGCGCTCCACTTGGGTGTCGCTCAATTCCGATCTGGAGGGCGGCGCCTTCGAGATCTACGATGGAGTCTTCAGCGATGCACCGGAGGTACGCATGGCGATGAAGACCGACGACCGCCGCCGGCCCGCCCGGTCAGGTCGATCATCGGCGCCCATCACCGAGCCGGGGCCCCGGCTCTTCGCCGCCGCTCTTGTCGTCGCCTTCGCCACCCTCTGCGCCGCTGTCGTCTTTGTGCCCGTGGCCGGTGCCGCGACCCAGACCGTTACCAACTGCAAGAACTCCGGCTCGGGCTCTCTGCCCCAGGCGGTGTCGAATGCGACCTCGGGAGCGACCATCACCTTCGCCACCTCCCCCGCCTGTTCCTTCATCACGCTCACCAGCACCATCGACATCGCCACCAACCTCACCATCGTGGGCCCCGGAGCGGAGGCATTTACGGTGAGCGAGTCCGTTCGCAAGACGGCGTTCGATGTGGCCTCGGGCGTGATGGCCACTATCTCGGGTCTGACGATCGAGAACGCGGCCATAGGCATCGACAATTCGGGCACGTTGACCGTCTCCGGCAGCACTTTGTATAACGACGGCTCGGACTCTGGTGGTGGCATCGTCAATGACGGCGCCCTGACAGTAACGGGGAGCACGTTGTCGAAGAATGGCGTCGACGCCCCCGGCGAGGGGGGCGGCGCGATCGACAAACACAGCGGCACGGTGGTCGTCACCGACAGCACCCTCTCGGACAACACCGCATCGAGCGGCGCCAACGGCGGTGGCATCGACAACGTCTCTGGTTCGCTGACGATCACCGGCAGCAGCCTCTCGGGCAACAACACCGGCGACGGGAGCGGCGGCGGCATCTACAACAGCGGCGGGACGGACACGATCACCACGAGCACCCTGTCGGGCAACAGCGCCGTCGACGGAAACGGGGGCGGGATCGACAACACCAGCGGCACTGTGACCATCACCGACAGCTCCTTGGCGCGCAACAGCGCCGACTACAGCGACGGAGGAGGTGGTATCGACAACGCCGGCACATTCACAATCACCGATAGCACTCTCTTTGGGAACAGCGCCCTCCTCGGCGGTGAGGGCGGGGCAATCTTGAATACAGGCACCCTGACCCTCACGGCCGGCACCCTCTCGCACAACGGTGCCGCCAACAGCGGGGGCGGGATCTACGGTCCGGCGGCGGTGGCGGCCACGATCGTGGCCATGAGTACTGGCGGGGACTGCGCCGCCGGTGTCATCGATGGTGGCGACAACCTGTCCGACGACGCCAGCTGCGGCTTCACCGCCGGCACCGACATCAACGACGCTTTGGCAGTTCTCGCCCCCGGCGGGCTCACCGACAACGGGGGGCCGACCAAGACCATCGCCCTGGAGGCCTTGAGTCCTGGCGTCGGCGCCATCAAGAGTGCGTCAGCGTGTTCGACTCCCGACCAGCGTGGCGTTGTCCGCCCCACACCGTGTGACATCGGTTCGGTCGAGCTGGCACTTCCTCCTCAGCTCATCACCAGCGCCAGCAGCGCCTCGGCCAAGGTCGGCAAGTCCTTCGCGTTCACGGTGACCACAACGGGAGTACCGGTGCCGTACCTATCCAAGAAAGGCAGGCTTCCGAAGCACCTCAAACTCGTGAACAACGGCAACGGCACGGCCACCATTTCAGGCACCCCAGCCAAGCCCGGCGTCTTTCCCGTTGTGCTCACGTCCACGTACGGCAAGGGCGGCACCAAGAGCGTCGTCACCCAGGCGTTCACCGTGACCGTCAGCGCCGTCTGAGGAGCCCCGGCCACCGATACGGGGCGAGCGGTCGGCGCCCGTCGCGCCCACCTGGCGATGTCTCACCGGATCGGGGTGGCCGACTTCGTTTCTCTGCAATAGCGTCGCCCCCGATGAACGCACGTTCCTGGATCGCCGTGACGTTCGTCATGATCGGAATCACGAGCATGTCGGGAACGGCCTGGGGATCCACCTCGCCGGCCGGGACCCGAGGGGACGCCACTTTGGTGCAAGGACCGACCACCACCGGACCGGCGCCCCAGTACGACTGCAGTCTGAATTTCGACACGGACGCCTTCACCGGCGCCTACGCGACGGCGTCTGCCATCGGATGGGCGGGGAACCATCAGGGCGTCGTCACATGCCTGGGCGGGACGTTCTTCGTCCAGAACGGTATCAATAAGAATTTCGGTTTCGGCATCTACAACGGCGTCCCCACGACCTGGAGCGACGCTGATGGCTACTTACCGGCCCAGGTCACCACCTTCCGGAGCTCCGGTGCCACCGTCTCCATCACGGAGTTCGCCGACAAGGTGGTGCTGGGCTCCGACTCTTATGTGGTCGTCTACAGCCGCGTGGCCGTCCGGAACCCGACGGACGGGGCCGTCACAGCCGACCCCGAGCCCTCTCCCGGGCTCGTCGCCCTCGACACGACCCCGGACACCGTCGCACCCCACGGTTCGGCTGTGCATGACTACGTGGTCGCCGTCGACCGCTTCGGAAACGACTACCCGTGGCCGACGGATGAGGCGCTGGTTGCCGCCGGGACCTTTGATCGGCACTTCTCCCACATGCGCACCTTCTGGAACCAGCAACTGGCGGGCGTGGCGAATATCGACGTCCCCGACGCATCTCTCAACGATGCCTACCGCAGCGGCTACATCTCCACCCAGATCGCTCGCAGTAGCAACGATCTGAACACCGGCGTCAACGGCTACGAATCGGAGTTCAGTCACGACGTCATCGGCATCCTGGCCACGCTCTTCACTGAAGGGGCATACACCAACGCCCACGCACTTCTGGTCGAGGCGCGCCGCGTTGTCGGATCCCAGGGTCAGTACGAGGACGGCACGTGGACCTATTCCTGGCCCTGGGCCATCTACCTGATGAAGACCGGAGACCTGAGTTTCGTGAAGGCCAACTTCGCCAGCGAGGGACCCGCCGGCGCCACCGAGCCGAGCATCGAGGACACGGCCCATGCCATCGCCACCGACCGGACCGGCCCCGGCGGGATCATGGGCATGACGAACGACATCGACACCAATGGCTACTGGACCATCGACGACTACGAAGCGTTGATGGGCCTGGCCGCCTACCGCTATCTGGCCCAGCGCGTCGGAGACGGGACCGAGGTGGCGTGGGCGACGACGCAGTACAACGCCTTGTTGGCGGCCACCAATCGCACTCTGGCAGCAACGATCTCCACCTTCCATCTGCACTATCTCCCGTGTTCGCTGCTCGAACCCAATACGGCCAACCGTTGCCAGAATCCCGAAGACGCCAACTGGGCGGCACCGTTCCAATTCGGGAAATGGGCCTGGGACGCCCAACTCTTCGACGCACCGGTGAGCGGACCGGGCCTCACCCTTATCGACAGCACCTACTCCTATGGCTTCGACCGCTTGAAGGACATGCTTCCACCGAACACGTTCGGCGGCTTCCCGTCGGATTACTACTCGACCGCCTATAACGCCGCCTATGGCAGCTGGGGACTGGCCAGCCAGCAACACCGCGACCAAGGGATCCTGAGCTACGAGTTCATGATCAACAACGACCAGAGCGGGCCGTACTCATGGTGGGAGAGCTCGTCCGCTCCGTCGCCGAGCGACCCGTGGGAGGGGAAACATCCTGCTGCGGGTCAGGGATCCTCTCCCCATGCGTGGGGCATCTCCGAGGCCAACAAGGTTCTGCTCGATTCCCTGGTGGCCCAGCGATCGGACGGTACGTTGGTCGTCGGTCGCGGCGTCCCCGCCGGGTGGTTGCGTCGTGGTGTCCACATTTCGGTCACCAACTTCCCCGCCGCCGGTGCCCGCAGGCTGGGCATCAGGATCTCGTCGCACGGCTTGTCGATCTCTCTGACCATCACCGGTCAGCTGCCACCGGGACCCGTGCTCTTCCAGTTGCCCTCATTCGTCGGCAATATCGCCGGCACCTCATCCGGTGGGGTCAACCAGAAGACGGGGACCGTCACGCTTCACTCCCACACCCGGAAGGTGACCGTCCGCCTCCGTCGTGAACCCACCACGTGACAACAGCACGAGCCGACCGATCGGTCGGACGTAGCGCTCAGTTGATACACCGTCTCTGATCC
>PLXQ01000006.1 GCA_003151475.1 Acidimicrobiaceae bacterium | reverse complement strand
GGTTATTCGGTGGATCCGGGCTAAGCATGCGTTTCAGACCCTCGGCGAATCGACCGATGCCCTCGATCTGACCCCCAGGTCTCAGTGGTGAGTAGGTGGGAACCATCGGTGACTGGACTCCCGGCGCAGTTCGGCGCTCATGTTGGCGACGCTTCTTGCGAGGGCGTTGGCCTGAGGATCCCATAGTCGGAGTGTCCCACCATCCCGGCATGGGACTGAGGGGATCTTCGCATTCCTTCTGGCGCTACCGCTTGTCGCCAGCTCGTTCGGCAGATTGGGTCAGGCCCGACCGACCCAGGCGATACAGGTCGGTCGGACCGTGTACCGCTGCACCTGTCCTCATTGCCTGTGAAGATGGGCGAGTCTTGAGTCGTTCACGGGGCTGAGGGACTAGCCGATGAATGCGTCGAAGGAGTCTGATCCTGTGGACGACGACAGTCTTGCTCAGAGACCCGGTTTCGTCCGGCCGCACTCTGTCGTCCCTCCGATGGCGGAACTTCCGCCTGTTCTTCATCGGCCAAACCATCTCCCAGACCGGCAACTGGCTGACCAATGTTGCTCTGACCCTCCTCATCCTGCACCGCACCGGAAGCGGGGTGGATCTTGGCCTGCTGGTGGCGTGCCAGTACGGCCCGATCCTGCTGCTGTCTGCCTGGGCAGGTGTGATCGTCGATCGCACCAACAAGCGCAATCTCCTCTATGTCACGCAGGCACTCGAGATGTGCGAATCGTTGGCGCTCGCGGCGCTGGCGTTCGTGCACAACGCACCGCTCACCGCGTTCTACGGCATCGCCCTTGCAGGAGGCGCTTTACTGGCGTTAGACAACCCGGTCCGACGGACGTTCGTCAACGAGATGGTGCCGACCGACGAGATACCCAACGCCGTGACGCTCTACAGCGCCATGAACAGCATGGCTCGCATCGCGGGACCCGCTATCGCTGGCCTGCTCCTCGTGACGGTCGGCTACGGCTGGTGCTTCACGGTTGACGCTGTGTCCTACGTGGCGGTCCTCACCGCACTCGCCATGATGCGCTCGGCCGAGCTCCAACGGCTGCCAGTGACGCCTCGTGGGCCCGGACAGGTCCGGGCCGGACTCAAGTACATCTTCGGCGTGCCAGACCTCTGGATCACCTTTGTCATGCTCCTGCTCATTGGAACTATGAGCTACAACTTCGCGGTCGTATTCCCCCTCTTCGTCGAAAAGGGACTCCACGGCGGCGATGGCACATACACCCTCGTCTACTCGGCCTTTAGCGCAGGCGGCCTCGTCGGGGCGCTGCTCGTCGCTGGACGTTCCACCGTCAGCATCCGGACGGTTGCGGTCGGTGCCGCGGGCCTCGGGACGGCCATGCTTGTCCTCTCAGCCGTCCCCAGCGTCCCCCTCGTCTACTTGGTGGCGACCCTGGTTGGCGCCGCCAGCGTCGCCTACATGACGGCGACGACCGCTATTGCCCAGATCCGAACGGAGCCGCACATGATCGGGCGAGTCCTCGCTATACAAACCGTTCTCCTTGTCGGCACCACACCGATCGGCGGACCGATCCTCGGGGCGATCGCCGACGCGGTCGGCGTCCGCGCCCCAGTCCTCATCGGCGGGGTCGCTGCCCTGGCCGCTGCAGCCTTCGGCATGCTCGCCGCCCGCCGTGTGGACGCGCGTCGGGGTCATGGCTGAGCCGTTTCCGAATCGTGCCGCATCGGGCAATCTTTCGGAGACCACCCGGATCCCGTCCCCGAAAGTGGGACACTGACTGCTGGGCTCGGAGTGCGAACGCACGCTGGAGATGGCCCTTACAAGTCATTGCCTGGTGCCACCCGCGCGCAAATGCCTGCGGTCTCAACCGGTCGACGCAACGGCCTCGGCGAATGCCTCAGATGGTGACAGACCGCCGAGTGTTCGTCGAGGGCGTCCGTTGAGTTCACGGGCGACGGCGTTGAGTTGTGCCTGGGAGTAGCCGGACAGCTCACTGTGTTTGGGGAAGTACTGACGCAGGAGTCCGTTGGTGTTCTCGTTCGATCCGCGCTGCCAGGGGCTCTTGTTGAGTATCTAGAGATCGCTGACAGGGGCTCTTCGGGTCGCAGAAGTAGATCTGGACTCCGGTGTCAACGTTGAAGCGCACGTGCTCGGCCAGCTCCTTGCCTTGGTCCCAGGTGATCGAGCGCCGCAGCTCGGTGGGAAGCGTGACGATGCGCTTGGCCAAGGCCTTGCGCACGGCCGGCGCACTCTTGCCGTTGGCAAGCCGGACCAGCACGACGTAACGGGTGGAGCGCTCCACCAGGGTGCCGATGGAGCGCTGCCCTTGCCCGAGATGAGAACGCCCTCCCAGTGACCAGGCACGGCCCGGTCCTCGACCTCGGCCGGCCGCTCGGAGATCATGACCATGTCGTTGATGATCCCCTTGCCGCTCGGCTGGCGAGCCCCCGTCGGGCAGCGAAGGGCCCGACCCTGGCGCAGGCTGCGATAGAGCTCCTGGCGCAGCGCCCCCCCGGGCCTGGACGAACAGCGACATATAGATGGTCTCGTGGCTCACGCGCATTTCCGGGTCCTCAGGGACCACCGTGGGGAGCCAGTCGGCGATCTGCGAAGGTGACCAGCGCTTTTCGAGCTTCGCCTCCACCACCTTCCGAAGTCGTCTGCATTGGGCCAGCTTGGCCGATTTCGGCCGACGAGCCCGCAGGCGTGCCGAGGTTTCTGCCTCGCAACATCGGTAGCGCGAGCGCCCCCCGTTGGCGGCGATCTCCCTCGAGATCGTCGAGAGGGCACGACCGAGCCCGCCAGCGATCTGGCGTGCGTGGCGCCAAGTGCGGCGAAGGCCCCCTTAATTGAGGCGCCCGCGGCGGACACCGGACATGCTCGGTTCGACGAGCGGCGCTCGATGCCCGCCTCTTCCATCGCCTTTGCCATACGCGAGCGGCTGACTCCGAGGAGCTGGGCGATCTCACGTTCCGTTCGGCGCTCGTCGACGTAGAGCCGCTCTGAGGTCTTCACATCCGGGTCGGCCTTTCGACTCCAGCGGGTCACCGGTCGCGTCTGGCCGCTCCGACCCTCGTCGTCATGGTGCTCAGTCTCATCGACGAACGGTCCACACGCCGGTCGATTGCTGGCCACCTGATCAGTGGCCTGGCGTAGGTCTGGGAGAAGGCTGTGCCGGCTCGCGCGTTATCAGAGCGGTCGTTCACCGCAACCAACTGCTCGGACCACCCCTACATCAAGCAGTTCCGGACCGTCTGACACGACTTCCCGCCCGCAAAGAAATCAGGGAAATATAGGTCGCTATCAGGAGTAGGACTGCCCCTGTTTGAGGGTCCTGCACCCAGCCGTCTCATTCAAGGGGTCAGCGGTTACGGATGGGGCTGCCAAAGGACTTTTGGCCCTACCTGGCCTTGCGTCCCTCCGGCAACACTGCCGGCAGGGAGACCGAAGTCGTATCTGCCATCTTGACGCCGCTCGCTGCGTCGTCGCCGACGAGGGGAGCGGACATGAAGATCAGAAGTGGACCGAGAGCGTGGGTGCGTGCCGCGATGGTTATGACCGGAGCGGTGGTCATTGCTGCTGGAGTCATTGTCGCTGTGCCGTCGCTGGCTGGAGCGACGGTTGCGCCTGGTCTCTCGGCGAGCTCCAGCGCAGGATCGGTCGGCTCGGTTGTGACCGTGACGTTCTCCTCTCCAGCGGGTGATGGCTGTGGAGCCGTGGCGTTCGGACCAGCGAAGGCGGGCGCTGCCGGCACCGTCCTGCCCTACGACGGGAACTCTGGCACCCAACGCTTCGTCATCCCAGGCGTCCTCGGCTCCCCCAATGCTCCTCCGGGAGCGCTGGTCACGCCCGGCGCCTACATGTTCTCGCTCGCCTGCAACACGACCAACTCCGCGGGTTCCGAGAACACCGTGTCAGTGCCATTCACGGTCACAACCCCGCTCCCGTCGCGCTTTGTGGGCCTGGCGCCCACCAAAGACGGCAATGGGTACTGGCTGGCCCAGGCCGGCGGCGGGGTGTTCAGCTACGGCGACGCACACTTCTACGGTTCTTTGCCCGGTGAAAAGATTGTGCCCGCCGCCCCCATCGTCGGGATCGCCGCCACCCCCGACGGCAACGGCTATTGGCTGGTCGGTGCCGACGGCGGTGTGTTCGGCTTCGGCGACGCCAAATTCTATGGCTCACTGCCCGGGGAACACGTGGTCCCCAACGCCCCCTATCTCGCACTCCGCTCCGACACCATCGTGGGCATCACCGCCGACCCGGCGGGGGGCGGGTACTGGCTCATCGGTGAGGACGGGGGCGTCTTCGGCTTTGGCGCCGCCGCCTTCCTCGGGTCCGCCCCCCAACCGGCCACCCTGGCCGCCGGGCTCACCGACGAGCCCTTTGTCGGCCTCGGCGCGACGACCGACGGTGGCGGTTACTACGAAGCCGGCATCACCGGCGCCGCCCTCGGGTTCGGGGACGTCACGAGCACCCAGATGTCGATCGGAAACGTGACCCTGGCGTCGCTCGTGACCGGCGTGGCTGTCACGTCGACCGGGGGCGGCGCCTGGTTCGTGGGCAGTGACGGCGGGGTTTTCGCCGTGAAGGCGACGGGTGGGACCCAGCCCCCCTTCCTCGGATCACTCCCAGGTGAGGGGATCCGGCCCGCCGCCCCCATCGTGGGGATTGCCGCCACCCACGATGATTTGGGGTACTGGTTGGTCGGCGCCGACGGTGGCGTGTTCAGCTTCGGTGACGCCAGGTTCTACGGATCAGCCGGGGGCTCCGGGCTTCCCTGGTAACCGGGAGCTTCGCCAGGCGCCGTGGTGCTCACAAGATGCGGGTGACGGTTGGAGGTTATGAACACGAGTCGGGGGTCGAAGCCGCTCGATGCAATCATCCCTGCCGGTTACACCCCATCCCAGCCTGGCCATCCCGGACGTGGTCCCATGGGCTGCCGGCGACTTCAGGTCGCGCGCTCATAATCGCGAGGTCGCGTAGCCACTCATTCCGAACGCGATCTCCCCATCAATGACACGCTCTACCCTTCTCAATCGATCCCCGTTCTCACGGTCACAGTCGGAGGTCCACTGTGGGTGGCCGCCGGGGAGGATATTTGGGCCCTGAACCCCTCAACTGGAGCTACCGAGACCGAGTTCGACGCGGGGAACCAGATCAACTCGATGTCGACCACCCCGGACGGGACACTGCTCTACACCAGCGGGGTGATCTCCGATGATGGGGGCTTTATTGTCACCGAATATGACGCTCACACCGGGGAGAAACTAAATCGCTCGGATCAACAAGTTTCCATCGGTGCTGGCACCGTGGCGGCCACGAACGGGGGCGTGTGGGTGTCGTATCGAACTGGAATGACGGGACCGGCACTGGAGCTGTCGAGCAAGGACCTGAGCAAGATCGCCCCCCCGGACAACCCGAGTGGTCCATTCGGCACCTTCGATCAGATCATGGGCGTCGGCTCCGGCGTGAGCGAGGGCGTTCTTTGGCTAACGAGCTTCAATGAGATCACCTGCGCTGACCCAAGTACAAGCGTGGTGCGTGCCAGCGAGGCGGCTGCCGTCTCTGACCCGGTTGCCATTGGTGAGATGCTTTACGCTTTGCCTCCTTCAGGAGGGATCGTGGCGATAACTCCACCGAAGACTTGCTTCGGAATGTAGAGTCTGCGACGACCGAGGACCTGGGCACTCGCAACGTGCCGGTGATTCGAGTGGTTAGAGCAAATGACGACCGTCGCTATATCACCGGCCCCCGCGTGTTACAGGTAGCTCCGGTCGTCAACCGCGGGTGAGACCCGAGCGCATAGCCGGCAGTTGCCCCCATGGGTCGCATGATTTTCGAGTGGACAGGAACAGGAGATCCCGCCCGTCGAAGCTATCGCGCTGGGAACTTTTGCCGGCAACGGAACGTCATAATCAGGCGGAAGGGCCTGTTCCTTCCGCCTGCGACTGGGGGTCCCGATGTCATTAAGGAGGGTGGTGGCCTTTACGGGAGTCATGCTGAGCCTCCTCCTTGCCGGATGTGGCGGTCCAGCGCACCAGACGAGCACGACCTCTTCGGCACCTTCGTCCTCCACAACGAGGCCAGCGAAGGTGACGACGGAAACAACGCCATCTGGGTGGCTGCCCGTCTCTTACGGTGACGCGCAGCTGTCCGTGCCATCGGCGTGGGCTCTGATATCGAGCGGGGCAGCCGAGTGTGGCCCAAACACCGGCGTCGTGATCCTGGGATCGGGCCAATGGTGCCCCTCGAGCATGAACGCTCAGGCTCGGCCCAACACCTCCATCGTCACCCTCAAAACCGTCAGCTCGTATCCAGAGCGGCCCGGGAGTCCCGCGTTCATCGCGAACGGGATTCCCGTCTACGCCCCAGGAGTCGCACCCGTCTATGTCGTCCCTGCTCTCGGCATTGAGCTGACCGTAAGTGGGCCCTCCCAGACACGAGTCCTGCAAACACTCACGTTCTCTCCGCGGGCAGTCGCACTCGCTGCCGGTTCTCCGGCTCCTGTGCCAAAGTCGTGGCGTTGGATCTCCTTCGCAGGCATTCGCTTCGCCGTTCCTCCGCATTGGGCGGTGAAGCGCACGCCTACCGCTCCTTCTTGTGGCACCGACCTCGTCCTTTCCGAAGCTGGCGTGGACTTGGCGGCCGGTCCCGCACTTCCCGTTTCATGCCCTCTCCCGATGGCCGACGTGAGACAGGTGGCGCAGGTACCCGGAGTCGAGGTCGATGACTTCTCAAGTGCGTCCTCACAATGGGGTTGCGTGGGCCCAGGAAACATCGATGGACTCAACATCTGTATCGAAGCGATGCCTGCATTCGGAGTCTTGATTGCTGAGACTTCATCAGCTGGCCACCGACCCATCACCATGAAGATCGGGATGTTCGGTAGCGGCGGGGACGGCCGGACCATTCTCTACTCGATGCGTCGATCAGGCGAGTGAGGTCGAACTATCTGATCAACCCCAAAGCGTGGCGACGTAGGCAGCCGATCCGCGCCATAACCGCCGCAAGCCCCGATCAGTTCATCTATCTACACGTCGTGACCCAGTTGCGCCAGAGTTACCTTGCCCCCGTAAACCGCTGGTATCGCTCGGCCGACGCCAACGGCCATCGGAGTGCGACCTGCCGTCGTCAGCCACGGGGCAATCCTGAGCAACCATGGGAGAGGACCTGAGGTTGCTCAGGGTTCATTTACCCTATGGTTGGAGCGACCGGCCTCTGCCCCTCGTATTCGCTGGTGACCGGGGTGTTCTGGGGATTCTGGGGCCTTCAGCTGGCGCCACGCCGTGTCGTCCACGGTGCGTCCTGGCCCGGGGGCCGGCCGCAGGGCCACGCCGGCGGCGCTCAGGCTGGACCTGACCGCCCCCTGGCCCACCCCCAGGAGAAGGCTCATGTGAAGGATCGGCAGTCCTTGGATCTAGTGCGTTCGAGAGAGTCGATCGCGCCTTCCGGCGCGAGCATCCGGTTTGGCCGACTGAGCCGCTCGCGGGAGTTCGCAATGGCCTCCTGAAGTGCCAGAGGGAGTGCCCTTCACCCGGCCGATTGGGGCAGTTCGCCCCAGCGATGGGACTTCAGCCTCTGGTTGAGCCAACCTCTGTGACGATACAAAGGGATAGCACACTGTTCAATTGTATAGTCCGGCGGAGGAGGCTTGCAGATGCCGAACGCGGCCATACGCACCGAAGGCCTCACAAAGCGCTACGGCGAGGTCGTGGCACTCGATCACCTCGACCTCGAAGTTGCCCAGGGCGAGGTCGTCGGTTATCTCGGGCCCAATGGGGCGGGCAAGACGACCACGATCCGCCTTCTCCTCGGGCTGAGCCAACCGACCGAGGGCCGCGGGGCGATCTTCGGTCTCGACTGTCACCGCCAGCCCGTCGAGACGCACCGTCGCGTGGCCTTCGTGGCCGGCGAGGCGAACCTGTGGCCGTCGCTGACCGGAGCGGAGACCCTGGCGCTGCTCGGGCGCGTCCATGGCCACTTCGACGAGGTCTACCGGGACGAGCTGATCGACCAGTTCGACCTCGATCCGACCAAGAAGGTGCGCGCCTATTCCAAGGGGAACCACCAGAAGGTCATCCTGATCGCGGCACTGATGGTCCGTCCCGACCTGCTCGTCCTCGACGAGCCGACCAGCGGGCTGGATCCGTTGATGGAGCAGGCCTTCAGGCACTGCATCGGCGAAGCTCGGGAACGGGGCCAGACCGTCTTCCTCTCGTCGCACATCATGAGCGAGGTGGAGGCCCTCTGTGACCGGGTGGGCATCTTGCGCGACGGAAGGCTGATCGAGATGGGCACGTTGGCCGAGATGCGCCACCTGAGCGCCCTCAGCGTGGAGGCGACGCTTGACGGCCCAGTACCCGACCTCTCGGCGGTCCCTGGGGTCAGCGCAGTGGAGGCCGACGGCAAGGTTCTCCGCTGCCAGGTGCGGGGATCGATCGACCCGCTCCTAAAGGCACTGGCCGCGACCGGCGTCACGGAGTTGTTGAGTCGTGAGCCCTCACTCGAAGAGCTGTTCCTCGCTCAGTACGGTGCGGACGGCCATGCGGGTTGATCTCGGGATCCGGGCGCGGATCACGGCGCCCGTGCGTCCCGGGGGGTCACCGGCCAGCGTCGTCGCTGCGCTGAGTGCCCGCAAAGCAATTCGATCGGGGGTCCTGTGGGGCTACATCTTCGGCATCGCCATCGCCTCGTCGCAGATCAGCTACACCAGGATCTACAAGACGCCGACGCAGCGCGATGCCCTGGCCGCCACCTACGGCACCAATAAGGCGATGAGCGCCCTCTTCGGCCCTGCTCCCCAGCTCCAGACGGTGGGTGGCTTCACCGTCTTCAAGATCTCCATGACGCTCATGATCCTCGGCGCCGTCTGGGGACTGCTGACCAGCACCAGGCTGTTGCGGGGAGAGGAGGACAGCGGCCGCTGGGATCTGCTGCTCACCGGACAGGCGACCCGACGCGGCGCCACGGCCCAGGCAATCGCCGGCCTGGGCGCCGGTGTCGTGGTGCTGTGGGTGGTCACCGCAATCATCACGGTCCTCTCGGGTCTGACCTCGAGCGTGAAGATTCCGGCCAGCTCCTCCCTCTACTTTGCCCTGGCCATGGTGGCGACTTCCGTCATCTTCCTTGCCATCGGGGCTGTGACCAGCCAGCTGGCTGCCACCCGCCGCCAGGCCGCTTCCTTCGGGGCTGCCTTCCTCGGGGTCAGCTACGCCCTGCGGCTGGTCGCCGATGCGGGCGTCGGTCTCCACGGGCTGACCTGGGCCTCGCCTCTCGGCTGGGTGGAGGAGCTCCAACCCCTCACCTCGTCCCAGCCCTTGGCCCTCTTGCCGATCGTCGCCTTTACCGCGGTGCTGGTCGCCGTCGCGGTGCACCTGGCCGGCGCGCGCGACGTCGGCGAGAGCATCGTGCACGACCGGGCACACTCAGTGGCTCACCTCGGACTGCTCTCCGGTCCGACGGGTCTCGCCATCCGTCTGATGCGAGCGACGGTAATCGGCTGGTGGGTGGCCATCGCCGTGTCGGCTCTTCTCTACGGGGTCATCGCGAAGTCCGCCGGTGCCACGATCTCCGGCTCATTGGAAGAGATGTTCTCCAAGCTCGGAGCGACAGGGACCGGCGCGGACGCGGTGCTCGGCTTGTGCTTCCTCATTGAGGCGTTCCTGATCGCCTTCGTCGCCGCCGGTCAGGTCACCTCGGCGCGCGCCGAGGAGTCAGGCGGCAGGGTCGACCACTTCCTGACCAGGCCGTTGTCACGTCCGTCGTGGCTCGGCGGGAGGCTTCTCGTAGCGCTGGCCGTGCTGGTACTGAGCGGCGTCGGTGCTGGCATCTTCGCCTGGCTCGGAGCCGCGACCCAGCACACCGGCTTGAGCTTCACGACTCTGCTCGAGGCCGGCGTGAACCTTGTGCCGCCGGCAATCGTCGTCTTGGGCATCGGCGTCCTGGCGTTCGGGATACGGCCCCGCTGGACTTCGATCATCGTCTACGGCGTGCTGGGGTGGTCGCTACTCCTGGTCATCGTGGGCGGCATCGGTGCCATTAATCACTGGGTGCTCGACACCTCGGTCTTCCACCACATGGCGTCGGCTCCCGCCGTGCACCCGAACTGGGAGGCGAACGGCATCATGACCGCCGTCGGGCTGGCAACGGCGCTCGTTGGCGGGTTGGCCTTCAGACGACGAGACTTGCAGGGAGAATGAGCTCCGACCGCACGAGTCCGCATGCTCCCGAGGGTAAGCAAATCGACGAACGCTCCTTGGCGTTCGAGGACCTCACGGCCCGGGCCCGCATCCGCGAAGCAGCTCTCGACCACTTCGCTGAAAAAGGGTACGAGCGTGCCACGATCCGGGCCATTGCCCAGACTGCGGGCGTTTCACCGGGACTGCTCCGGCACCACTACGGATCGAAGGAAGCCCTCCGCAAGGCCTGTGACGACTACGTGTTCGAGATCCTGCACCGTATCAATACGAAGCTCCTCGAAGATCCCAGCGCGGCGGCAAGCACCCAGCAGACATCGAAGCGCTTCGGGCCCTACCTGGCGCGGTCGCTCACCGACGGATCTCCCACCGCGGGACCGATCTTCGACGAGATGGTGGCGATGACCGAGCAATGGCTCGTCCGATCCGACGAGGCCCGCGTGGACACGCCGGTCATCGATCGAAGGATCCGAGCGGCGGTGGTCACCGCGATGGCGGTCGGCTTTCCACTGCTGCACGAGCACGTCTCTCGAGCACTCGGCACAGACATGTTCGGACCTGAAGGAGATCGATTCGTCGCTCTGGCGCTACTCGACATCTACTCCCACAAGCTGATCGACGACGGGACCGCTACCTCGGCGGGAGCAGGCTACGAAGAGCGCTAGCGGTTAGCCCAATGTGCTGAAGGGCACCAAAACCACGATCGGGGCCCTGAGCTGGCATCTTTCGTCGACGTCGGGCATCATCCGCCGTGGCTTTCTCCCTCCTTCTCGGGATGTGCCGGCTCCTCCGCCTCGTCGTCTCGTCGCGTCGGTCCGAATCGGACAAGGACATCGAGATCATGGTGCTGCGACACCAGGTGCGAGTGCTCCAACGTCAGATCCACGGACGTGTCCGGTACCGGCCCGCCGATCGGGCCATGCTCGCTGGGCTGAGTCGCCTGCTCCCTCGAGCACGGTGGCGGTGCTTCCTCGTCACCCCCGACACCCTCCTGCGTTGGCACCGGGAGCTCGCCCGACGGAAATGGCGTCGGTGGCGAGGACAACGAAGTCCTGACCGCCCGCCGATGAGCGACGACCTCGTGGAGCTGATCGTTCGCCTCGGTCGGGAGAACCGGCGGTGGGGATGCGTACGCATCCAGGGAGAGCTACGCAAGCTGGGAATCCGGGTCTCCGCTACCTCGGTTCGGAGGGTCCTGCGCCACCATGGCCTCGGTCCCGTTCCTCGGAACGGACCGACCTGGTCGGAGTTCTTGCATGCCCAGGCGAACAGCGTCCTGGCCACGAACTTCTTCACCGTGGACACCATCTCCTTGAAGCAGCTCTCCGTGCTCTTCGTGATCGAGCTCGGGACTCGAGAGGTGCACATCCTCGGCGTCACCGACCATCCGACCGCTGCCTTCGTCACCCAGGTGGCCCGCAACTTCGTCGGAGATCTCTTCGACCGGGGTCGATCGATCAAGTTCCTGATCCGGGACCGGGATACGAAATTCACGGCCAGCTTCGACGAGGTGTTCGCCTCGGAGGGCATCCGGCTCATCAAGACCCCCGTTCGCTCGCCTCGAGACAATGCCTACGCGGAACGCTGGGTGAGAACGG
>PLXQ01000080.1 GCA_003151475.1 Acidimicrobiaceae bacterium | reverse complement strand
CGTTGACAAACCGGACGGTTGTTAGACGTAGCGCTCAGTTGTTGGTGGCGTTGATCACCTGGCGCCAGTAGCAGAGCTGGCGGAACTTGTCGCCCACCGACGTCGTCTGCCAGCTGATCAGGGTCACGATTCCGGCCTGACCGACCAGCCTGTTCACCAGAGCGTCGGTCGAGCCGGGCTCATCGCTTCGCACCACCGACGCCGGGATCGTCATGCCCCGGCGAGAAACCTCATCAGGCTCGTATCGTCTCATTGTCCATCCCCCTGATCCCGTGGCCGGTCCGAAGACCCCCCTGACCCAGAGACAGCGTGCGCCCTCAGGGCCAACCCCCCGTCTGCGGGGGGCCAATATCGGATCAACAAGCCCGGCGGCGCCGAGACCGGGTCCTGGGTGGCGGCTCGGGGCGACGATGGGGGTCCGGAGCAGGGAATTGACGAATTTCGAGAACACCGGACAGGGCACTGCTTCGCTGTAGAATTGGCCACGTGTCCGGTGCTGGGGGGGAATCCGAAGACGGGCCGACAGACGAGCCTCTGCGGGTCGTGGTCATTGACGACCACGAAGTCCTGCGGGCCGGCACCAGGCAAGTACTCGAGACGGCGCAGGACATTGTCGTGGTGGGCGAGGCGGAGGACTGGGACGCCGCGCTGGGCGTGATCGGCGAACTCCGCCCCGACATCGCCCTCGTGGACATCCAACTCTCCGGCCGCAACGGCATCGACCTGGCTCGTCAGCTGTCGGCCGACCACCCCGCCACCCGGGTCGTGATTCTCTCCGCCTACGACGACGACGATTTCATCCGTCGCGCCTTCGAAGCGGGAGTAGCCGGCTACCTCCTGAAGACGATGCCGCGCGACGAGCTCATCAACGCTGTGCGTGCCGTCGGCATGGGAACGACGGTGCTCGATCCCGCCGTTTCGACGCACCTGGCCCGGGCCACGTCCGCAGGGGTCACCGGGGCACCGCGACTCACTCTGAGAGAACGAGAGGTCGTGGCCCTGGTGGCCGACGGTCTGTCGAACAAGGCGATCGCCACCCGGCTCGGGGTGAGCACGCGCACCGTAGAGGGACACGTCAACCACGTCTTCACCAAGCTGGATCTGGAGTCGCGCACCGAGCTGGTCCGCTATGTCTTGACCAACGGCCTGGGCGCAGGGGCTCCCGCCACTCGCGAACGGTGACGTCCGATGGCCGGCGCGGACCGGCGCGCCACGCTCGCCGTCCCAAGTGATTCCACCTGGTCGGTACAGGTGATTCCACCTATACACGGGGCGGGGACCGCACAGGCATGCCGGACCTTTCCGTATTCTGTGCTCACCGGGCGCATCCCAGCCCGTACACGCTGCTTCGTGTGAGCAGGTCACGATCGTTGACGTACTACCTGACCAGGTAGAGAATCGCAGACAACGAGCAAAGAGAGTCGGAAGATCACATGATGTGCGGGGAGGCACAATGAAGCGGGGTGGTTGGCGACCCTCGCCTCTGACGGCAGCCGTGACGGTCGTTGTCGCCGCGGCCACGGTCCTGGGCTTCGCGCTCACCAACCGCAGCGTCGCCAGCCAGAATCAGGCCCTTCTCAAAAGCGACACGACCCAGGCCGCCGAGTACGTCTCCACCATCGTCTCCAGTTTCGGCTCGGCCCTGGACGCCCTGGCCTCCGGCGTGACCCTGACCAACGGCTCCCCCAGCCAGTTCGAGGCTCAGGCGAAGGCCTTGGCCCAGGGGCCGGTGACGATGGTCTTGGCCCGTAAGTCGAGTCTCGGTTACATCGTCTCGGCTGTGGCCGGGAAGGGACCGGTGGTGAGCCAGCCCGTCGGCCCCGACATGGAGGCGACGCTCGAAAAGGCGGGGTCGTCACTCATCGCTGGCCCCGTCCGCTTCGACGGCAAGACCACCACCTTGGGGTTCGCCATCGGGCCACCCCTCGTCCCGAGCGGTCTGGCCATCTTCGAACAACTGAAGATCAGTCCCTTCCTGGCCATCAGCGCCACCCAGGCGGCTCCGTTCCGGGTGCTGCGGGCGTCGGTGTACGCCACCCGCAAACCGACGGCGGATCAGCTGATCCTGGCCAACACCCGTTCGTTGCCCCTGGGGGGCCCGACGGCGGAGGCTCCGGTCTCCGTCGGTTCCACGACCTGGTGGCTGGTGGCCACGGCCCGGTCCCCCCTGGCCGGTGGTTTCGCCAACGCCGCGCCCTTCATCATCCTCGGTGTCGGTCTTCTTCTCGCCCTGGCCATCGGAAGCACGGTGGAGGTCCTCGTCCGGCGCCAGCGCTACGCCACCGGTCTCGTGACCCAGCGTGAAGCCGAACTTGACGCCTCTCACGCCGCTCTCATGCGCAGCGAGCGGCTGTCCGCACTGGGCGAGATGGCATCGACAATCGGCCACGAGTTGCGCAACCCCCTGGCGGCCGTCATCAACGCCCACTTCATGGTCCGCCACTCCCTCGGCACCACGGTCACTCCCGACGTGGACCGGCACCTGGTGATGGCCGAGCGACAGACAGCCAGGGCCGCCACTCTGGCCGACAATCTCACTGCCTTCGTCCGCCATCGCCAGCCGAGCCCCGTCCCCCTCGAACTCGGTGTCGTGGTGGACGAAGTTCTCGCCGCCACTCCCCCGCCGGCCGGGATCGAGGTGACGGTGAACGTACCGCCGCTCGTGTTTCAAGCCGACAGTGACCAGATCACCCAGGTGCTGGCCAACCTCATCGTGAACGGCTTCCAGGCCATGCCCGATGGTGGGGCCCTGCACATCGACGCATCGGCGCGCAACGGCCACATTGTGCTCAACATCGCCGACTCGGGCAACGGTATCGATGTGGCTTCTGAGGACCGGCTGTTCGATCCCTTCTTCACCACCAAGGCCAGTGGGACGGGCCTGGGGCTCGCCATCGTCTCGCGCATCGTCGATGCCCACGGTGGCGACGTCTCGCTGCGCAACGGCGCCACCGGCGGAGCGGTCGTCACGGTGCGCCTTCCCATCGAATCGGCGCCCGAGCTGGTGTCGCGGTGAAGACCATGGGCATCGTCTCTGCGGGGCGGAGAACACCATGACCGGCGGAAGTGCCCGGCCCATCCCCTTTCATGCCCGGACGCTGCGGGCCGATGTGCTCGTCGTCGACGACGAAGCCGACGTTCGTGCGTCGATGTCGGAGGTCCTGCGGACTTCGGGGTTCAGCGTCGACGAGGCGGAGGACGGTCAGGTGGCGCTCGGGCTTCTCCAGGAGAACCGGTACGGGATGGTTCTCCTCGACATCAAGATGCCCCGGCTCGACGGCGTCTCGCTCATCGAGGCACTCGGGGAGCTTCCCCCCGTCATCGTCCACTCGGCGTTCACGCTGAGCGTCGAAGAACGCGAGCGCCTCGGCATGAAGGTCGTGATGTACCTGCACAAGCCGGTGTCACCACCGCAGTTATTGACCGCCGTCCGCGGTGTCCTCGACGGGGGCCACGAAAGCTAACGGACCTGCCCCGTCGTCGTCGGTGTCGTCCGGACCACCGGTGCGCCGGCCACGGCCGGCAGGGGCACGTCGACAGCGGCACCAAAGGCCGCTTTGTGGCTGGCTCGACGCAGGGCCGAGATCACCGGTCGTCCGACGGTGAGAACGAGCACGGCGTTGAGCACGGCGCGGGGAATGTCGAACCCGAGCGATGTGGTCAGGTCGAAGGCGAGGAAGCGGGCCAGGTTGTGGCCGAGGGCGGCGCCCGGTTGGAAAGAGAACGAGGTGGTGGTGCCCGCGCCGTAGGGCCAGAACCACATGTTCACCAGTAGGCCGTAGACCAGGCAGGCCACCGCCGCGTACGACGCCAGGATGACGAGTTCGAGTCGACCCTGGCGCCGCGGCAGCAGCCCGGCGCCATAGGCCACCCAGGCGGCGGCCATCATCTGGAAGGGCAACCACGGCCCCACCCCGCCGGTGACGAGAGCCGAGGCGAAGAGCGTCAAAGCTCCGAGCAGGAATCCGAAATGCCGGCCCAGGACATAGCCGGCCGGAAAGAGCAGGAAGAAGGTGGGCTCGAAGCCGGCCGTTCCCCCCGAGGGGATACGCAGGGCGGCGCCGATCGCTCCCAAAACGCCCAGAAGAGCCACGCCTTTGGCATCGATACCTCCGGTGGTGACCTCACCCAGGAGGGCGATGAGCAGCAAAGGGATGATCACCGCCATCACCCAGGGAGCGTCGCCCGCATGGGCCTGGTTGCTGTGGGAGGAGACATGGGCGAACAGCGGCCAGCAGAAGGCGGCAAGGCCCACGAGGGAGGCGATGGCGATGGCCACGGCGCCCCGCTTGCCGAAACGGGTGGCGCCGGTCCGGTCGGGATGGGGCCTCATGGCTCGGACCTCGGCGCCGTCAAGGCCGACTCGACCTCGGCCACGGTGAGCCACGGGGCCGGGGCCAGGATACGGGCCACCTGGGAAGCGAGCCCCGGTGAGTGGCACACGACCTCGCGCGTCGGACCGTCGGTGATGATCTCCCCATCGGCCAGGACGACAACACGATCGGCCGCGTCGGCCACCAGCTCCACGTCGTGGGTGGCGAGCACGACGCTGTGACCATCATGGGCGAGGTTGCGCAGCATGGTCGTGAGCCGGGCCTTGGCGATGTAGTCGAGGCCCCGGGTCGGTTCGTCGAGAAGGATGAGGGGCGGGGCCGGTGCCAGCACGATGGCTAGGGCCAGGGCCAGGCGTTGGCCCTCGGACAGGTCGCGCGGATGCATATCGTCCCGAAGCCCGGGCATGAGCCGCTCAAGAGCGGCCCGGGTGGAACCCGGAGCCAGGGAGGCGTCGTGATCGGCGTCGGTGCATTCGACCGCCACCGAGTCGGCGCTCAGCATCGAGGCGGGGTCCTGGGGAACAAGTCCCACCAGCCGGGCCGCCTCGGCCGGACGAAGCGCCGACGGTTTGCGCTGCGCCACCGTCACCGTTCCCTGTTGGGGTGAGCGCAACCCGACCAGGTGACGAAGGAGCGTCGACTTCCCCGCTCCGTTTCTCCCCATGACGGCCGTCACCTCGCCGGCGGCCAGATCAAGGGTGATGTCGTCGAGCGCCAGGAGCCGGCCATATCGGGCAGCGAGACGTCGGACGCTGGCCACCACAGGACCCTTGGTGGGTGAAGGGCGGCGACCACTGTTGGGACTGGCGGGCAGGCGGCGAAGCAGGCCGGGAGCAAGCCGCCGGGCGTCTCGGACGGAAAGGGGGATCGGGTCCCATCGGGCCACCCGGGCCAGCCGGACGATGGGGGGCGCCACCGAACTGATGGCGAGCATCTCGGCCGGCGTTCCGGACCGGACACCGCCGGGTGCGCCGGGCACGTGCACGATGACGTCGGCGGCATGGACGATCCGCTCCAGCCTGTGCTCCGCCACCACGATGGTGACTCCCTGGTCGTGCACGAGACGCGACAGCGCCGCCAACACCTCTTCGGCCGAGATGGGATCGAGTGACGACGTCGGCTCGTCGAGCACGAGAAGGCGCGGGGCGGCGGTGAGGACGGCGCCGATCGCCACTCTCTGCCTCTGTCCGCCCGAGAGCGACATGATGGCGCGCTGGCGCAGGGCATGGAGGTTCAAGATGTCGAGGACGTCTTCTACACGCCGGCGCATGGTGGGGGCCGAGAGTCCCAGGTTCTCCATGCTGTAGGCGAGCTCGTCCTCCACGATGTCGGCCACGAACGTGGCGTCGGGATCCTGACCAACGAAACCGACCACGTCGGCCAGATCACGCGGTCGATGATCGGAGGTACTGCGCCCCTCGACCAGGACCCGGCCCGTGAGCCGGCCACCCGAGAAGTGGGGCACGAGGCCGTTCACGCTGCGCAGCAGAGTCGTCTTTCCGGCCCCGGTGGGACCGATCACGAGAGCCAGCTCGCCCTCGCCGATCTTGAGCTCGACACCATCGAGGGCGGGGTGGTCCTGATCGGGATACGTCACCGACATGTTCTCGAACAGGATCATCGGACGGCGGTGTCGATGGGGCGTGGCGCCACGATCGACGGCAGTGCGGCCAGGAGAAGCCCGACCACAGCGAGGGGAGGAACGGCGGGGAACGACAGCGGGTAGACGGGCATGGCCAACGATGCCGCGTCGTGTCTTCCCACCACGACGACGGCGGCCAGAGCAGCGGCCGAGACGAGGACGGTGCACCACTCACGCCCGGACCACCGGTCGGGCCGGTAGCGGGTGCGGCCCCCGACGGAGGTGGTGATCAGCCCGGCGATGACGAGAAGAGCCCCGGTCCCCACGATAGGAAGACCGAGCGCCGGCGGTGCTCCGGAATCGAGCACGCCGTAGGCGCCGACCGCCAGACCCAGGAGCCCGGCCAGCGTGGTGGCCGAGGCCACACGCTGTCGCGTCACCGACACGGCGCGGCGACCGAAACCCCGGCTGTCCATCGAAGCGGCCAGGGCCAGAGACCGCTCGAGAGCACCTTCGAGAACGGGAACGGCGAGTCCCCGCACGCCGGCGAGACCGGAGATGGCCCGACCCCTCAGCCGGCGCGCGTCGCGCACCTGCCCGAGAGAGCTGATCACCTGGGGAGTGAACGACACGGCGACGGTGACGGCCACCGCCACTTCGTAGAGTCCGGCCGGTACACAGCGCAGGAGACGGAAAGGACTCACCAAGGCGTTGGCCGCCCCTACGCATCCGAGAATGGCCGCCAGCCGCAAGCCCTGACAGGCCGCCCCCACCAAGGCGTCCGCCGTGACCGGACCACCGACCGTCACTCCCGCCATCCACGAGGGCAGAGCGATGGACGGGATGGTGAAGAGGGTGTGACCGGGGATGCGCTGGCCGAACAATGCTTGGATGACGACCCGGATGACGACCACCAACGCGCCGAGGCGGAGCAAGGTGCTGTACGAGCGCGCCCATGTGCTCTGTGGTCGGCGCGACACCACGACCCAGCCGGCGATGGCCAGGATCAGGCCGAGGCAGATCGGATTGGTGATCCGGGCGGCGGCGGCCGCCAACAAGATGGCCCACGCCCACCACGCCACCGGGTGCAGCGGTGCGACGCGCAATGACGTGAGTCGACCGGCCACGATGTGGTCAGTCAGCCTTCGTCGACCGGCGGGTCCGGAACCCGGCGCCCGTGGCGAACAGCGCGATCAGGGCCACGGCGATGATGATGCCGAGCGGGAAGCCACCGTGTCCCGGACTGCGTTTGGACGCCAGATGGGTGGGTGTGCGGTGACCGGCCCGATCCGACCCGGCGCCTTGCTGAGCGGCGCCCCCCGGCGGTCCCGGGGTTGTGGTTGTCGACACCGCCCCCGGTGCGCTACCCGATCCTTTGGCCGTTACCGGTCCGCCGCTACCGGGCGCCGCCACGAAGGGCTTCGGACCCGATGAGACCGCCGGCGCCGATCCCGGGCCCGTTGCGCCGTGGTTACCGGACGAACTCGAACTCTGAGCGAGCGTTGTCGAGGTCGCGGTCGAGGTCGGCACGCTCGCCGGCGAGGTTGTCGTCGTCGTGGTGGGCGGCACCGAGGCCGGGCACAGGGTCGGCGCATCCGACGGGGAGCGCGGCGGCGGATCGGCGGGCGTGGCGCTTCCGTCGGGCTCGAAGCGCCACCCCTCCACGTCACCGGCGGAGACCGTCCACGAGGCGGGACCGACGCTCGAGTACGTCCACGACGACCCGCCGTGGAAGTAGGCCCAATAGGCGTAGTGACTGCCGTTCTGCTGGCCGCACCCGGTGGCCGGGTAGTCGTCGATGGCGCACAACAGACCCGAGATGGCGTAGCGCGGAGCGGTGACGCCGAGCAGCTTGGCCCGCGCTGCCAAAACCTGGGCATCGTTGCTGCCCGCCGGCACGGCCACACACGTCACGTTGGCCTGGTCCGACGGCCCGCCGAGATCGATGACCACGGGGACCACGATCGTGCCGCCGCCGGCTTTGCGCACCGACGCGCACTCCCGGGCGTGGTGCACCGTCACCACCGCGAAATGGGCCGAGTCGGTGCCGACGCGCGTGCGCGCCGCCCCGGCCGCATCGGACGCGGCGGCCACAAAGGTGGCGGTGCACAGGACGGTGGCCAATACCACCACCGTCCTGTGCACCATGGCGCTCAGTGGGCCGGGCACTTCAGTTTGGGCAGCCCCGGCTGCAGCGTCTGCGCCGTGAGGGGGAAGGCCACGGCCGCCGCGCCGGGAACCGCCTGCAATGTGGCCAGGAGATTGGGTCCGGCGACACCGGGGAAGACGTACGCCCCCCTCTGCGCCTTGGCCGCGGAACACCCCAACTGGAAACTCGCCAGTGCGGTGAAGGGCGTCGCCCCTCCGGCCTGGGTGAAAACCGGGTTGTTCTGGTCGCCCAGGGCGACCAGCGCTTGGATGACCAGACCGGTCGAGTCCGGATCCGGAGACTGGCTGGCGTCGCCGATGAAGCCGAACCCGCCGTCGGAGTTCTGCGATGCCTCGAAGAACGACTGCGGACTGCCGTTGAACGTCCCCCCGGCGGCCACCAGTCCCTCCACCGCCAGCGCGGTGGAGTTGGTGTCCGGTCCCGAGAAGGTGTTCGGGTCGGGCGCCGCGCACGCAGTGGTCGTGTCCGACCGGTACGACTCCCAACCCCCGTCGCTGCACTGCTGGTTCTCGAGCCAGGTGAGACCCGACGACACACTGACCGAATTCTTGAGCCCCGCATTGGCCAGAGCCATGAGCGCCAATCCCTGGCGGAAGGCGCCGTCGAACGAGGGGTCCGACGAGCCGAACAGTCCGGCGTCAGATCCTGTCCTGCGTTGCGAATCCTTGAGCCGCTTCACCAGGTTGTCGGCCGCCTTCTTTCCTCCGAAGGCGGTGGGATCAACACCGGTGGCCTGGGCGGCCAGGATCACCGTGGACAAGGCTCCGGCGTCATCGACGCCACCGGGACGGACATAGGACTCGAAGTGCTTCTTCAGCCAATTGATCGCCGATTGCGCCTTACGACCACCGACACCCGAGGCGGCAAAGGCCAGCACGGCCTGAGCGGTCGAGCCCGGGTTGGGCGTGCCGTTGGAGCTGACGCTGGACCCGGTGAACTGGCGTCCCAACCACCCTGCGCCGGCCTGGGCCGCGGTGGGCGGCGATGTCGGAGCGTGGGCGACCGGTGCCGGCGATGCTGATGCCGGCACGCTGGCGCCGAGCCCCACGGAAAAAATCAGCAGGCCGGCGGCGGCTGCCCGCCGGATGAATGACGACATGATGCTTCCTCTCCCGGGTTCCGGAGGCCCGGGAGGCGTGACTGGCGCCCGTGCGGGTCCCAGTCACCGTGCCTCTCGACGGTTGATAGGAGCCACCGTCGTCAGGTATCCCGGCTTACGGAGATACATCCCCGTCTACGGTTGCGGGCCAGCGCCGGAATTTGACCGGACTTCCCCTGAGCGACAGCGGGCGACGATTTTGCGCCGCCGCCGTCACTGTACCCAGGTCCTCGTCGTGGGTGCCACCGTCTCTTCGAATTGACGTGGGTGGCAGGGAATGAGCGCCTGTACCGACATGCTCAGACAGCGACGACACGCTTAGACACCGCCTCATGACACGGCCAGGAGCACGGCCACGAACCCGGCGTAGCCGGCCACGATCATCCATCCGTGGCCGCCACGGAGTCCCCGTCCGACGTAGGCGAAGGCCAGGGTGATCACCGTCAACGCGCCGTACCAGGCCACGATGAGCGTCTGCTGTCTCGAGGGCAAGGCCAGGCCGACGAAAACGGCGGGCAGCAGCAGACCGAGAACGATGTTGAAGGTATTGCTGCTCAAGGTCGTGCTGAGCATGGCGGCACCTCGCCCCCGGGAAGCCAGGTAGACGCCGGCCACGGCGTTGGGCAGGCTCGTCACAGCGGCCAGGATGAGTCCGCCGACGACGATGCCGGCGATGTGTTCGTGGCTTCCCACCTCCGACGCGGCGCGCTCCATGACCACGCTCGAGCCGACGACGACAACCATCGACGCCACCGCCGCCACCGCGTCGCCACGGGTGCCCGGGCGCGGGCGTATGGCCGCCTCGAGCTCGGATTCCTCCTCGACCACAGCCGACCGCAGCCACTGCTGCCATCGTGGCGGCGTCTCTCGCCGTCGGGTTGGTCGACGCCGCGTCCCCAGAAGAACGACATAGGGCACGAGGACGACGAGCACCAGCACCAGACCGGGGAGGGGACCGATCAGACCGACGGCGCAGACGAGGCTGACGAGCGCCACCCATGACGCCACGGCGCCGCCCAGAACCACCACCTTGCGGTGCAGCTCGATGCGCCCGGCCACGATGGCACCGAGGCCCAACAGGGCGGCGAGATTGAAGACGTTCGAGCCGATGACCACACCGGAACCGACGGCGCGCTCATGGTGGACGACGGCGGTGACGGCCGATGTGATCTCGGGTGTGTCGGCCGCCAGGGCGGCGACGAGCCCGAGCAGAGCCTCCGAGAGCCCGACGCGCTCACCCAGTCGCTCCAGTCGGGTGACGAGCACCCAACTGGTGCCGAGGCTGATCACAGCCCCGACGGCAAATGCGACGATGGCCAAGTCGGTCCTTTCCGCGCGCGGATGACGTGCCGACCAGGCTTCCCGGCTCCCCGGCCCCAACTGTAGGCCGGTCATTCGCCCGGGCCGACCGACGCCGGCGCCTCCGGGCGAGCCCGCCATCCGCCCAGAACACGGGTGGGGCACCGGTGCGGAGCCCGTCGACGGCGGTCGACGTGCCTGATTTGGCCGAATGTTGATACGCCGGAGGGGGGGCATTGCTGGTGCTCGCTCAGCCTGTGTGGGGCAGGGTCCCCTCGTTCGTCAGGCACAGCAAACGGGATCCCCAGGGAGTTCGTGCACCGTGTGGTCTCGGAAAAGCGCAGCAGAGGGTCGGGCGAGAGCGGCCGGGACGCGGCCGCGCCGTCACGGATTGCGCCTCGGCTTCCTTCTGTGTGTGGCTGTCCTGCTGGCCGGGGTGGTGGCCATCGGTGCCAAGCCTCTGACAGCCACCGCTGCCTCCACCCACCGACACGGCACCCACGCCCCGCGGTCTGCGGTCCGTAGCGCGCAGAAGGCTCTCCAGGTCAATCCCGGGGTGGCGACCTCGCCCAACTGGTCCGGCTACGTCGCCTACGCCTCGTTCAATGAGGTCAGCTTCAATCAGGTGAGCGCCCAGTGGGTCGAGCCCACGGTGACGTGTCCCAAGAAGGACGCCTGGACTCTGTTCTGGGTCGGGTTCGACGGGTGGCCCAAGACGAACGGCACCGTCGAGCAGGGCGGAACCTCGGCCCAGTGCGTGAGGGGCGTCCCGCAGTACAGCGCCTTCGTCGAGATGTGGCCCACTATGGCCGTCACCTCGATCTTCTCCGTGAACGCCGGTGACCAGATCTCAGCCAGCGTCGTCTACTCGACGACCACGCAGCAGTTTCTGATCACCGTCACCGACATCACCTCGGGGATGTCGAAGATGGTGCCCGAGACCTGTGCCCCCGGACTCGCCTGTGCCCGGACGTCGGCCGAATGGGTGGCCGAGTCCCCGGCGCACTTCGGGACGAAGAACTGGTTTCCCCTGGCCAACTACGGCACCATGGCCTTCACCCAGGCCCAGGCCACCAACGCCCAGGGCGTCACCGGTCCGATCTCCGATGCGCACTGGGTGAACTCGGGCATCGAGCGGATCGCCGGCCCGGCCAAGGCTCTGGCCAAGGTGTCGACGCTCGAGACCAACGGGACCGGCGCCGGCACCACATCGACCTTCTCCGACACCTGGCATCGCAAGTAACGACGGCTGTCGTAGCCTCGGCCGCCGTGACCGCTGGCCCGACCGTGGATGTCGCCCGCGTCCACGGGCTCGACGGCCGGCCACCACCGTCACTGCCGCAGAGCCGTCGGGCCCTCGTGGCACCGGCGCTCGCTCTGGCCGGGTGGTGCGGCTTCGCCTGGTACGTCTTCTGGCAGGGCACCGTCGGTGACCCCGTCATCTGGTTCGACTCGCAGTCCTACGCCGTGGTGGCCGGCCACCCGTTGTGGAGCACCGGCTTCTGGGCCGGGCAGCGTCCGCCGCTCACGCCGCTGCTGCTCAAGATGGTGAACTCCTCGACCGGCTTCACCGCCCTTCAGTCGTTGCTGGCCGTGGCCGCCTGGGGACTGCTCGCCTTCACCGTGGGCCGGCTCGTCCCCGGCGGATGGCGCCGGGTAGCCGCCGTCTGGATCGTCTTGGCCTTCGCCTCTTCGACACCGGTGATCTTGTGGAACCGCTCGGTGCTGTCGGAGTCACTGTCGCTGAGCCTCCTGGCCCTCCTCGTGGCCGCTTTCATCTGGACGGCACGACGGATCACCTGGCCGCGGGTGGCCGCCGTCGTTCTCGTCTCGCTGGCCTTCGCCGCCACCCGCGACGCGCAGGTGTGGACGGTGGGACTTCTCGGTCTGGCCGTGGCCGTCGTCGTCGGCTTCCACGGCTACCGGCACCGACGGTTGTCGCGGCGGGGCGCCTCACTGGCGCTCGGCCTTCTTCTCGCCGCCGGTGTCACGGGATGGGACACCGCCCACACGGGACGGACCAACCAGAACGTGGCCAACGTCTTGTTCGTCCGCGTCTTTCCCTTCCCGGCGCGCGTGTCGTGGTTCTCGGCCCATGGCATGCCCGAGGCCCGGACCATCGACCGGCTGGCGCAGAGCATCGAACCAACGGCGGGGGCGGCCAAGGTGGTGGGAGTGGAGCTGTCGGACCGGACCAACGCGCCACTGGCGCACTGGATCACCGATCACGGACAGTCCACCTATCTGCTGTGGCTGGTTACCCATCCCGGCTACGTCATCACCGAACCCCTGCAACGACCCGAACGGGCCTTCAATTTCGCCAACGGCTCGCTGACCTTCTACGCGGCGACGGGGCGGGTCGATTCGCCCCTGACACCGGTGCTGTGGCCGGCCTGGTGGTGGTTGCTGCCTCTGACCGTGATCGGCGTGGCCGCCGGTGTCTGGAGCGGCGCCTGGCGGGAGCGTTACGCACAGGCGCTGGTGCTGTTGGCGGCGCTCGGCCTTCTCTCCATGCTGATCGCCTGGCAGGGCGACGGACAGGAGGTTGCCCGGCACACCATCGAAGGCTTCGCCGAGCTGCGCGTCGGTGTCCTCATCCTCTTCGTGGTCGGCCTTCTCCGGATGGCACCGACAGCGCCAGGCCGCGGAAAGTCAGAGCAGACGACGCGCCGAGCGGGCCCGGCCGGCCAGACCGATGGTGGGCCGCCGTAGCTGGACGTACAGCATCGGCAGCCCGGCGCGCGCCCGCGGTAGATGCGGGTAGTAGGCGCGCAGGCGGGCGTCGAGACGATCGCCGTAGCGTTCGTCCTCGGCGTCGAGAGCCAGATCGAGACGGTCGCGTAAGCGGGGATCGAGGGTGCGGACGGCGAGGACCCGACCGACCCGGACGATGGGCGACGGCACGCTGCGGTGCCCGAACCACAGGATCTGCCGGGCGAGGGACCGGCCCACGTCGGTGCCGCCGAGCAGCTCTCCGGCCATGGTGGCCTCCAGGTAGGTGGCGAAGCTGCGCCGGTCGGCGGGAAGAGACTCGGCCGGGATGCCCACGAAGCGGGCGAAGGCGACCATGTCGGCGTAGTAGTCGTCGGCTTCCGCCGCGCTGAAAGGGGCGACCCAGCGGGTGTAGGCCACCTGGGCCGAGTCGACCAGGGTGGCCCAGACCCAGGTGAGCAGCGCAGCATCGTGCGCCGTGTACCGCGTGCCGCTCTCCCACGGTCCGCCTTCGTCGACCAGGCTCCCGTTGATGTGGTCGTGGGTGGCGTAGATCTGCCGGGCGGCACCGCGCGCCGTGGCACTGTCGCCGAAGACGAGGCGCAGTGCGGCGTCGATGGTGACCCAGGCCCGGCGCCAGGGATGGCTGCGGAAGGCGCTGTGGTCCTCCACCCCGGCGGCCACCAACGGGTGGGCCACGTCCATGACGAGCACCCGCTGGATCATGAGGGCGGTCACCGGCTCGGCCACCACCCGGCGCAGGAAGCTGTGGGGACCGAGAGGCGTTGCGGCGTCGGGGTCGAGTGCGCCCAGGAGCGGCGATTGCGCATCTTCTGACGGTTGGGGTGTCTCCGTGGCGCTCATGGCCGTGGCCCGGTCAACGCGGCCTGGGGTCCCTCCACATGGGCCACACCGAGGGGCCGCCGAAGGGCAGGGGGATCTCGCCCGTCACCTCGAAGCCGTGGCGCCGGTAGAAAGCGATGTTCGAATGCTTGGAGGACTCGAGGTAGGCACCGATGCCCTCGTCGTCACAGCGGTCGAGGACGGGACCGAGCAGGGCCGAGCCCACGCCTTTGCCCTGAGCCTCTTTCCGGGTCCCGAGGACACCGAGATACCAGTGGGGCGGGGACTTCGGGTGCTGCGACTCCACGTGGTTGAGCGTCCGCAGGGCCCGCACGGTGTGGCGGCCGAGGGCCCGGAGCATGTCGGGCATGTACCGAAGGATGGTGGTGGGGGCGACGATGGCGTGGCCCGGGGGGGCCCACAGCGACGCTCCGGCGTGGTCCGCCGTCGTCCACACCGTCCCGAGCGGAAGGAAGTGGCCCCGGAGCTGCACGCTGAAAAGCCGGGCCAGCCGGGCCGAGCGGCTCTGCTCCTCGCGCAGGATCCACGACATGACGGGGTCGTCGCAGAAGGCGTCGGCCAGGGCTTCGGTCAGACCCTTCAGGTCGGCCGTCGTGGCCGGCACCACGGGCGGGTTCCGAGAAGCCGGCTCTTCGGGGTGCGCGTCCACGACAGCACGGAGCCTAAGTCATCGGACGCGAGAAACCCCCACCGTGAAGTGGGGGTTCTCGGACTCTGGGGATTATGGAGTCTGGGGTTTGGGACAGAGGCTGTCCGAGAAAAACATCGGCATCGGGGCGCTCGACTTGAGCCGGCGGAGCCCAACAAAGACACAACCCCGCTCGCCCCGGTCCCGCCGGTGCGAAGTCCGCTAGGAAAGGGGCATGGAGCTCGCCGAGCTGAAGGTGACCAGTTACGAGGTGACCGACGCCGTGGCCACCATCACCCTTGTCCGCCCCGAGCGGCTGAACGCCTGGACGGGCCGGATGCACAGCGAGTACCGGGCCCTGCTCGCCCGGGCGGCGGACGACCCGTCGGTCCGGGTCATCGTGGTCACAGGGGCGGGCCGGGGATTCTGCGCCGGGGCCGACACCCGGGCCCTCGAGGGCCATGTGGCGCGCGGGAGCTACGACCCGGGCACGGCCGACGACCTGGCCACCCCCGGCTACGGGGTCCGGCCCGAGTTCGACGCCGACTTCGCCTACCAATTCGGCATCGCCAAGCCCATCATCGCGGCGGTGAACGGCCCCGCCGCCGGCGTGGGTTTCGCCCTGGCCTGTTACTGCGACCTACGTTTCGCCGCCGCCGGCGCCAAGCTCACCACCGCCCACGGCCGGCTGGGGCTGCCGGCCGAGTTCGGCCTGTCGTGGTTGCTGCCCCGCTTGATCGGCCTGACCCGGGCCGCCGACCTCCTACTCTCCAGCCGGATCTTCCTGGCCGAGGAGGCAGCCGTTATGGGCCTCGTCAACCGGGTCGTCGCCCCCGGCGATCTCCTCGACGCCACCTACGACTACGCCCGGATGCTCGCCACCGGGGTCTCGCCTGCGTCTCTGGCCGCCACCAAGCTGCAGATCTACCTCGACCTGCACCGCGACGCGGCCTCGGCCGTGCACGACTCGGCCGACCGGTTGGAAGCCATGATGAAGGGGGCCGATTTCGCAGAGGGCGTGGCCGCCATGGCCGAGCGCCGGCCGCCGCGCTTCGGCGACCCGGGGCGGAGCCGAACCGAAGGGGGCGCACAGTGACCGAGATCGAGACCGAGCAGAGGCGGCCGGGCACCGAGCTGGCGGCCGGGGTGCTCGACCCCGGGCTCTACGCCAGCGATCCCCATCCCCTTTTCTCCCGGCTCCGGGCCGAGGCCCCGGTGGCGTGGAACGAGGAGCACGGCTTCTGGTGTGTGGCCAAGCACGCCGATGTGAGTGCCATCGGTTTCGATCACCAGACGTTCTGCGCCGGCCAAGGCATCCTGGTCGAGGAGATCGGCGTCATCTACGAGACACCGCCGACCATGATGCACACCGATCCCCCGGCCCACACCCGTTACCGCCGCCTGGTCCAGCCCGGCTTCAAGCCCTCCGTGGTCCGGGCCCTCGAGCCGGCCATCCGGGCCCGGGCCCGGCTTCTGGTCGAAGGACTCGACGCCGGGACATCCGTCGATGTGGTCGAGCTCCTCTCGGTGCCGCTGCCACTGCAGGTGATCAGCGAGATCATGGGACTGCCCGTCGAGGACTGGCGGCGCTTCTACGACTGGTCCGAGGCCGTCATCCCCGGCGCCACCGACTGGCCCGAGGAACGCCGCAACCAGCTCCAGGGCGAGATGATCACCTTCCTGATCGACCTGACGAAGACCCGGCGCGACAGCCCCCGGACCGACGTCCTCTCCGAACTGGCCCGGGCCGGTGCCGACGGCGACATGTTGAGCGACGACGAGCTGGCCATGTTCCTCGTCCAGCTCCTGGTGGCCGGCAACGAGACCACCCGGAACCTGATCTCCGGCGGCCTGGTGGCCTTCGCCGAGCATCCCGGTCAGTGGCAGCGGATGGTGGCCGACCGCACCCTCGTGGCCACAGCGGTGGAGGAGATGCTGCGCTTCACGACCCCGGTGGTCTCCTTCATGCGGACCGCCACCCGCGACAGCGAGCTCTCCGGTGTCCCCATCGCCGCCGGTGAGCCCGTCCTGATGCTCTACGCCTCGGCCAACCGCGACGAGGACGTCTTCGGCCCGACCGCGTCGGTCTTCGACCCGGGCCGCCACCCGAACCCCCATATCGCCTTCGGTTTCGGCAACCACTTCTGCCTGGGCGCCGCCCTGGCCCGGCTGGAAGGCCGGATCGTCATCGAAGAGCTCCTCGACCGCTTCGGCTCGGTCGAGATCGCCGGCCCCGTCGAGCGTTCGGGCTCCTCGGTCATCGCCGGCGTCCGCCGGGCCGAGCTCTCCTTCAGCCCCGCCTGAAACGTCAGCCCCGCCTGAACTTCAGCGCCGCCTGATCCCCCGCGGCCGGGGCGGGCCCGCCTCAGTCGTTGGCGCTGACCTCGACGAGGAGATCGGCGAACTTCTTCTTGGCCGCCTCGCGCCGGGTGGGGACGTGCTCGGTGGGGACCTCCACCGGCGAGTAGCGCTTCAGGACCTGCCGGGCCACCGTCACCTTGTGGACCTCGTCGGGACCGTCGTAGATCCGCGCCGCCCGCGCCGCGCGATACATGTGCTCCAGGGGGAGGTCGGTCGAGAAACCGAGCGAACCGTGGGCCTGGATGGCCCGGTCGATGACGTTGTAGAGAACGGTGGCGCCGTAGTACTTGATCATGGCGATCTCGACGCGCGCCGCGGCCGGTCCGTCGCGGTCCATCTTCCAGGCCGCCTGCAGGGTCATCAGCCGGGCGGCGGTCATCTCGGCCATGGAGTCGGCCACCCAGCTCTGGATCATCTGCTTATCGGCCAGCAGCGAGCCGTGGAGATAACGCGAGACGGATCTCTCGCAGAGCATGTCGAAGGCGCGCGAGGACTGGCCCAACCAGCGCATGCAGTGGTGGATCCGGCCCGGGCCGAGTCGCATCTGGGCCAGCCGGAAACCCTCGCCCTCGTTACCGATCAGGTTCTCGGCCGGGACCCGGACGTCGCGGTAGAGGATCTCGGAGTGGGCCCCCAACTTCCCGTAGTGGGGGAAGGGATCCTCCATGGTGGGCACGTCGCGGACGATGTCGACGCCCGGCGTCTCGGCCGGGACGATGATCATGGAGCAGCCCTGATAGGGGTGGACGTCGGGGTTGGTCACGCACATGACGATCAGGAAGTCGGCCACCGAGCCGTTGGAGGTGAACCACTTATGGCCGTTGATCACCCACTGGTCGCCGTCGCGCATGGCGCTCGTCCGGATCAGGGTGGGGTCGGCGCCGGCCCCGGGCTCGGTCATGGAGAAGGCCGAGCGCATCGTGCCTTCGAGAAGGGGCTCCAGCCAGCGGCTGCGGTGGTCGTCGCGGCCGGACTGCTCCATGCCGATGGCCAACAGCTCGGCGTTGCCCGAGTCGGGGGCGTTGTTACCGAAGACGAGGGGGCCCAGAAACGAGCGGCCCAGGATCTCGTGGAGCAGCCCGAGCTTCACCTGTCCGAAACCCATCCCACCCAGAGAAGGAGGGAGATGGGCGGCCCACATCCCCTGGGCCTTCACCTCGGCCTGCAGGGGCCGCATCGCCCCGGCCAGACCGGCGGTGTCCAAGTCCAGGGTCTCGAGCGGCAGGACCTCGGCGTCGACGAAGGCCCGGGCCCAGGCCAGCTTGGCTTCGTACTCCGGTTCGGTCTCGAAGTCCCAGCCCATGCGATTGCCTCCTCGATGCGGACGCCCGCTACCGTGTGCCGATGCCCGGCGACGCCACTGTGGCCCCCACGCGTAGCACCGTCTCTCTCCGGCCGCCCGTCGAGCCCTGCCCGGTGGTGCTCCCGGATCCTCTCAGCCCGGCGGCCGCCCGCATCCACATCGCCGCTGCCGCCGGAGCCCTTCTCGACGAGCACCGTGATCTCGAGCCCGATGAATTGGGAGCGTTGGCCGTGGTTCCCGACCAGTCGGTGACGGCACTGGCCTCTCTGGCCCATGAGGTCCGCCTGGCCTGGTGCGGCCCGAATGTGGAAGTCGAAGGAATCCTCTCGGCCAAGACCGGGGGCTGTCCCGAGGACTGCCACTTCTGTGCCCAGTCGTCGCGCTTCGACACCCCGGTGAAGGCCACTCCATTCCTCGACACGGCCGAGGTCCTGGCCGCGGCGGCCGAGGTGGCGGCCGTGGGGGCGACGGAGTTCTGCCTGGTCCTCGCCGTCCGGGGCCCCGACAGCCGGACCCTCGACCGGATCCTCGAGCTCGTCCCCCTGGTGCGCCAGGCGACCGGCCTGAACGTGGCCGTCTCGGCCGGCATCTTGAGCGACGACCAGGCCCGGCGCCTGGCCGCCGGTGGCGTCCACCGCTACAACCACAACCTGGAGACGGCCCGCTCCTTCTTCCCCCAGGTGGTCACCACCCACTCCTGGGAAGAACGGGCCGACACCTGCCGGCTGGTCCTCGACCACGGCATGGAGCTCTGCTGCGGCGCGCTGGTGGGCATGGGCGAGTCAGACGCCCAGCGGATCGAGCTTCTCCTGCAGCTCCGTGAGCTCGGCCCCACCGAGGTGCCCGTCAACTTCTTGAACCCCCGGCCGGGGACGCCGTTCTCCGAGCTCCCCGTGGTCGGCGCCTGGGAGGCCATCCGCTGGATCGCCCTCTTCCGGCTGGCGCTTCCCGGGGTGATCCTCCGTTATGCCGGGGGCCGAGAGGTGACGCTGCGCGACCTGCAGGCCATGGGCATGACCTCGGGGATCAACGCCCTGATCGTGGGCAACTACCTGACGACCCTGGGCCGCTCGACCGCCGAGGACTTGGCGATGCTCGACGACCTCCGCATGCCCGTGGGCGCCTTCACCGGCACCCTGTGATCCCGCTGCCCGGCACCGACGGGCACTGAGCCGGCCTTTGCGATCCGTGGCCGACGCCTTCTGTTCCGGTTGCGGCCGGCCCGCATCTGATTGCCCGGGTTGTGGCCGTGCCCTTGACCCACCGCGGTTCTGCCCCCACTGCGGTCGGCGGATGGCGGTGGCCGTCACACCGGCCGGCTTCAGAGCGACCTGCCGCGACCACGGCCGGATCTCGGTGCCCTGATCAGCTTTCGGCTTCCCAGCGCATGTGGGCGTCGGGCTGCCTCTCCTCGTTGTCGCCGTCGGTCAGGCGGACGATTGCGAATCCGTGGGCGGCGTAGAAGGCGCGGGCCCGGACGTTCTCCTGGAAGACCCAGAGATCTATCGCCTTGGGCAGGACCTCCTTGGCCCAGGTCATCAGGAGGCTGCCCACCCCCTCGCTCTGGGCGTCGGGATGGACGTTCAGGTGCTCGAGCCACGAGCCGTGGAGTGCGGCGAAACCGATGACCCGGCCGTGGCGCTCGGCCAGCTCGACCCGGCAGCGGTCGACGACGCCGGCGAAGTGCTCGGCCGTCTCCTCGTCGGTATGCAGCACCGGCAGGTAGCGCATCTCCCGGCGGGCGCCCAGATAGACGTCGGTCACGGCGGGCGAGTCCCCGGGCCCCGCGGCGCGCAGGGTCGCTCCGGTCATGCCACAATCATCGCGTGGACCGAATCGGGGTGGCCGACACCATGTTCGCCCGCTACGACATGGGCGCCGAAGCCGTCGACGAGCTCAAGCAGTGCCCCCTCTACGGCGACCGCTTCGAGATCCGTCGCCGGACGGTGCCGGGCTTCAAGGACCTCGGGGTGGCAGCCAAGAAGCTGATCGAGGAGGAGGGCTGCGCCATCGTGGTCGCCCTGGGCATGCCCGGCCGGGCCGCTATCGACCAGGTCTGCGCCCACGAAGCGTCCCAGGGGATCATGCTGGCCCAGCTCCTCACCAACACCCACGTCCTCGAGGTCTTCGTCCACGAGAACGAGGAGGAGGACCCCGAGAAGTTGGCCCAGGTCTGCGTCAACCGGGCCCGCGACCACGCCCGCAACGCCTACTGGATGCTCTACGAGCCCGAGCAGCTCAGCCGCCGGGCGGGCCAGGGGATCCGCCAGGGCTACGACGACGCCGGGCCCCTCGGTCAGCCCCGGAACTGACCTCCGCGTCCTAACCCAAGACCAGTCCTAACCGACCGGTCCTAGCCGACCCGTCCTAGCCGACCCGTCCTAGCCCAGACCGAATCCGACGTCCGGATGGCGGTCGGCGGCCGAGCGGTCCAGTCCGATGCCACGGCCGGCCAGCAGACGCGAGAGCTGGGAACGCTCGAGCTCCGCCCGCCGGAAATCGGTGTCGGCCGCGCGCTCGTGACCCGGCGCGATGAGCTCGTGGCGGCGCTCGGCCACTCCCGGTCCGTCACGTTCGCCGCGCTGTCCGCTCTCCGGGCGCATCTCCGCCAGCAGGCGGTCGGCCGCCTCCTCCACCCGGCGCGCCGGGGCGCCGTCGGCCAGGGAACGACCGAGAGCCCGCACCACGTCGCGCCGGGTGATGGCACCGTGGCGCGGTCCGAGGACCTCGGCGGCCGTCTCCCGGCCCAGGCGGAGGTCGGTTTCCTCAGCACCGCGCCCGGCGTCGGGGAGAACGCGGTCGAGGACGGCTTCGAGCCGGCGGGGACCGAGACCGATGGCGAGCGCCCGCTCCTTCCACTGCGGCCGCAACTGCTCGGCCCCGAGATGCGGATCCTTCTCGGCCCGGGTGGCGAAGCCCGCCACCGTCTGGGCCCGGCCGCTCGAGAGGCCCCGCTCGGCCAGATGGGCGGTGATCTCGGCGGCCCGGCGGGAGAACTCTCGGCGCACCTCGGGGCCAATGCCGCCGATGTCGGCCCGTCCCCCTCGGGGTGTCTCCCACGTCACGCCCAACCGACGGCTGAGCTCGTGACGCAGGTGGACGTGGTAGAGAGCGTCGGTGGCCGATGCGTGGGCGTAGACGCCGCGGCCGTCGAGCGCACTCCAGGTTCCTTCGGGACCGCGTCCCAGATTGGCCACCACCACATGGGTGTGGAGATGGGGGTCGAGGGCCCGGCTCACCCGGTGGACGAAGCCGGCGGCCGCCACGCCGTCGACCGTTGTCGGCACGGGCACGGGCACGGCCGCTGCCGTTCGCCGCACGGCCAGGGCCCGGCGTTCGACATAGGACATCGCGGCGCGCACGGCCTCGCCGTGTCCGGCGGCCACCGCCTCGGCCACCTCGGGATCACCGAGGGCGTGGAGCACGCTGACCGACTTGGGCGCCGAGAAGGTCATGTCGAAGCCGGCCACCTGGACCCGGGAGCGCGCCGTCCCGAGCACCTCACCTGTCCCGGGGCGTTCTCCGGCCAACACCGCTTCCAGGTCGGCGGCCCGGACGATCCCCGACAGCCCCAGCGGATCTGACCGCCTTCCCATCCAGCGGCCGGCCGCCTCGATGCCTGTGCCCGACCCACCGGCGGCCACCTCGAGGTAATAGGCGTGCCCGCCCGACCGCACCTTCGCCACCCGCAGCACCGCCGCCTCCCGGGCGGGCCACGCGGGACCGGCTGCCGGGCCCGCCGTGCCCGGATCCCGGACCAGGCTGCGAAATCGACCTCCCCGCCAAGATTGCGGGAAACCTCGCCGGTCAGGCTGTGGCGGCGTCGGCGTGTGGCGGTGTCAGGTCGTGACTTGGTCAGAGTGTGACAGCGTCAGGGAGTGGGGTCAGGCCCGGGTCTCCTCGTCGATCCAGGCCAGATAGAGGGGGTGGCCGGCGATGATGGGGATGGCGATGATCTCGGGCACGTCGTAGCTGTGCATCTCATGCACCGTCGCCATGAGTGATTCGAGCCGGTCCGACGTCGTCTTCAACGTGCAGAGCCACTCGGACGCGGAGGTGATATGTCCGTCCCACCAGTACGTCGAGCTGATGGGCCCCGAGACCTGCGCGCACGCGGCCAGCCGGCTCTCCACCAACACCTGACCGAGAGAGCCCGCTTCATCCCGGCTCGGTGTGGTCACGCTGACCTGGTAGTACTCCCGACCCGATCGTGCTTCCACCGGCGCGCTCCCTTCGATCCGGACATGGGTGACGCTCGGCCTCAGTGACCACCTTGGTAGCGGGCGAGCAGGCGCAGCGCGGCCTGCCGGCCCGACGCCATCAGCTCGGGTGGATCGAGGACCTCGGCGTGGGGGCCGAGGCGCAGCAGCAGCCGGTCGAACCACACCGTGCTGGCCACGGCCAGACCGATCACGGTGCGCCCGTCGGGCAGGGGGTCGATGTCCAGATGGGGAAGGGCGTCGACCAGCCACAGCGCGGCGTCGTCGACGGCCACCCGGGCCACCGTGGCATCTGGACCGGGGACGAAGGCCGCCTCGCCCACGTCCGGCGTGCGGTGCTCCGAGCCATCCTCTGCTGCCCCGTCGGGTCCGGGGTGCGGCACCGTCTTCCCCGTCGCGGTGACCGATAGGACGCGGTCGACGCGGAAACGCCTCATATCGCCGGCGCGGTGGCAGTAACCGTCCAAGTACCAGCGGCCGTCGAGGGTGACGACATTCAAAGGATCGACCACCCGCAGCGACTCCTCGTCGCTCGACGCCGAGTAGTAACCGAGCTCTATCTGCGCCCCGTCCTCTGTGGCCTGGCGGAGCTCGGCCAGGAACGGGGGTTCGCCCAGATCGATACGCAACCGGCCCCGGTCACCGAGGACCGTCTCCAGTTTTTCGAGCCCGCGCGCCAGTGATCCGTCAGGATCGGTACCGGGCACCGCTTCGATGGCGCGCGCCGCGGTCACCAGCGCGAAGCCTTCGGCGGCGGTGAGCCGCCGGGGACGGGCGAGCTCGGGGCCGAGATTGGCCACCACCTCTTCGTCGTCCACCATGATCTCCATCAACTGGTCCGGTGTGTAGGGAGGCAGCCCGCAACAAGCGGCCAGTTCCAGGTCGGCGATCAGTTCGTCCGGGCTCAGTCCGAACCGGTCGGCCAACTCCGACACCGGGGCCCGGCCCTGGCGGGCGAGCCAAGTGAGAACGGCCAGCAACCGGTGCAGTCGGTAGCCGGCCTCGGCGCGCTGCGGCATCTAGTCGACTGCCCGTTCGGTGGTGCCGGCGGCGGTGGCCTCGAGCCACGACACCATGGCGCCCCGTACGCTCTCGGGACCGAGCACTTCGGCGTGCTCACCCAGCTCCAGTACCCATGAACGGAGCATGGCCACGTTCGTCACCTCGAGACGCACCACCACCGCCCCGTCGTCGCGCCTCTGGCGCACCGTCGACTGTCCCACTTCGGCCACCACCAGTGGGGCCAGACCGGCGTCGACGAGGACGTCCACCGAGACGGCCTCTTCCTCGCCCATGCGCCACGTCTCCTCGGGATGGGCGGCGGCGGGGTCGAAGCTGTCGGGAACCACGGCCGAGCCCGGTTCTCCGACGGTCGCCTCGCCGTCCATGCGGTCGACGCGAAAGGTCCGTGATGCTTCTTTGTCGAGATCGAATCCCACCATGTACCACCAGCCGCCGCGGAACCGCAGCAACGCCGGGGCCACATGGCGCCGGTCGCCCCGGTAGTCGAAGGTCACCGTGGCCCGGTGACGCACGGCGTCGTAGAGGACGGGCAGGGCCGGCAACGCCGCCAGGTCGGCGAAGGGCCGGACCCCGGCCGACGCCGGAAGTCCCAGGCGCCACAAAGCATCGCGACCACTAGGATCGCCGAGGTGGACGCCGGCCACGGCAAGGTTCAATGCCGCCTGCTCGTCGGGCGTCAGATCCAGATCGGGCAGGTAGAAATCGTCGGGTCGGATGAGGTAGCCGACCTGCTCGGGACCGTCGATCGGCGACGCCGTGATCTCGACGCCCCCGGCGCGCAGCGTCCGTTTGTCGCGCTCGAAAGCCTGGCGCCGGGCTTCGCCCTCCGCCGGGTACCCCGGCACCTCGGCGGCGATCTCGCGCAGCGGCTTCGGTCGTTCGTCGCGCAACAGGACGAGGACCAGGTCTGTCAGACGTTCGAGCCGGTCCACCATCGGCGCCAGCGTAGGCGGCCCCGGTCCCCGCACCGACGGCCGGTGGCCCTCTCGTGACCAGCCCATATTCCTTTCATCTCCACCTGGCGGCCTGGCTCGGCATCGCCGCTCTGGGCGTGCTCTACCTGGGCGCCGTGCGACGGGCGGCCCGCACGGAGCGGCCCGGGACGGCGCCCACCCGGCGTCAGTGGTTCTTCCTGGCCGCTGGCCTGCTCGCTCTGGTGGTGGCGCTCACCTGGCCCGTGGCCGACCTGGCCGCCCACTGGTCGCTCACGGCTCTTCTCGTCCAGCGGCTCCTGCTGACCCTGGCCGCCGCTCCCTTGCTGCTCTTGGCCCTTCCCTCTGCGCTCATGGCCGCCGCTACGAAACCGGCACCCGTCGACCGGGTCCTCGAGATCGTCACAAGACCGGTTGTCGCCGTGGTCGTGTTCACCGTCATCGCCGTGGGCAGCCTCCTCGTCCCCGTGGTGGCCGCCCAGTCCTCGTCCGGTGTAGTCCGGGGCGTGGTCGACGTCGCCCTCCTCTTCGGCGGCGCCGTGTTGTGGGGACCGGTTCTTCGCCACATTCCCGGAGCCAGTCGTCCTTCGCCCGTGGGACTCGCCGCCTACCTGTTCATCGAGTCGATCGTCCCCGGCTTTCCGTCTGTCATCTACGTCTTCGCCCGCCACCCCCTCTACCCCGGCTTCGCCCACGCCCACGCGGCGATCGGCTTGTCCGCCCTGGCCGATCAGCAATTGGCCGGCGTGCTGGCCAAGGTGGCCACCCTGCCCGTGCTGTGGAGTGTCGCCTGGATGGCCCTGGCACGCGCCGCGCGCGAGGACGCTTACGGCTCCGACGCCGAGGTCCTCACCTGGGCCGAGGTCGAGAGACAGCTCGAGCGCGCCGAGCGCCGTGAGGATCGCCGCCCTCGGACGCGCCACGCCCGACGCCTGCCCCTGCCGCCGCGCCTCGACCGCCCGCCGGTCACCGACGAGCCCGGCACCGGCACCGGGTCCGAGGCTCCCGGATCCGATCTCCCGGGCGGCTCACCGGGCGGTTAGTCGACCTCAGATCGGATGGCCGAAGCGCAGGGGCTGGGTCTCGCGGATCACCGTGCCCAGCAGTTGGTTCTGGGGCTTGGACACGATGACGATGGCGTAGTGGCCGACACCGCCGGGGGGCGGCGCACCGAGGGGACGCGCCACATGCGCCACGTCGAAAGTGCCGCGGTAGGACACGACGCAGACGTTGTGTACGGAGGGGCCGAAACGCGCCAGAAGCATGCGCTGCATGTGCAGGTCGTGCGCGGCGGTGGACAGCGTGAGCAGATGAACACCGGCGAAGGACCCGTTGTCGTGCACGGCGTCGGCGCCGATGGCCAAGGCTTCGAAGCACGGGCTGGCGGTTGTGCCCAAGGTGTCACGCGCCGACGTGCATCGCGCCAAGGTGAGAACGAGCACGCACATCATGACGAGCGCCATCGCCCGGTGGCGCCGGGCCGCTGTCGGCCGGGGATGCGATCGCTCCGGGCCGGTTCGTCGCCACCGCATCCGCAACGGGTTGATCACCGTGTCACCTCGGCCGTGTCTGGTACCGGCACTATCTCGTCCTCGGGCCAGGCGCGGCGGTCGGACCAGACAAGGGCCGCCCATGTCCCCCACCCGATAGGGAGCACAATCCAGAAACTCAGTATCCGGTACAGAAGCACGGCGGCCACCGTCGATGTCTCGGAACCTCCGAAGGCCACCAGCGCGATGGTGAGGCTTCCCTCGACCACGCCGAGCCCGCCGGGGGTGATGGGAAGGTTGGCGGCAAGCTGCCCGGCACCGTAGGCGAGGAGCAGTCCCTTCCACGGCACGCCCACGCCCACGGCCAGAAAGGACAGAGCCAGGCAGCCACAGTCGAAGATCCAATTGGCCAGTCCCCATCCGGCGGCGCGGGCGATCCTGGGTCCGCTCAGGACGACGGTGGTCAACCGGAGCACGAAGGTGTCGACCCGGGCGGCAACATCACCCTGGGGCCACCGTATCCAGCGGCTACTCAGCCGCACCGCCCCGGTAATCACCCACACGGCGATGCGGCGCTGGAGGAACAGCGCGCCCATCACCAGGGCCGCCGCCAGGACGCCGGCGGTGACACCGACCAGGTCGAGGTTCGCTCCTTCGGCGCCGGCGATGGCCAGGCCGGCCCCGGCGACGACGGCGAGGCTGACGGCGGCGGTCACGAACACCGCCGCCAAAGTCCATGTGGCCAGGGCTCCGTCGGCGCCGTAGCGCCGGTACTGACGGTATGCGAAGACCGACGAGACGAGGGGTCCCGCCGGTATCGAACTGGCGATGGCGGTGGAGGCGAGGGTCACGGCGGTGAGCCGCCGCAGAGGAATTCTCACGCCACCGGCTTCGAGCAGCCGGCCCTGAAGGGCGGCGAAGGCCACGAATGACGCCAACTCCACCGCGGCAGCGATCACGAGCCACTGCCAGCGGAGATGGTCGAGGTAGTGCGACGCCCCCGACAGCTCGCCGCGCCGGCCGGCCACAACCCACAGGGCCAGTGCGCCGAGGGCTATGCCGCCGCCGTACTTGATCCACGGCCAGGCACGCCCGAGTGAACGGCGGCGACCGGGAGAAGTCGTCACGCCGAGGTCGGCTCCACCAGGATCTTCACCTGTTCGTCGGGTTGTCCCAGCGCGTCGAACGCACCGGGGACACCGTCGAGGTCGACCGCCCCCGTCACCATGGGCGCCACGTCGACGTCCCCTTCTGAAATGGCCCGCAAAGCCCCGGCGAACTCGTCCGTGGAGTAAGCCAGAGCGAACTGGACGGACAGCTCCTTGGCGATGGCGAAGAAGGGCACGACCTGGTCAGGTTCCATGCACACGCCGACCACGGTGACCCTGGTCCCCGGAGGCACGTCGCGGAAGAGTCCCTGCAGCATGCCGGGGACGCCCACGGCCTCGAAGGCCACGAGCGGCCGACGACCGTCGAGCCGACGCCAGGCTTCGACCACCGGTTCGCCCCGCGGGTCGACCGCCTCCGTCGCCCCCATCTGGACAGCCAACGCCCTTCGTTTGGCGGAGAGGTCGGCGGCCACGATCGTCTCCACGCCTACCAGGCGGAGCCCGGCGATCACAGACAACCCGACCGGACCGCACCCCACCACCACGGCGGCGTCGGCCGGGGTGGCACCCGATTTGGCCACGGCGTGCATGCCTACCGCCAGAGGCTCGGTCAGCGCCGCCCGTCGGGCGTCCAGAGCGTTCGGGACCTCGATGACCAGTGGGGCGGCCAGAAGCATGTATTCGGCGTAGCCCCCGGGATAGTCGTTGTTATAGGCGAGCTGGTGTATCCGGCCGCCGGCCAGGAGCACCGGGACCGATACGACGAGGGAGCCGGGGGACGGACCGATCGTGTCGGGGCCGGTTTCGAGCACCTCACCGCAGAACTCGTGACCCATAATGATGTCGCGCGTCAGGTCGATCTGCATCGTGGCCAGGCCGCCCAGCTCACCCATGGACGGCAGCAGTTCGTCGGTCATCTGGGCCATGGCCTCGGCATGACGCAGGAAGTGGAGATCGGACCCGCAGATACCGCAGGCCAGGGTGCGGACGAGGACCTGGCCCGGTTCGGGGCGCGGATCGGCGACGTCATCGACAACCAGCTTGTGATCCCGCATGACGCATGCACGCATCTTCGGTGTCCCCCTTCCTCGCCCCAGATGGTGACACACGGGTCCCCGGCGACGACGACTCCTCGTCCGGCGCGTCCCTTCATCGGACCCGGCGGAACGCCACCGGCCGGGAGACCAGCCGGGGCCTGTCGTGCGACAACCGTTCAGCCTGTGCCTACCATGGCAGAAGTGCTCCGCTCCCCTGTCATCGGGACCGACGTCGGCTCTCGGCCGCCCGGATCCGGGGAGCGCCGCCGTAGCCGGGTTCCGTTCAAAGAGTCCGAGGCCTCCGCGACCGTCCCCATCCGGGTCCATGTGCCCGGAAGCGTGCGAAGCGGGGTGCGCGAGCTGGCGGGACGGACCGTCGTCATCGCCGAGTCGATCTCCGAGCACCACCGGGGGGCGCTCACGCGGACCGACGGCGCCACCATCGCCGGCGCCGCCCGCCTCGCCGTCGACCTCCACCTCCCTCTCGTCCTGGTGATGTCGTCGTCGGGGTCCGACATCACCGAAGGGATCGGCGCGCTCCACGGGTGGGGCGAGGCGGCGGCCGCCGTGGTCGCCTGTTCGGGTCAGGTGCCCGTGCTGGCCGCCGTGACCGGTCCGGCTGTCTCGGGACCGGCGCTGTTGCTCGGACTGGCCGACCTCTCGGTGATGACGCCCGACGCCTTCGCTTTTCTCTCGGGCCCCGATGCCGTCGAAGGTTTCACGGGGATCCGGGTGTCGCTTCACGACCTCGGTGGTGCGGCCATGCACGCCACCTCGAGCGGTCTGTGCGCGCTCATGGCGCACGACGACACCGAAGTGCTCGATCTCATCGGTGCCGTGCTCGGTTACCTTCCCGATCACGCCGACGCCGAACCGCCGTTGCGTGAAGGCGACGATCCACCCGAACGATCCGTTCCCGAATTGCGCGACATGGTCCCGGCCTCGAGCACCGCCTCCTACGACGTGCGCGACGTGATCAGTGCCATAGCCGACGACGGCGAGATCCTCGAAGTCCGCTCCATGTGGGCACCCCAACTGGTGACGGCGCTCACGAGCGTGGGGGGAATGGCCGTAGGCGTGGTAGCCAACCAGCCCCGGTCACTGGCCGGCACCCTCGATATCCCGGCGTCGCAGAAAGGCGGCCGCTTCGTCCGCTTCTGTGACGCCTTCAACATCCCGATCCTCACCCTGGTGGACACCCCCGGGTTCCTGCCCGGGAAGGATCTCGAGTGGCGCGGCATGATCCGACATGGCGCCGAGCTCGCCTTCGCCTATGCCGAGGCCACCGTGCCCCGGGTGTGCCTCGTCCTGCGCAAGGCCTACGGGGGTGCCTACATCGTCATGGATTCGAAGGGCATCGGCAACGACATCTGCCTGGCCTGGCCGTCGGCCCAGATCGCCGTTATGGGCGAGCGGGGCGCGGTCCAGATCCTGCACCGCGGGGCGAGCGCCGAGGAGCTACGGCGCCTGGAGGCCATCTACGCCGAGGACTTCCTCACCCCGTGGGTGGCGGCCGAACGAGGATTCGTCGATGACGTCATCGACCCGGCCGACACCCGGACCCAGGTGCACCGCGCCTTCACACTCTTAGCCAGCCGACGCGAGCTCTTGCAGCACCGCAAGCACGACAGCGGACCGCTGTGAAGAGACGGCGTCGACCCTGGCGCCCACGTCGACTCAGTTCGTGGGCGCGTTCGAGTAGCTGCTACCCCAACTGAAGCCACCCACTCTGGCCTCGGGGTAGTTGGCCTTGCAGTTACCGGTGCTCGTCGACTTGGCGTAGTCCGTTCCCGCCTTCGTGGCACCGCTCTGGCCACCCAGGGAACCGACCCCTGCCGTTTCGAAGGCCTGACCGTTCGTGTCGGTGTTGGTGAGGTTGACCGGTGTGGCATTCAGCTGCGTGGCGTACCAGCACGTGTTGCCGTTCTTGCTCAGCGCCGCCAGGATCACGCCCTGGGCGTCGTTGGTCGGGGACAGTGCGGTGCCGCCGACGGCGACGTCAACAGTAGCGACGCTGATTTGGTTCGACCCGGCCGTGGGGGTAGTGCTCGACGACACCCACGAGAACTCCGGAGCCGAGTTGGGCAGAATGCCCGCGATGCCGGCGAAGGTCTGGCTGTTTCCTTGATAAACGGCGGCCGCTTCGGTGAGCCCGTTGGTCAAGTTGGACTGGGCGGCGCGGTCGTTGGCCGAGCCCGTCACACCGAGGAATGTCGGAATGGCGATGGCAAGCAAGATGGCGATGATGAGCAGAACCACCATCAGCTCGATGAGGGTGAAACCAGACTCAGCGTTGTCTCCGACATCAATCTTCTCGGTCTGCCAATCGCGCAGACGGCGCAATAGGGAGAGCATCACATCCTCCTTAAAGGAAATGGATATAAACATGGACAGCGCCTCGTCGGGCAATCAGTGGGCGCCGCAGGCCGAACCCGGTGCGGACACGAGATCTGCGCAGAGACGCACTGAGGCGAACGCGCCTCGCGGCCCCCACCATGGCGGGGGCCGCGAGGTTGTTTTTCAAATCGTCCGACTCTCGCCGGTCAATCCCGTTTCCCCAGGCTTACGGGTTCAAGGGGGCGTTCGAGTAACTCGAACCCCAACTGAAGCCCGTTCCCCTCGACTGCGGGAAGGTCGCCTTGCAGCTGCCCTGGGTTTGCGTCTTGGCGTAGTACGTACCGGCAGTGGTGGCACCGACTTGGTTGCCCGCTGCTCCGGCCGTACCGCTGGACAGGAATGGCGTGCCCGTCGTGTCGCCGGCAACCGTGAGAACGGCCGGTGTCGCGTCCAGCTGGACAGCGAACCAGCAGGTGCTGCCGTTCTTGCTCTGGGCCGCCAGAATGACGCCCTGGCCGTCAGAACCACCGGTATAGGTGGCAACGTCAACCGTTTCGACACTGATCTGATTCGACCCGGCCGTAGGGACGGCGGTCGCCGACACCCACGAGAACTCCGGTGCCGAGCTCGGCAGGATGCCCGTGATACCGGCGAAGGTCTGGTTGTTGCCCTGATAGATGGCGGCGGCCTCGGTAAGGCCGTTCGTCAGGTTGGACTGGGCGGCGCGGTCGTTGGCCGAGCCCGTCACACCGAGGAACGTCGGAATGGCGATGGCAAGCAAAATGGCGATGATGAGCAGAACCACCATGAGCTCGATGAGGGTGAAACCAGACTCAGCGGTTCCCCCACCCTCGAGCTCTGCTGTCTGCATATCGCGCAGACGGCGCAGCACGGACTGGATCATGACTTCCTCCTACATAGGCAATGGCTATCGCCCAAGCCATCGGCAGGTCGGACAGGGGCCTTTAGCTCTGCCCCTGCTCACGACACGCAAAATTGGGAGGTCTGTGGCTTTCGTTGCGATGCCCGTCGTTCCGTGGATGACTTTTGCCTTCGCACTCTGGGCGCGCGACAGACCGACGCCGTGCCGTGTCCAGACCTTCAGGCGTCGTTCTATGCGCTGGTGGCTGCGCAGACGTTCTTCTGGCCGGTGCTGTAGTAGATATCGCCACTCATGGTGAGGGTGTATCCGGCCGTGGCCGGCGACAACGTCTGGCCGCCACTCACGACGGCGCCTCCGGCGACGGTGATCGTGCTCACCGTGAAGAGCCGCGGAAAGCTATCAAGTCCCTGAAGAAACGCCGTCATCTGACCGTAGGTGCCGGCCAGGGTCAGAGCCACCTGTACAGAAGTCACGCCTTTGACCCCGGCGACCGCCTGGTTCACGCTGATGTTCGGAGTATTGGGGTCGCCACTCGATACGGCCAGCGCCGTGACCTGCTGAAGAAAGCTGTCGACGCTCGGGGTGCCGGGGATCTGGGTCAGGTCCGTCGTCAACTGGGCGCAGTTGGAACCGAGTTGCGACTTTTCCTTTCGCAGCGTGGCGATCTTGATCTGGAGCTGACTCTGCTGGGCCTGGAGCAGCGTCTGCTGGGCCTGGAGCTTGGCCAGATGACTCCCCTCCGGGGAGATCCACGCCGCGTAGACGATGAGACCCAGAACCAATGTCGCGACGCCCGTGAGAACGGGGACACGGAAACGCTTCAGCTGTTCCATCAGGATTTTCCATTCTTGGCGAGTGTGGCGCCGCTCGTGAGCGACAGCGTGGACTGGAAGTTGACAGCGGTTCCGGAACCGGAAGGCGTGTTGGTGACATTGCTCACTCCGGGTGGATTGAACATGGTGGTGCCGGTGATGTCGTCGATCCATTGCGCCACCGGATTGAAGTGGGCCACTCCCGGGAAGGTCCCTCCGACCTGAACGATGATCGAGCCGACGGCACCCGCCGGTGCCGTTCCCACCGCACCTGAGCTTGTTGTCGGCGTCGTCGTGGTCGTGCTGCCTGACGGCCCCCCACCGGCGACCGGCGCCGTCGGTGCCACTCCGGCAGTGCCTGTGAATGTGGTCAGACTCAAGCCGTCCGGCGTCGCCTTACTCAGTTCCGACACGACAGCGGACCAGTCGACAGCGGCGACGGTGATCCCGCTCACTTGACCCTTCGACGTCTGCAGTTCCTGGGTGGCCGCCACCACCTTGTCGTATGTCGGGATCTGGGCATTGAGGGTAGCGACGCTGGTGTTCAAGGCGTCGACTCCACTCTGCGCCTTGTGAACCCGGAACAAGTTCAACGCACCGAATGCGACGAGTGCCACGCCGACGACGGCGGCGGCCACAAAGGCGTAGCGCTGGACTTTGCTGAGAAACAATCTCTGCAGAACCTCAGGGGGTACCAGGTTGAAGTTTCGTACCGCCGGATTCGGTTCAGGCAACGCCAGGCCGATAGGAGCGGCCAGTACGGGGTCGATCGCCGCCGCCTGGTCAGGCTGGAGATCGAGAGCCGACACGTCGAGGCGGGCCAAAGGGGACACCGCCTGCACCGGAATCCGGACCTGCGTTTGCAACTGGGGGATGAAGCCGTGCAGGAGCGACCCGCCCCCGGTCACCAAGACGCGGACGATGGGGGCACGGCCGGGAAGCGATGCGAAGTATTGGATGGAGCTGCGAATCTCCCCTACCAGCCCCTGGATGGTCGACTGGACAGCGAACTCGGCCGCATGGGCCTGCGCCGACCCGTCACCCAAACGCAGCTTGATGGCCTCGGCGTCGGCCTGCGGAAGGTCGAGCGCGGCCGCGATCGCCGCCGTGGCTTCGCTACCACCGGTCCCGATCGTCCGGACGAACTGGGGGCGACCCTCCTGGTGGACCACCACGACGGTCAATCCGGCACCCACGGACACGATGGCTTCGGGTTCGTCCGACGGATGCGAGCTGTCAGCCAGCGCCCGGACGAGAGCCGAGGACACCAGGTCGACGCCCTGGACGTTCAGACCGGCCTGCTCGACGGCGGAAACGACACCGTCCACGAGATCACGGTGGGCGGCGGCGACGAGCACGCGCCGGGTGACGGCACCGTCGTCAGCCGTGTTGTCACCCAGAACCTGCGTCGAGAGGATCGTCTTGTCGACGGGAAAGGGGATGACCTCCTCGGACTGGAACCGCACCGCGCTCTCGACTTCACCGTCAGGGACCCAGGGAAGGTCGAGCTCGCGCGTGATGACTCGGAGACCGGCGATACCGACGACCACGGAATTTGAGACGAACCGCCCGTTATGCCAGAGCCGACGTATCGCGTCCGCCACGGCGGCAACGTCCTGGACCTCACCGTCGATGATGGCCTCTGGAGGGAGCCCGACCTGTCCGAAGGCGACCAGCTTGGGCTGCCCCGATCCGAACTCGAGTTCGGCGGCACGTACCGCGCTGGTCCCTATGTCAAGCCCTACGACTTGTTGCATCCGACTCTCCCTCTATGGACCCCACCGCACCCGGCCGCGGTCAATCGCGTGGAAATGCGCGTGTTCGTCTCGCAATGAATGAATTGCCGTTCCATCACATTCATGGTCATGCCGCCGATCCGGCGAACGCCGCTGGTTGGTCGTCGCCTCGAGGCGCCAAAGAGTGGTCATACGCCTCGACCGGGACCGGAACAGGTGTCCTGCGGACGCCCGTGGCAAGCACGACCACGATGCCGACGGTAACGATGCTCCACCAGGGCAGCTCGCCGAGGTGCGACTGGGCCACGGCTGATATGGCGATGCCGACAACGGCGGCGGCGGCAAGATGACCGCGCCCGGCGCGGGCCGCCAGCACCAGACCGACGGCCAGGACGGGCCAGATATAAAAGGGGACGAGGACCGACTCGGTGAAGCAGCGCAGCGCGAGAGCCAAGGCCGCGGCCCAGACGATCAATTCGGGCCGCCCCCGCCAGCGGCGGGCCCACCACCCGAGGCCACAGGCCAGGATTACGGCGACGATCCGTCCCGGACCGGCGGCCACAGCCAGGTCGCGCCCGCGTCCGCCCAGCACGGGCGCCAGGGTGGTCCACGGCGTGGCGTGATCGAGGTTCGGGAAGTTCGGTTGATCGAGCAGCGCGTGGGTGGTGTCGTGGAACTGCGAGATCAGGGGGGTGAGCACAACGGCGATGGCCGGCAGCGCGCTGCGCACGGCCAGGCCCCCCACCCGGCCCCGTCCCGCCAGCGCCATGAGAACGGGGAACATCAGCACGACGAGGGGCTGCGTCGCCATGGCGGCGCCGAAAAGCCACCCGGCGCCCACCCATCGACCGTCCAGGGCGAACACCAGGGCATAGAGGGCGAGCCCGAGGGCCACGGCGTCCTCGGGGTGACCCCAGATGACGGCCACATTCCACAGCACCGCCGCCTCGGCCACGCACAGCACGGCCCGGCGCCCGCGACTGAGTCCGAGCCTCTCGGCCAGGGCGTCACAGGCGAACAAGGGAACCGCACTCAGCAGGAGCGACGCCGGTCCCAGTGCAAACCAGGCGGTCGGATGAGCCACGAACTTCGGGAACGCCTCGGTCAGCCCTAATGTGCCCGTGAGCATGGCCAAAGGGGCGAGAACGAGAAGAATGCCGGGGAATGTGACCAGCGCCGTTCCGGAGCTGTAGACCCCTCCGAGATCACCCCAGCCCACCCAGTGCGCTGCGCGGTAGGTCCCCCACAGATCGCCCGACATGAGCCAATAGGAGTGGTGCCGAACGACAGGGGCCCAGAACAACGAGTACGCCATGCCCGTCGTCACGAACGCGCCCGTCACGGCCAGCGGCCACCCCCGGCGACGCAGGCGCGTCACACTGCCGGTCGGCAGCGTTCCACTGTCCATGACGGTGTCCATCTTGAAGGGTGCTCCCGGCTCAGCTCGTCGGGACGTGCTTGATGTAGTCGAACATCGGCAGGTACATGCTGACGACCATGAGGCCGACCATGGCGCCCATGACGACGGTCAGGATGGGCTCAAGCATGGCGGTGAGGTTGTTGACCGTTCCTTCCACCTCGCCGTCGTAGAACTCCCCCACCTTGTGCAGCATGTTGTCGAGGGCACCGGTCTGCTCACCGACTTCGATCATCTGCGTCACCAGGGGCGGGATGATGTCCTCATGCTCGCGCAGCGTGTCGGCGAGGCCCCGTCCCTCGCGTACGCCCGCCTTGGCGTCCAGGAGGGCGTCACCGACGATCTGGTTGCCGGCAGTGCCGGACACGATGTCGAGGGATTGCATGATGGGGACACCGGACTGAACGAGCGAAGCCAACGTGTGGGAGAACCGGGCAATGGAAACGTTGTGGATCAGCTTTCCGAAGATGGGCGGCCGCAGCTTGAAGGCATCCCACTTGTGCCGGCCCTTGTCGGTCTCGATCCACTTCCGGAACAGCACCACCCCGACGACGATCATGGCGACGAGTACGAGGGCGAAGGGACTCAGGATGATGTGCGAGAGATCGATCATGATCTGGGTCGGAAGTGGCAGTTTGGCGCCCAGAGACTTGAACAACTTCGAGAACACCGGGACGATGAAGATCAACAAGGCCAGGAAGATGACCACCATCACCGAGAGCACGACCGCCGGATAGGTCATGGCCGATCGGATCTTGCGATTGAGCGCCGCCTGCTTCTCCATGGTTTGCGAGAGATCGAGCAGGACGGTGTCCAGATTCCCGCCCGCTTCGCCGGCCTGGACCATGGTTACGAAGAGGGTGCTGAAGATCTTGGGGAACTTCGCCACAGACGCCGACAGCGACGAGCCCCGTTCAACCTCCTGGAGAACCTCGCCCAGAACACGGCCGAGTTCCTTGTTCTGCTGCTGAGTGGACAGCAGACCGAGGGCCCGTACCACGGACAGACCGGAGTCCACCATGGTGGCGAGCTGCCGGGTCGCCACAGCCACCTCTGCCAACTTGACGCGGTCGGAGAACCCGGGGATCTTGATCTCCCTGCGTACACCGGCACTGGCCTTCGGGGTGACGGCGACTGGCATGTAACCCATCTCGCGCAGCTTCGCGACGACGAGAGCGAGGCTGTCGCCCTCGAGCTGTCCCTGCACGAGATTGCCCGTACGGTCCCGGACCTTGTAGTCAAATGTCAGTGCCATGCGTCGGCTCCTACGAATTCAGGTGGGTGCGGAGGTCTTCTTCATTGCGGCAGCGGTCGAGGGCAACGCCCTCGGTGATGCGTCCCTCCTTGACCAGGCGGGCCAAGCCCTGGTCCATGGTGGACATGCCGTACTGGCTTCCCGTCTGCATCAACGAATAGATCTGGTGTGTCTTGGCACTTCGCACCAGGTTGCGGATGGCCGAAGTGCAGACCATCACCTCACAACAAGCGGCCCTCCCGGTTCCTTCGGCGTCGGGGACCAGCTGCTGGGTGACCACTCCTTCGAGGGCGCCGGCCAGCATCGTCCGGACCTGCTCCTGCTGGGTCGTCGGGAACACATCGATGATGCGGTCAATGGTCTGGGGGGCATCCTGAGTGTGCAGAGTGCCGAAGACGAGGTGACCTGTCTCGGCCGCGGTGAGGGCCATGGAGATGGTGTCGAGGTCACGCATTTCTCCGACCAGGATCACGTCCGGGTCTTCACGCAGGACCCGACGCAACGCTTCGGCGAAGGACATGGTGTCCGACCCCAGTTCCCGCTGGTTGACGATGGAGCGCTTGTGGTTGTGGAGGAATTCGATGGGGTCCTCGACCGTCACGATGTGGAGCGGCTTGGTCCGGTTGATGATGTCGACCAGAGAGGCCAGAGTGGTCGACTTACCCGAACCCGTGGGACCCGTGACGAGGACGAGACCCTGTCGGAGTTCTGTGAACATCCGCACCGAATCCGGGATGCCCAGCGTTTCGAACGGCGGAATCTCGTGGGGGATGGCGCGCAGGACGCCGGCCACGGTTCCGCGCTGTTGGAAGACATTCAGCCGGAAGCGACCCACACCGGGGATCGAGTGCGAGGTGTCGAGTTCCTTCTCGGCTTCGAACTTCTCGCGCAGCGACTGGGTGAGGACGCCGAAGAGCATGTCCCGGATCGTCTCGTTGTCCAGCTGGGGACAACCCTCTATGGGGCGGACGGCACCGTGCAGCCTGATGCAGCCGGGCATGCCGGCAGTGAGGTGGAGGTCGGAGGCCCCGACATTCGATGCGTAGCGCAGAAGGTCGTCGAGGTGCATGGGCATCGTGTCCGCCGCGGCGGGCACGGAGGCGTCTGATTGCGAGCCGTTGGTTCCCGCTGCACCGTTGGCACCAGCCGGAGTTCCGTTGCTCGAGCCGTCTGTCGAGCCGCGGAGAATCCTCTCGATGGCGATTGGGTCGCCGAGCACGGGCACGATCTCGTACCCGAGGATCCCCGACAGAGCGCGCACGTCGTCAGGATCCGGGGGGTCTGCGAACGCCACCATGAGTCGCTGGCCTTCGATCCGGTAGCCCACGGCGCCGTATTCACGGCCGACAGCGGACAACAGGACCTGAACGGCCGCCGGCTCCGGGGGGTCGTTGGCCAGATCGGCCACCGGGAGCTGGGAGATCTGTGACAGCACGCCGAGGGTGACCTCAGGCGTTGCCACTTCACGTCCGATCACGAGGGCCGTGAACGACGGACCTCCGGCACTGGCCTCGTCGAAGAGCGGAGTGACGTCGGCTTCACGGACATAGCCACCGGCCACCAACGCCTGGGTGAGTCTCCGGGCCCATTCGACCCGTGTCGTGGCGGACGGGCTCATGCCACCACTCGCAGTACTTCTTCGAGAGTGGTCTCACCCTCGAATGCCTTGCGGAGTCCGCTCTGGCGCAAGGTCACCATGCCCTGCTCGACGGCGAGCCTGTGGATGTCATCGGCCGTTCCTCCTTCAATGATCAGGTGCTCGATCCCCTCGGTGACGACGAGCAGCTCGAGCAGGGCCTTGCGGCCCAGATATCCCGTGGTGGAGCAGGCCGAGCACCCGACGGGCCGGTAGAGAACCGGGTTGGGCGTGCTGGCGAAGAGCTCTTCCGGTGTCCATCCGACGGCCACGATCTCGGCCTCCGTCGGCTCGTAGGGCTCGCGGCAGTGGATGCAGAGGCGCCGGGCCAGGCGCTGGGCCAACGCGGCCGACAGAGCCGAGGTCACCAGGAACGGCTCCATGCCCATTTCCACCAACCGCATCGGTGTGCTGGCCGAGTCGTTGGTGTGCAAGGTGGCGAGCACGAGGTGGCCCGTGAGGGAAGCCTCGATGGTCATCATGGCCGTCTCTCGGTCGCGGATCTCACCGACGAGCACGATGTCGGGGTCCGAGCGCAGGATCGACTTCAAGGCGGCGGCGAAGTTCAAACCGGCCCTGACGTTCAGCTGCACCTGATTGATCCCCTTCAGGCGGAGCTCGACGGGGTCCTCGACGGTAATGATGTTCTTGTCCGGCGAGTTGAGTGCGTCCAGCGTGGCGTAGAGAGTCGTCGTCTTGCCCGACCCGGTCGGCCCCGTCACCAAGATGGTGCCGTAGGGCTTGGTGTAGATGCTCCGGTAAATGTTGAGAAGGTCTTCGTCGAAGCCGAGGTCCTCGAAGCCGAGAACGATGTTCGACTTGTCGAGAACACGCATGACCACCTTTTCCCCGTAGATGGTGGGGAGGGTGGCGATCCGGAGGTCGATGGCCCGGCTGCCCACCGTCAATGAAATGCGGCCGTCCTGGGGAAGTCGGTGCTCGGCGATGTTCATGTCGGACATGACCTTCAGCCGGGTCGTCACCGCCGCGGCGATGGTCCGGGGGGCGGTCGAGATGTCATGCAACACCCCGTCGATCCGGTAGCGGATGCGCAGGTTCTCGCCGGTGGGCTCCACGTGGATGTCCGAGGCGCGCTCGTTGAGCGCCTGCAGGACGAGCAGGTTCACATAGCGGACGATGGGCGCGTCATCGACCACCGCCTGGAGGTTGCTGAGGTCCTCGTCAAAGGTGTCGTCGAAGTCCGACGCGGCCGATGCCGCCACCTCGGTGGCGTCGCCACCCTGGTGGTAGGCACGATCGATGTAGGTGTTGATCTGAGATCTGGTGGCGACGACCGTGATGAAGTTGCGACCGATGATGGTGCGCAGGTCGTCCATGGCGAAGACGTCAGTCGGGTTCGACGCGGCGACGAGGGGCACACCGTCGCGGTTGCCGAAGACGAGGACGTTGTGGTGGCGGGCCGTCGCTTCGGGCAGGTGGTAGGCGGCGGCGAAATCAGTGGTCTGCAGGTCGAGGTCGACGAACTCAAGGCCCATCTCCTGCGCCATGCCCCACATGAGGTCGGCTTCGTTGACGAGTCCCCTGACCGTGAGAATCCGGGCCACCGCCTGGCCTGTGCGATCGCGCTCCGCCAGGACGTCGAGCATCGTCGACAGCTCCACACGACCGCCCTCGACCAGAACACGGGCCAGAGGGGGGAAATGCTGGAGCTCGTCGGAGCCTTTCTCGTGCGGCTCGGTTGCCTCGGACGCTCCGGCGAACTTTTCGCCCTGCGGCGCCCCCCGTCCAGGGTCGGCCGCCATGATCGCGCCCTCAATGCCGAGGTCAGCGGCAGGGGCGGGGAACTCGCCGGAGCTCGGATAGACGAAGGCGGGGGGAGGACCGGATACCGCCGTGGTCTCGGCCGGGGCAACGACAGGGGCGGAGAACTCGCCGGAGCTCGGATAGACGAAGGCGGGGGGAGGACCGGATACCGCCGTGGTCTCGGCCGGGGCGTACGAACGCAGGTCGGCTGACGCGAAATCAGTGCCGTCGAAGGGTGGGGCATCACCGGGCGCTGAGCTTGCCGCCACGCCCGCAGTGTTCGCCGTGCCGCTGCCGTTCGAGGTCTCCGAGGGGTCCGATCCCGTCGTCGTCGTCGGATCGGGGGTCCGGTACACACGATCCAGGCACGCTTCGATCTGGTCGTCGTTGGCCACCACGGCGACGAACTCCCGTCCCATCGTCGCCCGCAAGGTGTCGAGAGCCATGACATCGTTGGGGTCGGCGATGGCCACGACGGGCGCGCCGAACTTACGACCGATCGGGACCACATGATGTCGCCGTGCCACCGCCACTGGCAGCAGGCGCGCCACACTGGTGTCCACGTTGTATCGATCGAGATCGACAAACTCTAAGTTGTGATCGCTCGCGAGGAGCCGACCGGCTGCCGCGTCGCCCATGCATGCACCATCGGCACGAACAGAGCGCATATTGAACCCGATCTTCGGAAGTGGGGATTAGCGAAGGCCCAGGCGGCACGAACGGCGGTGGTACCGTGGCCGCCCCCATGAGCCTCCTAAGCGCGGAATGACGTCTTTCCTGGTCAGGGCCGCCCTGACGAGCGTGAGATCCGGGGCGCGCGCACAGTGACATCGGATGGAGGATTGTCGGCCGCTGTCTCCATCCACATCGCCCGCTGGGCGGTTACGGGCTTCGTCGCCCTGGTCGGACTCCTGGCCGGGTCGTTCCTGAACGTGGTGATCTACCGGGTTCCTCGTGGCCTTTCGGTGGCCAAACCCCGCTCTTTCTGCCCCCACTGCGACACCCCGGTGCGACCCATCGACAACGTCCCCGTCGTCTCATGGGTGATGTTGGGCGGGCGATGCCACCACTGTCGGGGTCCGATTTCGGCGCGCTATCCCCTGGTCGAATCGGCCACCGCCGTCGTGTTCGCCGCCGTGGGATGGGGACTCGGGCCCCATTGGGCGGTGGCGGGATTCTGTGTGCTCGCCGCCACCCTCATCGCCCTCGTCGCCATCGAAGCCGACGGGTTACCGCCGCCGCTGTCCGTTGCTGGCATCGGCACGGGCCTCGGTGCCGCCTTGCTTCTCGGAGCCGGAGTGGCCGACCACCGCTGGTCCCATGTCGTCGGGCTCATCGTCGGCCTCGTCGTGGCCGTGGCTCTCGTCGTGATCAAGTCCCCGTGGACATCGTCGGCCCCGGTGCTTCTCCCGGTGGGCGCCGTTCTCGGGTGGCTGGGACTCGCCTCGACAGCCGAAGGTCTGGCCACGGCGGCCGCCGTGCTCGTGATCGACCGATTGGCCCGGGGCAGACAAGTGAGCCCTGACCCCGACCGGGTTGTGATCAGCCTGGCCCTCGCCAGCGGAGCGGTGGTGGCGTCGGTGGTCGCCGTGGCGATCGGTGCGGGGGTGGGACGCTGAGGGGAGTGGCTCAGGGCGCGAAGGCGCTGACGAATCCCCGGCCTGTGGGGACGATTCCCAGGCGTTCGAGCATCACTTTCAGGTCATGGGGGTTGGAGGCGGCATTCATGGCCTCGCGGAGATCGATCTCACCATTGGCCAGGAGCTGGGCCAGGGCCTGATCGAACGTCTGCATGCCGTAGTACTCGCCGTCGGCGATGATCTGGTCGATCTCTGCCGTGAGCAGAGGGTCGGCGATGGCCTGCTGGATGCGGCCGTTCACGACCATGACCTCGAGCGCCGGCACCCGTCCCTTTCCGTCCGCTCTCGGGATGAGTCGCTGGCAGACGGTGCCGGTGAGGGCACTGGCCAGACTCAGACGGATCTGACGGTGCTGGTGGGGCGGGAAGAAGTCGACGATGCGGTTCACGGTCTCGGTGGCCGTGGTCGTGTGCAGCGTCGAGAAGACGAGGTGGCCGGTCTCCGCCGCCGTCAATGCCGTGTACACGGTCTCGGGGTCCCGCATCTCACCGACCAGGATGACGTCGGGGTCCTGGCGGAGCACGACCCGCATGGCGCTGGAGAACGTCTCGGTGTCGAAGCCCACCTCACGTTGGTCGATGGCGGCGAGGGCATCGGTGTGCAGGTACTCGATCGGGTCCTCCACCGTAATAATGTGGCAGGCCCGGGTCTGGTTGATGTGATTGATCATCGCCGCCAGGGTGGTGGTCTTGCCCGAACCCGTCGGACCAGTCACGAGGACGAGCCCACGCTGCTCCTCGGCCAGGCGCCTCACCACGTCGGGAAGTCCCAAATCATCGATGCTCGATGCACTGGTGCGCACCCGCCGGACAGCCAGGGCCACCGAACCACGCTGGTAGAAGGCATTGATACGGAAACGGCCGACACCGTTCACGCTGTAGGCGAAGTCGGCCTCGTGTTTCTCTGTGAAGATCTCACAGATGTTCGGAAGCATGATCGCCTCGGCCAGCGCCTGGGTCTCCTCGGCGTTGATCCGAGGTTCGTCGTCGAGCATGCGCAGGTGACCGTCGACGCGCACCCGGGGTGCGGAACCCGCCTTGATGTGGAGGTCAGAGCCGTCGAGATCGCAGAGAACCTGCAGCAATCCGTTGAAGTCGTCCAGGTCCATGACGTCCTAGTGTACGACAACGAGAAAGTTAAACGACCGTTTTCGTGACTGAATGCGTACGCAATGTGACAATGCAAAGAGTGGCGGAGCAGCGGTGACGATACGTGAACGAGAAGTCGGGCGGCACTAATTTAATGGCGAAACATCGACGCGGTCGTTCCACCACGTCATCGGCACCGGCCGCGAACGCCGCTGTCGACCTACTGCCCCTGTCGCTGCCCGACGTCTATCTCCTCACCGCAGTGAGCGACGGACGAGAGGCTGTGGCCGGGTTGACCGTGGTCATCAATCACGAAGGTTTCACCGTGGTCACTCCCCATCAAACGATCGCCGCTGTCATCACCTGGCCGGAGCTGACCGTCCTGCGGACAGCGGGGCGGACGAAGGGACCTGCCGGCGAAGACGCCGTGCTTCTGGAGGCCTCGGGTGCGGCTCGCGCCCACCGGTTCGTCGTTCCCACCGCCGATCCCGTTGCCCTCGAAGCCACCATCGCCGAGATCACCGGGATCACCCCGTCCGAATCACCTCGACGGAGCCGGCGGGGCCGCTAGCACCCTTCCCGAGCAGGGCCGCGGACCCGTCGGCCAGGACAAAGGCGCTCAGGCCGGGTGAAACCCCGGAAGAGCCCGCCACCACGCCCCGAGCCTGAGGTCAGGACGCCTTGTGGCGACCCTGCCACTCCCGCTCTTATCGTCACAGAACCGCAACACTCCTGTGTCGTTTTCGTCAGTTTTGAGGGCAATGATCGCTTCATGGAACCGCTTGTACTGGAGTCCTGTCACAGCACCTGGCTCTTCGACACCGACCGGATGCGCTTCCGCCGGGTCCTGAAGGGTCTGCACCTGGACAACCATCCGGCCTCCACCGGGTGGCGGCCTTACTTCGGCCTGGATATCGACCCTGTGTCGGAGTCCTTCGTGGTCTTGCTGAATCCCGAGGGAACCAGGCTGCTGCGTTCCTGGCGCCACGTCGAGCACTGCACGCAGTGCGGGGGCGAGGCGACCGGCGAGCTCTCGCTCGACGAGCTCCGCAGCGCAGCGCGCGCCTGAACCCGGCTAGGTGCCGGGGTCGGCAGAGGAAAAATAGAACTGATCTCCGGGTTTTTCTCAATAGTTGGCGCCTACCGTCCGATGTAATACGCGTCCGGCTACGCTTCGCAGACGGACCCGGTCATTGATCGCGCGCATGCTCCGGCGATCAGCAAGGCAACCAGCGACCGGTCGATGGGGCGGAAGTGGAGGGTCCGGGCATGACGATGGAGAGTCGCCAACCGGAAGGAACGGGGTCCAACAATGATCTCGCTCGGTCCGCGGCTCTGTCCTCGGCAGACCTCTGGCACGAGATCCTCGAACGGCTGAACGAGGTCCAAGAGGGTCAGCTCAGGCTGGCTCGAGCGATCGAAAGCCTCGGCATGATCGTCTGCGACGCGCTCGCGGTCGACCCGCAGGCCGCACTCAACGGCGCTGCGGAGACGACGGCGCTCCCCCGGACCCAACAAAGGGTGCCTCTCGCCGCCGGTCCACCATCGCAGTCCGCGGTGGAGGAGCACCTTGCCTCCAGCGAGCGCGATCTGGCGGCGTCCCAGCGCACGATCGACTCTCTTCTCTCGTCGGACGTCTTCGCCCCCGCGTCTTCGACACCGGCGACCGAGAAAGTTCCCGATGTTCCGACACCGGCGGTGGCCGCCACCGGATCATCCACCTCACCGCGTTTCTACGTGGCGCCCGTTCCCGAGCAGAACCGCCAAGTCGAGCGCGAGCCGGTATCGAGCGGAGCATGGCCCGGGGGTCGGCGCGTCGCTCGTGGGCTGGCGCGCGAAGGACCTTCGATGGCCGGACCGTCGGTCGTACCCAATCTCACGCCGGCCGCGATGGACGCCCTGCTGGCCGCCGAGTTCGGCGATGCAACCCCGGCTCCTTCTCCGCCACGTCCACAGTTGGTGCCCGCCGCCCAGGCCGGTCCTCTGCTGAACTCACTGCTGGGCGCCGAGTTCAGCCCCGCCCCGTCGATGCCGGCGGCCACTACTGCTCTTCTCAACCGCCCGCCACCGAGTGGGGCCCGGCCCGCGCCGGCTACGCCACCGTCGGTTCGGCCTCCGATGGCGCCCTCTTCTCCCGTGGCGCCGCCTCCTGTGCCGTCTTCATTGAAGCCGACTCCCTCGATGGCGCCGGTGCGACCGCCTACGGCCATGTCGACCGCTCCGCCGGTGGCGCCTGCGTCACACCCGCCGGCCGCCGCACCACCGGGCGGCACCGCGTGGACTCCCACGGCCGACCCTCGTCGCACGCCGCCGGTCCCGCGTCCCACCCCGGCTGCTGTTCCGGCGCCGGTGCTCCCACCGCCCGTGCCGGGATCGGTCGTCCCGTCGTCGGCCACCGCTCCCGTCCCGCCCGTCCCGCCCGTGCCGCCGCAACCTCGTGCCTCGGGCGCTCCCGGTTCCGCCGGTGGTCAGAATCTCGCGAACGGACCTGGTCCCGCCCCGGGTGATCCCGAGGACAGCTCCATGCGCAGCGGGCCCCTCGGCGCCGTGTCGGGGACCCCGGCGCCATTCGCCCCGGGAACACCCAATGCGGCAGATTCGGCCGCCACGGCGGTGCATCCGAACGCAGATTCGGCCCCTCAGTCGACGAAGCCGAGGGATTCTGCGGCATCCATGGCCACGGAGATTCTCTCCGCTTCCCCCCACGCCCCGGTGGCGGAACCGACCGAGGCGACGCCCACCACTTTGGCCGAGGATGTCACGATCATGGCCAAGGGGCGACGTCGGCGTTTCCGCTTGCGCTAGAGAACCGCGGGTCGCCCCGTTTTGGTGGGGGTCGCCACGGCGGCCACCGACGGAGCTGAGTTAGAGAGCGGGGCGACGCCAGGTTCCGGTGCTGCCGCCGGTCTTCTCCCACAGGGCGAGTTCACCGATGCTCATGGTGCGGTCGGACGACTTGCACATGTCGTAGATCGTCAACGCCGCCGTGGCGCACGCCGTCAGTGCTTCCATCTCCACGCCCGTCCGATCGACGGTTTCGACCTGGGCCTCCACCTCGACGAAGTCGTCGCCGATGGTGAAGTTCACATGGACCGCCCCGACGAGAAGGGGGTGACACATCGGGATCAGGTCCGGGGTCTTCTTCGCCGCCTGGATGCCGGCGATCCGGGCCGTGCCCAGCACGTCGCCCTTGGTGATGGCGTTGCTGGCCACTTTGGCAGTGGTTTCAGGGGCCATCATCACCCGGCAGCGGGCCAAAGCCCGACGGTGGGTCTGTTCCTTGGGGGTGACATCCACCATGCGGGCCCCCCCGAGAGGGTCGAGGTGGGTCAGGCTACGGTCGGCGGGCACCCTCGTATTCTACGTGACCAGGGATTCATCATGTGGGCCCTCGTGCCCCGAGTCGCGGCCCCGTTCGGTAGACTTGGCACTCAGAGGGCGAGAGTGCCAATCACGGAAAGGGTCGGGACGGATGCCGACGTACGAATATGCGTGCCGATCATGCGGCGAGCATCTCGAGGTGGTCCAGTCGTTTCGCGACGATCCTCTGACCACCTGCCCGGCGTGCGGAAGTCCCCTGCGCAAGGTCTTCGGGTCCATCGGGGTCGTGTTCAAGGGAAGCGGCTTCTATAAGAACGACAGTCGACCGGCGGCCAAGGAGTCGTCGGCGGCGTCCAAGGAATCGAAGTCCACGGCATCGGACAGCGGCGGCACATCGGGCACGGCCAAGGACGGCGCCGCTCCCTCCAAGGAGAAGGCGTCGTCCGACAGCTCGTCGTCGGGATCCGGTTCGAGCGACAAGGATTCATCGCCCAAGAAGAGCTCCTCGTCCGAGAAGTCCGGCGCGTCGCCGGGGACATCGGGCTCCTCCTCCGCCGCCGCTTCTTGACGGCGGGCGCTGCGACGCCGGCCCGTCGGTGAGTTACGCGCCGCTCAGGACCATGCCGTCGACGGCCAGGGTCTGACCGGCCGCCAGTCCCGGTAGCCATTCGATGTCACTGCCGACGTGGATGATCTCCTGCAGCATGCGCTGCAACGTCGAGGCGATGGTGCCTTCGCGCACCGGTTCGGCCAGGACCCCGCCGCGGATCATGAGGCCCTCGGCGCCCACCGAGAAGTCGCCGCTGACCGGATTCACCCCGGAGTGGACGCCCGTCACCGACTGGACGAAGAAGCCCTCACCCACCTGGGCCAGGATCTCGTCGACCCCCAGCGGACCAGGGGAGAGGAGAAGTGCGCGGCATCCGGCCGTGGGCGTGGTGGCGTAACCCCCTCGCACCGCCGAGGCCGTCGACGCCGTCCCCGCCCGGCGGGCAGAGGTGGTGTCGAAGACGAAGTGGCGCAGGATTCCGGCGTCGACGAGGACGTTGCGCCGGCAGGCGAGACCCTCGGCGTCGTGGGTCGAGGCGCCGAAAGCGCGGACGTCGGTGGGGTCATCGACGATGGTGACCAGCGGACAGGCCACTTCTTCGTCGACCCGACCGGCAAAGATCGAACGACCTTTGGTTACCGCCTCACCCGACAGCGCCGAGGAGATGACCGACAGCAGGGTCGAGGTGACCCGGGAGTCGAGCACCACCACACAGCGGCCCGACTTCACCTTGCTGGCCCCGATCATGCGGGTGGCGCGCTTGATGGCGTCGGCGGCGGCATGGTCGGCATCGATGTCGCCGGGTCCGCGTCCGGCGCTGAATCCCACACCGGTCTGGCTGTCGGTGCCCTCGCCGGCGATGGCGGAGACCGACAGACTGCAGATGGTGCGTCGGGCCGTGGCCGTGATACCCGTCGAGGTGGCGATGGCCGATTCGGCCGCCATGTCGCCGTAGTCGGCAGCGTCCACCTGGCGCACGCGCGGATCCCCGCCGCGCACCCGGCGCTCGAGCTCGAGCGCCATGTCGACCTTGGCGCTCGTGGGAAGGGAGCTGAGGGCATCGTCCCAGAGGTCGAGCGATGCCGGCGCCACGTCGTCGGGACGGGCCAGACCCAGGAATTCGTCGGGCGTGGCGAAGGTGGCGTTGTCGCGCGCCTCGGCCAGGGTCTCGGCGATGGCCCCCTCGTCCAGGGTGCCGGCATAGGCGAATCCCTGGCGTTGATCGGAGACCACCCTGATGCCGACGCCGGCCGACGACGCCGACGAGAGCTGCTCGATCTCACCGCCGTAGGCACGGACGTCGGTCTCCACGCCGCGCGAGGCGTAGACCTCGAGCTCCTCGCCCGGACGGGCCTGCTCGGCGATGCGGGTGACGATGGTCAGGAGTTGGTCGACCGAAGCCGCCCCGTTGGGGCTGTCACTCACCGGCCGTTCCTCCGATGGTCACGCCCGTAATCCGCAGTGTCGGTTGGCCCGTACCCACCGGCACGCTCTGTCCGTCCTTGCCACAGGTGCCCGGCGAGGTGGCGAAGTCGTTGGCCACGGCGTCGATGCGACGGAGGGTCTCGGGGCCGTTGCCGATCAGGTTGGCGTCGCGCAGCGGTTCGGTGAGCCGGCCGTTCTCGATGAGGTAGGCCTCGACGGTGCCGAAGACGAAGTCGCCGGTGGTGGTGTTGACCTGTCCGCCGCCGAGCTTGGCCACATAGACGCCGTGGGGGGTCTGGGCCAGCAGCTCCTCGGGATCGGACTCGCCGTCGACCAGGAAGGTGTTGGTCATGCGTACCATGGGCAGGTCGCGGTAGCTCTGGCGGCGACCGTTACCCGACGAGTGGCGGCCCTCCTGGCGGGCCCGGAGGTAGTCCCACATGTAGTCGGTGAGGATGCCGTCCTCGATGAGGACGTTGCGCTGCGCCGGACGGCCTTCGTCGTCGACGGCGAAGGTGCCCCACTCGCGGGCGATGGTGCCGTCGTCCACCAGCGTCACCAGGGGGCTGGCCACCTGGGAGCCCACCTGGCCCACGTAGACCGACGCGTCCTTGGCAATGTGGTCGGCCTCGAGGCCGTGGCCGCAGGCCTCGTGGAAGAGGATCCCGCCGCTGCCCGAGGCGAGAACGATGGGGACCTCGCCGCTCGGGGCGGGACGGGCCGACAGCTTGGACAGGGCCCGTCGCGCCGCCGCCGCCGCGATCTCCTCCACGTCGACGGTGTCGAAGAGCTCGAAGCCGACGGTGAAGGCGGCGGACTCGAAGCCGGTCTGCATACCGGTGTCCCCCATGGCCACACAGGAGACCGAGAAGCGGGAGCGGACCTGGTCGTCGGACACGAGAACACCGTCGCTGTTGGCCACCAGGATGCGCCGGCGGCTGTCGCCGTAGCCGGCCGAGACCTGCGTGATGGCCGAGCCCGCCGAGCGCGCCGCATCGTCGGCGCGGGCCAGCAACTCGATCTTGCGGGCCTTCTCCACGTCCTCGGGGAAGATGGTGACGTCGTAGGGACGGGTGGGCTCCGACGGCGAGAGCGCCACCGTGCGGGTACCGCCCTCTTGTCGGGCCACGGCGGCGGCGGCCTCGGCCGCCAGGAGCAGTCCCGATTCACTCAGGTCAGCGGTGTGGGCGTAGCCGGTCGTCTCGCCCACAACCACGCGGACGCCCGCGCCCCGATCGCGCCCCGAGGAGAGCTCCTCCACCCGGCCGTCATCGAGCGAGGCGCCAATGGCCCGGCGGTCCTCGACGAAGACCTCGGCGAAGTCACCACCTCTGGACAGGGCGCTGCCGAGCACCCGCTCGACCACCGCGGGGTCGACGAGCACTGCTGTTCCTGACGCTCGATCGCTCACCGGCTACTTCCCTTCTCGACAGCCGGTCACGTCCGGCACCAGGTCTCCCCCCGCCCGTGCTGGCCGGGGGCGCCCGTCTTTCGTATCGTACCGCCGTGACCCTCGAACCCGGCCGCAGTGGTCGCGCCTCCCTGGTAGTCGGCAACGAGGACACCGCCGCCGCCCTCGGCTCGGGCGACGTCGAGGTTCTGTCCACGCCCCGGCTGATCTCGCTGTGCGAGGAGGCCACGCTCGCGGCGCTGGCCGGCGAGCTCGGAAAGGGCCAGACGAGCGTGGGTGTCCGGGTGCAGTTCGACCACCTGGCCCCCCTGCGGATCGGGTCGCAGGTGACGGCCGAGGCGGTGCTCGAGAAAATCGAGGGCCGGCGGCTCGTCTTCACCGTGACGGCCACCGACGCGGCGGGACTGGTGGGCGCCGGGCGTGTGACCCGGCGCGTCGTCGAGATCGACGGGTTCCTGGCCAAGGCCCGCTGAGCTTCTCGACCGACTCAGTCGCGCCCCCGGAGCAACGAGACACGAAAGGGACGGAGCTCTCCCACGGCGAAGCCCCCTTGGATAACGGGGTCATCGTCCATGATGGCGCGCGCCGACTGCTCGTCCGGCGCCTTGAAGATGGCGATGCCGGTGTTGACCTAGCCCAGGGGGGGCCGACGAGGATGACCGTGCCCTCGGCCAGGAGCCGCTGGAAGCGGTCGAAGTGTTCTCCCCAGACCGCCTTCTCTACGTCGGTCATGGTCGCCGCGAAATCATCGCGTGGCGCGTGCAGGAAGTAGATCCACTCGGCCATCAGGCGTCGGGGTGTCAGACGCCTCGTCCGAGGACATTGCCGAGCACGCCGCCGACAACGCCGCCACCCACCGCATCGGCACGGTGGTCGTCGGCGCCCAGGTACTCCGACAGGGCATGGGCGAGCACCGGCAGGGGCATGCTCTGCAACCAGATGCTGCCGGGGCCGGTGAGCGAGACCAGGTGGTGGCCGTCGGCGCCGAAGTAGCGGTTGGCGATGCCCGGGAGCCTGATCACCTGGAAACTGACGCTGTCCTGGAACATGCCGACATGACCCGGGTGGACGAGCAGGGTCTGGCCCGCCACCAACTCGTAGGTGACGATCTCACCCGACAGCTCCACCCATGCCTTTCCCTCACCCTCGAGGCGCTGGAGGATGAAGCCGTCGCCACCCCAGAGTCCGCCTTTGAAGGTCTGCTGCAGACCGATGGTGGGGGTGATGCCCGGTGTGCCGCAGACCCAGCCGTGGCGATGGACCAGGTAGCCCTGGCCCGGGGCGATCTCGATGGGCAGTATCCGTCCCGGCACCTTGCTGGCAAAGGTGACCATGCCCTGGCCACCGACGGCCTCGTAACGGGTCAGGAAGATCCCAGCGCCGCCGACGGCTCGCTTGAGGCCGGCCATGAAGCCCCCACCGCCGCCGGTGTTGGTCGTCTGCGACAACTGCATGTTGGCCGTCATCCACGAGAGGTCACCGTGCGTGGATATGAGCGCCTCCCCCGGCTCGAGCATCATCTCCAGGACGGGCATGGTCGTGCCGTTGACGTTCGCCTGCATCAGGAACTCCCCTCGCATGCCGGCCCAACCCGGCACTCGTCTGGACGATGGCATTCTGCCGCGTGCGAGGCTGCGATGTATGGGACCCGAGACGTTGCGGCCGGTACGCGCCACCTTCGTCGCCTTCGGGATCTTCTGGGGGACGTGGGCTGTGGCCGCCACCAATATCGAGCACAGCCTGCACCTGTCGGCCGGACGCCTCGGTCTGCTGCTGTCGGCGTCGATCGGGGCCGGCGGATTGGCGGCGGCGGCCAGCGGCGGCCTGGCCGAGCGCTGGGGGACGGCCCGGTTCCTGAGCCGGACGCTGGTGGGCTGGGCGGTGGTGTCGCTCGCCTCGGCCGGCGTGGCCCGGGGCGCCGCTTTCGTCGTCACCTTTGTTCTGACCATGACGACCGCGGGACTGGTCGACATGGCCATGAACGCGGCGGCCGCCGCCGGGGTGGCCGGTGACGCCGGGAAGATGATGCGCTTCCACGCCCTTTTCAACACCGGTGCCCTTGTCGGGGCCGCCGCCGCCGGTGGCCTGCTGCGGGCCGGGATGTCATGGAGGTGGGCCTGGGCCGCGGTGGGAGTGGGGGGTCTCGTTCTCGCCGCCCGGACCCGCAACGCCGTTCTTCCCGGTGCTGTCGACCACACGGCTGTCGCCCAGGTCGCCCGAGTCGCCCGGGTTGCCGAAGCCGGCGCCAGCGAGCCCGGCGACGACCGGCCCCGGGAGCGCGCCGGTTGGCTGCGTTCGCTGGCCGCAATCCGGAGCCAGCATCTGGTGGTGTTGGCCCTGGTGTTCGCCGTGACGGCCATGGTGGAGGGGGGGATCGACACCTGGGGCGTGCTCTACCTTCGGACGCATCTGGCCGCCGGGGTGCTCTTGGGGGCCGGCGCCTACTGCATGGGCCAAGCCATCGCCGTGGCCACCAGGGGCGCAGGGGGCGGTCAGATCGGTCGGATCGGGGCGCGCTGGGGCCTGGTCATCGGCGCCGGGGTGGCCGCCGGGGGCCTGGCCATGGAAGCGGGTTCTCACCGGGCGGCGACGGCCGCCATCGGCCTCGCTCTCGCCGCCGGAGGGATTTCGCTGTGCTGGCCGCTGGTGATGGCCATCGCCTCCCGGGTGGCTATCGGCTCGGCCGTGGTGACCTCGGCCGGTCCCGGAGCGGCCCCGGCCCGAGACGACTCCGTGTCCCCCGCCGCCCTGGTGGGTGCGCTTACGGCGGCCGGCTACGTGGGTTGGGTGGCCGGCCCGGGCCTGGTCGGCTGGGTGGCCGACAGCGCCGGTCTGAGCACGGGACTGTTCATGCTCTCGGGCCTGGCCGGGGCGGCCGCCGTCGTGCTTGCGCTAATCCCCACTCGTCGGACCGCGGTAGCGTGACGGCACGGGCCAGCGGCCCGTCCCCCGACTCCACTGATGCCCATGCTCCTCGACGACATCCACGACCCTGCCGACCTGCGCAGCTTGTCGCATGAGCAACTCGACCAGCTGTCGGCCGAGATCCGCTCGTTCATCGTGGAGACGGTCACGACCACCGGCGGCCATCTGGGTTCGAACCTAGGCGTGGTCGAGCTGACCCTGGCGCTGCACCGGGTCTTCGACTCCCCGCGCGACGTGATCCTGTGGGACACCGGTCATCAGGCCTACATCCACAAGTTGGTCACCGGCCGCAAGGGTGACTTCGCCGGTTTGAAGCAGGCTGGTGGCCTGTCCGGCTACCCGTCGCGGGCCGAGTCCGAACACGACTGGGTGGAGAACAGCCACGCCTCGACCGCTCTCAGCTACGCCCACGGGATCGCCACCGGATTCCACCTGCGCGGTGAGGATGAAAGACGTGTGGTGGCCGTCATCGGTGACGGTGCTCTCACCGGGGGCATGGCCTACGAGGCGCTCAACAACCTGGGCCACGCCAACAGCCGGGTGGTGATCGTCCTGAACGACAATGGGCGGTCCTATGCGCCGACGGTGTCGAAACTGTCGTCGGGGCTGACCCATCTGCGGTTGAACCCCTCCTACGTGCAGGCGCGCGAGCGGGTCCGCCACATGCTGCGCGGCATCCCCGGCCTGGGCGGGCTGGCCTACTCGGGAGTCCACGGCCTGGCTATCGCCGTGCGCGAGGTCGTCACCCCCCACCGTTTTTTCGAGGCGCTCGGCGTCCGCTACGCCGGGCCCATCGACGGCCATGACATCGCCGGGATGGAACAGGCCCTGGCCAACGCGGCGGAGTGGGACGGTCCCATCGTCGTGCACGTCCTCACCCAGAAGGGATGCGGCTACGGCCCGGCCGAGGAGGACGAGGTCCAACGGCTGCACGACTTCAAGGTCCAGCCGGCGGTCCGAGGAGCGGGCCCGGGGGGCGCCCCGCCGTCGTACACCGACGCCTTCTCGAAGGCCATCCTCGACGCCGCCGCCCGCAACAGCGACATCTTCGCCATCACCGCCGCCATGGCCGGGCCGACCGGACTGATCCCCTTCGAAGAGAAGTACCCCGAGCGCTTCCTCGACGTGGGAATCGCCGAGCAGCACGCCGTGACGGCGGCGGCGGGCATGGCCATGGCCGGGCTGCGGCCGGTGGTGGCCGTGTACTCGACCTTCTTCAGCCGGGCCTTCGACCAGGCCAACCTCGACGTCGGGCTCCACGGCCTGCCCGTGGTCTTCGTGCTCGACCGGGCCGGGATCACCGGGGACGACGGGCCCAGTCATCACGGCATCCTCGACCTGTCACTGGCACTGGCCATACCGGGGATGACGGTCTTCGCCCCGTCGTCGGCCGACGAAGTGGGGCCCATGCTCGACGCCGCTCTCGGCCTCGACGGCCCGTCGGTTATCCGTTTTCCGAAGACCCCGGCCCGCCATGTCGGGAGCGACGCCGTCGGTCACGGCCTGTCGGCCCGGGTCGTGCACCGCGGCGACGGGACGGTCGCGCTGCTGGCTGTCGGGAAGATGGTGGAAGCGGCCGAAGAAGCGGCGGCCAAGCTCGCCGCCGACGGCATCGACGCCACCGTGTGGGACGTCCGGGTGGTGGCGCCGCCCGATCCGGCGATGCTGGCTGACGCCGCCCGCCATGGGCTGGTGGTCACCGTGGAGGACGGGATCCGCGTCGGCGGCGCCGGGACGTTCCTGATCGACGCCCTGCGCGCTCTGCCCGGGGCAGAGCGCCCCCGGCCCGCAGTGCGGATCCTCGGGGTCCCCCGGACCTACCTGGCCCAGGGGAAGCCCGACCTGATCCTGTCCGAGCTCGGCCTCGACGGTCCCGGGATCGCCACGGCCGTGACCGGGGCGCTGGCCGACGAGCGGGACCGGGCCCATCTGACCTGAGCGGCCACCAAGCGGGCCATTAGCGACCCGCCGCCCGCCCTTTTCCCGCGGATCGAAACTTGTTCTAGTTTGTGGGGGATGGATTTCAACCTCGCTGACCTCTTCGAGGCCGCCGTCGACGCCTTCCCCGAGCGCGAGTACCTCGTGGCCGAGGGGCGACGGCTCACCTACGCCCAGATGGAGGAACAGGCCAACCGCCTGGCCCATCATCTGGCCGCCCAGGGCGTGGGGCCCGGTGACCACGTCGGCATCTACGCGCTGAACAGCACCGAATGGGTGACCACGGCGTGGGCCGTCTTCAAGCTGCGCGCCGTGTGGGTGAACATCAACTACCGCTACGTCCACGACGAGCTGAGCTACCTCTTCACCAATGCCGACCTCGTAGCGCTCGTCCACCAACGGCAGTTCTCCCCCCGGGTGGCCGCGCTACTGCCGGAGCTGCCTGCTCTGCGCCACGTCATCGTCATCGACGACGACAGCCAGGAGCCCGATCCCTCTCCCGACGCCGTCGGATTCGAAGAAGCACTGGCGTCCGGCTCGGCCGAGCGCGACTTCGGGCCCCGTTCGGGCGACGACATCTACATCCTCTACACCGGTGGGACCACCGGGATGCCCAAGGGCGTGGTGTGGCGACACGAGGACGTCTTCTTCGCTCTGGGCGGAGGGATCGACGCCATGACGGGGACGCGCATGGACCGGCCCCAACAGATGGTCGAGAAGGGCCAGGCACAGGGCGGGCCACTGAGCTTCCTCCCCGTCGCCCCCCTGATGCACGGAGCCACCCAGTGGGCGGTGATGGGTCAGAGCTTCACCGGCAACCGGATCGTTCTGGTGGCCAAGTTCGATCCCCGCGAGGTGTGGTCGCTCGTCGACCGAGAGAAGATCAACATGGTGATGATCACCGGTGATGCCATGGGGAAGCCTCTGATAGAGACCCTCGATGAGCCGGACGTCAACTACGACCTGTCGTCGCTCATCGGTTTCACCTCGACCGCCGCGCTGTTCTCACCGTCGGTGAAAGACGAGTTCTTCCGGCACTTCCCCAACCTGGTCATGACCGACGCCATTGGATCGTCGGAGTCAGGCAACAACGGGATCACCCACGTGAAGCCCGGGGAGACGGCCATGAAGGGCGGACCCACGGTGACGAAGGTGGGAGAGACGGTGGTGTTCGACGAGGAGCTCAATCTGGTGAAACCGGGTTCGGGTGTCATCGGCAAGATCGCCCGCTCCGGCAACATCCCTGTGGGTTACTACAACGATCCCAACAAGACGGCCGAGGTCTTCATCAACGTCGACGGGAAGCGCTTCGTGATGCCCGGCGACTTCGCCACAATCGAGGCCGACGGCTCGGTGACGCTTCTCGGTCGGGGTTCGATCTGCATCAACTCCGGAGGGGAGAAGATCTTCCCCGAAGAGGTGGAGGCCGTCGTGCGCTCCCACCCCGATGTGATGGACGCCATTGTGGTTGGCGCTCCTGACGAACGCTTCGGCCAGCGGGTGGCCGCCATCGTCGAGCCCCGCCACGGACACACCGCTCCCTCGCTCGAAGAGGTCCAGGAACACTGTCGGGGCCACGTGGCGGGCTACAAGGTGCCCCGGCAGCTGCACGTGGTGGAGACGATCGAGCGTTCACCGAGCGGGAAGCCCGACTACCGGTGGGCCAACACCATCGTCACTTCGGAGCCCGGCGCCACCTGAGCCATGCCCATCTCGCTCTCCGACCTCGTCGGCGATAGACGGGCCGCGGTGCTGACGATGGAGATCCAACGCGGTGTCGTGGGGGACCTGTCGAGCTTTCCCGAACTGGCCCACGAGGTCGAACGGGTCGGCGTCGTTCGCCATAGCGCCCGCCTTCTCTCCGCCGCGCGCCGGGCGGGCGTTCCCGTCGTTCACTGCACCGCCGGGTTCCGCTCCGACCGGCTCGGCTCACCCGTGAACGCCCCCCTCATGACGGCCGTGCTCCGACGGCCCGAGCACCTGCTCGAAGAGACGGCCGCCGTGGAGCTCATCGCCGCTCTCGGAGCCGAACCCACTGATCTCGTTTCGCACCGGCGTCACGGTGTGTCCCCGTTCGTGGGGACGACCCTCGACCCGACACTGCGGGCCCTCGGCGTCTCGACCGTGGTGGCCACCGGCGTCTCTGTGAATCTGGGGATCATCGGCCTGGCCGTCGAGGCCGTCGATCTCGGCTACCGCGTCGTCGTGGCCACCGACGCTGTGGCGGGGGTCCCGGCCGATTACGCCGACCAGGTGATGCGCCACACGCTCTCCTTGGTGGCGACACTGGCCACCGTGGACGACATCATCGGCGCGTTCGCTCCTTGAACGCGAGCTACCGCCCGCTGCGCCGACCCCGGGGGGGCCGAGGGTGGCACAGGGGCGGCAGCCCGACCGAGCGCCGGCACTGGCGAGGACCCGCCGGTGGCGACGACGCCGGAGCCCACCTCGCGAAATCGCGCGTGTGGCTGGGGAAAGGGTACGTGACGCGAGCGTCACATGCCGGGACCGACAGAGCGGGCCCGGGGCCTACGACGAGCGGTTGCACGGCATGGCGCGGCGCACCCCCGAGCGGCACCGACAGCGCTGTCCGAGGCGGACATCGGCCCAGCGTAGAGAGTGTCTCGGGGATACTTCGACGCAGCACACATTGCCGCGTGCAGCGACTCACCGTGGTCACATCTCGGACCCCGGGGGGTGACGCACACCGTGCGCACCCGGCCGCGATAGCGGCAGATGACCCGCCGGGGCGGCTAGCTACCGACCTGGGCGATGCGCTGGCGGGTCGTGCTGTGCACCGGGTCCTTGTCGAACTTCGGCAACACGTGCTGTCCGAAAGTGGCCACCGCTTCCTCGCAGGTCTCGATGGGCATGGCCGACGAGAGCATGCCGAAGCTCAGCTGATCCGCTCCGGTCTCCTCGAAGCGCTTGATCGCCTTCGTCACTTCCTCGGGGTCCCCGACGGCGATCGCCCCGCTCTCGATGGCCTTGTTGATCTGCTCGGGTGTCTGGTCGGGGATGGTCTCGGGCCACTCCGGAATACCGTTGGGCCGGGGGAAGGTGTCGAGGTAGCGGAAGACGAGGCTCAGGTAGTAGCCGCTGTCCATGGCACTGAAGGCTTCCCGGGCCTTGCCGCCGTCTTCCAGACAGAGCATCTGGGTGGTGATCATGATGTTGTCGTTGACGAATCCACCCACGGGATCGGCGTTCTTGATCTCGCGCTTGTACTTCTCGATGAGCGGGATGAACTGCTCGGGCGCACCGAAGGCGAAGCAGAGAACACCGAGGCCCTGGCGGGCCGCCAACTCGAACGTGCCGGGGCTGCCGGCCGCCACCCATAGCGGCGGGTGCGGCTTCGTGTACGGCTTGGGCAGAATGTTGCGCTCGGGCATGGAGAAGAAGCGGCCGTCGTAGGAGTAGTCCTCGTCTTTCCACATCCGCACGATCTGCGGCAGCGTCTCCGCCACCATCTCGCGGGTGAGCTCCTGATCCTCGATACCGAAGCCCCGCTGCTCGGTGGTGGACGAGCCCCGTCCGGTGCCGAACTCGAAACGGCCTTCGGAGAGGTGGTCGAGCATGGCCACCCGCTCGGCGATCCGGGCCGGGTGGTTGACCGGGGGCGTCAAGTTGATGATGCCCGAGCCGAGGTGGATGTTCTTCGTCTGGGCAGCGGCGAAGGCCAGGAACGACTCGTTGGCCGAGAGGTGCGAGTATTCGGTGAGGAAGTGGTGCTCGGAGGCCCACGAGTACTTGAATCCCGCCTTGTCGGCCGCCCGGATGTAGGCGAGCTCGTCCATGATCCGTTGGTGCTCGGCGTTGGCACCGTGCCGGGCGCGGAAACTGGGCGTCAGGCACACGGCGTTGAAGATCCCGAACTCCATGGGGCAGCTCCTCTCGGTTCGGGGGGACGGTACCATTCCAGGGGAAAAAGTGCAACGTGTTCCACTATTGACGAACAGGCGGCTACTGGCGCCACGGGGAGCACATCGGGTCCCTGACCAGGGATGACGACGTCGGAGGGTCCATGGACACCATCGCCAACCATCTGCTCGCCCGCACCGGTGACGCCCATCTGGGCCTCGTGGCGGGCGGCGCCGGCTGGACCTGGGACGAGTGGGTCACGGCCTCTCGGGCCCGCGCCGCTTGGCTCGTCACCCACCGGGTGCCGGGCCCGTTCCATCTGGCGCTGTTGCTCGACAACGTGCCCGAGTACGTCTTCTGGCTGGGTGCCGCCGCCCTCTCCGGTGCCGTCACCGTCGGGGCCAATCCCACCCACCGCGGCCCCGACCTGGCCCGCGACCTGGCCCACACCCGCTGCCAGCTGCTCGTCACCGACCGCGCCCACCTCCCTCTCGTCGACGGCTTCGATCTCGGCCCCGCCCTCGGTGTCGTCTCCCGGGCCAATCCCCGGGTCCTCGTCATGGACGAGCCCGACCAGCACGCGCCGCTCGACGGCTCGGCCGGTCTGTTCGACCCTGAGTCGGTGACCGTCGAAGAGGACACCCTCGGCTATCTGATCTTCACCTCGGGCACTTCGGGGGCGCCCAAGGCCTGCCGGTGCACCCAGGGACGACTGGCCCGGATCGGCGCCACCGTGGCCCAGATGTTCGAGATCACCCCGGACAGTGTCTGCTACCTGGCCATGCCTCTCTTCCACTCGAACGCCCTCATGGCCGGGTGGAGCCCCGCTCTGGCCGCCGGGGCCACGGTGGCCCTGCCCACGACGGGCCGCTTCTCGGCCTCGGGCTTTCTGCCCGACGTCCGCCGACACGGTGTGACCTACTTCAACTATGTGGGCAAGCCGCTCTCGTACATCCTGGCCACACCCGAGGCCCCCGACGACGCCGACAACAGCTTGCGGCGGGTCTTCGGCAACGAAGGGGCCGAGGACGACATCGGCCGTTTCGCCCGGCGCTTCGACTGCACCGTGGTCGACTCCTACGGCTCGACCGAAGGAGGGGCCACCGTCCAACGCACGCCCGACATGCCCCACGGGGCGCTCGGGCGCGCTCCGGACGGCACCGTGGTGATCGACCCGACCAGCGGTGACGAATGTGCGACGGCGCGCTTCGATACCGACGGCCGGCTCACCAATGTCGAGGAGGCCATCGGGGAGCTCGTCTCGAAGACCGGGGGGTCCGGCTTCGAGGGGTACTGGGACAACGAAGACGCCGAACAGGCCCGGCTGAAAAACGGCTGGTACTGGACCGGTGATCTCGCCTACCGCGACGAAGAGGGCTTCTTCTACTTCGCCGGCCGCTCCGACGACTGGCTGCGCGTCGACGGGGAGAACTTCGCCGCCGCCCCCGTGGCCCGCATCCTCGAGCGCTTCCCCGACGTCGTGCTCGCCGTCGTCTACGCCGTGCCCGACGTCGTGACCGGCGACCAGGCGATGGCGGCGCTGCAGCTCCGGCCGGGAGCGGTCTTCGACCCCGACCGCTTCGCCGCTTTCTTATCGGCTCAGCCCGACATGGGGACCAAGTGGGCGCCGCGTTTCGTCCGCGTCTCACAGGAGCTGCCCATCACGGCCACGTCGAAGGTGATCACCCGGACCCTGCGGACCGAACGCTGGGGTTGTACCGATCCCGTCTGGTGGTCACCCGACCGGCCCGGGGTCTCGTACCGGGTGCTCAAGCCGGGCGACATCGCTGACCTGGACAAAGCCCTGGCCAGCCGCTTGGATGTCACCACATCGTAGAAGAGTGCGATCGACAACACAGGAGGGCGCCGATGGTCGAGGACCTGGAAGATCCCCGTCGACAGGAGCCGACGTTCCTTCTCGGCGAGCGCCCGATGCTCGAAGCCTGGCTCGAGTTCCACCGCACCACCTTGCTGCTCAAGTGCGAGGGACTCGACGACGCGGGACGCAAAGCGCGACCGGTGGAGAGTTCTCTGCTGTCGCTGCACGGCATCGTCCGTCACATGGCGGAGGTGGAGCGAAACTGGTTTCACCGCGTCCTTCTTCGCCAACCCGAGACGACGCCCATCTGGTACGACCCGGCCATCGACGACAGTGAGCTCGTCCCCCTCGATCGTGCCGACTGGGAGGCCGACCTGGCCGCCTGGCAGGCCGAGTGTGACGCCAGTCGCACCGTGGCGGCGGATCACGGGCTCGACGACACCGGCATCCGACACGGAGAACCCTGCTCACTGCGCTGGATCTATGTCCATATGATCGAGGAGTACGCCCGACACAACGGCCACGCCGATCTCATCCGGGAGCTCGTGGACGGCAAGGTGGGCTGCTGACCGGAGGCGACCGGCACAATGGCGGCCCAACGTCGCTCCCGGGGCGTTCACTTGGCCGGCCAGGTGTCGATCAGAGTCCGTGGAGAGCGTAGGGACCGGGACCCGCCGGCGGCCGATCACCGGTGAACCTCGAGAGGGCGGATTCGCCAGCGGCGTCGGGATGCTGGCCACAGCCGTGGTGTTGGTTCTGATGGCCGTCCTCACCCTGATGGCCATGAATGGCTTCGGTGGAGGAAGCAGCGGCAGCGGCGCCGGGGGCACACCGAACGGCTCGATCCTCAGCCAGTCCTCGGCCGAGAGCCAGCTCAAGCTGTGTGCCGAGGGCCGTGATTCGCGTTACGGTAGTCCCCCGAGTTCGGCCCGACAGGCCAAGTGTGTCAACGACCTCGCCGCTCAGATCGCCGGTGGCGGGCCCGGTCTCCCAGGCGCATCAGAGCCGTGAAACTGATCACGTTTGTAGTGTCATCGGACGAACGTCCGATCCGGGCGAAAGCCAAGCGCGCCGACTATCCCGATTGCTTCAGCAATGCGGAGATTGGAAAAATTCGACCCGTGAATGGCAACGGCGAAGAACTCGGCATCGAAGTGCACCAGGCGACGGGCGTCGTCTCGGCCCAGCACGACATCAGCACGGGTGAGGCCCTCGAGCGAATCCGGGCCTACGCCGCGAAGCACGGGCGCCCGGTGGCCGAGATCGCCCACGACGTGGTGAACCGGCGCCTCCGCGTCGACTGAACAGGTCGACTGAACAGGTCGACTGATCAGGGCGAGGCGAGCGCCTTGTCCGGATCCCAGCGCACGGGCATGTGCTTGATCGATCCTACGAAATTGGAACGCAGCATCTCGACCTGCCCGTCGAATTCGACGCCGCGCAACCGGGTGATGAGCTCGGTGAAGATCAGTCGGAGCTCCATCCGGGCCAGGTTGGCGCCCAGGCAGAAGTGGGGGCCTCCCCCGCCGAACGTCACATGGTCGTTCGGGGCGCGGTCCGGATCGAACTGAAAGGGGTCGGTGAAGACCTCGGCATCACGGTTGGCCGACGCATACCAGAGCACGACACGGTCACCGGCCCTGATCGTCTGTCCCCGGAGCTCGACGTCGCGCGTCGCCGTGCGCCGGAAGTACAAGATGGGCGACGCCCAGCGCAGGATCTCCTCTACGGCCCGGCCGATCCGATCGGGTGTGAGATCGGCCTGCAGCCTCTCCAGCGCGGCCGGATGCTCGATCAGCGCCCGCATACCGTGGGCCGTGGCGTTGCGGGTGGTCTCGTTGCCGGCCACCACGAGCAGGATGAAGAAGACGGCGAGCTCGGCGTCGCTCAGACCATCGGCACCGTCGGTGGCCCCCGTGAGGGTGGTGATGATGTCGTCGCGCGGATGCGCCTCCCGACTGCGCCGGAGCTCGTCGGCATAGGCCATCATCTCGACCGCCGCGTGATTCGCCTCCCGGCCGCCGCCGAATTCGGGATCGTCGATCCCGGTCATGGCGTTGCCCCATTCGAAGATCTTGCGCCGGTCCTCTTCGGGCACTCCGACCAGTTCGGCGATGGCCTGCAAGGGCAGCTCGGCCGCTATGTCGGTCACGAAGTCGCACGAGCCGCGACCGACGACACGGTCGACGATCGTCTTGGCCTTGAGCGCCAGGTGGTCTTCGATCATCCGCAGGGTGCGGGGCGAGAAGCCCCGGCTCACGATACGACGATGACGGGTGTGCTGCGGCCGGTCCATGCCCGGGAGCATCTGCTGCATCATCATCCCCTGCAGGTTCTCGGGATCGATGTCGACGAGGGTGAAACCGGCACCGCTCACGAAGGTCTCCGGTTCCCGGCTGGCCATCTGCACATCGGCATGCTTGGTGAGGCACCAGAAGCCGACCCCGGCGCTGTCGGTGTGCCAATGCACGGGATCGTGCTCCCGCAGGTATTCGAAGACTTCGTGGTGGCGCTGGTCCCGAAAGACGTCGGGGCTCAGAAGGTCGCTGTCCTGCATTGGTAGTCAGGGGCGCGGTG
>PLXQ01000051.1 GCA_003151475.1 Acidimicrobiaceae bacterium | reverse complement strand
GTCGAGCGCGTTGTCGTCGAGCGCGATAACGGGGTCGTCGGGAACGGGGTCCGCGGGTGCGGGAACGGGAAGCGGATCGGTGTCGGTCGTCTCGACGGCCACGGACCTTGTGCTCGGTACCATCCCGGTCGGGGTCGGACCCATCGACGTCGCTTTCTCTCCCGACGGGCGAACGGCCTATGTCAGCAACAACGGAATTCTCTCGGCCGGTTCGGTGAGCGTGATCGACAGCGGCAGCCTCAAGGTGCTGCGCACTTTGACGCCGACGGCAACCCCGGTGACGTCGGCGGCGGGATCCAACCCGACGAGCGTGGCGGTCACTGCGGACGGGAAGGAAGTATGGGTGAGCGAAGTGAATGACCTGGAGGGTTCGTCGACCTCAGCCGACGTCGTCTTGGTCTTCGATGCGGCCACGGGGGAACAGGTGGCCACGATTCCGGTGGGGACGGGACCGTTCTTCCTGGCGCTCTCGCGCGACGGTCGTGAGGCGTACGTGGCCGACAAGCTGAGTTGTGACATCCGGGAGATCGAGACGGCCACGTTCAGGGTCGTCGCCACCGTCGGCTGGCCGCCGTCGAATGGGTGTCCCTACGGGCTCGCCCGCGGTCCCGACAACAGCACCGTCTACACGGTGACGGGCAGTGACCAGACGTTCAACCAGAAACACGGGGGCCACGCCTTCGGCTCCGTGGACTTCGCCACGGCGCAGGCCCATGTCTCGGGCGATCTCGGTGGGGACCCGGTCACGCTGGCGCTCTCTCCCGACGCCGCGACCGCCTATGTCGTGGACGCCGACCGCCCCGTGATCGACCTCGTCGACCCGAGAAACGGATCGATCAAGAGAACCTTTAGCCTCCCGCACTGAAGCCCGGCGGTCACGCTCCCGCACTGAATCCGGCGGGTCCCCGACTGAATCCCGGCCCGGCATGGCCGACCGTGTTCCGGCGGGATCGGTGCGGATCAGACGGGCGCGGCGATGGCGTGGGGCATGCAGAGGTCGTCGTACTCGGCGATGACGATGGGGGCGGCGTTCTCACCGCAGGCGGCGCACTCGGGGTCGCGGCGGACCTTGAAGGTCCGGAAGGACTCTTCGAGCGAGTCGTAGGCGAGGAGCCGGCCGATGAGGGGATCACCGATACCGAGGAGGACCTTGATGGCCTCGACGGCCTGGATGGAACCGATGATGCCGGGGAGTACTCCGAGGACACCGGCCTCCGAGCAGGAGGGGGCGAGCTCGGCCGGGGGCGGCTCGGGGATGAGGCAGCGGTAGCAGGGACCCTCGTAGGGGGCGAAGACGGTGGCCTGGCCCTCGAAGCGGAAGATGGATCCGTGGATGACGGGGATCCGCTTGAGAAGAGAGGCGTCGTTGACCAGGTAGCGGGTGGGGAAGTTGTCGGTGCCGTCCACGATGACGTCGTAGCCGTCGATGATGTCGAGGATGTTGTCGGCGCCGAGGCGGACGTCGTAGGTGACGACGTCGACGTCGGGGTTGAGCGCCGAGAGGGTCTTCTTGGCCGAGTCGACCTTGCGCTCGCCCAGGCGCTCCATGTTGTGGAGGATCTGTCGCTGGAGATTCGAGGCGTCGACGACGTCCATGTCGATGATGCCGAGGGTGCCCACCCCGGCGGCGGCCAGGTAGAGCGCGGCGGGTGATCCGAGTCCCCCCGCTCCGAGGAGAAGGACCTTCGAGTCGAGCAGCTTGAGCTGTCCCTCGACACCGACTTCGGGGAGAAGGAGATGGCGCTGATAGCGGTTGCGCTGTTCGGGGGTAAGGGTGCGGGGGGACTTCCAGGGACGACCCTCGTCCTTCCAGCGGTTGAATCCGCCGACCAGGGAGACGACGTCGGTGTAACCCATCTCGGCCAGGGTCCGGGCCGCAAAGGCCGAGCGGGATCCACCGGCGCAGTAGGCCACGATGGGCGATGACTTGTCGGGGATCCGACCCTCGACCTGGAATTCGAGGAAGCCCCGGGGGACGTGGACCGCCCCCGGCAGGGCCCCCTGCTCGTACTCGTCTGCTTCGCGGACATCGAGGAGGACGGCCTGGCCGAGCCGCGGCTCGACCTCGTCGGGCTGGACCTCGCGTATGGCCGACTTGGCCTCTTTCAGAAGCTCCCGTGTGCTGGCCACCTGACTCAGGACCTCTCTTCCCAGCGGTCTCCGGGCGCTCTGATGCGACCAGCCCGGACGACCTTCAGATAGTTAAACCCTACCAGTGGGGTCAGCATTCCCGGCAGTAGCGTCGGCGGGAATGGAGTTCGGGGAGACCCTGCGGCGGCGGCGGATGGTCCGGAGCTTCTCGGGCCGGGCCGTCGCCGAGCCGGTGCTCGAGAGAATCCTCGACGGGGCGCTGCGGGGACCGTCGGCGGGAAACAGCGGGGGCTGGGACGCGGTGGTGCTTCAGGGGCCGGCCGAGACGGCGGTCTTCTGGGAGGCGACGACGACAGAGCAGTGGCGGAAAAGTTCCCGACGCTGGCCCGGTCTCGAGAAGGCCCCCGTGGCCGTCGTGCTCTTCGCCCATCCCGGGGCCTACACAGCGCGGTACGGGGAGCCGGACAAAGAGGAAAGCGGGCTCGGGGCCGGTAGCGAGAGCTGGCCCGTGCCCTACTGGTTTGTCGACAGCGGGTTCGCCGCGCTGCTGCTGCTGCTCGGGGCGACCGAGGCCGGGCTCGGAGGGTCGTTCATGGGGAACTTCCGGGGCGAAGAGGGTCTGGCCCTGGCGCTCGGGGTGCCCGAGAATCGTCGCTATCTGGGGACGGTCCTGCTCGGGGAGCCGGGTGGTGACGACCCGCCCTCGGCGTCGCTCGAGCGGGGCCGACGGCAGGCCGAAGAGGTCATCCACTGGGCCCACTGGTAGATCGGGCCCACTGGTAGATCGGGCCCACTGGTAGATCGGGCCCACTGGTAGATCGGGCCCACTGGTAGATCGGGCCCACTGGTAGATCGGGCCCACTGGTAGATCGGGCCCACTGGTAGAGCCGGTCAGGAGACGCCGGTAAGGGGAGCCAGACTGCGGCGGAAGTCGGGCTTCTCCAGGCGACGGAGGGTGGAGGTCTTGGCTTGGCGGACGATCTGGGCCCGGCGGCTCGGGTCCATGAAGTTGAGGCCCATGGCGCGCTGGTCCTCGGCGGTGGGCTGGAAGGCGACGACGGGGGTGCCCGTCCGGCGGACGGCGAGGGCCTCGAGACCGAGTTGGGCACGGCTGACTTCGCGGATCATGAGGTTGCCGGCGGACCAGCCCGCCCGGAGGCCGGGAAGGCGGGGACGACCGGTGCGCGACATGGGGGCGATGACGATGACGAGGTCGAAGGTCTCCTTGGCCAGTTGGACCAGATGGGTGAGGGAGTGGGCTCCGCCGTCGACGTAACGGACGCTGTCGATGATGACGGGGGCGAAGTAGGCCGGGATGGCGCAAGAGGCGGAGACGGCGTCACCGACGCGGGCCGGGGGGGAACCGGGCTGGCCGAAGATGACCGGTTTTCCGTCGTCCAGGCGGACGGCGCAGACCCAGAGGGAGCGGGTGGGCCAGATCTCGCCGAGGAGGTGGGAGATGCCCTCGTTGATGGAGGTGGTGGGAACCAGACCGGCGGGGAGGAGTCCGGCCATGAGCGCGGCGGGGCGGACCTGCCAGGGACGGCGGGCGGCGGCCAGGAGGATGCCCGGAGCGGAGGGACCCCAGGCCGGCAGTCCGCGTCCCCGGGTCCGCGAGGGGGGCGGCGGTCCGACGTCGACCGGGGCGATGAGGGCGGCGCCCTGGGCCGAGAGGGGCAATCCCTCGACCATGGCGGCCATGTCGTGGGGGGTGAGACCGGCCCGGAGCGCAGCGGCGGCGATGGAGCCGGCCGAGGTTCCCACCAGAAGATCGGCTGTGTTCGGATCCCAGCCGATGCCCTCGGCCAGGCCGGCCAGGACGCCGGCGTGGAAAGCGAGACCGGCTTCACCTCCGGCGCTCAGCACCACTGCGATCCGTGCGGTCACCGGCTGTCAGAAGGGGGAGATCAGGATCGTGTGCTGATTCATGTGCCGCGTCATCGGCATTTTCATGTGCATGTTCATGTGCATGTTCATGTGCAGCGTTACTTGCATCTTCATGTGCAGCGTCAGGGAGATGTTCATGTGCAGGCGGCGAGAAGACGGTGCATGCCGGATTCGACGCCGGTGCAGAGGACGTCGAGATCCTCGGTGGTGTCGTGGTCGCCGGTGACGCCGAAGTTGACCTGGCCGTCGTAGGAGAAGATGGCCACGCCGATGCGGATCTGACCGGCCAGGGGGACGTAGGGATAGGCCTTGAGCATCCGGGTACCGGCGATGTAGAGCGGCATCTGGGGACCGGGGACGTTGGTGGTGACGGTGTTGACGTTGCGCTGGGCGACCCGGGTGGCGAGGCGCATACCGAGGGCGAGGAGCATCGGCGGGGCGAAGCCGGACATCGAGGTGAGGGCCTCACCGGCCAGCGCTTGCTTGGATTCCTTCAAGCCGTCCATCTGGGCCGTGATGGCGTGGAGGCGCTCGACGGGATCGGCGATGCCGACTGGGAGCTCGGCGAACATGGCCGAGACTTTGTTCTCGAAGGTGCCGTCGCCGACGGCGCGGCCCGATGTGTCGCGGGGCCGGACCGAGACGGGAACGAGGGTTCGGACCACTCTGTCCACCGACTCCCCTCGGGCGAGCAGAAGTTGGCGGAAACCGTGGGTGATGGCAGCCAGGACGACGTCATTGAAGGTGCCGCCGAGGCTCTTGCGGACGGTCTTGATGTCGTCGACCGAGGTCGAGGCCCAGCCGTAACGACGGTGGGGACCGATGGGGCCGTTGAGCGAGGAGACCGGGGTGGGGCGGACGAGACCGGCCATGGCGGAGAGACCGCGGGTTACCTCGACGGCCTGACGGAGTGCCTGGCGGGGAACCCGGGTGCTGGCCCGGACGGCGCGGAACTGCTCGTAGGGGTTGCGGAGCAGATCGACGACGGCCCCGGTGGCCAGTGTGAGTGGGGTCGGAGCGGGCTTCGGTTCCCAGCCGTCGGGTTCGGGGGCGGCCACGGTCGGAGAGAGATCCATGATGGCCGCCATCAGGTCGGTGCCCGAGATGCCGTCGACCATGGCGTGATGGGTCTTCGAGAGCATGGCCCAGCCACCGGCCTCGAGGCCCTCCACCACCCAGATCTCCCAGAGGGGTCGGGTGCGGTCGAGGGGCTGGGACATGACCCGGCCCACCAGCTTGCGCAGCTCGTCTTCACCGCCGGGGGCGGGGAGGGCGGTATGGCGGAGGTGGTAGTCGATATTGAAGTGGGGGTCGTCCACCCAGACGGGCCGGCCGAGGTCGAAGGGGACGAAGCGGACGACCTGGCGGTAGCGGGGGACGAGGGGGAGCTTGCCCCGGACCCGGGCGACGACGTCGGCGAAGGGGGGCGAGGGACCCTCGAGGACGGCCACCGAGGCGATGTGCATGTGGCTGACGGAATCTTCGACGTGGAGGAACGACGCATCCAATGGGCTCAACCGGTCAACGCTCACAGGGGACCCCCGTCGTCGAGACGGCGCCACCCGCCACGAACGGGAAGCTAACACCCGGGCGGGCGCGCCGCACCGGCAGTTGTGAGGGTGACGTGAGGGCGCCGGGCCTGGTGAGTGAGGGTTCCGGACCCACACGATGCTCCGAGAGGTTCCACCGGCACCGCACGAGAAGGCCGGACCGGTCAGAGAAAGAGAAGGAGCCATCCGATGACGTTTACCCCCCGAACAGGATCGGCCGCCGGAGTGCGGCGGATTCTCGGCAAAACTTCGCCGGCCGGAGAGCCGGAGGCTGAGGGGTTGCGCGCCAACGCGTTGAGCGATGCGGCGGCAGTCGGAGCCAAAGCGATCGCAACCGAGATCAGCGCCGCTTTCGATCCGGATGAGGGCTTCGAATCCATCTCCCCCGCCGCGCCGTGGTGGCGGAGCCGTCTATTCAGCGATGTTCGATCCGAGATGTTCGCCGTGACGGCGGGCCCGCCAGACATCGGCGCGGAAAGCCACGTCGACGGTGACCTCGCCTTCGATGCCGAGAAGCTCCCGGAGCAGTCGACGGGCTTCGGCGATGACCCCCTGACGCTTCTCCTCGGGCATGGTGATGATCGAGCTGAGGGTGCCCAGCAGACCGATCAGCTCCTCGGCGTTGAGGGCCACATTCCAGGTGAAGGCTTCATGGTCAGGTTGTTCGAATGGAACGGCCGGAGGTATCTCGAGGCTCGTACTGGGCCGGGTGGCGTCGCCCAGGATCATGCTGGTGAATTCTCCGGCGGCGCCGTTGCTTTCGGTATCGGTATCGGCGCCGTCAACGCCGGCTTGTGACTGCCGGGCCAGAAGCTGCCGGGCCTGGACCATGAACGGACCGTCGGGATCCGGCCCCGACCACAGCGCGGCGAGGATGCCGCCGGGCACCAGGATCCGGGCCATCTCGTGGAGAGTGGGAACGGGGTCCATCCAGTGCCAAGAAGAGGAGGCCACGACGGCGTCGACGGAGCTGTCGGGCAGGGGCATCGCCTCGCCCCGGCCGTCGACGGCCCGGGCACCGGGCACCTCCTGCGCCAGCACCGAGCGCATCCGCTCGTCGGGTTCGACCGCCACCAGCTCGTCGGCCTTGTCGATGAGGAGCCGGGTGAGTGCGCCGGTGCCGGCGCCGAGGTCGACAAGCCGGCCGACGCGGGTGGGAAGGATCCAGTCCACCGCGGCCCGGGGAGGCCCGGGCCGGAAGCGCTCGTAATGCGAAGCGACGGCGCCGAAGCTTCCCGCCCGCTTGGCCTTCTCCTGCGGAGGAAGCTCGGAGAGGGGAACACCGAAGTCGGGCGGCGCGGAATCGGGCACGGCCCGAGGCTAGGCGTAGCGTCTGGCGCGATGACGGGAAATGAACTGGTAGGAAGAACCGCTCTTGTCACCGGGGCCAGCCGGGGTATCGGCGAGGCCTGTGCCCGCCGCCTGTCGGCCGCCGGTGCCAAGGTCGTTCTCTCCGCTCGGGATCGAGCCGCCTTGGAGAAGATCGCCTCCGGCCTGTCCCACGAGCCCGAGATCGTCCCCGGGGACCTGGCGGAACCGGGGTCGGCGTCGCGTCTGCTCGACGAGGTGACCGGGCGAGTGGGAGCCCTCGACATCTTGGTCAACAACGCCGGCTTGTCGCTGCTGGCGCCCACCGGCGCCCTGTCCGACGAAGACCTGACGACTCTCTTTCAGGTCAATCAGACATCGGCTCTCGTCCTAGCGGCGCGGACGGCCTCGTCCATGGCGGAGAACGGCGGAGGAACCATCGTGACCGTTTCCTCCGGAGCGGCGATGCGCGGATCGCCCTGGCTGGCGGCGTACTCGGCGACGAAGGGGGCGGCGGACGCATGGACGCGTGCCCTGGCAGCCGAGTGGGGCCCACAGGGCGTCCGGGTGAACGCCGTGGCCCCCGGGATCATCCGGACCGATATGTGGGAAGCAGGTCTGGCCGTCGAGCCCATCGAGGAGTGGCTGACGAAGAACACGCCACTGCGCCGGATCGGAACCCCCGATGACGTCGCCGCCGTCGTGGCCTTCCTGGTGTCGGACGCGGCCGGGTTCGTGACCGGACAGATCCTCCGCGTCGATGGCGGTTTCGTCGATGCCTTCGAGCTCCTGCCCCACTCCGTCACCGGACGCTGACCGCCGGAAGCCGAACACCGACTCCGAGGAGATGGATCCCCTCGTCGGTGGTCACGGCGACTCAGCTGCTGGCCCTCAACTCGACCGCAGCGGCGATCGTCGCTCCGGTGGCGGCCACGAGCGCCAGTATCAAGCCGTACCCGATGCTGGCGCTTCCGCCAAACAGCTCACGGAGGGGGGTTGATTTGAGTTGGGCCGGCAGGTGCGACTGGGAGATCCTCTGCAGGATGCGGACGACGGCGAAGATGGCGAGGGCCAGGGAAACGACGGCCACCACGAGCGCGACGACCCGCAGCGACCTCTCTGCCGACGCGAGGATGAGGCCGCCGAGAACAACGAGGACAACCCCGGCGGTGAAGGTGGTCCATCCATTGATACCGATCGACGGTGCGATACCAACTTCCGTCCCGGACACGCTGAGCGTCTGGCCAAGGATCGAGAGACTCACCCACGATGTCGTCGATCCGACCATGATCACGATTCCGCAGACAAACAGCAGCAACGACCCCACCGTCACGGTGACGGGCGTGCCCCGGGCCCCGGCGGGCGGACCGGGGTAGCCGTAGGAGCCGGCGAAGCCGGGCTGATAGCCGACAACGGGGACCCCCGGAGGCAGGCCCCCGGCGGGAGGGACCTGGTGGGTGGCGGCCGCCGTGTCGACCGCCTCAAAGGGCATTCCGACCCAGCCGGCACCGGCCCAGCGTCTCCTGGCCGTCCAACTCTGGCCATCCCAGTACACCTGGTCGTTGGGATTCTCGCCGACGGGATACCAGCCCGGTCCCTTGCCCGGCGCTCCCCCGAGGCCGCCACTGTCGTACGCCACGGATCCGCCCCCGTTCGGTTCCCGCCGTCCACCGCTGCTGCCGGAGAAGAGATCGCGAGCATCTAGGCGCCCTTCGGGACGTCCAAGTCCTCTAACAGATCATGTCATCGTCAGCTCGCTTTCGAATTTTCTCACCACCGACGCGTTTGGGCTCCGGACAACCGGCCCTGGTGAGGTCACAGGCAAGGTTCCGGGCAAGGCCGAGGGTGGACGATGACCCTGTTCACGCATGTCACCGCTCGCTGAAGAGGGCCCTGCTCACGCCCATCCCCCCCTCTCACCATCCCGCCCCGGCGTGGTGTCGACGCCGCCCCCCGACGTCGGCGCCACGCCGGACGGTCCGCCCACCCTGGGGGTGGTGCCGTGGACCGATCCCGTTATCGACACCCTCGGCGACGATCCGCGCTCGTCGTACGTCGAGCAATTCCGGCTTCCCGTCGTGGGCCCTCCCACTATCGGAAAAACAGCCATAGCAGGCCGGGGCGTACATCCTGGTCGGTCGCGCGCCAGATGACAGCGGGTGGATCGTAGAGGTGCCGATGACAGTCGGAACCGGCGCTTCAGGTCTTGCTCGTCTGTATATATGACTAGCAGCTCGTATATACTGCCATCGTGGCGAAGCATCTGGTCGACATCGACGAAGCAGCCTTGGCGGCGGCGCAAGCTGAGCTGGGTACCGCCAGCATGAAGGACACAGTGAACGAGGCGCTGCGGCGGGCAACGGTGCGCCGAAGTGCCCGCGTTCAGAAAGCACTCGACCGCCTGGGCCAACGCCGCCTTCCTCCCCGCGAAGAAGCGTGGCGCTAACTCACCTCCTGGATACGAGCGTTGTCAGCCGCCTCGGAATGGAGGAGGTCCGAGCGGTCGTCGACCCGTTGGCGCATGCCGGACAGCTGGGCAGAGCCGGTGTGACTGACCTGGAGGTCGGCTACGGGAGCCGCAACGCTCGGGAATGGGATCGTGACATGTCCGACCTCTCCGTATTCGAGCTCGTCGAGACATCCGCAGATCATCTAGGGCGCGCCAGGCAGGTGCAACGCCTCCTGGCATCGCGCAGCGCGCGAGGACGGAACATTCCGGATCTGCTGATTGCCGCTGCCGCGGAGGAGGCCGGCCTCACGCTGCTCCACTACGACAACGACTTCGAGTTGATCGCCAAGGTGACGGGACAGATATGCCAATGGGTCGTGCCAGCCGGCAGCATTGACTGAGGCGCCCCGCTGACAGATTCGACCTTCACACGCCGCCGAAACTCACCTTGATCGGAGAAGCCAACCTTCGACCGCTCGTACTCTTCACCGCGGGCGCCAAGGCCTCCCTGACCCCAGAAGCAGCGCCTTCCAAGGATCGGATGTCTCCGCTGCCAAGTTTCGGTCGAGCATCCAGGGTCTCGGCGAAGCCAGGACCCAACTGCACAAGGCGGCAGGGGGTCCGAAACTGACCCCATGCCCCTGAAGAACATCGTAGGTATGGAGGAGAATCTCATACGCCCCTCTTGCCGCCCATTCATCGACGTCGAGAGAAGAAAGGCCATCTGATGCGACGGATTCGCCCGGCACTGAACGAATCAGGGCTGTGAATATGGCTCCGATGCCTCGAAGGCCCTCGAGAAGATCACCGGTTGTCGCCTCGGGTAGGGCATGCAATTCCTCAAAAGGCAGGAATCCGCCCTGAGTGCGAGCGGCCAGTTGTAAGCCATAGGAAAAGACGCAATCGATCATGTGAACGACGGTTTGACGGCAGCTCCATTCCAGAGTTCCGGCCGGGACGCTCCAGTCCGACTCGACCACCTCACGGAGCGAATGCAGGGCGTCGTCACACGCGGCCTCGAAGCCATCAGCGGCCTCGGCCTTGGGTGCCTCTTGGTCATTTCCCTTCATGTTGTCCACGCCTTGCCTAGCTTCGCATCGTTACGCGCCGGACCTCCTCGGCCTTGCCGGAGGAACGCCAGAAGACTCGTTTGGATTTCGGCCCGGGGAGGTGAGGGGCAAGGTTCCGGGCAAAGCCGAACGTGGACGATGGCCCTGTCCGTTGTCGCTGCTCGCATAGGAGGAACCGTCCGATGCCCGATCAAACCACTCTCGCCGCCCCGCCTCGGCGCGGAGTCGATGTTCCCTTCGAGCTTGACGCCGCACCGGAGATCCCACCCACGCTCCACATCGTGCCGTGGACCGATCCCGTCATCGACACCCTCGGCCACGATCCCCGCTCCTGGTACGTCGAGCAATTCTGGCTTCCCATCGTGGGCCCGACCAGTACCTGGCTCTTGCGCCGCATCGTCGGCCGCTTCGACGCCGAACCCGACGGATTCGACCTGGACCTCGACGAGACGGCGCGCGCGCTGGGTCTCGGCGGACGCGAGGGTCGCCATTCCCCGTTTCAGCGCGCCCTCAACCGCTGTGTCTCTTTCAAGCTGGCCCGGCCACACGGTCCTGCTGCCCTCAGTGTCCGCCGACGGATCCCGCCGCTCACCCGTCAACGCCTCGACCGCCTACCGCCGGCGCTCCAGAAGCTCCACGCCGAATGGTCCGAAGCCCAGCAGCCGACCGGCCTTCTCGAGGAATCCCGCAACCGCGCCCGTCGACTGGCTCTCCGACTGCTCGAGATCGGCTCGGACCGACAGGCCATCGAGCTTCAACTCGTCCGCTGGCGCGTTCATCCGGCCCTGGCCCACGACGCCACCCAGTGGGCGCTCTCGCTCGAACCGCTGCCGAGGATCGGTTAACGGCCCTTCCAGTGCGGTGCTCGCCGTTCGGCCGCCGCTGTCAGTCCCTCGGCCGCGTCGGCGGTGGCACCGACGACCAGTCGCATCGTCTCGCCTACCCGGACGGCGTCGAGCGGTGAGAGGTGACCCGACCTGATGGCCATCTCTTTCATCGCCCGCTGGGCTAGCGGAGCACCGGCCACCAGTCGATCGGCCAGAGCCCGCGCCTCGGCCATCAGCGCATCGGGGGCCACCACCCGCCATACCAGACCGATCTGCCGCGCCTTCTCGGCATCGATCCGTTCGCCCGTCAGCAGCATCTCCATGGCGTCGGCCCAACCGATCTGCTGGGGCAGCCGGATGGCCCCCACCATGGCCGGTATCCCGAGCTTCACCTCGGGGTAGCCGAATGTGGCCTCCTCGCTGGCCAGGACGAAGTCGCACCACGTCACGAGGGTCAGTCCGTAACCGATGCAGTGTCCGTTCACCGCCGCGATCACCGGCTTGTAGATCTCCCAGCCGCTCTCGAAGGAGTTCAGGGTGGGCTTCTCCCAGAAGCTCCCGCCGAACTCTCCCGTCGCCCCCGCACCGTCGCGCAGATCTGCCCCGGCACAGAAAGCGCGACCATTTCCGGTCACGATCCCGACCCAGGCCTCCTCGTCGTCACGGAACCGCCCGAAGGCCTCGTTCAGATCCCGCCGCATCTCCCCGTTGACGGCGTTCAGCGCCTCCGGCCGGTTGTAACTGATCGTGCTCACATGACCCGTTCGCTCGTACAGCACGCTCTCGGCCATCTCCCGCACCGTATCCCCGACTCCCCCCGAGCCTCCCCGCCCCGGTCCCCGCCCGGCCGCCGCCTATCGCGGCCGTCACTCACCGTCACCTCCCCGGCCCTCAAGTTCACCACCCTCCGTGACGATGCCAGCTAGATGACTATGCGGAAGTCGTTCTTCGGCGCGCTCGCCCTCGTTCTGCTGGGGCCCGCTCTCCTTCTCTCTCTCGGCTCCTCCCCGGCGACGGCTCTGCCCTCACCGAATCTCTCCGGGCCCGGTTCCAGCCCCACCCCGACGAACTACTGGTTGGCCGCCCCGTCGGGCAGCGTCATCGCCATGGGCAACGCCCCGGCCCTCGGCTCGACGGCCCCGATGGCTCTCAACAAGCCGATCGTCGGCATCACCCCAACCCTCTCGGGCCAGGGCTACTGGTTGGTGGCCTCCGACGGAGGCATCTTCACCTACGGCGACGCCCCCTTCTTCGGTTCCACCGGCTCGGTCAAACTCAATCAACCCATCGTGGGCATGGCCTCGACACCCGACGGTGCCGGCTACTGGTTGGTGGCCGCTGACGGCGGCATCTTTACCTTCGGCGATGCGACCTTCTACGGCTCGACCGGTTCTGTCCGGCTCAACCAACCCATCATCGGCATGGCCCCCACCGCCGACGGCAAGGGCTACTGGCTCTTCGCCTCCGACGGCGGCGTCTTCACCTTCGGCGACGCCAAGTTCTTCGGCTCCACCGGGGCCATCCGTCTGAACCAGCCCATCGTCTCTGTCGCCTCCACCCCCGACGGCGCCGGCTACTGGGAAGTGGCGGCCGACGGCGGGATCTTCTCCTACGGCGATGCCTCCTTCTACGGCTCCATGGGCGGTGCCCCCTCACCAGAACCGACGGAACGCATCGCAACCAGCCCCTCCGGTCACGGCTACTGGATCATCGACCAGAACGGCACGGCCAACGCCTTCGGCGACGCCTCGGGCACGCCGCCCACGCTGGGACTCATGTTCCTTCCCGCCACCCCCGGCGACGCCGCTGTCCTCTTCGCCTTCCAGCAACTGGGCAAGCCCTACATCTGGGGTGGCAACGGACCCCTCGGTTACGACTGCTCGGGTCTCGCCCTTGCCTCCTGGCAGCACGCGGCGGCCGTCACCTTCGCCCGGGTGGCCGACGACCAGTTCCACACGGCCGGCACCGCCGTCGCCCTCTCGTCTCTCGTCGCCGGCGACCTCGTCTTCTGGGGCACCAGCCAGACGGACTGGACGACCGTCTACCACACCGCCATCTACGTCGGCGGTGGCCGGATCGTGGAAGCCACCGGCGATCATGTCCAGCTCAACTCCCTCGGTCAGTGGGGCGCCGGCGATCTCATGCCCGGAGGACGGCGGCCCTAGCCCCCCGACGGGCAGGCTCGGGCCGATCGGGCGGGGGACGGCTACTTTTGAAGCTGTGACCAACGATCGTTTCGGCCCCATCGACTTCGATCGCTTCCACCTCGAGCAACTCCCGGCCCGCCTTCTCGACCGCCCCCGGGTCTTCACCGCCGCCGATCTCGAGGTCGTCCGACCCATCGCCTTCCGACTCGAGGACGGCCGGGCCTACACCTACACACCGACGCCCGAGACCATCGTCATCTCCCCCGGCGGTGACGATGCCCACACCGTGGTCGCCCTGGCCTACGACGACTGGTGCGCCTTCACCTGGGAGCTCAAGTCCTGCTTCGCCCTCTTCTACGCCGAGCGCCTCTCGTTTCCCCGCGGCAGTTTCGGCCACCTGGCCCGCTGGGAACCGGCGCTCCGGGTGGCGATCGACGGACAGCCCATCTACGACCTCACCGATCCGTCGCCCGTCCTCGACGCCGCCGGCCGCCCTCTCGATCTCCACCGGACCTTCACTCTCGACGACTCCGACGCCGACATGCGCGACTTCATCGACCGGGCCGGCTACATCCATCTGCGCGGCGTCATGGCGGCCGACGAGCTCGAGGCGCTGCGCGGTGATGTCGCTCTCGGCATCGAGCGCGCCCGACCCGACGACAAGCGCTCGTGGTGGACCACAGTGGAGGGCGTCGACGTCTGCAACCGCGTCAACTACCTGAACGACGCCTCGACCCTCATCGCCGGACTCGGCGCCGACGAGCGCTTCCGTCGCATCGGCGCCCTCGGGGGACCGGATCTGCGCGACGCCCCGGACCGCCTCGACGGCAATGGCGTCGTCATCAAGGTGCCCGGTGCCACTTCGGGCCTGGCCGATCTCCCCTGGCACCGCGACTGCGGCATGGGTGGCCATCCCGTCAAGTGCCCCATGCTCAACATCGGCATCCAGCTCGACGAGGCCACCGCCGCCGCCGGTCAGCTCCTCGTCCTCGCCGGTTCCCACCGCGGTACCTCACGGCTCCCGGCCTCTACCGAGGTCGACGGCCTGCCCGTTCTGGCTCTCACCACCGACCCCGGGGATGTCACCGCCCACTTCGGCCACACCCTCCACGCCGCCCCGCCGCCCACCGACAGAGACGCCGCCGGACGCCGGGCGCTCTATCTTTCTTTCGTCCCGCCCCTCACCTTCGAGATGATCGGCCCCGGCCAGGGCTACAACGACGTTCTCTTCACCCGCGACGCCGGCCACATCCAACACGTCGACGCCCTCCGCTGAGCGACCCCCACGGGGGGCCGAGAAGCGCAGTCGCCAAGAAGCACAGTCAGCGTCGGCGTTTCAGCTGCCGGAGTCGAAAGTAGTTCCCGACATCGAGAACGAGAACGGCCAGGGCGATGGTCAAGGCGATTCCAGCCACAGCGTCGAAGAGAACATCGGAGTGAAAGACCGTCGCCGCGATCAGGGCTCCGAAGGACACCAGCAGCGCCGAGCGGAGCCGCCCTGAGGTCTGCCAGAACCGGTGTGTCTCGATGACGAGCTCGAGTTCGGCCGACTTGTACGGCAGCCGGTCGAGCACCTTCGGCAGCCGCCGCGCCATGAACACCTCCCGATCCTCTCCCCGCTCCTCCAGTTCCCTCCTCGTCACCCCGAAGACCTGCCGGAATCGGGCTTCGGATTCAGCGGAAAAGGTCGAGGCCCGCCACCGCACGGCGTCGTCGCTGGCGAACTCCTCTACGAACTCGTCCTGCCGCTCTTTCGCTTCAGTTTCCATCTCTCAGATCTCTCAGATCTCTCAGATCGCTCAGATCTCTCGGCTTCTCGCTTGGCACCACCCGGAGGTGGGAAACCTCCACATGTTCAACCTCGGGCCAGCACGGCGTCAATCAGAACGGGGCCGTCGGCCGCCAGCGCCCCCTCGAGGGCCACCGTGAATTCCTCGGCCGTCGCCACCCGAGTAGCCGGCACTCCTAGCCCCCGGGCCAGAGCGGCGAAGTCGATCTCCGGTCGGCCGATGTCGAGCATGGCGTGGGCCAGTGGTCCCGGGGCCCCCGCCCCCACCCGGGAGAGCTCCATCTCCAAAATGGCGTAGGAACCGTTGTTGAAGATCACCGTGGTCACATCGAGCCCTTCCCGGGCCTGGGTCCACAACGACTGCAGCGTGTACATCGCACTCCCGTCGGCCTCGAGGGAGAGAACCCGCCGCTCGGGACAGGCCACCGCCGCACCGGTGGCCACCGGCATCCCCTGCCCGATGGCCCCCCCGGTCAGACAGAGCCAGTCGTGCACGGGTCCGCCGGCCGTGGCTCCAGGGATGAAGATGCTCGAGGTATTGGCCTCGTCGGACACGATGGCCCCCTCGGGCAGAAGGGCCCCGATGGCCGCACTGGCCGACGCCGCCGTCAGCGCCCCGCTGGGCCTTTCGGGCCGCTCCGCCGCCTGGACCCTGGCTCCGTCGGTTGGGGCGCCGAGCAGATCGGCCAACGCCTCCAGTGCCCCGGCCGCATCCTCGCCGGCGCCCGCCTCGGCCAGCACGTGGACCTCGCAGCCGTCGGGGACGAGATAGCCGGGGATCCCCGGGTAGGCGAAGAACGAGACGGGAGCGGCCGCATCAACCAGAATCAGATGCTTGGCCCCGGCCAGCTGCGCCACGGTGAACTCGGCCAAATAACCGAGTCGTTCGATCCCCGGCAGACCGGCCCCGCGTTCGAGCCGGGCCGGGAACGTCTCGCACAGAAGCTTCGCCCCCGTCGTGTTCACCACCCGGCTGGCCGCCATCAACCCCCGCCGACGGGTGGCGCCGCCCCCCAGAAGGACAACCGCGGGCTCACCCGATCGCAAGGCCTTCGCCGCCCCGCTCACCACCTCGTCGGCCACGGCCCGCAGAGAACCGCGCCCCGGCGCCGCCACGGCACCGCCGCCCGCTTCTGACCATGAGACATCGGCCGGCACCACCAGGGTGGCCACAACACCGGGAGGCCCGCAGGCGGCGGCCACGGCGTCGACCGTGTCGGCCGCCAGCGCATCGGCACTGGCCGACGACCGGTACCAACCGGAGACGGGCCGGGCCAGGCTCTCGATGTCGGCCGCCAGCGGCGGGTCGTTCTCCAGGTGATACGTGGCATGGTCGCCCACGACGTTCACCACCGCTGTCCGGGCCCGCCGGGCATTGTGCAGATTGGCGATCCCGTTGCCGAGGCCCGGTCCCAGGTGCAATAACGTGGCGGCGGGCCGGCCCGTCATCCGTCCGTAGCCGTCGGCGGCGCCCGTCACCACCCCTTCGAAGAGGCCCAGCACGGCCCGCATCTCGGGCACCTCGTCGAGAGCGGCCACGAAGTGCATCTCCGATGTCCCGGGATTGCTGAAGCAGACCTTCACCTCGCAGTCGACCAGCGTCCTGATCAGTCTCTGCGCACCGTTCATCTCTCTCCTGCCTCCCGGTCCGCTCGCCCTGCCCGATCGCCGGACCGTTCGAACAGTACGTCGGGCCCGAGGATCCCGTGGGGGTCGAACGCGTCTTTGATCCGCGCCATCAGCGCCACCTTGGTCGGGTCCTCGAGTTCCTGGAAATATGGCTTCTTCGCCCTCCCGATCCCGTGCTCGCCCGAGATGGCCCCGCCGAGCTCCATCCCCGCCCGGAAGATGGCCCGCAGCACCTCCGCCCGCTTCTCGGCATCGGGCTGGAAGACCGATAGATGGACGTTGCCATCGCCCACATGACCGCAGCCCGTCACGAGTGTTCCATGTCGCTCAGCCACCTCGGCCGCCGTGCTCAGGAATTGGGGAATGGCGGCACGGGGGACGACGACGTCGATGATGTCGTCGGCTCCGTGGGCCTTGGCCACGAAGAAGGCCTTCTCCCGCGCCCCGATCAGCTGCCCCGCCGCCTGCTGCGGCAGCACGTAGATCTCCAGCGCCCCCAGCCCGACCAGAAGTTCAGCCAGTCGACCGATGTCCTCATCGAGCCGGTCTTCTTGGGCGTTCTCGAGAACGACGACCAGATAGGCGGCGGCGCTCTTCTGCACCTCCTGCGGGATCCCCAGGTCCAGCCCGGCGCTGGCGGTGATGGCCGCCATCGTCAACATGTCGATGTACTCGAGGATCATCGGCGCCGCACCACTAGCCACGATCAGAGGCACCGCCGCCGTCACCTCTTCGAGACTCCCGAACGGCACCAGGATGGTCGACGCGTGAGCAGCCCGGGGATACAGCTTCACAGTGACTTCGGTGACGAAGGCGAGAGTGCCCTCGGAGCCGACGATCAGTTGTGTCAGGTCGTATCCCGTGGAGGATTTCACGAACTTCCCCCCGGTCCGGATCACCTCGCCGCCGGCCAGCACGGCCTCGAGGGCCAGAACCTGATGTCTCGTCACCCCGTACTTGATGGCCCGCATCCCCCCGGCATTGGTGGCCACGTTCCCTCCGAGCGACGCCGAGTTCTCCCCCGGGAAGACCGGGTAGACGAGCCCGTATTTCCGTGTCTCGGCGTCCAGCTCCTCGAGCGTCACGCCCGGCTGGACGACGGCCACGTGGTTGTCCGTGTCGATCTCGAGAATCCGGTTCATCTTTTCGAACGACACCAGGATCCCGTCCGCTCGCGGCACCGATGCCCCCGAGAGCCCGGTCCCGCTCCCCCGGGCGATCACCGGGGACCGACTCTCGTCGGCCACCTTCAGCACCGCCGCCACCTCGTCGGTGCAACCAGGCTTCACCAGCACCAGCGGGACGACGGCCGTCGACGTCAGAGCTTCGTCATGCCCGTAGTCGTCGTGGATCTGGGTACCGGTCAGAACATTGTCCTCACCCACGATCTTTCCCAGCTGCTCGACCAACTCCACCATGCCCGCTCCTCCGTGCCCGACTTTTTCGTGGCGAAGGCGGACGCGCCCCACCTCCGGCTCACCCTAAGCCGTGAGCGACGATCGAGCGGCGGAGACGATCCGATCGGCCGAGAAGCGGCCGATCCGCTCCCCGCCGCCGGCTCGCCCCGGATTAGAAGGGTCCGGGCCCCGGTGGACCGTTATCGGTGACGGAACTGGACAGCACGCACTGGCCGACCCTGGCTCCGTCGACCGTGTTCGGCTCCGGCATCCGCGGGAACAGGTTGTTGGACTCTTCCGAGCTGTCCCACGCCATGCTGTTGCGCATACAGGTCAGGTCGCCGGCGATCTGGTTGGAATTGATCTCCATGGCGTCCGGGTCGGCCATTTTGTTGTTGTTGATGGTCATGCTGCCCGACACGTCCTCGCGGATCACACCCATCCAGCACGAACGGACCCCGCTGATCATCACGTCGCCGTGGACGGCGCTGTCCTCGTAGGTGCTGTACACGGGACTTCCGAACAGGGAGAACACTCCCGTCGTGGGCCCGTCGCAGTTCACACCCCCACCCCCCGCCGGTCTGCCGGAGATTCCCGTTGATGGTGGCGTCGTGCATGATCACCCCCAGGGCCTGTCCTCGTTCAGGTTCCCCCGCAAAACGCCCGGGCTCGACAACGTCGGCGCTGACTGGCTCGGATCGTCCACACAGGGGAACGAGCTGGCATCACAACCGAGAATCAGCGTGGCGCCATTGCCGACAGTGATCCCGCCGAGCACCGTCAACTTGGACACACCCTTGCCCGTCAGATCGTTCAGAGCGAATGCCGCCACCAGCGCGGAGCCCGGTGCGAGCGTGAGTTCGCCGTGAACCACGGTGGGGTCGCCGTTCACGGCACAGACCCCCTCGATCTTCACCCCGGACCGGTATTTGCCGGCGAGCACGCCTGGTGACTGCGTCGTCCCCACACACACGACCCGCCGGGACGACGCCGACGCCGACCCCGCGCTCACGGCCAAGGTGCTGACCAGAGTGCTGAGAATCAGGCCACTCACGACGGCCAGAGAAAAGAGCGTGCGCGTCCTTCGCTTTAGAAAAATCGTCATATCCCCCCCCACCTCCTACCGTCACGGAGCCCGCCGACCCCCGAGCCGACGGGCTCCTCCTGGCTCCGTGTTCAGGGCAGCAGGTGCCTGCGATCAAGCATTTTCCTCTGCCCGTTGGGGCTCTTCCGGGGCCCAACAACGCTGCACGCTGTGACACGGCCACCATGGGCGACGGCCGTAATGGCAGCGACTCGAATCAGAAACACACCGTTCACTTTCCATGCGTAGCCTGAAGGGATGGCGACCTTCCTGGTCCGCATCGAGCTCCCCGACAGACCCGGGGCGCTCGGCGCGGTGGCGAGCCGGGTCGGAGCCGTCCGCGGCGACGTCGTCTCCATCGAGATCATCCGCCGGCAGGACGGTCGCGCCCTCGACGAGTTCATCGTCGAGCTGCCCGATGCCGAGCTCGTCCCGCTGCTCCTGGTGGAAATCGCCGAGGTGGACGGCGTCTCGGTCGAAGCCGTCCATCCCGTGGCCGCCGGTATCACCGATCAACGTCTCGACGCCTACGACACCGCCGCCGCCATCCTCGAGGAACGGACCACCCATGGCGTCCTCGCCGCCTTGGCCTCGCGCACCTGCCACGAGCTCGACGCTTCCTGGGTCGCCATCATCGACGGCGAGGACCACATGGTCATCGCCTCATCGGGCCACCCACCGGCGGCGCCCTGGTTGAGCGCCCACATCCGTGAATCGAATCGGACCCCCTCCGAGGGTGGCGACATCGCTTGGGTCCACCTGGCGGCGTGGGATCTCACTCTCGTTGTCGGACGACCCACCTGGCCCTTCGGCGCCCGCGATCGCCACCGCCTCACGTCTCTGGCCCGCCTGGCCGATGCCCGCTGGGTCGACCTCTCAGAACGTGATGCCCGACTCTCGCATCCCAGTCACACCGCCTGAACCACGGACGCGGGAAAGACCTGGGCAATACGCACCCGGACGCTTAGACGCTCGATGGGCTGTAGCCGTCGAGCAATTCGATCAGTGTTCGCACACCGAAGCCGGTCCCGCCCTTCGTGAGCACCCCGTCGTTCTCGTCGGACCGCGCCGGTCCGGCGATATCGAGGTGCACCCAGGGAACGTCGTTCACGAACCGGGCCAGCAAAAGGGCGGCAGAGATAGCTCCGGCTTCGCCTGTTTTTCCGATGTTCTTCATGTCGGCGATGTCAGAGTCGATGTGCTTGCGGTATTCGTCGGGCAGCGGCAGTGGCCACGTCCCCTCCCCCGCCCGCTGCGATGCGGCCGTCACCCGTGCGGAGAAATCGTCATCGTTGCCGAAGAGACCGGCTACCGCGTTCCCGAGCGCCACCACACAGGCACCGGTCAGAGTGGCGAGGTCGATGATGGCGTCGGGCTCGAGCTCGGCCGCCAATGACAGCCCGTCGGCCAGGACCAACCGGCCTTCGGCGTCGGTATTCAAGACCTCGATCGTCTTGCCGTTGCGAATGGTGAGAACGTCACCCGGTTTCGTGGCCCGACCGCCCGGCATGTTCTCGGTGACCGGCGTCAGTGCCGTTACCCGGATCCGAATCCCGAGATCCCCACAGACCGACAGCGCCCCGATCACCGCCGCCGCCCCACTCATATCGGTCTTCATGGTCATCATCCCGCCCGCCGTCTTGAGCGACAGGCCACCGGAATCGAAGGTGATCCCTTTTCCGACCAGGACCACGTGAGGGACATGGCCGTCGACCTCGAGCGGATCCGACGGCTCGTACGACGCCCGGATCAGCCGCGGCGGTTCGGCCGATCCCCGGGCGACACCCAGTAATCCACCAAGGTGTTCGTCGGCGATCCGCTGCTCGTCCCATACTTCGAACGTCACCTCGCCGCTCGATCCCAATTCCTCTTCGGCGACCTCGGCCAGGCGCCGCGGCGTCATGGAGCTCGGCGGCTCGTTCACCAGATCCCGCGCCAGGCTGACGGCCCGCGAGATCCGTATTCCTCTTTCGATCCCCCGCCGGGCCCCGGTGCCGTCGAGACCCGCCCCCAGCACGATCAGACGGTCGATCTGGCCCTCGTCGTTCTCGCTCTTGTGCCCCACGAACCGGTACGACCCGAGCAGCGCCCCTTCCGCCACCGCCTGTCCGGCACGACTGTCAACTCCGGCGCCGGACTCCCCCGTGAACGATTCGGGTAGGACCACCAGGGCAGTCCCCGACCGGCCGGCTGCTCTCACGAAGCCGGCACCGGCGCGTCGCAGGGTCTCGAAGTCGGCCTTCCGGGCGTCGCCACAACCGATGAAGACAACGGCGGGTCCACCGTCGGTCCCGAGAGCGACCAACGTCCGGCCCACCTTGGCCGTGAATCCCCGCCGTTCGAACAATGCACCGTCCACCGCCACAGAGACGCCGGCTCCCACCGCCCCGACCGGCACCGGATCGGGGGTTCCGTCGGCCAGCCGGGGACCGTCGTCACCGGAGAAGACGAGGACCCCCACCGACGCCACGGGACCACCACCCGTCCGCCCCAGCTCCTCTTGCAGTTCCTGCGCGTCGGCGGCGTACGTGACCGCCAACGGCGCTGGCGTTTCTGTCGTCATGCGGTCCCGTTCTCCTTGTTCTCTGTTTTCTCCGGTTTCGTTTTCCTGGCGGTTTTCGCGGCGGTTTTCTTAGCGCCCCGCCTCTTCGTGGCCGCGTCGCCCTGACGGGCCAGGAGGTGCTCCCCCTCCTGCCACCGGGCCATCATCCACAAGAGGTCCGACAGCCGGTTCAGATACGGCCCCACCTGAGAGTCCACGTCCGCCATGGCCCCAACGACGAGCCGTTCGCCACGGCGGACGACCGTTCGCGCCACATCGAGCAGCGCGGCCACCCGGTTCTGACCGGGGACCACAAACTCCGCTGGCATCTCGAAACGAGTGTTCAGCGCGTCGATCTGTCGCTCCAGCGCGGCGACCATCTCGGCGGTGACGAGCGATGCTCCCGGCGTGAGCTTCCGCCGGTTCGACGGTGCCGTCGCTACTTCGGACATCAGCACCCACAGGTCGCGTTCGACACCGATCAGCAAAGTGTCGAGCTCGCCGCCCGCCATCGCCTCGGCCCTGGCCACTCCAATCACCGCCTGGGCCTCGTCCACCACCCCGTTGGCCTCGATCACCACTGAGTCCTTTGAGACCCGGGGACCCCCGTAGAGCAGGCCCGTCGTGCCGTCGTCACCTTTACGCGTGTAGATCTTGACCACGGATTCGCATGCTACCGGCCGTATCCGCCCGCCCTCCTAGACTGGTCCCACCGTGACCGACGATCATCAGCTCCCGCCGGTTCTGGCCTTCGACGCCCTGGCCCTCGATGAAAGGGGCGCCGCCTACCTCGACGCCGCCGCCCATCGGGTCGTCATCTTCGACGGCGCCATGGGCACCACCTTGCAGTTGGCGGAGCTCAGTGCCGAGGACTTCGGCGGCCCCGAGCTCGAGGGCTGCAACGAGGCCCTCGTCCTGACGCGCCCCGACGAGGTGGCGGCCGTCCACAAGGCCTTCCTCGACGTCGGGGTCGACGTGGTCGAGACCGATGCCTTCGGCGCCTTCGGGGTCGTCCTGGCCGAATACGCACTGCAGGACCGGGTGACCGAGATCAACCTGGCCGCGGCACGGATCGCCCGCCAAGCGGTCGACAGGGCCTCCACCGCCGACCATCCCCGCTGGGTGGCCGGCAACCTCGGGCCGGGCACGAAATTCCCCACCCTGGGCCAGATCCCCTACGAGGCCTTGCGCGACTCCTACCAAGAGCAGTCGGCGGCACTTCTCGCCGGCGGGGTCGACATCTTGATCATCGAAACCGTCTTCGACCTCCTGCAGGCCAAGGCGGCACTGAACGCCTGCCGCCGCGCCATGGTGGCCGCCGGTCGCCGCGTCCCGCTCCAGGTCCAGGTGACCATCGAGCTCACGGGCCGGATGTTGCCGGGAACCGAAATCGGTGCTGCTCTCACCGCCCTCGAAGCCATGAGACCCGACGTCATCGGACTCAATTGCGCCACCGGCCCGGCCGAGATGGGCGAAGCCGTCCGCCACCTTTCGCAGCACTGCCGCACCCCCGTCGCCGTCCAACCGAACGCCGGGCTCCCCACCGTGGTCGACGGGGCCATGCACTACGACCTCACCCCCGAAGGCCTGGCCGATCACCTCGAGCGCTTCGTCACCGAACTCGGCGTCACTGTCATCGGCGGCTGCTGCGGCACCACCCCCGATCATCTCCGGGCTGTGGTGGAGCGCTGTCGGGACCTCACCCCGGCCCCGCGCCGTCCCGAGCACGAGCCCGCTGCCGCCTCCATCTACAGTGCCGTCCCGTTCCACCAAGACACGTCGTTTCTGGTCGTCGGTGAGCGCACCAACGCCAACGGCTCCAAGAAGTTCCGCGACGCCATGTTGGCCGCCGACTGGGATTCGACGGTGGTCGTTGCTCGTGACCAGATCAAAGAAGGCGCCCACATCCTCGATGTCTGCGTCGACTACACGGGGGCCGACGGCGTCTCGGACATGAACGAGGTCGTCAGCCGCCTCGCCACCCAGGCCAGCGTCCCGCTCATGGTGGACTCGACCGAGGCTCCCGTCGTCGAAGCGGCGCTGCGCTGGATCGGTGGGCGCGCCATCCTCAACTCGGTAAACCTCGAGGAGGGCGACGATCCCGGGACCCGCCTCGACCGTTTCCTCACGCTCGCCCGGGAGTACGGGGCCGCCGTCGTCTGCACCTGCATCGATACCGAGGGTCAGGCCCGCACGGCGGACTGGAAGCTCCGAGCGGCCAAGGCCATCCACGAGATCGCCGTCGGCCGCTACGGCCTCGAGCCGTCGGACCTCATCTTCGATCCCCTCGTCCTCCCCCTCTCGACGGGCATGGAGGAGTCCCGCCGCGACGGCATCGAGACCCTCGAAGGGATCAGGCGTATCAAGTCCGAGCTCCCCGGCGTCTTCACCATCGTGGGCTTGTCCAATGTCTCGTTCGGACTCAACCCGGCCGCCCGGCACGTTCTCAATTCCATGTTCCTCCACGAATGCGTCGAGGCGGGCCTCGATGCCGCCATCGTCCACGCGGCACGGATCCTCCCGCTGTCGAAGATCGACGAAAGGGCTCGGGAGGTCTGCCTCGATCTCATCTACGACCGCCGGACCGAGGGATATGACCCTCTGCGGGAGTTGCTCACCATCTTCGAGGGCGTCTCGGCCGGCACCGTCGTGGCCGAGGACCGCACGGACTGGACCGTCGAGCGCCGACTCGAGCACCGGATCATCGACGGAGAACGCAACGGCCTCGAAGACGATCTGGAAGAGGCACTCTCGGGCGGTCACACTCCTCTGACCATCGTCAACGATTTCCTCCTGGCCGGCATGAAGACGGTGGGTGAGCTCTTCGGGGCCGGAGAGATGCAGCTTCCCTTCGTCCTCCAGTCGGCCGAGACCATGAAGGCGGCCGTCTCCTATCTCGAGCCGAGGATGGAGAAGGTCGACCAAGGGGGAAAGGCGACCATCGTCCTGGCCACCGTCAAAGGCGACGTCCACGACATCGGCAAGAANNTCATCCTCACCAACAACGGCTACGACGTCGTCAATCTCGGCATCAAGGTGGGGATCGCCGAAATGCTCCAGGCGGCCGAAGAGCACAAGGCCGACGCCATCGGGATGTCCGGGCTCCTGGTCAAGTCGACCCTCATCATGAGGGAGAACCTCGAGGAGCTGAACGGGCGCGGTCTGGCCCACATCCCGGTCATCCTGGGTGGAGCGGCCCTGACCCGAACCTACGTCGAGCGCGACCTCCGCCAGGTCTACGAAGGCCGCGTCTTCTACGGCCGCGACGCCTTCGAGGGTCTGTCCACCATGGACCGTCTGGTCGAGATGATCCGCAGCGGCGAGGACGATCCTGCCTTCGGCCGCGAGCTGGGGGGACGCAAGCTGCCGCCGCGCAAGAGCCAGATCGAAGCCGTAGCCGTCGCCAACCGGCCGGCGCGCTCACCCGAAGTGGTGACGGACAACCCCGTCTTCACCCCGCCCTTCCTCGGCGCTCGGGTGGCCAAGGGCATCGCCCTCGATGACATCGCCAGCTACCTGAACCTGACGGCGCTCTTCCGCAACCAGTGGGGCTACCGACCGGAGAAGGGAGAGGACGATCCGGCGTTCAAGGACCGCGTCCGCAGCATTCTGCGCAACGAGCTCGACAGCGCCAAGGCCCAAGACCTCCTCATCCCCCAGGTGGCGTGGGGATACTTCGCCGCCAACGCCGAGGGAGACGACCTCGTTCTCTGGAATGACGAGACCCGCCGCACCGAGCTCCAGCGCTTCGCCTTCCCCCGCCAGAACAAAGATCCCTGGCTCTGCATCGCCGACTTCTTCCGTCCCGTCGAGTCCGGTGAGCTCGACTACGCCGCCTTCCAGCTCGTCACCATGGGCCCGGCGGTCTCCGAGGCGGCGGGCGTTCTCTTCGCCGAAGACCGCTATTCGGAGTACCTCCGTCTCCACGGCCTCGGGGTCGAGATGGCCGAAGCCCTGGCCGAGTACTGGCACCGCCGCATCCGTGAGGAATGGGGCTTCGCCGACGAAGACGGTCCCAACCTCATCGGCCTCTTCCGCCAGCAGTACCGGGGCGGTCGCTACTCCTGGGGCTACCCGGCGTGCCCGAATCTCGAGGACAACGCCAAAGTGGTCGACCTTCTCGGCGGCGACCAGATCGGCGTGGTGGTCAGCGACGGATTCCAGCTTCATCCCGAACAGACGACGGACGCCATCATCTGCCACCACCCCCGGGCCAAATACTTCGTGGCCTAATGGCCGTCGCGTTGCCGATGCTCGAGGACCCTTGATCTCGTAAGGGCTCGTTTGCCTCCGAGGGATATGACGCAGCAGACGCAGTCTGTCTCGGTGACCGCTTTGTCGGGACTCGGACTCAGCCGGCCGGGACGAACCGTGAGCCTCGTCGGGAGAAGATCGATCGCCAGCCGAAACGCGGCCGCCTCTTCACCAGAGGTGGCATGGGCGCCCTGAAGCTGAGCGTCATTCTTTTCATCGCCATCCCCCGCCGAGTCGGTGAGAAACGCAAAAGGCGTCCCTCCAACCACTGAAAGGGTACGGGTGCAGGGATTCCGTGACCATCGACAGATATGAGGAGATCTGCGGAGATCTGACCTGAACTGACGGTTGCCCCACGCCGATCCGCCACCGTTCGTCGGCATCTGTCGCATCCGCCGATAGAGAGCCGATCGCTACCTGCACGTCGCGCGATGCCGCGCGACCGGCCAACACCGCATCAACTGTCAGCACCCTCAGACCTGTCCCTCGTGGCGCAGACCGAGAGGCAGGACCTACCGAGAGATGGAGCTCAGCAGCCCGACAATTCATTTGGGGGTGCGGCCGATACCCTTGTCAGTGTGAGACGTTGGCTCTACCTGGGGATCTCGCTCGCCATCGTGGCGATCTCCTCCTTCGGTTTCCTCTCTCGTCTCTCGGCGCAAAACACAGCGTCAGCCAGCGCGGCGACGGCCAGCGCGGCGACATCGACGACGGCTGTGCCTACGGCGAACGTCTCCACCGGCACCCTCGGAGGCGCATGCCCCCCGGCTTCGGTCCGCTGTAACCCTCCTCTTGCTCCCAGTGGTTCGGGATCGGTGACGTGGGCGGAAGCGATCGTTGTGCTGGCGATCGCTTTCTCACTCGCTGCCTTTCGACCCCGCCTGCATCGGCCGAAAGTCTTCGCCGAGCTGCCGGCCGGAATCCGGACCACGATCCTGCGGCCTCCTCGGCCACTGCTGATCACCCTCTGATCCCAAAGCAGCAGGGGGCTCCGCCTCCTGACCCTCGTGCCCATCGGCACGAATATCCCGATGACAGTCGTCATCGCACCATTTGAGAGCCGACCACCGCGCGCTATTCCGCATGCTGGCGGCTCGTCCGAGGAGATCGAAATGACCAATCACAAGCAGACCACGGCGCGCCGCGCCGGCGGTATCTCGACCACGAAGAACGCATCCGGAAGAAACCGCCCGCCGACGACAAGATCGCCGGGCCGTCCCCCCGCCAGCGGCCGCCAGAAAGAAGCACCACCCGTCTGGTGGAAACGAGCACCGATCCTGAGCACAGCCGTTGTGCTCATCGCCGTGGCGGCGACACTGATCGGCGTGCTGGGAGGTTCGCCCATCACAGCGCCATCGCATGGAGGAGGCGGCAAAGCCACGGCGACGGTGACCGGCCCGGCCGGTCCCGAAGGTGTTCCCTTGGAGCAGCGCCCGATGCTGGCACCGGCGTCCACTGCCGCCACCGGCCAGACAGTGGACGGCGTGCAGTGCGACTCGAACGAGCAGGTGGCCTATCACGTGCATACACACCTGAGCGTCTACGTGAACGGGCAGCTCCGACCGCTCCCGGCCGGCATCGGCATCGTCTTACCCGTGGCTCAGCAGACGGCGAACGGACCCTTCGACGGGGCGTCGCAGTGCTACTACTGGTTACACGTCCACGCCCAGGACGGGGTGATCCACATCGAATCACCGTCGGGTCACAGCTACACCCTCGGCCAATTCTTCGATATCTGGCGACAGCCGTTGAGCACCGACCAGGTGGGACCGGCCACGGGCGCGACCACGGTCTTCGTGAACGGTGTGCTCTACCGTGGCAATCCGCGCAAGATCGCACTGGGCTCTCACGTCGACATCCAGATCGACGTAGGAACGCCTGTCGTGGCGCCCAAGAGCGTGAACTGGTCGCTGACCTCGCTGTGACGGCGCCGGAGATGCGACCCCGCCGTCGGCTTCGCGTCAGGCTCGCGTCGGCAGCGGGCGCCTTGGCTACAGAGCCAGGGTCGCTCCGCCGTCGACGACGACGGCGGCACCGTTCAGGAACGCCGCAGAGCGCGAGCACAAGAAGGCGACGAGCCGGCCGAAGTCGGCCGGGTCCCCCATTGGTCCGCCCCCGCCTCTGCCGCCGGTGAGCTCCCGCATCCGATCGGTGGCGTGGGGTCCGGGACAGGCCAGGTTCAAAGTGATGCCTCTCTGCTCGGCGGCGAGATCCGCCGCCGCCGTCTTGGCCCAGGCCCACAGTCCCACCCGGGCCGTGTTCGACAACGCCAGCCCGGGCAGCGGCTGGACGATCGAATACGACGAGATGCAACAGATCCGGCCCCAGCCCTGGCTGCGCATGTGCGGGACCGAGGAACGGACCAGCCGCACGGCGCTCAGCAGGTTGGCCTCCACCGCGCCGCGGATCCCATCGTCGTCGACGTCGAGAGCCCGGCCCGGCGGAGGGCCACCGGCGTTGGCGACAACGATGTCGATCTGGCCGAAGTGTTCCACCGTGGCGGCCACCAGTCGCTCGGGCACATCGGGATCGGTGATGTCGGCCACGACGCCGAAGACCTCGGCGCCGGCGGCGCGCAGCTCCTGCTCGGCGATGTCGAGGGCCTCGGCCTGGCGGGCGTTCACCACCAGCCGGGCCCCCTCGGCGGCCAACGCCTCGGCACTCGCTCGACCCAGTCCTCGCGATGACGCCGTCACCAGGGCCACCCGTCCTTCGATCCCCAGATCCACCCTGATCAGTCCTTCTCGTTGGCGCGCCGTGGTCGGCGCCGATCGGTCCTCACGCGTCGACCACTACGAGAGAATGGTCGATGGTGTTCAGTGGGTCGGGACCGTCTGTCCCCACGACCACGATGTCTTCGAGCCTCATCCCGAAGCGACCGGGGAAGTAGAGCCCTGGTTCCACCGAGAAGGCGTGACCCGGGGCGAGAAGGGTCCGGTTCCCCGCCACCAGATACGGATCCTCGTGCTCCTCGATGCCGATGCCATGGCCCGTCCGGTGGATGAAGTACTCACCCAGGCCGGCGTCGTCTATCACGGCGCGGGCGACGGCGTCGATCTGCTCCGCCGGCACACCCGGTCGGACGGACCCGACGGCGGCCTGCTGAGCCGCCAGGAGCACCGCATAGGCCTCGCTGACCTCGGCCGCGGGCTCGCCCGTCACCACCGTCCTGGTGATATCGGAGCAGTAGCCGACGTCGTCTCCGTTGTCATACTCGCCCCCGAAGTCGCAGACGACGACCTCGCCCCGTCCGATCTGCCGCGACCCCGCCTCGTGATGGGGGCTGGCGCCGTTCGGGCCGCTGCCCACGATGGCGAAATTCACCCGACGGTGGCCCTCGGCCAGAAGCCGGGCGCTGATCTCCTCGGAGACCTCTGCCTCGGTCCTGCCCACCAGGGCGATCTCACCGCTCTGGAGTTGCTCGGCCACCCTGTCGGCGGCGGCACCGGCGGCGCGCAACTGGCTGATCTCGGCGGCGTCCTTCACCGCTCGCAGAGCTGACGTCACGCTCGAGGCCGCCACCCACGCCGCGCCCGGAAGGCGCTTCTGAAAAGCGAGAAGGGACGTGGCCCAGGCCCGGTCCGAGATTCCGATAGTCGCTTGCCGTCCACCGAGGGCATCGACGGCGAGAGTGATCGGATCCTCCGTCTCGGACCACGGCCGGAGGCTGAACGCCCCCGAACCCACGGGCACCCGGGGCGCTTCGAGCCTGGGCACGACGAGGATGGCCTCTCCCTCGCGGGGTAAAACGAGCACCGTGAGCCGCTCGAGGGGCATGGCCCGGTAGCCGGTCAGCCAGGGCAGGTCGGCGCCGTGGGAGAGCAGCAAGGCATCCACCCCACGAGCGGCCATCTGTTGACGGACCGTCTCGATCCGATGTGTCCTGGAGATCTCAGCACCGGTGGCGGCGGGGGAGCTCACGCGTGCACCTCGTCGACAGACACGGGGGTGCCGCCGCTGGCCGAAGCGGCCGCCGCCCGGGCGTGATAGCTCGACCGCGTGAGTGGCGAGGCCTGCACGTGGCCGAAGCCCATGCCGTCACCGATCTCCCGCAACCGCTCGAACTCCTCCGGCGTCCACCACCGCGCCACGGGCAGATGGGACGCGCTCGGCCGCAAATACTGGCCGAGGGTCACGATGTCCACCCCCGCTCCGCGCAGGTCGGCCAACGCCCCCACCACTTCTTCTTGGCTCTCGCCCATCCCGAGAATCAGGCCCGACTTCACGGTCAAGCCGGCGTTCTTCGCCCGGGCCAGCACAGCCAGGCTCCGGGCGTAACCGGCCGACGGTCGGACGGCCCGCTGCAGACGGGCCACCGTTTCCAGATTGTGATTGAAGACGTCAGGCCGGGCCGAGATCAGCGCGTCGATAGCCTCGACGCCGCCTTTGCAGTCGGGCACGAGAACTTCCACGGCAGTACGGGGAGACCGTCGGCGAATGGCATCGATGGTGGCGACGAAGCCGGCCGCTCCCCCGTCGGTCAGGTCGTCGCGGGCCACGGCGGTGACGACGGCATGCAGCAGCCCGAGTCGCTCGACGGCATCGGCCACCCGTCCCGGTTCGTCGGGCTCGACGGCCACCGGATGGCGGGTGTCGACCAGGCAGAACCCGCACGCCCGGGTACACCTTTCTCCGTTGATCATGAAGGTGGCGGTCCCGTCGGCCCAGCATTCGAAGATGTTCGGACAGCCCGCCTCTTCGCACACCGTCACCAGATCGAGATCCCGCATCGTCCGGCGCAACGACAGGAAGTCGTCGCCCATCCGAGCCGGCACCCGCAACCACGCGGGCTTGCGCTCGGCCAGTCCGAGGCCGCCGTCGGGATCGACCCCGGCCTGACGCAGCCGGATCCGCAGTCGGCCGCCCGCCCCCGGCGCCGTAGCCTCGGAACTGCCCGACAACGACGCTGACCGCGGGGCCGTCGTGATCACGTCCTGCCGATCGACCACGCCGTCGGGTGCCCACCGCCGTGCCGCGCCCTGGGCCAGAAGCTCCACCACATCTGTCACGGAGACGTTGATTCCTTCGACTGCCAGAGACGTCACCGCCCGGTCCCGAATGCCACAGGGGATGATCCGATCGAACCATGACATGTCCGGATCCACGTTCAGAGCCAGTCCGTGCATCGACCGGCCCCGGCTGACCCGGACACCTATGGCGCAGATCTTCCGGGGTTCAGGTCCGTCGGCATCGACCCAGACACCGGGGTAGCCCTGACACCGGCCCGAGGCCAGTCCCAGCTCGGCCAGGGCGTCGATCACCAGTTGTTCCACGGCATGTACGTGGCCGGGAATGGCGCCCGGGCCCATGGGCACGGTCACGATCGGATAGCCGACCACCTGACCGGGGCCGTGATAGGTGACGTCGCCACCCCGGTCGGTCCGCACCGTCGTCGCCCCCACCGAGCTGGGGTCGACCAGAACATGATCCGGATCGGCGTGGACGCCGAGAGTAAAGACGTCGGGGTGCTCGAGAAGAAGCATGTAGTCATCCGCGCTTCTCGCCTGGAGCGCGCTCTGCAAAGCATGGGCCTCCCCGTAAGGGACCCGACCGAGCCAACGGACCCGTAGCACGTCGTTGCGCCGCGTTAGAGCTCGGCGGCCCAGTCGTGGCTGCCGAGCAGCTGCACGATCCGGGCCACGAAAGCAGCGGCATAGGCGCCGTCGACGGCCCGGTGGTCCCAGGCCAGGCAGAGCAGTCCCGTCGAGTGGATGGCGATGGCTTCGCTGCCGTCGTCGGCGGTAACCACCACCGGGCGCCGCTTCACCCCGTCCGTCGACAAGATGGCCACCTGCGGCTGGTTGATGATCGGGAATGTCAGGAACGTCCCGAACGGACCCGCATTGGTGATTGAGAAGGTCCCACCCGAGATGTCGTCGGCCGTCAGCTTCTTCGTCCGGGCCCGGTCGGCCAGCTCGTGGATCCGCCGGGCCAGTCCGCGCAGTGTCAACTCTTCGGCGGCAGGCACCACGGGCACGATCAGTCCCTTGTGATCGAGATCGACGGCGATCCCCAGGTTCACCTGGTGGTGCACGATCAGCACGTCGTCTCCCACCGAGGCGTTCAGATCGGGCCATTCGTGTAGCGCTTCGACACATGCCCGGGCCACGAAAGGCAGATAGGTGAGCGAGAAACCCTCTTCGGCCTTGAACTGCGCGCCGTGGGCTCGTCGGACACGTTCGATCGGCTCATAGTCAGCTTCGAGCACCACCAGCGTGTGCGGCGACGTCGCCTTCGACCGCACCATATGCTCCGCCGTCCGTCGCCGGATATTGGTGAAGGGCACGATCTCATCGGTACCGGCTCGTCCGGCGGGCCCCGCTGCTGCCGACACGGCCGCTGTCGCCGGGGCGGTTGCGGTGGTTGCGGTGGTTGCGGCGGTGGCTGGCGCTGCCGCTGCGCTCGACGTCGGTGCCGGTGCGCCCCCGGACCGTCGTTCGTCGATCAGGCCGAGGACATCGGAGCGGGTGATCCTCCCCCCGAGCCCGGTACCGCGGACCACGGAGGGATCGAGCCCGTGCTCATCGAGCAGACGACGCACGACCGGCGAAAGGATCCGGTTGCCGGCTCCCCGGTTCCCGTTGCCGTCGGCTCCTTCTCCGGAGACCTCCGCCGGAGCGACCGGCGCCGGGGTCGGTTCGACGGGAGCGGGCGCCGGTGCCGGGGCCTGCGGTACGGCCGGCGGCGCGGGAGCTACCGGTGCGGCCGGTGCCACCGGGGGTGTCGGTGCTGCGGGCGCGGTCGCCGGAGCAGGTGTCGGTGCGGGTGCGGGTGCGGGTGCGGGTGCGGGAGTGGGCGCCGGCGCGTCGGCCGCCGCCGGAGGAGCGCCCTCGGCGCTGGCGGCCGCCCCATCGGAAACGACAGCGAGCACCGTCCCGACATCAACGGTGTCGCCCTCGGGCACCCGGATCTCGGCCAGTACCCCGGCGGCGGGCGACGGCACCTCGGAGTCGACCTTGTCCGTCGACACCTCGAAGAGCGGTTCGTCGCGCTCGATGGTCTCTCCCACCGCCTTCAACCACTTGGTCACCGTGCCCTCAGTGACTGTTTCGCCGAGTTGCGGCATCACCACATCAGCCAAGGTGCAACCCCCTGCCCGTCAGGGCCATCACGGTCTCCCCGAACGACTCGGAGAGCGTCGGGTGCGGCTGTATGAACTGGGCGATCTCGTCCGGCGTGGCCTCCCAGTTGACCGCCATATAGCCCTGGCCCAATTGCTCGGTCACCCAGGGTCCCACCATATGGACGCCGAGAATCCGGCCAGCCGAACCGTCGGCCGATTTCTCGCAGACCACCTTCACCAGGCCGTCGGTCTCCCCCACGATCCGGGCCCGGCTGTTGCCGCCGAAGGGATCCTTCTTCACCACCACATCGATCCCGGCCGCCCGGGCCTGGCCCTCGCTCATCCCCACGAACGCCACCTCGGGATGGCAGTAGATGCACCACGGCACCCGGCCGTACTCGACGGGGATCGTCGGCTCACCCAGGATCCCTTTGATCACCAGAATCCCTTCGGCGAACCCGACATGGGCCAGCTGCGGAGTGTTGACCACATCGCCGGCGGCCCAGACCCCCTCCACGCTCGTCCGCATGTGCTCGTCGACCTGCACGAAGCCCCGTTCGTCGATCACCACCCCGCTGCCGTCGGCCAGAAGGCCTTCGGTCAACGGACGACGACCGACCGAGAGGATCACGGCGTCCACGGTCACCGATTCCCCGTCACCGAAGGAAACGGTCGTCCCGCTCCCGTTCGGACTGTGCCCGCTCACCGTCACGCCGGTATGCACGGCGATACCGCGCTTCCGGAACGACCGGTTCACCACGGCGACCACATCGTCGTCGCAGCCGGTCAACAACGTCGGCAACGCTTCGAGCACCGTCACCTGGCTCCCGAGGTCGCTGAACATCGAGGCGAACTCGCAGCCGATCGCCCCGCCGCCGATGATGGCGACCGACGCCGGCTCCTTCTCGAGCGACAGCACCTCGTCGGAGGTCAGCACCACCGTTCCGTCGACATCGAATCCCGGGATCGTCCGCGGTACCGAGCCCGAGGCCAGCACCACATGCCGGCCGGTCAGCTCGACGCTCTCCTCCGCCCCGGCCACCCGGACCCGACCACCGCCGAGCAGTTGACCCGATCCGATGAAGGACTCGATCCCCCGACCCTTCATCAGGCCCACCAGGCCCTTGTAGAGGGTGTCGACCACCTTCTGCTTCCGTCCCTGGCTCACCGAGAAGTCGAGCACCGGTTGTCCGGCCTCGACCCCGAATTCCTTGGCTCCGGCCACCGTCCGCAACACCGACGCCGTCTCCAAAAATTCCTTGGCCGGGATGCAGCCGCGGTGCAGGCAGGTCCCGCCCATCTTCTCCCGCTCGACCACGGCGACAGACAAACCGGCCGAAGCGCCGTAGAGGGCGGTGGCGTAACCCGCCGGACCGCCACCGATCACGACGACATCGAACTCGTTACTGCCGGTCGTCGTCACCACCTCCTGTGGGCTCGTCCCCCACCCTTGCCTAGCAATCCGCGGCTCAGCCTACCGGGGGCACCTCACCCGGGGAACCAGTTGCGGCCGCCGAGAACGACCGTCTCCGAGGAGCTCTGGCCGGGCCCCGAGCAGCGCTCCGACCTACAACTCGGGCGGCAGTGGTAATGGTCGCCGGCTGGCGAATCCGGCGTCGGGAAGGTGCCACCAGCCGAGCTCGTCCTCCCCCAGCTGCCAGCACAATTGCACCACCGTCCCGCTCGGATGAAGGCAGGGAAAATCGACCAGCCCCACCACGGGATCGCGGAGGATGATCCCCTTTTCCTCGAGCTCGGCCAGGGCCTGCTCGGGATCGAGATCGAGCGGGGCGTCGTCCGCCGTCGCTTTGGTCCGCACGGCGGCATGCCCGTTCGTCGCCGCCTTCACATTCAGGCTCGCCGACCTCCGGAGAAGAGCGAGGATCCGTCGCAGCCGCGGCAGATAGGCCCGGGCCTCCTCCACGCTGAAGTACGGCATCGTCGGCGGACCTGGCTAAGAGGCGGCGGACTGCGGACCGGCTGGCCGGCCTCGAGAGCCCCGGCCTCTCAGCCGCTCGGCCACTCCTTCGAACCTCTCGCGCGCCAACTGCGGCCAGACCTCGCGGACTCCCCGGGGATGAAAGTCATCCGATGCCCGGCACAACGCGGCGTCTTCTTCGTCGCTCAACTCGAGATCGGCCGCCGCCGCGTTGGCTTCCACCTGCGCAACCGAGCTGGCACCGGGAATCACCACCACATGGGGCCGCCGGATCAACCAGGCCAAGGCCACCTGTGACGGCGTCGCCCCATGGCCGGCGGCCACCTTCCTCACCGCCTCGATCAAGGGCTCGGCCAGCGCCAGGTTCTCGGGCAAGAAAGCCGGTGAGTTGGTCCTGACCATCCCCGACGGCCGGTGACCGGCGTCATAGCGGCCCGACAACAGCCCTTGCGCCAGCGGGCTGTAGGCGATGATCACCCGCTCGTGGGCCTGCGCCCACGGCAACAGCTCTTTTTCCGCCCGCCGGTCGACCAGGTTGAACCGAACCTGGTTCGACAGCACCGCTCGGCCGAGCGCGGCATCGGCCGCCTGCCACCGCGCCAGCGCGTAGTTCGAGACCCCGGCGTGTTTGATCACACCTTCGTCGAGCAGTTGGCCGAATCCCGCCATCGTCGACGACAGCGGTACCACCGGATTGGGTTGGTGGATCTGGTAGAGGTCGACGTTCGACACCCCGAGCCGCCGGATACTCCCCCGCGCCCGCTGTAGCACCACCGCTCCGATGGGGAAGGCAGGAAAGATCTTCGTCGCCAGGAAGGCTTCGTCGCGTCGGCCTTCGAGAGCCCGACCGAGGATCCGCTCGGACCGGCCGAAGGCGTAGATCTCGGCCGTATCGAAGGTGGTGATCCCCACCTCGAGCGCCCGGTGGACGATCTCGATGGCATCGCGCTCGGCGTACTCGTTGCCGTAGCCCCACTCCCGCGACCCGAACTGCCACGTCCCGAGCCCGATAGCCGACATCCGGGATCCGCCGACCTCGACGAACTTCATCGCGCCGGATCTGTCGGACCTGTCGGAACTGTCGGAACTGTCGGAACAGAAGTGTCGCGGTTCACCGGCGGAACATGACCGTTCACTTGGGTGGCATCCGGATCCCGCCGTCGAGCCGGATCACTTCGCCGTTCAGATAGCTGTTTTGGGCGATATGGGCCACGAGCGCCCCGTACTGAAGCGGCTGGCCGAGCCTCTTCGGGAAGAGAACGGACTGGGCCAGCGCGTCGCGCTGTTCATCGGGCAGCATCCCGAGCAGCGGAGTGTCGAAGAGTCCGGGGGCGATGGTCATCACCCGGATCCCGACGGGGGCCAGGTCGCGTGCCGCGGGCAGGGTCATCCCCACCACCGCGCCCTTCGATGCCGAGTAGGCCAACTGGCCGACCTGGCCGTCGAAAGCGGCGACGGACGCCGTGTTCACGATCACTCCCCGTTCGCCGTCGGCCAGCGGTTCCGTTCCGGCCATGGCCGACGCCGCGATCGTCATCACGTAGAAGGTCCCCAGCACGTTCAGCTCCTGGATGAACTTGAAGGCCTTGGGGTCATGCGGCGAGTTGTCCCTGTTGATCACCCGGCCCACCCAGCCGGTCCCGGCGCAGTTCACGGCGATCCGCAGATTCCCGCCCTCCGCCGCCTGGTTCACCGCCCGCTGGCAGTCCTCGGGGTCGGTCACATCGCCGGCCACGTAGTTGGCGCCGATCTCGTCGGCCAGCTGCTTGGCCCCGTCCTCGTTCCGGTCGAAGATGGTGCACCGGACACCGAGCGACGTCAGTGTCCGTGCCGTCCCGGCGCCGAGACCCGACGCCCCCCCCGTGATGACCGCCGACGACCCTGTGAGCTCCATGGGCCGCATGCTACGGGTCGGTCTCGCCGAGCGTCGAACCGCCTCAACCCCGGACCCCGGCTGCCTCTCCGTCCCTCATCAACTCCATTCAGCCGGGGGAGATCTCGCCCGATTCCCCCTCCTGAGTGGCGGCGGCCATCGTGGCCAAGAGGTCGACCCGGTCGTTCATGGCATCGCCCGAATGCCCCTTGACCCAGCCGAAACGCACGGACCGTCCGGGATCGAGAGCCACGGCCAGCAGGGGCTCCCAGAGGTCGCGGTTGGCCACCGGCTTGCCTGCGCTGTTGCGCCATCCCCGTCTCTTCCAGCCCTCCCACCAACGGTCCCGGAAACAATTCACCACGTAGGTCGAGTCGCTCATGATCAGGACTGGTCCGCTCCTCGCCTCCAGGGCGCGCAGCACCGCCGTGATCTCCATCCGTTGGTTGGTGGACTGCGCTTCGGCCCCACTGGCGTAGGGCCCCTCCGGTATCGCCCAGGCCCAGCCCCCCGGACCCGGATTCCCGAGACAGGAACCGTCGGTGTAGATCACGGTTTCTCCCTCGAGAGGGGTCAGTGGCGCGACAGCTCGGCGACTCGGAGGCGACATCGCCTCAAGTTAGAGCCCG
>PLXQ01000020.1 GCA_003151475.1 Acidimicrobiaceae bacterium | reverse complement strand
TCCTCGAAGATGACCTCGTCCATCTTGGATCCGGTCTCGACCAGGGCGGTGGCCAAGATGGTCAACGACCCGCCCTCTTCGATATTCCTCGCCGCACCGAAGAACCGCTTCGGCGGGTACAGCGCCCCCGAGTCCACACCACCGGACATGATCCGGCCACTGGCCGGCTGGGCCAGGTTGTAGGCCCGGGCCAGTCGGGTGATCCCGTCGAGGATGATCACCACGTCACGTCCGACCTCTACCAGCCGCTTGGCGTGGTCGATGGTCAACTCGGCGATGGCCGTGTGCTCGTCCGACGGCCGGTCGAAGGTGGAGGCCACAACCTCGCCCTTGACCGATCGCCGCATGTCGGTCACTTCTTCGGGCCGCTCATCGACGAGCAGCACGATCAGGTGCACCTCGGGATTATTCGCCTCGATGGAATGGGCGATCTGCTTCATCACCGTGGTCTTCCCCGCCTTCGGGGGCGAGACGATCATGCCGCGCTGACCCTTCCCGATCGGTGAGATCAGGTCGATGATCCGCGTGGTGATCTCGGCCGCACCCGGCGTCTCGAGCTTCAGCTTCGAGTCCGGGAAAAGCGGTGTCAGGTCCTCGAAGCGCGGTCGGCTCCGGGCATCGTCGGGCGACAGCCCCGACACCGTGTCGATCCGGATCAGGGCGGGGAATTTCTCGTTGGAGGCAGCCGGACGGCTGGCTCCTTCGACATAGTCCCCCTTGCGCAATGCGAAGCGCCGCGCCTGGCTGATCGAGACATACACGTCGCGCGGGCTCGGGAGATAACCGTCGGCCCGTACGAAGCCGTAGCCCTCGTCACGGAGATCGAGCAAGCCACTGACAGGGACGAGCTCACCTTGGTACTGGGCCTCCTGGCCGCCACCTTGGAGCTCCCGCTCACCGCCACCGCCACCGCCGGGGGCGGCGCCGGGTCCCGTCCGTTCGCGACCACGCCGACGGCGACCCCGCCGGTTGGCCGGATCGTTCGGGTTGCCCACTTGCGAATGTTGGCCCTGCTGGGTCTGCTGGCCCTGCTGGGTGTGCTGACGGTTCTGGCCGGCGTTCTGGCCGGCGTTGTTCTGGCCTTGTCCACCCTGCCGGCCACCGGCGGGCCGCTCGGCTTGGGTGACCGTGGCCCCGTCCGATCCGCCCGACGACTCATCGCCGGCCGTGGCCTCACTGACGGTGGCCTCACTCGATGACGTCGTCTCGTCGGATCCTTCCGCGCGTCCGTTGCTGGACGTCGTCGTCTGAGCCGTGCCGTTGCTGTGGGCATGCTCGGCGCTGTCACCATTGGTGGGGGCCTCGGCCGGGGTCAACTCGGCGTCGACGTTGGCCGCGGCACGCGCACTGCTCGCCCGGGACCGAGGTCGAGCCGGGCTCGTCGCCCCATTGGCACTCTCGGATCCGCCGGCACCGGCAGCACTCGAATTCTTCTCCCCACCGGAGGCGTCCACGCCCGCGGCTCGCAAGATCTGGTCGATGATGTCGGCCTTCTTGCTCCGGGAGTTGGTATCGAGCGCCATCGCTTCGGCTATCGCTCGAAGCTCCTCACGCTCTTTGCGTTCTAATACGGACCGCTCGAGCTGTTGCTCTGCAGCCATCAACCACCTCGCTAGTTTGTGTCCTCGAAGACGGGTTTGTGAGCCCAGGAATCAGAGAACACCGGACAGAGGGTAAAGCGTTCGGTACGACTTCATACCGGTTCCGCTACGTTTCCGCCGAGCCCCCGTTGAAGGTTCGCTCGTGGAGGACTGCCTGACGAGGCATGTCACCCGCGACACTCCAGAAGTTACCTGAGCGGCGGCGGTAAACACATGATACCGGACCCTGAGACCTCTCGGCAACATCCCCAAGCGGTCTACCCACCTGGGCCTTGCTCTGGGCTACAGGTCCTATAACCCTTTCCCCGTCCGTCTCATTCCCCGGGGTCCCCGCTATCAGCAAAAGGCGGCCCACCTGCGTGTCCAGTGGGGCAAAGCTGAAAATTCGGTGACAACTGAGAATTCCATGGCAAAGGCCACAGGAGCCTCAGAGGTCGAGTGCCTCCAGGACGGCGTCATAGGAGGGATCGACGACGGTGGGGACGCTGATCTGACTGATGGCGAGGTCGGGATCCTTCAAGCCGTTGCCGGTGAGGACACAGACGACGGTGGAAGAGGGGGCGACACCGGTCTTCAGAAGCCCGGCCACCGATGCCGCCGATGCCGCCTCGCAGAACACTCCCTCCTCGGACGCCAAGAACCGGTAGGCGGCCAATATCTCCTCGTCGGTCACCGCCTCGATGGCGCCCCCCGACTCGCTGGCCGCCGCCGTGGCGCCGTACCAGGAGGCGGGGTTGCCGATCCGGATGGCGGTGGCGATGGTCTCGGGATGTTCGATCCGGTGGCCCTCGACGATGGGGGCGGCGCCGGCGGCCTGGAATCCGAGCATCCGTGGCAGCTTGGTGGAGATACCACTGTGGTGGTACTCGCAGTAGCCGCGCCAGTAGGCCGTGATGTTCCCGGCGTTGCCCACGGGGATGCAGTGCACGTCGGGCGCGTCGCCCAGCGTGTCGACGATCTCGAACGCCCCGGTCTTCTGTCCCTGGATCCGATACGGGTTGATCGAATTCACCACCGTCACCGGCGCCTGATCGCCGAGACGCCGCACGATCTCCAGGGCTTCGTCGAAGTTGCCGCGCACCTGAAGGACGGTGGCCCCGTGCACGAGCGCCTGCGCCAACTTCCCCAGAGCGATATGTCCTTCGGGGATGAGCACGGCGCAGGTCAACCCGGCACGCCGGGCGTAGGCGGCAGCCGACGCCGAGGTGTTGCCCGTCGAGGCGCACACCACCGCTTTCGCCCCTTCCTCCAACGCCTTGCTGATGGCCAAAGTCATCCCCCGGTCCTTGAACGACCCGGTGGGATTGAGCCCCTCGATCTTCAGAAACACCCGCGCACCGACCCGTTCCGACAGCCTCGGAGCCGGCAACAGCGGCGTGTCACCTTCGAGAAGCGTCACCACCGGGGTCGTTGCCGTCACCGGCAGGTGCTCCCGGTACGCCTCGATGATCCCGGGCCAACTCTTCATCTTCTCAGCCGTCGTCCTGGTCGCCCACGATGCGCAGGACGCCGCCGACCCGATCAACCACGTCGAGCTCCCGGAGGCCGTCGATGGTCCGCCTCACATCTCCGGCGCGCGCGATGTGGGTGAGAAAGATGAGCCGGGCTTCATCACCGAGGCCCACCTGCTCCATGGAACGGATGGACACGCCGTGCGTACCGAAAACCTGAGCCACGGCGGCGAGCACACCGGGGCGGTCGGCCACGTCGATGCTCAGGTACCACGCACACGAGAGGTCGTCGCTCGGACGAATCCGCGCCGCGATCCGCGGCACCACCCGGGCGGCCGTCCCCGCCCGCAGATGGTGGGCGGCGTCGATCAGGTCGCCGAGAACGGCCGATGCCGTCGGCAACCCGCCCGCCCCCCGGCCGTAGAGCATCAGCTCGCCGGCGGCGGCGCCCTCGATGAACACGGCATTGAAGGCCCCGCGCACCGCAGCCAGCGGGTGGGTCCGGGGCAGCATGGCCGGGTGCACCCGGACCGAGATCTCGGGCCCGTCGTCGGTGTCGCCCCCGTCATCGAAGCGCTCGGCCACGGCCAGCAGCTTCACCACGTAGCCGAGCCGGTCGGCGAAGGCGATGTCGACGGGGTCGACCGACGAGATCCCCTCGCGCGGCACATCGGTACCGACCACCACGCAGCGGAAGGCCAGCGCGGCCAGGATGGCGGCCTTGGCGGCAGCGTCATGGCCGTCGACATCGGCCGCCGGGTCGCGCTCGGCGAATCCCAGCCGCTGGGCCTCGGCCAACGCCTCGGCATAGGGCAGTCCCTGCTCCGACATGGTCGACAAGATAAAATTAGTGGTCCCGTTCACGATCCCGACCACCCGCCGGATCCGTTCACCGGCCAGGGACTCCCGCAGGGGCCGGATGATGGGGATGGCCCCGGCCACGGCCGCCTCGTAGAGAAGATCCACGCCCGAGGCGGCGGCGGCATCGGCCAACTGGGCGCCGCAGGCGGCGATCAACTCCTTGTTGGCCGTCACCACCGGCCGTCGCGCTGCCAGGGCCGTCTCGACCAGCTCCCGGGCCGGGTCGAGCCCCCCGATCAGCTCCACCACCACGTCCACCGAGGGATCGGACACGAGCCCCTTGGCGTCGCCCGTCACCAGCTCTGGGGGGATTCCCGGGCGAGCCCGGGAGACGTCTCCGACGGCCACCCCGGCGATCTCGAAGCGCACCCCCGAGCGCGCCGCAATCGCGTCACCGTCGCTCAGAAGCAGAGACACGAGGGCGCCTCCGACGTTGCCGGCTCCGAGAATGGCGACCCGAACTGGCTGGTCGGCGGGGGTGGAGGGGGCCTGTGCCTGCGTCTCTTGCGCGCTCGGCCCCATCTCCTCACGCTACCGCCCGTCGGAGCCGCTCCCGTGCTCCGCCGGCCCGGGTTCAGGCCCGGCCGTGGGCCCGGAGGCCGGCGGGGCCCCGGCGGTGGGCGTGGATCCGGCGGTGGGCGCGGTCGGTTGGCTCGGGATGCGGTCAGCCGTCCAGCCGGACGAGATCGTGGTCGGTCTCGCGCCGCACCACCACCCGGGCGGCACCGTCGGACACGAACACGACGGCCGGACGGGGCACCTTGTTGTAATTAGAGGCCATCGAATAGCCGTAGGCACCGGTCACCGGGGTGGCCAGGACGTCGCCCACCGAAGTGTCGGCCGGGACCCGGGCATCGGCGACCACCACGTCGCCCGATTCGCAGTGCTTGCCCACGACCCGTACCGCCCGGGGCCGGGCCGCTGCCGCAGCGCGGGGTAAGAAGGTCTCATAGCCGCTGTCGTAGAGCACCGGCCGGGGGTTGTCGCTCATCCCGCCATCTACGGCCATATAGGTACGCAGGCCCGGGATCTCCTTGATGGTGCCCACCCGGTACAACGTCAGACCGGCGGTGGCCACGATGGCCCGGCCCGGCTCGGCCGTCACCCGGACCCCCGAGGGGAGCCCCGCCTTTCGGCAGGCGTCGTGCACGCTCCGGGCCCATTCCGAGATGCTCGGGGCGCTCTCCCCCGTCACGTACGCCACCCCCAGTCCGCCACCCACGCAGAGCTCACCGAGATCGAGGGGAGCGAAGAAGCCGACGAGCGCTTCGACCTCTTCGGCGAAGGACTCGACCCGGAAGATCTGGCTCCCGATATGGGCGTGAACCCCGACCAACTTCACACCGGGCAGCGCCCGGAGCCGAGCCACCGCTTCGGTGGCCGCTCCCGAAGCAAGACCGAATCCGAACTTGGAGTCCTCCTGGCCGGTGCGGACGAATTCGTGCGTGTGGGCTTCGATGCCCGGGGTGACACGGAGAAGAACCTCCGGCCCGTTACTGCCGGCGTCCCTGGTCAAGATGGCCAACCTGTCGATCTCGTCGAAGGAGTCGACCACGATCCGCCCCACCCCGGCTTCGAGGGCCCGGAACAGCTCGTCGGCCGACTTGTTGTTGCCGTGCATCACGAGCCGATCGCCCGGCACCCCGGCGACGAGCGCCACATGCAACTCCCCGCCGGTCGAGACGTCCAGCCACATCCCCTCGTCATGAGCCAGCCGGGCCATGGCCGTGCACAGAAACGCCTTGGTGGCATAGGCCACACCGTCACCCCAGGCCGCTACCGCTTCTCGGCAGCGGGCCCGCAAGTGCGCCTCGTCGTAGACGAACAGAGGGGTGCCCAGTTCGTCGGCCAGGCCCACCAGGTCGACTCCCCCGACGGCGAGTTGTCCGTCGGCACCGGCCTTGGCCGACAACGGGAGCAGCCCGGCGGTGATCGGACCCTCGTCCGGAGCGATCCGGTCGAGGGGGGGGCTTTCGGCCGGGCCTGACATGGGATGGAAGGTTAATGGCGCCTCTCCGACCCTCCGGTGACGCCTGGGTCGGCGACTACAGTGCCAAGGCGCGGGCGATGTCCTGCAGGTCGTGGCCCACCTGCTCGTCACTGCGCCTGCCCCCGTAGCTCAGCGGATAGAGCACCGGCCTCCGGAGCCGGTGGCGCAGGTTCGAGTCCTGCCGGGGGCGCTCAGTAAATGTCCTGGTCACAGGCCCTGTTGGTGTCGCAGTTCTTGAGGACTATCGTAGCTGTCGATCAATGTTGACGATCAATGGTTCTCAGATGAAGGCGGTGCAATGGCCGGTTCCATCCGCCAGCGTGGCGAGAGGTCGTGGCAACTGACGGCCTACGTCGGATACGACAACAAGGCGCGGAAGCGCCGGTATGCGACCAAGACCGTCCACGGGTCCAAACGCGAAGCTGATCGGGCCTTGGCAAAGTTCGTCACGGAAGTTGCTGAGGGGGGACGCGTCGCCACAGCTCCTGTCTCGGTCGATCAGGTACTGACCCAGTGGCTCGCCGCCAAAGAGGCGCAGCTCTCCTCCTCGACTTCCGACAGGTACCGCGTCGCCATCAAGCTGATCCCTCCTGCACTCAAGAGCCTCTCCGTGGCCAAGCTGCGGGCCCACCACATTGAGGACCTGTACGCCGACCTGATCGCCTCTGGGCAGTCCGGATCGTCGATCCGAAAGGTTCACTGGGCCCTACGTCAATCGCTGGCCTGGGCTCACAAGCGCGGTCTCGCCGGGATCATCGCCACTCAGGGAGTCGACCTTCCGCCACTGGGAGAGCGAAAGCTCGATCCACCAACGTCTGCCAACGTCCGCAAGGTTTTGGAGCATCAACTCACCGCCAACGCCGACTGGGGAACGCTGTTCGCACTGATTGCCTGGACAGGGTGTCGCCGGGGTGAGGCCTGCGGCCTCCGTTGGGGAGATGTCGATCTTCAGGGGCCCAGCATCCTTATACGGAGGGCCGTGGTCGCCGTCCCTGGCGGTATCGATGTGAAGGGGACAAAGACTGGGGAACTTCGGCGTATTGCCGTCGGCCCTCGAACGCTCAAGCTCCTGAAGGCGCATCGCAAGCGATGCGAGGCACGGGCAGCAACGTGCGAAGCTGTCATCGAGAATTCCGCGTATCTCTTCTCACCCGACCCCGCCGGTCGCCGACCTTACAATCCGTACACCATCACCAGAACTTGGGTTGCTGTCTGCAAGGCAGCGGGGGTCCCTCCGATCCGACTTCACGACCTTCGCCATCATTCGGCGACCACCCTTCTCAAGCAAGGAGTGAGCGTCGGTGAGGTGATGGATCGACATGGGTGGCGGACGGTCGAGATGGTGAACCGTTACCGGCACCTACTCGAAGCTAAGGACGCCAAAGCAGCGGAGGCGTTGGAGAACGCGTGACAACTTCCGTCGGCCTCACGCGTTCGTCGGAACCGAACGCGCTACGGGCTAAGTGACATTCACCGAGGTCAGCGACGGCCCGTTGGTACGCAAGAAGATCCTGACAGAAGTACCACGATCGAGAGCCGTCCTCACAGATAATCTCGACTGGTCGTCGGGTCGCCATTGTCATATTGCGACGGGCCACAACGTCAAAGTAGCCCCGCGGTTTCCTCGTGACGCGGATGCCGATCGGTCACGAAGGCGGGCGATCATGAAGCGAAGTTCGGCGAATCCTTGCGGGTACAAGCTTGAACCACTCAGATTCCTGCCACTCTGCGAACATTGACAGGTCTTCGGCCGTCGTCGCATCGGATGCGTGCTGGTCGCGAACGCTCCAACGGACCATGCCTGACCGAGGTGTTACACCCGGTTTCTAGTTTGGCGGCTCACACAGCTCGACTAGGAAACGGAGGCACCATTGCAATTCCAATCTGAACCAAACGCCACGTTGTGGCGCGGTGTGTTGCAAGCCGCCCACATCCTCCCGTGGTGGGCTTACACGGTCATCGTTGGGGGATTTGTCGCTCAGATGACACGACCCCTTAAGAGGCATCGCCAGAAGTACTCATAGCGTTTGAGGAATCTGGAATCCGCCGGCATGGTCGCCACCCGAAGGCGGCCGGGGAGTACAAAGAACCCGATAGACGACCGCACAGCGCGCGAACTCACGCGCTGTGGGCGCGAAACCACGCAGCGTTGACACTGTTGTAGTTTCAGTGCTGTAATTCAGTCCTAGCAACCATCACGCCTATGGCAGGTGACCAGCTTTTGCGTAGGCCAATTGAAGAGGGGCCCTCAATGGCCATCACCCTGCTATCAGCGCCGAGACCAGGACAGTCGGCGGCGATCCCCTCCCGTTTCCTTCAACCAACCAAGGGGGTTTCCCCATGACCGAGGCTGAAGCCTTTGACAAGTTCGATGACAGGCTCAAACTGAATCCGGCTGAGCGACTACGCGCCGAAAAGTGCCATAACGAGATCACACTGCTCCTGAAGGCTGCGGGCCTGATCACGGGGGCTTTCCTGCAGGGCAGTTTTGCCCGAAAGACAATGATCCGTCCCTTGCGTGATATCGACAAGGTCGTGATTCTGGCCGACTCATTGCTCGGGTTATCGCCGGATGACGTGATGGATCGTCTAGAGGATGTCTTGCGAGTTAAGTACCCCAAGGCGACCTTCGACCGAACACGCCATTCGCTCAAGATCGATTTTGGAGACGACTCGTTCTGCTTTGACGTGGTGCCTGCCTGGGAAACGACTACCAATGATGACGATGTGCTGATCGCCAACCGCGAGAGCGGACAATGGGACCGTTCGAATACACGAGAGCTAATGCGTGTTGTCGCTAAGCGCAACGAGGACTGTGAGGGTCAGTTCATCCATGTCGTGCGCATGATGAAGTATCTGGTCGCCGTCGGCATGGAGGTGGAGGGAACGATCCCGGGCTTGCACGTCGAGTCCATTGTCTACGCCGGGATGCAGGGTCCAATACCGTATGCAGAGGCGTGCGTATCGATGATCGAGACGGCAATACGTGTTCTTGATGGTGGCTATACCGACCCAACAGGCTGCGATCCGATTTCGAATCGCTTGACTGTCAATGCGCGTCTCAACGCCAGGTCGGCTTTCCAAGTAGCAGCGGCCAAGGCGCGAGAGGCGAGGGCTCTTGCTGAGGCAGGCGACCACGCAAATTCCATTCGCGTCTGGCACGACCTATTCGCCGAGCCATTTCCGAACGCCAAGGAGCAGTCGTTGGGGGCGGCATTGGCTTCTGCCCTGGGTGGAAGCGTTACAAGCACTGGACACGTCAGCAGAACATCGGCAGCCCGACAGAGCGCACCGCCAACGCGGTCCTGGAAGTCCTCCTGAATGTGTTGTCGGCCGCATTCTCCATGGACTCGCTACTCGACCAACCCGCGGCTGTGGCGGCAGCCCTCCTTCGAGATGCGCCCATCTTTGGTGTGAATCGAGCAGCGGTGTGCCTCAACGGAAAGGACGGGGTCGTGATTGAACTTGAACTGACGCCGTGGATGCCCTGTGCAGATGAGGGTTTCCCGCCTGAACGCGTGCGAATCTTGGCCACAGTAGCGAAGTCCGCCTATGTCGTTCCTCAGGAAGCAGAGGGCCGTTCATGGAAACACCGCATGCCGGGCGATCTTGGCGAACTGTGTCTGTGGTTCCCGCAGGACAGCCGAGCCCTGACCTGGGAATGGAGTGATGGACTTCTTGACCTGATTACGATTGCCCACCGGCATCTCCAATATGAGGAGTACTGGCGTCGTACTGGGACATGGCCGGTTGAGGACGCCCCACACGGTGAGGGAAAGCATCCGCTTCGCACACGACAAATGCTGGACGCTGCAGAACAATGGTCCCGATGATTTCAGCAGCAACTTCAGGTGGTAACAATGGGACGCTCCAGGTTCTCGCCATCGTGGGACCTATCGTCGGTGCGTTACTAGGGGCGTCAGCAACGAGGTGGGCTGAGGCTCGAAACGATCGTCGTCAACGATACGCAGATGCCGTGCGACTACTCGTACGATGGTCGGAATACCCCTACCGCATTCGAAGGCGAACGAGCAATGATCCCGAAGAGCTCACTCGCCTTGCCGAGGTTGGCCACGACCTACAGGAACAACTGCAGTGTCACCGGACCTGGGTCCAGGCCGAAAACTCACGAGTCGGAAGCATTTACTCGGAAGCGATTTTGACGATTAAGGGCCGGACGGCACCGTGGACTACCGAGGCTTGGCAATGCGAACCGGTGTCCGACGGAGCAGGTATGGTCCTGAGCGGCTGGGGACCCGGGTCCATAGAGGACCTGCTAGCAAAACTGGATGATGCGATCGCAGCGCGTTTCGGATGGCGGCGTTTGATTCCGAGGAGTTGAGCAGGCAGTAATCAGGCCCGCCCTGATTTTGTCAATAAAGCGGAGTTCTTCGAGATGAACTACGCCAGAGCACAGGAGCCTGGTCAGGCGCACTTTTCGCGGCCAACGCGCAACCAGGACGCAATCAAACGATCGGTTTGAATTGACGTCTCCACCACGAGACCCGGTGATGAATTCTTGGTTCGACTTGTCCGTGGCCATGAAGAAGTACCC
>PLXQ01000010.1 GCA_003151475.1 Acidimicrobiaceae bacterium | reverse complement strand
GACGAGAGGCCGCGCAGTGCCGGCGAGCGGGACGAGAGGCCGCGCAGTGCCGGCGAGCGAGCCCGTCCAAGCCGCGGACCCGATGCGGCCGGTCGGCCCGAACGCGCCGGTGCTGAGCGTTCCGGCGGCGGCGAGCGAGCCCGTCCAAGCCGCGGACCCGATGCGGCCGGTCGGCCCGAACGCGCCGGTGCTGAGCGTTCCGGCGGCGGCGAACGGCCCGGTACAGGTCCGCGCCCCGGGCGCGAGGAGCGACCGCAACGTCGCGACAGGCCCCGGCGCCCGGAAGCCGTCACCACCAATCGCAATGCCGCTCTGGCCGCTCTGAGCGCCGAGCAGATCCCCGTGGCCGAGCAGCTTCTGCGCGGTGGGATCCCCGCCGTGCGTCAAGCCATCGAGGAGCAGAACAGCCGGGCCCGGACCGAGGGCCGGGCCGAGATCTCACCGCAGCCGCTTCTGACCATGGCCGAAGAACTTCTGCCGCGGATGAATCTGGCCGCGTGGAAAGACCGCGCCGTGGCGTTGCGGGCCGCCGGCCGCGAAGCGCCCTTGCGCGAGATGCGTTCCGTCGTCGCCGGTGCCTCGACCGTCTCGCTCGACGACGAGGGCCGCGAGTTGGTGGGAGCGCTGCGCGAAGCACTCGACTCCCGGGTGGCCGCCCTGCGGGTGGCGTGGCTCGGTCGTGTGACGAGTGCCCTCGACGAGGGCCGGGTAGCCGACGCCCTGCGGGTGGCGGCCAAGCCCCCGGAGCCCTCGGCCCGGGTGCCCGCCGATCTCGCCGTCCGCCTGGCCGAGTCCGCCGGAACCGCTATGGCTCCCACGCTCGATGAGACGCAGTGGAAGGACCTCCTCGACGCCGTGATCAACTCCCCTGTCCGCCGGACGGTGAAGCCGGCCGGGCTGCCGGCCGACGCCTCGGCCGACCTGCTGACCGCGGCACGCCACGCGGCGGGCCTCGTGCCCGAGTTGGCCCGGCTGCTCGGACTTCCCATCCCGCCGCCGCCCGGTCCCCGCCGGGCCGGAGCCGTGGCCGCCCGCCGGGGCTGATCCACCCCCGCTCACGCCGGCCCGGTGGCGTGCTCAGCCGAGTACGCCGTGCTGCTCCAGGAATCCCTGCAGGTCCTCCACCAAGGGCAGTGCCGCCACATCGGCCAGCGAGACCCAGGCGACCGCCGCCGCGTCGCTGCCTGCCACGGGGGTGCCCCGTCCGTGGGTGGTGACGGCGAAATCAAAGATCACGTAGTGGTACCCGTGGCCGCGGCGCTCGGCCCATCCGACGAAGGAACCGCAGCGGACCGACAGGGCGGTCTCCTCGAGCAGCTCGCGCTCGACGGCCGCCGTCATCGTCTCCCCCGGTTCGACGCGCCCGCCGGGCAAGGTCCAGCGGCCTACCTGCGGCGGCGTCGCCCTTTGCACGAGGAGAAGCGCCCCGTCCACTACGGCGATGCCACCGACGGCGACCACCGGCCGGGGCGGGGCGGGCGTCGTCGCCTCCACTGCCACCACCTCCTAGTCGAGAAGGCGGTGCATGGTGAGGAGCCGGGCTTTGAAGCCTGACCCCTCGAGGAAGTTCTTCGTCTCGCGGTCCCCCGGCAGCGCCGTGACGTCGATGCCGCGACAGCGCGAGGTGCTGAACCAGCGCACCAGGTCGTCGACCATGGCGGCCCCCACGCCGACGCCGCGTGCCCCGGGCTCTACGTAGAAGGCGTCGATGACGCCGAGGGTGGCCTCCCCCACGGCGTCGATGCGTCCGAGTGCCAGTCCCACCACCGCGTCGTCGACGGTGCCGACGAGGACACGGCGGCGACCGTCGGCCAGGAGGCGGTCGAGTCCACCCGGGCGCAGCAGAGCCTTGGCCACGAGGCCGGTCTCGCGACGCGAGAAGAGGGGGCCACCCCGGACATGCGCCAGGGCGTCGAGCGCCTGCTGACAGAGCTCCGCGCAACGCTCCCCGTCAGCGCGTACCGCCGGTCTGGCTGCCTCCATGGTCGAACCGCCGGATCCGCTTCGGCCGTCGCCGTTACTCGACGTCGACTCCGGTGAGCAGTTGCTCCACGCGGTTCAAGATGGTGCGGCGGTGCCGGTGTGACTGCTCGTGTTCCCGGACGTCGACGAGCTCGGAGTGCGACAGACCGGCCAGTCGCTGGACCACCTGTGACGCCGACAGGCTGTCGTAGCCGGGGATGGCCAGGCTGCGCAGGGTCCCGCTTCCGTTCGCCGCTGCGAGGGCGGCCGGTTCTGACTCGGTGACCTGTGATTCGTAGACCGGCGCCGGATCGCTCGGCGCGGGGGGCGACGTCGTCGGGGACGACGGGGCTTTGGGCATGACCTGGGTGGCCAGCTGGCCCAGCTGCCGTCGACCCATCTGCACCGCCACCTGCCCCACGAGACGGGCGGTGCGGACCTGGCCTTCGAGATGGTGCCGACCCTTGTCCACCAACTTCGGGAATTCCTCGACGGCCACCAGAGCCAGTCCGGCCGGGCCGAAGACGACCAGGTCGAGAACTCGCTCAGCGGGAGACTTGTCGTCAGCCACGTCGGGGCCTCCGGGGGATCGGTGCCGACACTGTCACACGCAGTCCCGGCACAGCCCCTTGTCGGGGTCGGCCAGCTGGCTGGCGTTCTTCACCAAGAAGCACGAGCTGCAGACGAACTCGTCGGCTTGCTTGGGCAGCACCCGTTCCGATGACTCGGACCTGTCGTCGGGCTCGGCGACCTCCTCGTCCTCGACTTCTTCTTCGACGACGAGGCGCTCCTTCAGGATCTCGTCCAGGCTGGCCTCGACATCCTCGTCGTCGACCTCGTCGTCGTCCTCCTCGGCCTCTTCCGCCGCCGGCGCGGCCGCCGGAGCCGCTTTGGCCGCCTTTTTGGCCTTGGCCACGGGGACGACCACGGGCTCCACCTCGACCAATTCCTCGTCGACCAGGTCGTCGACCAGATCGTCGTCGTCGGCCAAGGGATCGACGAGGTCCTCGTCGATCAGCTCGTCGTCGGCGAGATCCTCGAGCTCGGCGCCCTCGAGCTCGTCAGGTTCTGTCACTTCATCCAGGTCGTCGGCCATCTGTGTCCTTCGGGAGGTCGTCTGACGCGCGGGAGTGTATCTGCTCCGATCGGCGCTTCAGACCACCCCACAGGGGCCGGATCACCGCGTGCCGCGAGAAATTGTGCTCTCAGGTTCGGAGGTGTGTTGAGGGCGGTAGGGCCCGGGGACCTTTGGTGCCGTCTCCACTTTCACGATCGTGTCCGCCAACGTGATGGTGGAGCGTTCTCTACTCAGTCCCTCGGGCCACCCTTCCGCCTCTCACAGCATCCCCCCCGTAAGCTCGATCCGGCCGGGGACCACCGGTCGCGGGCCCTTGGGGCGTCTGGGACTCGCCGAAGACTACGCCGACCAGTGAGGACCCCGTCAAGCGTCGTTCTCCGGCGTTCACCAGGTAGTTCGCGCGTCCTCCCTGGTCACGGCTCCAGTGGTTTTCCTGGCCAAACACTTGGCCGTACAGGCGGCCTCTTACAGCGGCGCGGCGGCCTCGCGGCGGGCCTCGGCCCGTCTTTCGGCGTCGAGTCGTTCGAGTTCGTGCTCGTCGTGATCCACGAACGTCATGGCTTCGGCAATCAGGCGGTGCCCGGCGCGCTCGGCAATCAGGCGGTGCATCTCCTGCGCCACCCGGCGGTAGACGGGATGTCCCTGCGGGCCCGAACGCAGTTCGAGTACGTGCATCGCCTCCCGGGCGTTCATCTGCATCACGTAGCGGATGCGAAAGGCCAGTGCCACGGCGTAGGGGGCCTGGTGCGGAAACGTCGGGGCCATGTCCTCGTAGAGATCGCGGCACCGCGACAACGAGGATTCGAACTCATCGGCGATGCCCGCTTCGCTCACGATGTCGGGGACGTCGTAGCCGAGCGACGGTGTCAACGGTTGCCAGTCGATGGTCAACATCCGGTGTCGTTGAAGGTCCCGGAAGGCGCCGTAGTCCGAGACGATGTCGAAGCGGTAGTCGGTGCGCTCGAAAGCCCGCCCCGGACGGTGCCGGCGATTCGTCCTGTCACCCACATAGGCCCGGACGACGGCGCGTTTGTCCTCGGTGGAAAGGGCGCGCACCCGCCGCAGCGCCTCGGTTTCGGGCAGAGCTATGTGCGGATAGCACATGGCGGCGATGACCTTTTCCTCACCCTCGGGATCCCAGTCCTCGAGGGTGACGGAGTTCGGCACCTCGGGTTCTGCGTCCCGAGCGTCGGGCCACAGGTGACCCACCACCTCGTCGACATCGGTACGCGTCGAAGCCAGGTACTCCGACCACACTCCGCCGCGGTCAGGCAGATCCACGCGCTGGAGAAACGAAGGGATGACCTTGCGCAGCTCGGTCAAGATGAGATCGGCGTAGCGCCGCGCCTCGGGAAGAGGATGTGAGCGCATCCGCAGAAGCAACATCTCATAGGCCTGGCCGGTGCCGTAGATGCCCACGTTCGACAGCGACCCGGCCGGCAGCAGTCCCCGCAGGGCGTCGAGGGCCTTAGCCCGGATCGACTGCCGGTGGACGAAGTCAGAGTCACCGGCCTGGCGCGGGAAGCGGCGGGTGAGAAAAGCCTGCAGCTGCGGGAGCAGGGTGGCGTAGGTGTCGAACATCCGGTCCATGTCGCCCACGAAGCGCGCCCCGAAGGGCGAGTCGAGGACGTCGGGATCGCGGTAGTACCGGTAGTGGCCGGTAGCCAGCCGCGAGTCGTAGACGATGTAGCGCGTCGACTGCTCCAGGTAGGCCATCAGCCGACCCCACTCGAGCACCTTGGTCAAGACGTTCGAGGCCTGCTCACACGCCAGGTGGACCCCACCCAACTGGGCCACGGAATCGTCGCCGTATTCGAAGAAGACCTTCTCGTACAACTCCTCGGCCCGTCGCAGACCCATGGTGGCGTCCACGCCGGCGTCGCCGCTCACGTCGAGGTCCCCCACGAACTCGTCGAGGAAGAGCCGGCGCAGGCTCTTGCCCGACCGGGAGTAGCGGGCGAACAGAGCGCCCTTCACCACTTCAGGCAGGTTGACCAGGGCAAAGACCGGGCCTTCGAGGTTCGTGACGTACGGGCGCAGGACCTCCGCCTCATCGTCGGTGAACGTCTCGTCGGCATAGGGCAACATGCCCGGGCAACATTACGGCTGGCCCGCCCGAGCAGTGGCGGACCCCACCCGGCCAGGACCGCGAGGCTCCGTCAGGCCCGGACGGGGCCCTGCACCGGCTCCTCGGGAGGTGGCCCGGGAGCCCCTCCGGGGGCGCTGTCGGGCTCGATCTCGGCCCCGTCGTGCGCATCGGCCTCGGCCTCCGCCTCGGCCATGGGAGGCGCCACGGAGGAGGCCACCACGCCGCGCTGGAGCGCCGTGGCCGCCCGGTGGGCGCTGTCCGCCGTGGCCGGGTCGGGCGCCACGGTGGCCAGTTGGCGCAGGAGGTCGACGAGTTGCTTGGCGTTTCTCACGAAGTCACCCGGTGCCAGTTCCGCCCGCTCGAGCACCCGGGCCAGGCGCTCGCCGCGCGCCCAGCGCCAGGCCACCTCGGCGAAACCCAGATCGGGTTCTCGCGTGCGGGCCAGGCGCGCCTGCTCCTCGTCGTCTCTCAGGCCTTCGGCGCGCGCCACCAGCGCGTGGAGCCGGGGGGCGACGTCCTTCGGTGGCCGGGGCTCGGGGTGCCAGCGTCCGGCTCGTACCTCGTAGGTACAGCCCGAGACCACGGCGGCCAGGGCCGGCGGATCGAGTCCGTCGAAGAGCCCCTCATCCAACGCCTCGGCCACCAGAAGATCCGACTCGTGGTAGATGCGCGCCACCAGCTCCCCGCGTGCGGTGAGCTTCCACGCATCGAGATCGACATGACCGCGACGCTCGAGAAGACGCAAGGCACGATCCATGCGGCGCGACAACGCGTGGTGGTGGTCGGTGCTCACGAATTGGGCGAAGGAGCGGTCGAGGATGTCGTAGGCCTGATCAGCGGCGTAGCGACGGACGAGGTTCACGGCCAGGTTGTAGGTGGCCCGGAACGACGACGTGAGCGCGGCCGGGGGCGACGTGGCCAAAGTGGCCAGCTCGGGCAAGGAAAGCTGGGGGGCCCATGCCACCACGGCGTGGCCCACCGAATCGAGCCCGCGCCGCCCGGCCCGACCGGTGAGCTGCGCGTACTCCCCCGTGGTGAGCCCGCTGCGCCCGTGCTGGCGCATCTTGGTCAGCCGCTCGATGACGACCGTGCGCGCCGGCATGTTGATACCGAGCGACAGCGTCTCCGTGGCGAAAACGACCTGGAGAAGACCGGCGGTGAAGCACTCCTCCACCGCCTCTCTGAAGGCGGGGATCAAACCGGCGTGGTGCGACGCCACCCCGGCTTCCAGGCCACTGATCCAGGGTCCGTAGCCGAGGACGCGCAGCTCGTCCTCGGGCAGGCCCTCCGTGCGCTGCTCGCAACGGGCCCGGATCTCTCCGCGTTCAGCCGGTGTGGTGAGGCGGACGCCGTCATCGAGACACTGGCGCACGGCGTCGTCACAGGCGGCGCGGCTGAAGATGAAGACGATGGCCGGCAGCATGTCTCTCTGGGCCAGAGCGTCGATGATCTCCGTGCGGCGGGGGGTGGCGAGGCGCGAGTGGCGCAGGCCCCCCGGGCGCCGCGCCATGCGGGTGATGCGCTGATCGAGAGCGGCCGCCTGCGGATGGAGCCGGCCGTGCGACAGCAGGGGCAAGAGGTCGACCTGGCGGCTGCCTTTCTCGGCGATGGCCACATGGTTGTGCAGCTTTACCGGCCGGTGTCCCTCGACGATCACCTCGGTGGGACCGTGGACGGCCGTCAACCAGGCCCCCAACTGGGTGGCGTTGGAGACGGTGGCCGACAGGCAGACGAGCACCACATCGTCGGGGGCCAAGATGATGGCTTCTTCCCACACCGAGCCCCGGTAGGGGTCCTGTAGGTAATGGACCTCGTCCAGCACCAGCAGTCCCAGCCCGGCCAGCTGGGGGGACCGGGCGAACAACATGTTCCGTACGACCTCGGTCGTCATGACAACCACCGGCGCGTCCGGCCGGTGCGAGACGTCGCCGGTCAGGAGACCGATCTGATCGTGGCCGTAAGCGGCGGCCAGCTCGGCGAATTTCTGGTTGGACAGGGCCTTGAGCGGCGTCGTGTAGAAGGCCTTGCGCCCGCCGGCCAGGGCCCGGGCGACGGCGTAGTCGGCCACCGCCGTCTTGCCCGACCCCGTGGGGGCGGAAACGAGCACCGAGCTCCCGGCGTCGAGGGCGTCGAAGGCCCGGCGTTGGAAGGCGTCGGGCTCGAAGCCGAGCCGCCCCACCACGGCGGCGCGGACCGGGTTCCCCGGGTCACCCCCGGGGGTCACACCGCCGGCGCTCTGCGGCGCAGCAGCAGCTTCCCGATCAGGATCGACAGCTCATAGAAGAGATAGAGCGGGACGGCCAGGGCCAACATCGAGAAGGGATCGCCGCTCGGGGTGATGACGGCCGAGAAGGCGGTGAGCCCGACGATGGCCCACCGGCGCCACGAGGCGAGCTTCTCCGGACGAAGCACACCGGCCAGCTCGAGCGACACCAGGACCACGGGAAACTCGAAGGTGAGGCCGAACACGGCCATGAGGGCCACGATCAGACCCAGATAGTTGCTCGGCGTGTAGATCTGGTGCAGCGACGGTCCCCCCACCTTCTGCAGGAACAGAAGTGCGTGGGGGAAGGTGTAGTAGGCGAGCACCGCTCCGGCGGCGAAGAGGGTGATGGACGCCACGATGAAAGGGATGGCGTAGCGCTTCTCGTTGCGGCGCAGACCCGGGGTGATGAAGCGCCAGACCTCCCACAAGATGACCGGTGAGGCCAGGAACAGCCCGCCGTAGGTGGCGATCTTGATGCGCAGCGCCAGCCCGTCGAGCGGCCCCGTCACATACAGCAGGCAGTGCTTCGGTCCCACCACGGTGCAGTACGGCGACTTCAAGAAGTTGAGGATGTGGGGGTAGACGACGAAAGACACCGTGGCTGTGATCAACAACACGGTGACGGTGACGAGCAGGCGGCGGCGCAGCTCGCCGATGTGCTCGACGAGGGTCATGGCATCGGGCGTGGGCCGCGACGCCCTGCTTCTGAGACGGAGTCGGAGAGCCATGGAGGCGGTGTTGCCGGCGGTCAGTTCATGCTCGGGTCGTCGGGCACGACGGGACGTAGCGCCACCACTTCAGGGACGCTTCCCCGTTCGCTCGTCTCCACACCCGCCTCACCGCTGTTGACACCGTTGCCGTTGGTGCCAGGCAAGGGTGGCCCGGTCGACGGCACCGAGCCGGTGACCGACTGGTCGACAGCGGACTCCGTGCTCGCCGTCTGGGATTTCTCGTGCTCATCGGCCAAGCGGTCGAGGAAGGCCAGGGGCGAACGGACGGCCTGGGCCACCTCGTGGGTGGCGGGCAGGTCGGGAAAGGAGCCGCGTACTTCGCTTTCCAACCGGGTGCGGAAACGGCGGAAATCACCCCACGCCGCGCCTATTTGGCGCGCCACATGGGGCAGCTTTTCGGGTCCCAGCACGATCAGGGCGATGACCAGCAGGACCAGCAGTTTTGCGGGGCTCAGTGACAACATGCGATACGGAGTCTACGAGAGAGGGGGCACCTCTGGATGACCGGGATCGGACATTGCCGACCCCGGCGGTGTCCCGGTTCGGAAGGCAGATGCCTTGGTGCGGCAGGGCCGGATCAGAAGGCGTGCAGGCGTGACAGGGGCCAGATCCGCAAGACCACACGCCCCACGATGAGCGAGCGCGAGATGGGACCGAAGAAGCGGCTGTCCTGCGAATCCCCCCGGTTGTCCCCCATCACGAAGTACTCGTTGGGGGGGATCTTCTGGGTCGTGATGTCGGTCGTCACCGTTCCGTTCACGAGATAGGGCTCGTGGAGCGGCGCGCCGTTGATGTACACCAGGCCGCCTTTCGACGAGATGACATCGCCGGGGAGCCCGATGACCCTTTTGACCAGATCCTTGATGGTGGGGTCGCTCTGCTCCTTCGGCGGTGTGGCGAAGACCACGATGTCACCCCGGCCCACGCCATGGAGGTGGTAGCTGAGTTTGTCGACCAGGATGCGGTCCCCGATGAGCAGAGTGGGTTGCATGGAAGCCGAGGGGATGAAGAAGGTCTGGGCCACATAGGTGCGCACGCCCAGGGCCAGGGCCACGGCCACCACGAGAACGATGAGCCACTCGAGCAGCCAGCGTCGGCGATGGGTGCGCTCGGCCGGAGCCTTCGCGTGCCGCCCGCGTGGGGCGGGGCCGGGGTCGTCGATCGACGGTGGCGCGTCGAAGACGTCAGCGGGAGATGCACCGGGACCGTGGTCGACCGGTTCGCCGTGGATCACAGGCTGGCGATCAGTTTCTCGACCCGCTCGTCATGTGATCGGAAAGGATCTTTCAACAGCACCGTCCGCTGGGCTTGGTCGTTCAGCTTGAGGTGCACCCAGTCGACCGTGAAGTCCCGTCGACGCTCCTTGGCCTTGCGGATGAACTCTCCGCGCAGTCGGGCCCGCGTCGTCTGCGGGGGCTTGTTCATGGCCTCGGTGATGGTGGCGTCATCGGTGATGCGGTCGACGCGGTCGCGGGCTTCGACGCGGTAGTACAGACCACGCGCCCGGTTCACGTCGTGGTACTGCAGGTCGAGCAAGGCCACCTTCGGATGTCCGAGCGGTAGGCTGTGGCGCGCCCGGTACCCCTCGATGATCTGGTGCTTGGTCACCCAGTCGCATTCGCGCCCGAGCGTCATGGGGTCCGACTCGAGGCCCTTCAGGCAGTGCTCCCACATCTCGAGGGCGCGGTCCTCCTGCGGTGACAATCCGTGGGTGTCGCGGAAGCGCAGAGCCCGGTTCAGGTACTCCGACTGGATGTCGAGGGCGCTCACCTCGCGGCCGTTGGCCAGGCGGACCTGACGGCGACAGGTCGGGTCGTGGCTGATCTCGCGGATGGCGCGGATCGGGTTCTCGAGGGTGAGGTCACGCAGGACGGTGCCGGGATCCTCGAGCATCCGCAGCAGGATGCTCGTCGAGCCCACCTTCAGAAACGTGGCGTACTCGCTCATGTTCGAGTCGCCCACGATGACATGGAGGCGGCGGAAGCGCTCGGCGTCGGCGTGCGGTTCGTCGCGGGTGTTGATGATGGGCCGGCTGCGGGTGGTGGCCGATGAGACGCCTTCCCAGATGTGCTCGGCCCTCTGCGACAGGCAGTAGACGGCGCCCCGGGCCGTCTGCAGGACCTTTCCGGCGCCGGCGAAGATCTGCCTGCTCACCAGAAAGGGAATGAGGATTTCGGTGTAGTGGGCGAAATCGTCGCGCCGGCTGGTGAGGTAGTTCTCGTGGCAGCCGTAGGAGTTACCGGCCGAATCGGTGTTGTTCTTGAACAGGTAGATGACGCCGCGGATCCCCTCTTCGCGCAGCCGGGCCTCGGCTCCGGTGACCAGATGGTCGAGGATGCGCTCACCGGCTTTGTCGTGGGCCACCAGGTCGGCAATGGAATCGCATTCGGGGGTGGCGTATTCGGGGTGGCTGCCCACGTCGAGATAGAGCCGGGCCCCGTTCTCCAGAAAGACGTTCGACGAGCGGCCCCAGCTGACCACCCGGCGAAAGAGATAGCGTGCCACCTCGTCGGGGCTGAGCCGACGCTGGCCGCGCAGGGTGCAGGTGACCCCATACTCGTTCTCCAGGCCGAAGATGCGTTTGTCCACCGATATCCACGGTAGCGCCCGCCCCGGTCCTTCCTGTGACTCTGGGCCCCTTTCACCGGGCCTGGGAATTCACCCGGGCGCCGCGCCATGCCGGGCGGTACCATCCGGTCATGGCGTCTCCGGTCATGGTTCCTCTCACCACCGTGGGGTCCTCCTTCGAGGCCCGGGTGCTCGTGGCCCGGCTCGGAGCCGACGGCATCCTCACCCAGTCACGTGGCGGAGGCGACGGGACCTATCCCCTGCCCGGCCCGGTCCAGGTGCTCGTGCTCGTCGATCAGGCCGACGAGGCCCGTGAGCTGCTCATGGCCGACCAGGTGGAAGCGCTTTTCGACGACGTCGCGTCGGGACCCGCCGACGACTGAGGAAGTCGCCGGCCGAGCCCCTCCGGCGGTGCCTAACGCCCGGTCGGTCAGCCGGGAGGGTCGTCGGCCGGAGCAGAGGGAGTCGACCGGGACCCCCGGCCACCGCGGCGAGGGGCGGCCAGGCGCTCGCCCAACTCGGCCGGGCCCAGGCGGCGAAAGGCACGCCGGCCCGTCGTGCGGGCCAGGACGGCCACTTCGAGGTCATCGGGTCCGAGGGTGCGGTCGGGACCGGCGAGGGCGGTGACGGCACCGCGCAGGGCCGTGTCCAGGTCCCAGCCGTCGACGAAGGCGGCGGCCACGCGCGACGTGATGGTCTCCGTTTCGCCCCCGAGGACGGCGAAATGGTCCTCGTCGGTGATCGTGCCTTCGTAGGCGATGTGGTACATCTGATCGAGGCGCTGCTCGATCCCGAGCTCGGCCACGAGGACCTCGACCTCGAGCGGCTTCATCTCATGGGTGAAGACCTGGCCCAGGTATTGCGCGTAGAGGTTGGCCAGCGAACGGGCGTCGACGTCCTCGCGACTGAAGGCGAAGCCCTTGGTGTCGGCATGACGGACTCCGGAGACGCGCAGCTGATCGAATTCGTTGTACTTCCCCACTCCGGCGAAGGCGATGCGGTCGTAGATCTCGCTCACCTTGTGCAGCGAGCGCGACGGGTTCTCGGCCACCATCACGATGCCGCCGTCGTAGATGGTGGCGACCAGGGAGCGGCCCCGGGCGATGCCCTTCTGGGCGTACTCGGCCCGGTCCTTCATGACCTGTTCGGGGGCCACGTAGTAGGGCATGGTCATAACGCGGGACCCCCGGCACTGCGACGGGCCAGAAGGGTGCCGAAGCGTTCGGCCACTTCGGCATCGGGCACGGTCTCGTATCCCTCCAGGGTGACAGTGGCCACCATGGGGAAGATGCCCCGGACGAGATCGGGGCCGCCGGTGGCCGAATCCTCGTCGGCCGCCTCGTACAGCGCACGCACGGCGAGCTCGATGGCCTCGTCGCGCGCCAACCCCGGGTGCCACCCCAACTTGATGGTCGTCCGGGCGTCGCGGCCGCCCGACCCGGTCGCGGCGTGGTCGGCCTCTTCGTAGTGGCCGCCGGTGACGTCGTAGCTGAAGATGCGACCCTGGCCCCGGGCCAGGTCGAAACCGGCGAAGAGGGGTACGACGACGAGGCCCTGCATGGCCATGGGCAGGTGCTCGCGCACCATCTGGCCCAACTGGTTGGCCTTGCCTTCGAGGCTCAGAGCGACCCCTTCGACCTTCTCGTAGTGCTCGAGCTGGGTCTGGAAGAGCCGCACCATCTGGACCGACGGGCCGGCAGCGCCGGCGATGGCCACGGCCGAGTGGCGATCGGCGGGAAAGACCTTCTCCATGGCCCGATGGGCGATGATGTGGCCTTCGGTGGCGCGGCGGTCGCCGGCCATGATGACACCTTGGGTGTAGCGCATGGCCACCACGGTCGTGCCGTGGCGCACGGTTAGCGGCACTCCGGAGGGGTCGATTCCCGGGAGCAGCGGTGTGGTCGGGTCCGTCCTGCGCAGCAGGGCGGCGAAACTGGGGCCCGGGTCATCCCCGGACGGGAAGAGCGGCAGGCCCACGCAGTTACTCCCCGCCCTTTTGGACGTAGTTCCGCACGAACTCCTCGGCGTTCTCTTCGAGGACTTCGTCGATCTCGTCGAGCAGGTCGTCGAGTTCGGCCTTGAGCTTCTCGCCCTGCGCGGCAGTCTGCGGCGCCTCCTCGATCACCTGCTCCTCGCGCGGTGCCGCCGCTGGCTTGCGCTTCAACTCCCGTTCAGCCATTCCTCAACTCCTCTAACCGCTCAACCTTGTCAACAACTCCGCCGGCGTGGCGCATTCTCTGAGCAACTCCTCCACATGTTCGGCTGTTCCGCGAAGCGGATCCATCATAGGGACGCGCCGCAGCGGGTCGGTCCCGAGGTCGAACACCAGCGAATCCCAGTTGGCACTGGCCACCGCTGAGGCCCAACGTTTCAAGCATTGCCCCCGGAAGTAAGCCCGCGTACGTCGGGGGGGTTCGGTGACCGCCGCCAGGACGTCTTCGGCTTTGACCAGGTGCTCCGTGTCGAGTCGGGCGAACAGGGACCGTTCGGGGCGCAGGTCGTGATACTGCAGGTCCACGGCCGCCAGCCGGCTGTCGTCCCAGTCGAGGCCGTGGCGCTCGCGGTAGGCCTCGAGGAGCTGGAGCTTGGCCGCCCAGTCCACCTGGCCGGCCACCTGGGAGGGATCGGTCTCGAGCCCGTGGAGCACGTCTTCCCAGCGCTGGAGCACCATCTGCCCCACGATCTCGTCGCCCAGGCAGTCGAGACCCCTGTCCTCGGCGTACTTGCGGGCCAGCCCGTAGAGCTCCCACTGCAGCGCCAGGGCGGTGACCGTCCGGCCGTCGGCCATCTCGACGGCGGTGGAGAGGGTGGGGTCGAGGGCCACCTGGCGGATGGCCTGCACCGGGTTGGCCAGAGCCAGATCCACCCCGTCGAAACCGTCGTCCTCGATCAGGGCCAGGACGAGCGCCGTGGTGCCCATCTTCAGAAATGTCGCCACCTCGGCCATGTTGGCGTCGCCGACGATGACATGGAGCCGCCGGTAACGCTGGGGGTCGGCGTGCGGTTCGTCACGGGTGTTCACGATCGGACGCTTGAGCGTCGTCTCCAGGCCGATCTCTTCTTCGAAGAACTCCGACCGTTGCGCGATCTGGAAGGTGATGTCGCGGCCGGCCGCGCCCGGTGTTTCGCTGCCGACCTTGCCCGCCCCGGTGAAGATCTGGCGGGTCACGAAGTGCGGCGTGATGAGATGGGCGATGCGGGCGAAGGGCACCGCCCGGTCCATCAGGTAGTTCTCGTGGGTGCCGTAGGAGTTGCCCTTGCTATCGGAATTGTTCTTGTAGACGATGATCGACTGACCGGGCGGGAGCGAACGTCCGACCGCCAGCATCGAACGGCGCAGGACCTCCTCGCCCGCCTTGTCGTAGAGAACCGCCTCCAGGGGGCTGATGCACTCGGGGGTGGAGAACTCGGGATGGGCGTGGTCGACGTAGTAGCGGGCCCCGTTGGTGAGCACCGCGTTCACGAGATGGGTTTCCACCTCCGGGGGCATGGAGCCCTCGCGGGCGAATCCCCGGGCATCGTTGCCCGGCGTCTCGTCCTCGAAGTCCCATCCGGCTCGCGCCAGATCCATGACGTAGGCGTTCACCAGCAGCGACGAAGAGGCCACGGGGTTCCCGTCACCACCGACGTGGTGGATCCCGTACTCCGTTTCGATCCCGCAAACCTTGGCGACCGCCATGAAAACGACCCTAGCCCCGACCCGACGGCCGTTCGCGGCTCCCGGGACAGCGCAACTCAGTGTTCATGACCAGGGGCGACCGGATTACAGATACTGCCCGGTACCCACCCGTTCGATCGCTCGGCCACCACGCGCCTCCTCGGAGTCCGCCAACAGGGTGCGGACATAGACGATCCGCTCGCCCTTCTTGCCCGAGATCCGGGCCCAGTCGTCGGGGTTGGTGGTGTTCGGAAGGTCCTCGTTCTCCTTGTACTCCCGGCGGATGGACTCGAGGAGATCCGAGGTACGGATCCCTCCCCCTTCGCCGGCGATGACCCTCTTGATGGCCAGCTTCTTCGCCCGGCGGACGATGTTCTCGATCATCGCTCCCGAGGAGAAGTCGCGGTAGTAAAGCAGTTCCTTGTCACCGTTCTGGTAGGTGACCTCGAGAAAGCGGTTCTCGTCGTCGGCCCGGTACATCTCGGCCACCGTCGTCTCGATGATGGCCTGAACGGCCTTGGACTGGTCGCCGCCGCCCAGGCGGTCGACCTCGACGGGATCGAAGGGAAGGTCCGACGTGAGGTAGCGGGCGAAGATCTGGGACGCCGCCTCTTCGTTCGGTCGCTCGATCTTGATCTTCACGTCGAGCCGTCCCGGGCGCAAGATGGCCGGGTCGATGAGGTCCTCGCGGTTCGACGCACCGATCACGATCACGTCGCGCAGTGTCTCCACGCCGTCGATCTCGGCCAGCAGCTGGGGAACGATGGTGGACTCCATGTCGGAGCTGATGCCCGTGCCCCGGGTGCGGAAGAGCGAATCCATCTCGTCGAAGAAGACGATGACGGGGACACCCTCTTCGGCCTTCTCCCGAGCGCGTTGGAAGACGAGGCGGATCTGGCGCTCGGTCTCGCCCACGTACTTGTTGAGCAGCTCCGGTCCCTTGATGTTCAAGAAATAGCTGCGGATGTTCTGGTTACCCGTGACCTGGGCCACCTTTTTGGCCAGCGAATTGGCGACCGCCTTGGCGATCAGGGTCTTGCCGCAGCCGGGGGGACCGTAGAGGAGGATGCCCTTCGGCGCCGGCAGCTTGTAGTCGGCGAACAGCGCCCGATGCAGATACGGGAGCTCGACGGCGTCCATGATCGCTTCGATCTGGTCGTCGAGGCCACCGACGTCGCTGTAGGTGATGTCGGGCACCTCTTCCAACACCAGCTCTTCGACTTCGGGACGCGGCAGCTTCTCGACGAGCAGCTGCGAGCGGGCCTCCATGAGCACCGAGTCACCGGCGCGCAGGTGCACGCCGTCGAGGCTGTGCGAGAGCTCGACCACGCGCTCTTCGTCGGCGCGGGCGTAGACGATGGCGCGCCGGCCGTCCTCCAAGAGCTCCTTCAAGGTGACGACCTCACCGGAGTCGTCGCCGTTTCTGGCCAGCACGACGTTGAGCGATTCGTTGAGGACGACCTCTTGTCCCCGGCGCAACTCCTCGGCGTTGATCTCGGGGTGGACGGCCACCCGCATCTTGCGGCCCCCGGAGAAGACGTCGATGGTGCCGTCCTCGTTGGCGTAGAGAAAGGTGCCGTAGGCGCTCGGCGGCTGGGTGAGCTTGTCGACCTCTTCGCGCAGCGCGGCGATGTGCTCCTTGGCCTGCTGCAGCGTGTAGGTGAGCTTCTCGTTCTGCGAGACCGCCTGGGCCAGTTGGCCCTTGGCGTCGAGCATGCGCTCTTCGAGCGACTGGACCCTCCCGGGGCCCTCGGATAGCCGGCGTCTTAGGACGCCGACTTCCTCCTCGGCCTGGCGGGCCCTTTCGCGAAGGTGCTCGAGCTCCTGACGGAGGGCCAAATCCTCTTGCTGCTCGTCGGAATCGGCCACCTCGGAACCACCTCCCCGCCGGTCGCTCTAAGCCTCACTTTCGACGATACACCGGGCTCCGTGCTTATAGGCGCGCCCTGTGGCCGGATAAACGCATGGTGCTGGATTACTGCCCCGTGCCCGGTAGTCTGGATGCTCCGGGCGACCCCATCCGGCCGTTGGACGGCGTGTGACGCCGGTCGAGGTGGGTCCGCGTGCAGGTGCGGGCCGGTAATTGGCACTCCGAACGGCCCGTCGTTACCGTCCGGTTAGTTGGTCCGTCGGCAGGAGAGGGCAAGAAGAACCGCCATGAAGGTCTGGATCGATCAGGATCTGTGCACCGGGGACGGGCTGTGCGAGGAGATCGCGCCGGCCGTCTTCACCCTTCTCGACGACGGACTGGCCTACGTGAAGGACGCCGACAACGTGAAGAACGACCCGGGCGGTTCCGCCGGGATGGCGCTCGTGCCCGAGGACCTGGAGGACGCCGTGACCGAGGCGGCCGAAGAGTGCCCCGGCGAGTGCATCTTCATCGAGCAGGGCTGACAGCTTCATCGAGCAGGGCTGACAGCGGCGCCGTCCGGCGCCTACTGCTCCGCTGGGTCGTCTTCGAACCCTTCGTCGGGGTCCTGCTCCGACGCCGCGGCGTCGTCCTCGAGGGAGGCGGACGTCTCGTCCAGGGGAACGAGAAGGCGGGCCGAGGTGAGAAATCCCGTGTGTCCCACCATCCGGTGGTCGGGGCGGACCGAACGTTCCTCTACGTGCCAGGTCCGGCGCAGGGTCTCCGATGTCTCGGCCATGCCGAAGGCGCTTCTGGTCATGGCTGCCCGCAGCGTGGCCACCTGATTGATGGTCGGCAGGTAGGCGAGGATGATGCCGCCGGGCCGCAGCGCCTTCTCGGCATGGGCAAGAACCTGCCAGGGTTCGGGGAGATCGAGGACGATGCGATCGAGGTCGACTTCGTCGATGCCTTCATAGACGTCTCGCACCTCGACCCGGTAGGCCACGTCGTCGCCGCTCCAGGCGGCCACATTGGCCCGGGCCCCGTTGGCGAAATCGGGCCGGACCTCATAGCCCACGACGTCGGCTCCGGCCCGCAGCAGCGCCATCGACAGTGCCCCTGAGCCCACTCCCGCCTCGAGCACCCTCATACCCGGTCCGATGTCGGCGGCGAGGAGGATGGCCCCCAAGTCCTTCGGGTAGATGACCTGGGCGCCGCGCGGCATCTTGAGCACCACGTCGGACAAGGTGGGACGGACGACGAGGAAATGGCGACCGGTGGAGCCGGTGACCGATGCACCGTCGGTGCCCCCGATGATGCTGTCGTGGGCCACGATGCCGGCGTGGGTGTGGAACATCGCCCCCGGCTTCAAGGTGAGGAGGTACTTACGGGCCTTGGCGTCGACGAGCAGGACCCGCTCCCCCGCCACCAGTGTCCCGGGGGACCCGCCATCGGCGGGCGTCACCCCTTGTCCGGTCCCGCCGGGGTGGCGGGATCCATGGTGGTGACGACCAGGCGCTGACCGGGCGAGACCCGACCCTGCCAGACGACTTCGGGACCGGCGTTGCGGGCCCGACGGACGAGCCAGACGCCGACGGCGACGGCGAGCCAGATCGGTTCCCCGGCCAGGCCGCGCTTCATCGAACGTCTGACGAGGGTTCGCAGTAGGCGGTCCATGGCCGTTCAGACCCGGCGGATCTCGACGATGGCCGAGCGCTTGCGGCCGCGACGGCGACCGAAGAGGTAGGAGACGATGACGACCAATAGCAGCCCCGCCACGGCCCCGCCGATGAGCTGCGGTCGGGCGGCCTCCACCGTCTCGGTGGCCTCCCCCGTCACCTCACGCAGCTTGGCTTCGAGGTCGCCTCGGGTGATCCTGGTCGTACTGGCGGTGCCGGCCATGCTCATCGCCCCTCTCCCGCTGCCTTACCGGCGACCGGGCGGGTCGACGGTGTCTTTGTGATCCGCCACGCCGAGAGTCCGAGGACGGCCAGGGCGGCAGCGGCCGTGATCAGGTAGGGCAACCACGAGAGATTGCCCTGGAAGGTCGATCCCGTCTCGGTCTGGAGTAACCGCAGGAGGGCGACGAGGAGAAGGAGCGATCCCACCGACCAGGCAATGGTGGCGGCCGCTCCCATGGCCACGAAGCGGGCCAGGCCGCGCAGTGGGCCCAGGGTCTCCTGCTTGGCGTACGCCACCACCAGCTCGACGAATTCGCTGCCACCGGCGGCGATACCCCCACGACCGGCACCTTTCTCCCGTCGATCATCACGTCCCGGCACGGTCCTCCTCAGTGGTGATCGACCATCCTCCCCCGCTGCGACAAGCGTAGGCAAGCAGTCGGCGTCCTCGTGACCCCGGCCCCCTCACCGCTCGGCCACGGGGCCGAAGCGTCAGGTCCGGGGAGAGAAAAGGTAGGTGGAGCTGGCCTTGGCCACCAGACGGCCCTCGTCGTTCGTCAGTTCGGCCTCCACGAACGCCACCCGGCTACCCCCCGAGACCACCCGGGCCGCACAGGTGAGGGTGCCGCCCGCCCGGACGGGGGCGAGAAAGCTGACCTTCATCTCGGCGTTGGAGGAGAAGACCTTCTTCCCCTGGGCCCAGGTGACGGCGGAGGCGCCCATGGCCGAATCACAACATGCTGCCAGGAAGCCCCCCTGGATGATGCCGACGGGGTTGGTGAAGCGCTCGTCAGCCGGCATCTGCCACGTGGTGCGCCCGGGCTCGGACTTCTCGATGCAGACCATGCCCAGGGTGAGGTCGCAATTGGGCGGCACCTGCACCCGGGGATCAGACACGTCGAGAAGGTACCGTACGACGGCCATGACGAGCGCCACCGCCACCGTCGTGCGAGCGGCCACCGTTGTCACGGCCTCGGGGCCGATCTCGCCCGGCCAGGTGGAGATCGACGGGGGGCTGATCACCGGTGTCGGCCCCGCCACCGGGCCCGTCACCCACCAGGTGCTGGCCCCGGGATTCGTCGATCTGCAGATGAACGGCATCGGCGCCGTGGACGTGGCCGGCGCCACCGACGGCGACTGGGACGTGCTCGACGCCGAGCTTCTCTCCCAGGGAGTGACCACGTGGTGCCCGACCTTGATCTCCGCCCCCCGGAACGAGATGGAGGCCTCTCTGGCCCGGGTGACCGCGGCGGCGGGTCGGCCCCCCGGCCTCCGGCCCGCCATCGCCGGGGCCCATCTCGAGGGCCCCTTCCTGGCCGTGGCGGGCGCCCACGACCCGGCCTATCTGGCCCGATCCGTCGACCGGAGCTGGCTCGGGAGCCTCGGGCCGGGGGTGGCGATAGTGACCCTCGCCCCCGAGCTCACCGGCGCCCTCGACGCCATCGAGCAACTGAGCGGCGCCGGTGTGCTCGTGTCCCTCGGGCATTCCGCCTGCGATGTGGATGTGGCCCGGCGGGCGGCCGACGCCGGGGCGCGGCTCGTCACCCATCTGGGTAACGCCATGGGCCCGTTTCGCCCCCGGGAGCCCGGTCTTCTCGGTGCCGCGCTGTCCGACGACCGTCTCGCCGTGTCGCTGATCGCCGATCTCGTCCATATCCATCCGGCTCTGGTGCGCATGGCCTTCGGCGCCAAGGGGGCGTCACGGACGGTTCTCGTCACCGACGCCGTGGCCACCGGGAACAGCAGCAGCGCCGTCGAGATGGTGCTCGGCGCGGCGGGCGAACCGCCGCGGATGCGCGACGGGACCCTCGTCGGTTCGGTGCTGCGGATGGAGCGGGCCGTGTCCAACTCGGTGCAGGTGGCCGGGATCGATCTGGCCGACGCCTGTGGCGCCGCCAGCGCGACGCCGGGCGCCCTGCTCGATCTCTCGGACCGGGGCGCGATCGGCCCCGGACGCCGGGCCGATCTGGTGGCGCTCGGATCCGATCTGGAGGTCGAAAGGGTGTGGATCTGCGGCGAGGTGGCATGGCCGGCGCGTACGGGGGTCTGAAGGGCGACGGGTAGGGTCAAGAGCAATGCCGTTCGCCGCCGCCCTGAGCGAACACCCGGTCCCTGCCCATGCCGTGGGCGAGGTGGCCGGGGAGATCCTCGACCGGTTCGGCGAACGTCCCGATCTGGCCTTCGTCTTCGTCACCGCACCTTTCGCCGGCGCCCTCGAGGACACCGTGGCCGCCATCGACGACATCCTGCATCCGTTGGTGCTGCTCGGGGTGGCCGCCGAGTCGATCGTCGGCCCCCATCGCGAGGTCGAGCAGACCGCCGCTATCTCGCTCTTCGCGGCGCGCACGGGGCCGCTTCTGCCCATGGCCCTGACCGCCACCGAGGACGCCGGCAGTGGCGAGCTGGTGGTAGGCGGCTGGCCCGACGAGATCGCCTTCACTCCCCAGGCGCTTCTGCTGATGGCCGATCCCTTCAGCTTCCCGGCCGACCGGTTCCTCGCCTGGGTGGGGAGGCGCTATCCCGGTCTGCCCGTGGTCGGGGGAATGGCCTCGGCCGCCCACGCCCCGGGCGGCAACCGGCTGGCCATCGGGCGGCGGCTCATGACCTCGGGAGCCGTTGCGGTGTTGCTCGGTCCCGGGGTCGGAGTGGAGACGGTGGTCTCGCAGGGATGCCGGCCCTTCGGGCAACCGGTCGTGGTGACCCGCTCCGACCGCAATGTGATCCTCGAGCTGGCCGGGGCGCCGGCGCTCGAGAGGCTCGTGTCCCAGGCCCACGGGGCGCTAACCGAAGAAGAGGTGGCGCTGCTCGAGATGGGTGGGCTGCAGCTGGGCCGGGTGATCGACGAGCACCGGGAGTCGTTCGGGCGGGGCGACTTCCTGTTGCGCAGCGTGCTCGGCGCCGACCGGACGACGGGGGCCATCGCCGTGGGCGACGTCATGCCCGTGGGGACGACGGTGCAGTTCCATCTGCGCGACGCACGGACGGCCGACGAGGATCTGCACGTGCTTCTGAAGGGCCACGAGGCCGACGGGGCGCTCGTCTTCACCTGCAACGGGCGGGGTTCGCGGCTGTTCGACGAGCCGCACCACGACGTCCGGGTGCTGACCGATCTGCTCGGTCCCGTCCCCCTCGCCGGTTGCTTCGCCGCCGGGGAGATCGGACCGGTGGGCGGGCAGAACTTCGTCCACGGATTCACCGCCTCGATGGCTCTCTTGCGCGACACTCCTGACTCCCGTCGTTGAGTACGGTGGGCCGCGTGAGCGATGACGCGTTGGAGCAGCTGGGGATCAATGTCATCCGGGGCTTGGCCATGGACGCGCCGAAGAAGGCGAACTCGGGCCACAGCGGGACGGCTATGGCCCTCGCCCCCCTGACCCATGTCCTGTGGACCCGGGTGATGAACCACGACCCGGAGGAGCCCAAGTGGCCCGACCGGGACCGGTTCGTGCTGTCGTGCGGCCACGCGTCGATCCTGCTCTATTCGATGCTGTACCTGACCGGTTACGGGCTCACCCTCGATGACCTGAAGCAGTTCCGGCAGTGGGGCAGCAGCACCCCGGGGCATCCCGAGATCCACCTGACCACCGGCGTCGAGGTGACGACCGGTCCGCTCGGCCAGGGCGTGGGCAACGGGGTGGGGCTGGGGCTGGCCGAGCGCTGGCTGCGGGCCCGCTACGGGCCCGAGCTGGTCGACCACTACACCTTCGTCTTCTGCTCCGACGGCGACTTCGAAGAAGGGGTCAGCCACGAAGCGGCGTCCCTGGCCGGTCACCTCGGGCTCGGGCGGCTGATCTACGTCTACGACGACAACCACATCTCCATCGACGGCCCCACCGAGCTGGCCTACTCCGACAACGTCCCCGGGCGCTTCGCCGCCTACGGCTGGCACACCGAGGACATCGGCGAGGTGGCCAACGACACCGGCGCCCTGGAAGCCGCCCTGCGGCGGGCAATGGCGGTGGAGGACAAGCCGTCCATGATCTCGTTGCGCAGCCACATCGGCTGGCCGGCACCGGATGTGATGGACACCGCCGCCGCTCACGGATCGCCGCTGAGCGACGAGGAGATCGCCAAGACCAAGGAGATCCTGGGGCTTCCGGTCGACAAGAGCTTCTGGGTCCCCGACGAGGTCCTCGAGTACTACCGGGGCTCGTCCGGCCGGGGCCGGGAACGCCGGAAGCAATGGCAGACGCGCTTCGAGGGCTGGACGGGCGACCGCCAGGCCTGGGAGGCGGGCCAGGCCGGTCGGGGCGTCGCCGGGTGGGAGAAGAACCTGCCCACCTTCAAGGCGGGGGACGAGACCGCCACCCGGCGGGCCGTCAACGCCTGCATCAACGCCACGGTCGGGTCCATCCCCGGTCTGATGGCGGGGTCGGCCGATCTCACCGAGAACAACGGGGTGGCGCTGAACGACGGCCAGGCCCAGGAGAAGCAGACCCCCGCCGGGGCCCAGATCCACTTCGGGATCCGGGAGCACGCCATGGGGGCGGTGATGAACGGGTTGGCGCTGCACGGAGGGGTACTGCCCGTCGGCGGCACCTTCTTCATCTTCAGCGACTACATGCGACCGGCCGTCCGGCTGGCCGCTCTCAGCGAGGCTCATGTCATCTACTCGTGGACGCACGACTCCGTCGGACTCGGTGAGGATGGCCCCACCCATCAACCCGTCGAGCACCTGGCCGCCATGCGGGCCATGCCCGGCATGCGGGTGATCCGGCCGGCCGACGCCAACGAGACGGCCCACGCCTGGCGGATCGCCGTCGATTCCAACGGGCCGACGGGCCTGGCGCTCACCCGGCAGAACGTGCCCGTGCTCGAAGGAACGGCCGAGGCCGCCGACGGAGTGGCGGCCGGCGGTTACATCCTCGTCGAGGCCGAGGACGCCGATCCCGACGTGATCCTGGTGGGCACCGGGAGCGAGGTCCATCTCTGCGTGGAGGCGGCCCGGGCCCTGGCCGCCGGTTCCGGCGGCGAGGCCGTGCGGGCCCGGGTGGTCTCTCTTCCCTCGTGGGAGCTGTTCGCCCTGCAGGACGAGGAGTACCGGCTGGGCGTCTTACCGCCCGAGATCGCCACGCTGGCCGTCGAGGCGGGCGCCTCGTTCGGTTGGGACCGCTACGCCGATGACTCCATCTCCATCGACCATTTCGGCGCCTCGGCGCCCGGTGGTGAGGTTCTCGAGCATTTCGGGTACACGACCGAGAACGTGGTGGCGCGGGCGCGGGCGCTCCTCGCGTGACCCGGGGCGCCCGGGCCCTCGGCGCCGGCGCCGGTGCCGAGGGGTCGACCACGGCCACCGCCATCGAGAGAAGGACAAGGGAATTGCCATGACGACACTCGACGATCTCTATGCGCAGCAAGGTCAGAGCCCCTGGCTCGACAACCTCCGACGCGACTATCTGGCCCAGGGCAAGCTGCAGAAACTGGTGGACCAGGGGATCCGGGGTGTCACCTCCAACCCCACCATCTTCGCCAAGGCCATCGAAGGCGTGGCCGACTACGACGAGCAGTTCAAGAGCCTGCTCGAGTCGCACACAGTGGAGGCTTCGTACTGGGAGCTGGTGATCACCGACATCATCGACGCCCTGGCCGTCCTGCGACCCGTTCACGAATCATCGAACGGCGTGGACGGCTACGTCTCGATCGAAGTGGCGCCGGCGCTGGCCCATGACACGTCGGGCACCGTCGCGTCGGCTCGTGAGCTGCACGAGCGCATCGACCGGCCCAACCTGTTCGTGAAGATCCCCGCCACCGTCGAGGGCGTGCCCGCCATCCGGACGATGATCGGCGAGGGCCGGAGCATCAACGTCACTCTGATCTTCAGCCTCGAGCGCTACGACGACGTCATGGAGGCCTATGTGGGCGGCCTCGAGGACGCCGTCGCCGCCGGGACGTCCGATCTCTCGGGCATCGGCAGCGTGGCCTCGTTCTTCGTCAGCCGGGTGGACACCGAAGTGGACCGGCGACTGGAGACGGCCGCCGCCCAGGCGGCCGACGAGACGGCCAAGCAGGCCCTGCTCGCCGTCCGGGGCATGGCCGCCATCGCCCAGGCCCAGCAGGCGTACCAACGCTTCGTGAAGGTCTTCGGCGGACCGCGCTGGGAGGCGCTGGCGGCACGGGGGGCGAAGGTGCAACGCCCGTTGTGGGCCTCGACCTCGACCAAGAACCCGGCCTATCCCGACCTGGCCTATGTCGACAACCTCATCGGTCCCGACACGGTAAACACCATGCCCGACGCCACTATCGACGCTTTCCTCGACCACGGCATCGTGGCCCGGACCATCGACGCCCATCCCGAACAGTCGGCCCGGGTGTTGGCCCGGCTCGAGGCGCTCGGCGTCGACATGGCCGACGTGGGCCGGACCCTGGAGGACGAGGGAGTGGCCAGCTTCTCCAAGTCCTTCGACGAGCTCATGCAGTCACTCACCGACAAGGCCAATGCCCTGGCGGCCGGACACTGACCAGAAGGGTTTGCCCCCATGACCGATGACGCCACCGTCCTGATCAAGAAACTGCAGGACCGCGACGCCTCGTTGTGGCCCGACGGCAACGTCTCGCCCAACCGGCTCGGCTGGCTGGACGTTCCCCGGCGCATCGAGTCCGAAGCGGCCGACATCACCTCGTGGGCGGCCGGTATCGAGCAGTCGACCGTCATCCTGCTGGGCATGGGCGGCTCGTCGCTCGGTCCCGCCGTGCTCGAGTCGGTGCTCACCGCGACGGGCACCCCCGGCGGTGCGGGAACGGGGCGCCGCCGGCTGGTGGTGTGCGACACCACTCACCCGGCCACCGTGGGAAGCCTCGATTTCTCCGATGCCTTCGTCCTCGTGTCGTCCAAGTCGGGCTCCACTTTGGAACCGAACGTCTTACTGGCCCATGCCTGGAGCCAGTTGCCCGACCCCAGCCGCTACGCCGTGATCACCGACCCCGCGACGCCGTTGGCCACGGTGGCCAAGGAGCGGGGCTTCAACCGCTGCTTCGAGAACCAGCCCGACATCGGCGGCCGGTACTCGGTCATGTCGTACTTCGGCATGGTGCCCGCCGCCCTGATCGGTTACGACATCGCCGAGCTCTGCGGCCGGGCCCTCGATGCCGAGTTGCTCGAGGCGGCCGGCCTCGGCATGGCCATGGGCGAGGACGCCAAGAAGGGCCGGGACAAGGTCACGGTGATCGTGCCCGAGGCCTACGCCTCGTTCGGGCTCTGGGTGGAGCAGCTCATCGCCGAGTCGACGGGCAAACGCGGCATCGGCTGCATCCCCGTCCCCACCACCGATCCCGAAGAGGGACCCGACCGCCACATCGTCCCCCTGCACCCCACGCAGCCGGCGGACGTGGCCGAGCAGTTCTACCGGTGGGAGGTGGCCGTCGCCATCTGCGGCCACGTCCTCGGCATCGATCCCTTCGACGAGCCCAATGTGGCCGAGTCCAAGAAGAACACCAACGACGCCCTGGCCCAGCTCCCTCTGCCGCCGGTGGAGACGGCCGACGCCTCGGGTGTCCTCGCCTGGCTGACAGAGACCGTCGGTGCCGGTGACTACGTATCGCTGCAGGCCTATCTGCCCTTCGGCCAGGACGCCGCCATGCAGACGCTGCGCCGCCGGGTCCGGGACCATCTCGACGGCGCACCGGTCACCGCCGGCTACGGCCCGCGCTTTCTGCACTCGACCGGTCAGCTGCACAAGGGCGGGCCCAACACGGTGGTGGCCGTGCAGATCGTCTCGGCCACCCCCGGACCCGAGGTCCCCATCCCCGAGAAGGACTACGACTTCGGCATCCTGATCGCGGCGCAGTCGCTGGGCGACCACCGCAGTCTCCTCACCCACGGCCGACGCGTCATCCGGGTGGCCGCCGACGACATGTCCGACATCGGCTGACACCAACAGGCTGACACCGGCACATCGGCTGGCAGCGAGAGGCCGGCACCACAGAGAGGCGACAGAAAATGAAGATCGGGATGGTGGGTCTCGGGAAGATGGGCGCCAATATGACCGAGCGCCTCATCGAGAAGGGTCACGAGGTGGTGGCCTTCGACCTGAACGCCGACGCCCGGGCGTCGGTCGCCTCCAAGGGAGCGGAGACGGCCGCCACCTTGGACGAGATGGTCTCCAAGTTGCCGTCGCCCCGGGTGGCCTGGGTCATGGTCCCCGCCGGCGACGCCACCAACAGCACGATCGACACGCTCAAGAACCTGATGTCGTCCGGCGACGTCGTGATCGACGGCGGGAACTCCAACTACAAAGAGGCGGCGCCGACGGCCGAGTCGCTCAAGACCAAGGGCGTCGGCTTCATCGACGCCGGGACGTCGGGCGGTGTCTGGGGCCTGGCCAACGGCTACTGCCTGATGGTGGGCGGAACCCCCGAGGACGTGGCTCTGTGCGAGCCGATCTTCTTGGCCCTCGCCCCCGAAGGCGGTTACGCCCGCGTGGGGCCGGTGGGAGCCGGTCACTTCGTCAAGATGATCCACAACGGCATCGAGTACGGCCTCATGCAGGCCTACGCCGAAGGCTTCGAGATCATGGACAAGGCCCACGAGTTCAACCTCGACCTCCACGAGATCGCCTCCATCTGGCGCTACGGCTCGGTGGTGCGCTCGTGGTTGCTGGAGCTGGCGGAAAGGGCACTGGCACCGGGTTCGGGCTTCGAGAACATCGAGGGCTACGTGGTCGACTCGGGCGAGGGCAAGTGGACAGCCCAGGAAGCACTCGACCGCGACGTCCCCGCTCCCGTGATCACCCTGTCTCTGTTCCGGCGCTTCGCCTCGCGTGAACCGAACGCCTTCTCCAACCGGCTCGTGGCCGCTCTCCGCAACCAGTTCGGCGGCCATGCCGTGGTGACCGAGGCCAAGGACGGCGCCGGGGCCAAGGTCACCTCGACATGATCGTCGAGACCCCGGGCCTCGACGTCGACGACATCGACCTCGACGCGTCCGTCGTCGCCGTCGGCCACGAGCTCGACTCCGTCACCACTCCCCCGCCCCTCGTCCTCGTCGTCTTCGGCGCCTCGGGGGACCTGACGGCCCGGAAGCTGCTGCCCGCCATCGCCAGCCTGGCCGACCACGGGGCGCTGCCCGCCGGCTTCGCCGTGGTGGGGGTGGCCCGCACGGCGTGGAGCGACGACGACTTCAGAAACGTGGCGCTGAAGGCGGTCCCGAAGCCAACGGCGGCGTGGAAGGAGGTCGTGAAGCGCTTCCGCTACATCTCGGGCGAGTACGCCGACCCCGACACCTTCGAGCAATTACGGGTGGTCCTCGACGACGCCGACAAGACCTACGGCACCTCCGGCAACCGGATCTTCTATCTGGCCACGGTCCCCGACCTCTTCGGCCCCGTGGCCACCGCCCTCGGAAAGCACGGATGCTCGACGCCGGGTCCCGATGGCGCCTTCGCCCGGCTGCTGGTGGAGAAGCCCTTCGGTCGCGACCTCCAGGGCGCCCTGGCGCTGAACGCCACGCTCCATGAGGCCTTCGACGAATCGTCGATCTTCCGCATCGACCACTACATGGGCAAGGAGACCGTCCAGAACGTTCTGGCCCTGCGCTTCGCCAACGCCATCTTCGAACCCGTCTGGAACCGGCGCTACATCGACAACATCCAGATCACCGTGGCCGAGCAGCTCGGCGTCGAGCACCGCGGCGGCTTCTACGAGACGGCCGGGGCGCTGCGCGACATCGTCCAGAACCACGTCATGCAGGTGCTGGCGCTCACCCTCATGGAACCACCGGCCGCCATCGCCGCCCAGAGCATCCGCGACGAGAAGGTCAAGCTCCTCCAGGCCGTCGTCATCCCGAGCGTCGACGAGGCGGTGGGAGCGGCCGTGCGGGCCCAGTACACGACCGGTTTCATCGAGGGCAACGAGGTCCCCGGCTACCGCCAGGAACCCGATGTCGACCCCTACAGCCGGATCGAGACCTTCGTGGCCATGAAGCTCGCCGTCGACAACTGGCGCTGGGCCGGGGTGCCCATCTACATCCGCACCGGCAAGCGCCTGCCCAAGCGCTCGACGGAGGTGACCCTCGAGTTCCAGCGCGTCCCCCACCTGGCTTTCGGAGGCGCGCTCACCCGCGATCTGCGGCCCAACGCCCTGATCCTGCGCATCCAGCCCGACGACGGCATCTGTCTGCGCTTCGGGGCCAAGGTGCCCGGGGAGGCCTTCCGCGTCCGCTCGGTGGGGATGGACTTCTCCTACGCCGAGACCTTCCCCGGTCCCCGCACCGACGGCTACGAACGACTGCTCCATGACGCCATGATCGGCGACGCCACCTTGTTCATCCGCACCGACGAGGTGGAGCAGGCCTGGCGGATCGCCGACCCCTTCCTCGAAGCCTGGTCCGAAGACGGCGTTCCCCTGGCGCACTACCAGGCCGGGACCTGGGGGCCGCGCGAGGCGGAGCTTCTCCTGGCGCGCGACCTGCGCCGCTGGCGCGACCCGTGACCCCGACGGGTACCGTCCGCACCGTCGACGACATCGCTGCCTCTTTCGCCGACACCGTCCTCGACAGCTTCGCCACCCGGGCCGAGCCCGGCTTCACCCTGGTCCTGTCCGGAGGCCCCACGGCCCGGCTCTGCTACGAGTCCCTGGCCGACGCGTCGGCCGGAGCCATCGACTGGAGCGTGGTCGACGTCCTCATGGGCGATGAGCGGTGCGTGGCGCCCGACGATCCCGACGCCAACCAGCGTCTCGTACGCGAGGCCCTGCTCGATCGCGTGGGCGATGTTGCCGGCTTCCACCCCATGTCGTGCGACGACGTCGACGACTACGACCGGCTGCTGGCCTGGCTACCCGCCCTCGATCTCGTCCATCTGGGTGTCGGCCCCGACGGCCACACGGCCTCTCTGTTCCCGGGGACGGCCGACCTCGACGCACCGCCGGGCCGGATGGCCCTCATCACCACCGACCCGAGCGGCCGCAATCCCCACAAGCGCATGACCCTGACCTTCGGGGCCATTGCCCGGGCCCGACGGGTCGTCTTCACCCTGGCCGGTGCGTCCAAGCGCGACATCTGGAGCCAGATCAGCTCGGGCGTCGACGTGCCCGCCACCCGCGTCCGGGCCGGGGAGATCGTCTGGCTCGTCGACCACGCCGCCGCCGGCCGCTGAGCATCACCTCGGTCGGGTCGGACCCGAGAGACAGCCCACTAAGGTGACCGCCGTGGACCGCAACGACCTCCTCGTGGCCACCCTCGCCGACCTGCAGGCCGAGGCCCGGGCCGTCCGGTTCGCCAGCCACGGGAACCGGATCACCTATTCCCCGAAGGTCTTCATCGCCCTCACCCACCTCTGCCGTGACCGCTGCGGCTACTGCACCTTCGCCAAGCCTCCGGCCCGCCTCGCCGCCGCCTACCTCTCCTCCGACGAAGTCCTGGCCATCGCCCGGGCCGGCGCCGCCGCGGGCTGCCACGAGGCGCTCTTCACCCTGGGCGAAGGCCCCGAAGACCGCTACCCGGTGGCCCGGCAGTGGCTCACCGAGCACGGCTTCACCTCCACCGTCGACTACCTGGTGGCCGCCTGCACCTTGGTCCGAGACGAGACGGGTCTTCTCCCCCATGCCAACGCCGGTGCCCTGGCCAAGGACGACCTCGAACGGCTCCGTCCGGTCTCGGCCAGCCAGGGCATGATGCTCGAGTCCCTCGATCCCGATCTGGCCTGTCACCGCGGCGCGCCGGACAAGACACCCGACCGCCGCCTGGCCACGCTGCGCTTCGCCGGTGAGCTCTCCATTCCCTTCACCACCGGCCTCCTCGTCGGCATCGGCGAGACACGCGCCGGTCGCATCGACACCCTCACTGCCATCGCCGACTCCCATCGGAGCTTCGGCCACATCCAAGAGGTCATCGTCCAGAATTTCTTACCGAAGCCGGACACGGCCATGCACAACGCGCCCCCCTGTCCTGCCGACGAACTGGCCTGGACCATCGCCGTGGCCCGGCTCCTTCTCCCGGCCGATGTCCATGTTCAGGCGCCGCCCAACCTTTCGGACGACCTGGCACCGCTGCTCGAATCGGGCATCGACGACTGGGGCGGTGTCTCGCCCGTCACTATCGACCACGTCAACCCCGAACGGGCCTGGCCCGGCCTCGACATCCTGCACGCCGCCACCGAGGCGGCCGGTATGACCCTCGCCCCCCGCCTCACCGTCTACCCCGAGTTCGCCCACCAACCCGAGCGCTTCCTCGACCCGGCCATGCGCTTCTTCGTCCTCGACCACGCCGACGCCGACGGCCTCGGCCGCGAGGACCCCTGGTGCTCGGGGGGCACGGCCGATCCCCCCGCTCTCCTGGCGGCGGTCACCGAAGCTCCAGCCGTGGCGCCGTTACCGGGTGCGGGCAGTCCGCTGGCCGAGGTCCTCACCGGGGTCACTCTGGGCCAGGTTCCCGACGAGGACGAGATCGTCACCCTCTTCGGCGCCCGCGGTCGCGAGGTCCGGGCCGTGGCCGAGCTGGCCGACCAGCTCCGGGCCGACACCGTGGGAGACATCGTCACCTGGGTGGCCAACCGCAACATCAACTACACCAACGTCTGCACCTTCAAGTGCCGCTTCTGTGCTTTCTCGAAGGGTCCCCTCTCGCTCAACCTCCGGGGCTCGCCCTATCTCCTCGAGCTCTCCGACATCACCGACCGCGTCCGCGAGGCCGAAGAGCTGGGCGCCACCGAGGTCTGTCTCCAAGGAGGTATCCACCCCTCCTTCGACGGCGACTACTACCTGGACGTCATCCGCGCCGTCCGCGCCGCCACCGACCGCATCCACATCCACGCCTTCACCGCTCTCGAGGTCACCGAAGGGGCCAAGCGTCTCGACGAGCCCCTGGCCGACTACCTCCGCCGGCTGAAAGACGCCGGCCTCGCCACCCTGCCGGGCACGGCGGCCGAGATCTTGGACGACGAGGTCCGCGCCGTTCTGTGCCCGGACAAGATCAACACCGAGCAGTGGCTCGAGGCGCACCGCACGGCCCACTCGGTGGGCCTCCGTTCGAACGTCACCATCATGTTCGGCGCCGTCGAACGCCCCCGCTCCTGGGCCCGCCACATCGTCCGCACCCGCGCTCTGCAGGCCGAGACCGGTGGCTTCACCGAGTTCGTCCCCCTCCCCTTCGTCCACATGGCCACCCCCATCTACCTCCAGCACAAGGCCCGCCGGGGCCCCACCTTCCGCGAGGCGCTCCTCATGCACGCCGTGGGCCGCATCGCCTACCACGGCTCCATCGACAACATCCAGGTCTCCTGGGTGAAGATGGGAGCCGTCGGCGCCACCCAGTTGCTCCGCGCCGGGGTCAACGATCTGGGCGGCACCCTCATGGACGAGAACATCTCGCGCGCCGCGGGTGCCAGTCACGGCCAGTTCATGGGCGAGGACGAATTCGCCGCCGTCGTGGAACCCCTGGGACGCCGCCTGGAGCAGCGCACCACCCTCTACGGCCGCGTCCCCGCCCCCTGCTGAGGGCCGTGACCGACTCCGTCACACCGCCGGGCGACACCGTCACACCGCCGGGAGACACCGTTACTCCTCTGGAGGACGAGTCCCCCCCTCCCCCGTTGTCGGCCGACACCGCCGGGGCCGAGCAGCTACCGACCGAGGTCCTCGATCCGGCCCACGCCCATCTCGTCGACGCGCTGCTCGCATCGGCCGGTGTCACCGAGCGACCCGACCTCTACCGCGCCATCTTCGCCACCGTCGCCCTTCTGGCCGCCGAACACACCGAGCCCATCGACCTGAAGCTGGCCGCCGCCGCCCTGGCCGAGATGGCCGAGGCCTTCCGCGTCTTCCGCCCTTACCGAAACGCCCTCAAGGTCACCTTCTTCGGCTCGGCCCGCACCCTTCCCGAGGATCCTCTCTACGTCCAGACCCGCCGCCTGGCCGAGCGCATGGCCTCGCACGGCTGGATGGTGGTGACCGGGGCCGGCCCCGGCATCATGGCGGCGGGCATGGAGGGCGCCGGCCGCGAGATGTCCATCGGCGTGAACATCCGCCTCCCCCACGAGCAGGGGGCCAACCCCTTCATCGCCCAGGACCCGAAGCTCGTCGAGATGCGCTACTTCTTCACCCGCAAGCTCATGCTCATCAAGGAATCCGACGGCTATGCCGTTCTCCCCGGCGGCTTCGGCACCCTGGACGAAGCCTTCGAATTGCTGACCCTGCTCCAGACGGGCAAGGCCCAACCGGCGCCCCTCGTTTTCCTGGACGTCCCCGACGGCACCTACTGGCGGGGCTGGCAGCGCTTCGTCGACGAGCAGGTGGCCACCCGTGGTCTCGTCTCACCCGAGGACCACTGCCTCTACCGCATCACCGCCGACGTCGACATCGCCACCAACGAGATCCTGGGTTTCTTCCGCAACTACCACTCGGTCCGCTGGGTGGGCGACCTTCTCGTCATGCGCCTCCAGCACGCCCCGTCGCGGGGCCAGCTGGCCGAGCTCAACCGTCGGTTCGCCGACATCGTCATCGGCGGCGGCGCCATCCGACCGTCGAAGCCGCTCTCGCCCGAACGCTCGTCGCGTGACAATGTCGATCTCCCCCGCCTGGCCTTCCGCTTCGACCGCATCCACTACGGCCGGCTCCGCCAGATGATCGACGTCGTCAACACCTGGGTGGACTGACCCGAGGGTCATCAATGGGCACCGCGTTGGTGGTCTGCGAGGGCGACGAGACGGGACAGGAGCTCCTGGAGCAGGCGCTGCGCGTCCTCAACTCCCCGCCTCTCGGTATTCGGATCGAGCTCCAGCGCTTCGATCTCTCCCTCGAGAATCGGCGGGCGACGGCCAACGCCGTCGTCAGCGAAGCGGCGCTGGCCATGCGCGCCCTCGGGCTGGGCCTGAAGGCGGCCACCATCACGCCCCCCGAGGTGGGAGACGTCGGTTCGCCCAACCGCATCCTGCGCGAAGGGGTGGGTGGCTCGGTCATCGTCCGCACGGGCCGGAGAATTCCCGGCGTCGTCCCCCTGGCGCCGGTCGTCCACCCCATCGTGGTCGTCCGCATGGCGGTGGGCGACGCCTACGGGGCGCAGGAGAAGAGAACGGGCACCCCGGGGACGAAAGACGAGCAGGCCTGGCGCACCGAACGCATCGACCGCGGCACCTGCCGGGCCGTGGCCGAGTACTCCTTCCAGAGCGCCGCCGCCCTCGACGCCTGCGTCTACGGCGGGCCGAAGTGGACGGTCTCACCGCTCTACGAGGGACTGCTCAAAGAGGAGATGGACGCAGCGGCGCTCCGCCATCAAGAGGTCCGCTACCGCCCCATCCTCATCGATGCCGCCTACGCCGGTCTCCTCACCGAATCCGGCGAGATGCCCCTCGTCATCCCCGCATTGAACCGCGACGGCGACGTCCTCTCCGATCTCGTCCTGGCTCTCTTCGGCTCGATCGCCGGGGCCGAATCGGTCCTCCTCGCACTCGACGACGACCTCCACCCCACCGTGGCCATGGCCGAGGCGCCCCACGGCACGGCCCCGTCACTGCTCGGAAAAGATGTCGCCAACCCCATGGCCATGCTCCTGGCCTGTGCCGCCGTGCTCGACTATGCGGCGCGGCGCGGAGATCCCGGCGCGGCGATCGTCGCCGGCGCCATCCGTTCCTCCACCTTGGGTGCCGCCGCCGACGGTGTCCGGACCTTCGATCTCGGCGGCGATGCCACCACCACCGACGTCGTCGACGAGGTCATCGCCCGGATGAGGAGCGCTCTCTCGTCGCCCTAGAGGGATCAGGTGCGGTCCGTGTTCACGATGAGCAGGCTGCAGGGGCACTGATGCGACACCTTGTTGGGCACGCTCCCGAGCACAAGGCGTTTCATCCCTGCCATACCCCGGTTTCCAACCACGATGATGTCGGCGTCCACAGCGTTGGCGACGCTGATGAGCGCATCCGCCGGGTCACCCTCGGGATTGTGCATCTCGGCAGACACCCCCTGATGTTCGGCCTTGGCAAGCAGCTCCGTGCCGACGTGGTCAACGTGCTCGCGCAGGCTGGCACTGGTTGACTGCGCGGTTCCCGGCACGTCAGAGAATCCCGTCGCGGCCGCGGCGTGAACTGCATGGACGGCATGTACCTTGGCCCCCGTCATCTTTGCCAGGGCAAAAGCCTCATTGACGGCGACGTCGGCCCGGTCTGACCCGTCGGTGCCAACGACAATCGCTTTGTACATGGGGACCCCCTTCGCCGCCGACTGCGGCACCAGTGCCAGCGCTTGGGCGCTGAATATCCACGCCAGCACTCTATGGGCGCTGGTCCGCGCCTTCAACCGGCCTTGGCGATTTGTACGTGATGAGGGCTCGGCAACGGCATTACAGCCATAACGTTGGCTTTCCGAGCAGTGGTGGCGGGCACTGCCGCTCCGCCAGGATCCTCACATGACGCAGTACATGGCAGACGGGCGTATATAGCGCCGAACACCGAGCGTCGGGCGGCTGATGGAGAAGGTCGGAATGACCTTTCTGGAAGGAGGTTCCACATCCCATCTTTGGATTTCCATTGCATGTTTGCGAAATCACACATTGACTGCGCGGGTGTGCGCCGGCGAGCGATGATGCGGAGATGGCTCTGGACGACGTGGCCGACGAACTCTATGGCCTACCTATGGAGCAGTTCACCGAGGCTCGCAACGCCCGGGCCAAGGAACTCTCGGCCTCGGAGGACAAAGAGACCGCTGCTGCTGTCCGAAAGCTCCGCAAGCCCTCTCAGCCAGCGTGGCTGGCCAATCAGCTCGTCCGAGGCCACCCGAAGGAGATCGTGAAGATCCTCGCCCTGGGAAAGGACCTCCGCCAAGCTCAGGATCAGTCCAAGGGGGCGGATCTTCGCCGGCTATCGAGCGACCGTCAGGAGCTTGTCCAACGCGTTCTACGGCTCGCCGCCGTTGAGGCCAAGACTGCGGGAATGTCGTTCGGCACGGACGTTCAACGACAACTCGTGGCCACGATAGAAGCGGCCATGGCCAATGAGTCGTCCGGCCTCGCACTCAAGGCTGGTCGACTCCCAGATGCCCTGAGCCACGTCGGATTCGGTGGCGTTCAGACCACCGAGCCCGACGTCCTGACACGCGGACGACGGACCAGCAAGAGGCAGAGCTCTGAGTCACAATCCGAACCCGATGATGCTCGTCGGAATCTTCTCGACGAAGCCGAGAAGGCCATGGCCGCATCCCAAACTGCATTGGACACCGCCAGCGCGGCTCTCGACCAGGCCCGTCAGCGTCATGATGCAGCAAACTCCCGTCGACGCGACATTGCTGCTCACTTACGCAAAGCGGAGCGCGAGGTGAAGGAGGCTTCGCAGGAGCTCCAAAAGGCGGTCACGCGGCAGAAGCGAGAAAAGGCAACACTTCTCGTCGCTGAGCGTGAGTTGCGGCGACGCGCACGGTGACCCTGCCGAAAACCGTCAGTCGTCGATGCTCTCGCCCGGGGCCCGCAGCAGCACGACGGCCTTGTCGACGGCGCGCCGGGCACGGGTGAGACGCTTCTCCTCAGCCACGAGCGCCGGTTGCGCCTCACCGCGGCCGGCCGACGACGACGCTTCGCGCAATCGGTCGAAAGCCAGATCGCCGATCTCTTCCGACAGCTGAGCCAAGCGTTCGGCCAGATCCTCGGCACCCATGAACGTCGAGTCCGCTGTCCTCAGTCGGCGCGGCGCGCGGCGCCGACCTCGTGGATCTCGATCTTCCCGTCGGCCACTTGGCTACGCAGCGCCTTCTTGTCGAACTTGCCCACGCTCGTCTTGGGCAGCTCATCGACATACGCCCACCGCTCGGGCAGCCACCACCGCGCCACCCGTCCGGTCAGGAATTCGACCAGCGCGTCGGGATCGGGATGCTCCTCTTCGGACACCACCACCACCACGAGCGGACGCTCGTCCCACTTGGCGTCGGGCACGCCGATCACGGCCGCCTCGAACACCCCCGGATGGGCCATCACCTCGTTCTCGAGCTCNNCGAGCTCGACCGAGGAGATCCACTCACCACCGGACTTGATGACGTCCTTCGTCCGGTCCGAGATCTGCAGGAACCCCCGGTCATCGAGCCAGCCCACGTCACCGGTGCGCAACCAGCCGTCATGGAACCGGTCGGGGCTCGGATCGCCGTAGTACGAACCGGTGATCCAGGGCCCACGCACCTCGAATTCACCCACCGACACGCCGTCGCGCGGCAACACCGTCCCGTCGTCGGCCACCGCCCGGATCTCCACCCCGACGAGGACCCGGCCCGTCTTCGCCCGCCAGTCCATCTCCTCGGCCATCGCTGCCGCCTTGGGCGGAAAGGCCATGGCGCACACGGGACTGGTCTCGGTCATCCCCCAGCCCTGGATCATGTCCACTTCGAACTGGTCCCGGTAGGCCTCCATCAGCACCCGGGGCACCGCCGATCCACCGGCCGTGATCAGCCGCAGCGAGGACAGGTCCACGTCGTTCGTCTGGCTGTAGCGCAGCAGGTCGTTCCAGATGGTGGGCACCCCGAGCGACAGGGTGGGACGCAGCTCCCGGAACATCCGGGCCAGGGGTTCGGCCTGCAGGAAGCGCTCGGGCAGGATCAGATCGGTCCCGGCCATGAACGCCGTGTACGGCATCCCCCAGGCGTTGGCATGGAACATGGGCACGATCACGAGCACCCGGTCACGCTCCGAGGCGCCCACGGCGTTGGCCGACAAACCGGAGAAGGAGTGCAGCCACGTGGAGCGGTGGCTGTAGACGACGCCCTTCGGATTGCCGGTGGTGCCACTCGTGTAACACATGGCGGCCGCCTGCTTCTCGTCGATCAGGGGCCAGTCGTAACCGGGCTCCTCGGCCCCGATCAGCTCTTCGTAGGCGAGCGTCTCACCGAGACCCGAGGTGTCACCCTCCCCCACCACGATCACGTGCTCGACCGTCTTGCACTCGTCGCGCACCTTGGCGAACAACGGCGCGACGGAAGCGTCGACGATCACCACCTTGTCCTCCCCGTGGTTCACCACGTAGGCCAACTGCTCGGGGAAGAGCCGGATGTTCAAGGTGTGCAGCACCGCCCCCATGGAAGGCACGGCCAGGTAGGCCTCCAGGTGCTCCTGGTCGTTCCAGGCGAAGGTCCCAACCCGGTCACTGTCGCCGATCCCGAGCCGCCGCAGCGCGGCGGCGAGCTTCTCGGCCCGCTCGCCGACCTGGGTGAAGGTCGACTTCTGGTCTCCCCCGGGCCGGACGGTGATGACCTCGCTGTCGCCGTAGACGCACTGGCCGTGCCTGAGGATGCCACTGATCAGTAAGGGCCCGTCCTGCATCGTGCTGAGCATTCACGGAGCATATCCCCAGGTCGTCGGCATAGTACGGGGAGTGCGCCGCACGTCAGCGCCGGACCACCTCGAGGGCCTGCTTCCGGTTTGGACCGCCGTCGAGGGCCAGATGCACGCCGAGGCCGATCAGCGACCAGCCCAGCCGTTGGCGCACCTTGGGCGCCAGAAAGCCCGGGCGACGCGGCATGCGGCTGGCCGCCAGGGTTTCGCGTTCATGCTCCTGGGCCAGTTGCTGCATTACCGAGGGATTGGTCATGTTCCTCACGGTAAGCCCTATTGCGGACATGATCAGTCCTCAATTTGGCCATACTGGGCCCATGGCCGACTCCGCAGCACGGCTCCTGCCCTTCTCGGGCTCCTCCAGCGGCGCTCGGCGTGGAGTGGCGCCGACCTGGTCGAACGCCTCGAGGTGGACGCCCGCACCGTCCGGCGCGACGTGGAGCGCCTCCGGAGCCTCGGCTACCAGGTCCAGGGCATCCCCGGTGCCGGCGGCGGTTACCGCATGGGCGGGGGAACGGACGTCCCTCCCCTGCTCTTCGAGGACGACGAGGCCATGGCCGTGGCCGTCGTGCTCGGCGTGTCGGCCGGGGCGGCGGTCCCCGGCATCGAGCGCGGCGCGCTGACGGCGCTGTCCAAACTCGACCGCCTCCTCCCGGCGCGCCTGAGAGCACAGTTGACGGCACTGCGGGCGGCCACCGTCTCTCTGGCCTCGCCCACCGAGGTCGTCTCCTCCGAGAGTCTCGTGGGACTGGCCCAGGCCTGTGACAACAGCCTCCGGGCCACCTTCTCCTACGTCGACGGGGACGGCCGCCACAGCGACCGGCGCGTGGAGCCCTACCGCCTGGTGGCCACGGACCGCCGCTGGTATCTCGTGGCCTACGACCTCGACCGCAACGACTGGCGCACCTTCCGGGTCGACCGCGCCTCGCTGATCACGGTCACCGGCCATACCTTTCACCCCCGACCCATCGACGATCCCGGCCGGATGGTGGCCGAGGCCATCACCACCACGGGCTACGCCCACCGGGCCGTGGTCCGGGTGAAGGCACCGGCCGAGGAAGTGGCACGGCTCATCGCCCCCCATGTCGGGGTCACCGAGCCCGACGGCACCGGCTCCACGGTGGAGCTGGGGCTCGACGACTTCGACTGGTTGGCCGGCTACCTGATCGGCCTCGGCCTCGACTTCGAGGTGCTCGAGCCGGTCGAGATGCGCGCCCATCTCCGCGTCCTCGGTGCCCGACTCCTCGGGGCCCACCGTGGTGCGGGAGAGCGAGATCTGTGAAGCTCCCGGTACCGTTCGCTCACCGGTAGCGTGCCGAGGGAGCGCACCGCACGGAGGAGCACGCCATGGACCGAGAAGCGGCGCTGGAGTTCATCCGCCACAACCACCACGCCATTCTGGCCACCACCAGAGCGGACGGCGAGGTCCAGATGTCACCCGTGGCGGCCGGCGTCGACGAGGACGGCTTCGTGGTGGTGAGTACCCGCGAGACGGCGGTCAAGACGAAGAGCCTCCGCCGCCGGCCCCGCGCCGCCATCGCCGTATTGAACGACCGTTTCTACGGAGAATGGGTCCAGGTGGAAGGCCCCGTCGAGATCGTCTCGCTCCCCGATGCCATGGACGGCCTCGTGGCCTACTACCGGTCGCTGTCAGGCGAGCACCCGGACTGGGACGAGTACCGCGCCGCCATGGAGAGCGAGCGCCGCGTCCTTCTGCGTCTCACCGTGGAGCGCGCCGGACCGAACGTCTCGGGCTGACCGCCTTTGGGCGCATCCGGTCGGCGAATGCCCGGGGTCGCCGACCCTTGACGCCACCGTCGTGACCGTGTTCCACTCGGGCGCACGGGAGCCGCTGCTTCTGCCGAAGCACAGCACCGTTCTCTGAGCCACCCGCTCACGCATATTCGGTTTCATCGCGCCCCGGTGGTCACCACATGCGTACGCCCGTCCGGCTCCTCTTTGTCCTCCTGGGCCTCGTGGCCGGTTCGGCCGTCTGCCTGTCGCTGGGCGTCGCCAGCTTGGCGGGCGGCACCGGCGGGGCCGGACTCCCCGGCCTGGGCGTCGTCACGCCGGCGCTCTCCCCCGCCGGCGCCGCCGGTGCGACGGCCGCCGCGCCGGCGGCGGGAGAATCACCCGTAGCCGCAGTGGCTCTGTCGTGGGCGCTCGGGCGACTGGGCACCCCCTACCGGTGGGGCGGCGAGGGGCCCGGGGGCTTCGACTGCTCGGGTCTCGTCCAGGCCGCCTTCGCCGCCGCCGGGTTGCCGCTTCCCCGGGTGGCGCAGGACCAGTTCGACGTGGGGCCGCGGCTGGCGCGGGGAGCGACCCTCGAGCCCGGGGACCTCGTGTTCTTCGGGTCGTCGACATCGGGCGTCGACCACGTGGGGATCGTCACCGGGCCCGGTGAGATGGTCGATGCCCCGCACACCGGCGCCGTCGTCCGGGTCGAGCCCATCTTCTCGAACGGCTATGTGGGAGCCACCCGTCCGGCCCCGTGACCGGTATCGTCGGCGACGTGCGCACCACCGCCCTGTCGACACCGCCCTCCCGGTCGGCGCCGGCGGCAGGACCGGCGCCTTTCGCCGATCGGGCCGTCGCGGCCATGGCCGAACTCGGACCACTCGTCTTCGGACTCGATCCGTCGGGCGAGCTCCTCGTCGAATGGGAACTGAGCGACACGGCCGACGGACTGGAGCGATTCGTCGACATCGCCGTGGACGCCGTGGTGGGATCGGTCGGCATCGTGAAGCCGCAGGCCGCCTTCTACGAGCGCCACGGCTGGCAGGGGATCCGCAGCCTGGCCCGCCTGGTCGAAACCTGCCGACGCGAAGGCGTGCTCGTGCTCTTGGACGCCAAGCGCGGTGACGTCGGATCGACCAACGAGGCCTATGCCGAGGCCTACCTCGGACCCGAGGCGGCCATCGCTGTCGACGCCATCACCATCACCCCGTATCTGGGACTGGCGGCCATGCAACCGATCCTCGACCGGGCCGTGGCCAACGGCGCCGGCGTCTTCATCGTCACCCGGTCGTCCAATACCGAAGGGCGTTCCATCCAGGGCGCGCGCCAGCAGGGAACGACGACGGTCGAACACCAACTCGTGCTCGATATCGCGGCCGAGAACGACCGCGTGGCGCGGGGCCGTGTGGGTCCTGTCGGCGCCGTCTTCGGACCCACCCACGGTCCCCCCACGGAGTTCGATCTCTCCTCCATGAACGGCCTGTTCCTCGCCCCCGGGGTGGGCGTCCAAGGCGCCACGCCGGCCGACGTGGCCGCCTGTTTCTCATCCTGTCCCGGTCGGGTCCTGCCGTCCGCCTCCCGGTCGCTGCTCAGCGCCGGACCCGATCCGTCGCGCCTGCGCGACGCGGCCCGGATCCTCGCCTCCGAGCTCCAGGGGTTGCTGGCGCCGTAAGGTACGCCTCCATCGGATACGAGGGAGGAACGATGGGCCAGATCAACACCGTGCGCGGACCGGTCGATGCCGGGGCGCTCGGATCCACCTTGATGCACGAACACGTCTTCGTCCGCTCCCCGGAGGTGGTCGCGAACTGGCCCACCGGTTGGGACCCCGAAGCACGGGTGGCCCAAGCGGTCGAGCGCCTTCAGGAACTGCACGAGGCCGGCATCGGCACCATCGTCGATCTGACCGTGGTCGGGCTCGGCCGCGACATCGAACTGGTCCAGAAGGTGGCCGAACAGGTGGATCTCCACATCGTCGTGGCCACCGGCCTCTACACCTACAACGATCTCCCCCACTTCTTCGATTACCGCACGGGGGCCTTCCGGCCGAGCGGCGTGGACGTGCTCGACGAGTACTTCCTCCACGATATCGAAAATGGTATTGCCGGGTCCGGCGTGCGTCCGGGCATCTTGAAGTGCGCCACCGACGAGCAGGGCCTCACCCCCGGGGTCGAGCGCGTCCTGCGGGCCGTGGCCCGCGTCCACCGCCAGACCGGTCTCCCCATCTCGACCCATACCCACGCCGGGAAGAAGCGCGGCCTCGACCAGCAGCGGGTCTTCACCGAAGAGGGCGTGGACCTGAGTCGGGTGGTGATCGGCCACAGCGGGGACTCGACCGACCTCGACTATCTCCAGGAGCTTCTTCGAGCCGGATCGACCCTGGGCATGGACCGTTTCGGGGTCGACATCTACTGCCCCACCGAGACACGCATCGAGACCATCGCCAGCCTGTGCGAGGCGGGGTGGACCGACAAGCTCGTGCTCTCCCACGATGCCGGGTGTCACATGGACTGGTTCGACGACGACTTCCTGGCCCAGGCCCAGCCCAACTGGAACTTCCTGCACATCAGCCACGACGTCTTACCCATGATGCGCAGCCGGGGCTTCACCGAGGATCAGATCGACACCATGATGATCGACGCCCCCCGCCGCATCTTGGATCACGGCCCCGGCTACTGAAAGCGGCGCCCACCGGAACAACGCGTCATCGCCACCATTTCTCCCGATACGCCACCGCGTCGGCGGCGTCGGGCATCCTGTGGGCATGACCGACCACATCTGGGTCTGGGTGGCCCCGCCCGGTTGGCCGGTCCCCCCGGTGGGTTGGTCCCCTCCCGCGCTGTGGCAACCGCCCCCTGACTGGCCCGTTCCCCCCGCCAATTGGCAGTACTGGGTACCGGTGGCCGTCCCTTCGATGGCGCCTCCACCCCCGGTCACGATCCGCGTGGAGGAGGCCAGTCGCCGCAGCCTCGTCTGGGAGACGCGTTTCGTCCTCCTCGCCTTTCTGATTCCCGGCGTCTCCAGCGCTGTGGTGTTGCTGGTCCGCCACATCCAGGGCGTCCCCGACATCCGACAATTCACAACGACGGTCCCGGGCCATCCCATCAGCAACCTGATCCTCGGCATCTTGAGCTACCTGGCCGTGGCCGCCATGGTGCCGCTCGTCCTTCTGCTGCTCACCCGCACCGGACAACGACCGTCGTCTCTGGGTCTCGGATGGCCCCGCTTCGGCGCCGACATCTGGCCGGCGATCGGATTGGTGGCGTTGTCGTACCTGGCCGAGTACGTCCTGCTCATCCCGTTCGTCTTTTTCATCAAGGACCATTCGAAGATCATCAACACCACGGTGCTCGGTCACGTCCCCGCCTACTACGTCATCTACGCGCTGACCACATCGGCCACCACGGCCATCGCCGAAGAAATGATCGTGAACGGGTACCTGATCACGCGGCTCGAGCAGTTCGGCTGGACACCCCAGCGGGCGCTGATCCTCAGCCTCACCCTGCGTACCAGCTACCACATCTACTACGGGGTCGGCTTCCTCCTCACCATCCCCTTCGGCTATTTCGTGACCAGGTCGTTCCAGAAGCACCACCGGCTCAACCGGTCGATCACGGCCCACTTCATCTATGACGCCATCATCACCACGGTGGCCGTGCTCATGTCCTGAGCCGGGCGGCGAACGGGCTTATAGATGCCCGGCCACGCGGGCGATGACCCACAGGACGATCACGACGCCGACGGCGATGCCGGCCACGATGCCCCCGACACGGCGTAGGCCGTGCGCCTGACGGTGCGGGGCGCGGCGTCGGGCTAGTCCCTCGGCGAACTGGCCGACGCCGACCATGCGCACCGAACGGGGCCGCCCTCCCGTCTGCAGCCCACGACCCTTGTGCCCGCGCACCGCGGGCAACCGGCGGGAGGCGGCCCGACGCTCACGCTCCTTGCGCCGCCGGTCACTACTCGACGCCATCGTCAGAAATACCCGGCCATCAGCTCATGTGACCACGCCGGTTGCCGAACTTGGCGCCGCGGCGCGAACTCGGCCATGTAGGGCTTGATATCGAGAACCGGCGTGCCGTCGATGGCGTCGAGGCCACGCACCTCGAGCATGTCACCGCGGACTTCGACCAGTTCGCAGGTGCACAGCCCGATCCGGTTGGGCCGGTCCTTGGCCCGCTGGGCGAAGATGCCCACCTCGGGCCAGTCGGGATTCCCCCGCGGCCGACGGCTCCCGGTACAGACGGCCTCGGGATCCACGCCGTGGAAAACGAAGATCACCTCGACGTGACTGAACGCACCCAGCGCGACCAGTGACCGGGCATCGAACGGCGGGAGCACGGTGATGGTGGCGGCCACGTCGGCCCAGTCGTCGTCGATGGCCTGGAGGCGGCTGGAGGACACCACGCCGATCGGACGCATGGCGTAGGAGAGCTCATCGGTGCCGGTCATGGAAACGAGTCTCGCGCCGGGGCGGCGGCATCGGGACCCACCGCGGACCTGGAGGTCGGCCAACTTGAGACGAAGCCCATCCGGTGGAACGCTGCACGTGATCCTCGACGAAAGGCGTCCTTCATGCAGATCTCCGGCTCACACATCCTCGTCACCGGAGCGTCGTCGGGGATCGGCGCCTCTCTGGCCCGCCAGCTGGCCGAGGGCGGAGCCACCGTCGGCCTCATCGCCCGCCGGGAGGACAAACTGGCCGAGGTTCTGGCCGACTGCCGCAAGGTCTCACCCGACTCGCGCATGTGGGTGGCCGATTTGGCCGACCTCGACCGCGCCGCCGCCGTCGCCGTCGAGGCCTGGGACGCCTTCGGGCACCTCGACTGCATCGTCAACAACGCCGGGGTCCCCATGCGCCGGCATACGACCAAGCTCGATCTGGACACTCTCGAATGGGTCATGCGCATCAACTTCCTGGCGCCGGCGCACATGACGATGACCCTTCTCCCCCGCATGCTGGAGCGGGGCGACGGCATGATCGTGAACGTCTCGAGTGTGGCCGGCCGTCTCGGCAACGCCAACGAAGCCGCCTACTCGGCCAGCAAGTTCGCTCTGTGCGGTTGGAGCGAAGCCATCGCCGTCGACCTGTGGGACTCCGGCATCGTCATCCGCCTGGTGAACCCGGGACCCATCGACACCGAGATCTGGGACCTCCCCGACAACGACGACCCGCTCTACTCCGGACCGAAGATCTCGGCCGAGGAGATGGCACGCGGGATCGTGGGCGCCATCGAAGGCGACGGCTTCGAGCTCTATCTACCCGACATGAAGGCCATCGTGGAAGCGAAGACCTCGAACCCCGATCCCTTCATCGAAGGGATGGCGGCCATGCTCCGCTCCCCGGCCGGGTGAGGCGAGGTCTGGCCCATTCCTGATTGGCCCATTCCTGATTGGCCCATTCCTGATCGGCCCATTCCTGATTGGCCCAGCACCCGCCCGCATCACGACGCTACGGTGCGCCTTCTGTGGCCGATCGACTCGAAGCCGATGTCTGTGTGGTGGGTGCGGGGTACGCCGGGCTCACGACAGCCCTGCGCCTGCACCAGAACGGAAAGTCCGTCGTGGTCCTCGAAGCACGCGACCGCATCGGCGGCCGGATCTGGACCCAGCATCTGGACGACGGCTCGCCCGTCGACCGCGGTGGAGCGTGGCTGGCCCCCTACCACGAAGCGATATTCGGCCTCACCCGGGAGTTCGGTGTCTCTACCTACAAGACGTGGGTGAAGGGTTCACACCTTCTCGTCCACGGCGGCCGTATACGACCGTATAAAGGCCTCATCCCGAAGATCAGCCCGCTGGCCGTCCTCACCATCGCCCTGGCCCAGGCCAGGATCGACCGGCTCTCCAAAAGCGTCCCCCTCGACGAGCCGTGGACGGCCAAACGCGCCCGCGAGTGGGACGCCCGCTCCGTGGCCTGGTTCGTGGAGAAGTCAGGAATACGGACGTCGGCGGGGCGTGACCTGTTCGAGATGGCCGTGCGCGGCCTCTTCACCGGTGATCTCGACGACACGTCGTTTCTCCACCTGCTGTTCCTCGTCCGGGCCCACGGGAGCATCAACGCCCTCTTCTCCATCACCAACGGCGCCCAGGAGAACATGGTGGTTGGGGGTGCGGGCATCGTGGCCGACCGTATGGCCGCCGTCCTCGGAGACGCCGTCCGACTGAGCGCGCCGGTGCGGTCCGTCACACAGGGAGACGACCGGGTCACCATCGAGGCCGACGGGGTCTCTGTGTCGGCCCACCACGCTGTCGTCACCGTCCCCCCGGCGCTCGCTCTCGGTATCCGCTTCGATCCCCCGCTCCCCGACGACCGCCAGACGCTCTACACGAAGGCAGTGGCGGGCCCCGAGTCGAAGACGCTGATCGTCTACGACGAGCCCTTCTGGCGGCCCGACGGTCTCAGTGGCCAGAGCGCCGAACCGGGATCGACGGCCGAGGTCACCCTGGACGCCACGCCGGCGTCAGGTATCCTGGGCGTCCTGGCCTCGTTCACCTTCGGCGCCGTGGCCGAGAGCGCCGCGGCGCTCGCGGAGGCCGAGAGGCGAAAGAGCGTTCTCGACGCCCTCACGGCCCGGTTCGGGGCCAAAGCGGCGTCGCCGCTCGCTTTCATCGAGACACCGTGGTGGACCGAGGAATGGACGAAGGGATGTTCCATGGCCCACTTTCCTCCCGGGGTCCTCACCCGGTACGGCCACCTGCTGCGTCAGCCCTTCGGCCGCGTGCACTGGGCCGGCACGGAAACGTCGACAAAATCCCACGGCGCCATCGACGGTGCCGTCCTCACCGGCGAGCGCGCCGCCTCGGAGATCCTGAACGGGAATTAGACAGCCCCGCAGCCATTTCACACGCGGCGGGTTTGTCGCTCCGGATCAGGTGTCGCGCACGACGAGCAGCGAGGCGTCCGGCCAGAAATACCTGTGACCCATAGCTGTGCCGCCTCCGGGGAACGGCCCCCGGAGCGTGCTCTCGACCCTCGTGCCGCCCCTCGCGTCATAAAAGGACTGGGCCGCCTTGTTCTGGTCGAGTACCCACAGGTAGATGGGCCCCGGTGGCCGCTGCTGCAGGAGCCCGTGAGCGGCGTGGGATAACAAACGAGTGCCGATCCCGTGTCCTTTTAGATCGCTCCTGACGTGCAGATTGTCGAGGAGGGCTCCCCATTTCGGGTCGTGGTCGAACACGGTGTGGGCGAAGCCGCAGACCCCACCACCATCGTTGGCGACCACGGTGTATTGGTCGAGCCGGGGAGGAGCAAGGCGACTGGTCCAGAGCTCAAGACGATCAGCGACGATGTCTCCGTCCAGGTAGGAATCGAGATACGCACCGCGATAGTGGCGCCGCCAACTGTCAGCGTGAAGAGCGGCGATGTCGCCGGCGTCCTGTTCCGTCGCCTCTCGATACTTCACGACTCCCACAAGTCGGCGTTGATCATTTCGACTATCAGCCACAGGGTCCTCATCGATCCTGGCATTGGCACCGTGCCGAAGCCGGCTGCCGGACTGTCGTAGGGCCAGGTCCCTCGAGTCACTCTGGATGAAGACACGAGAATACCGCGCTGAACTGGCCCATGAACGGGGACCCGGTGGTGCCCCCTGCAGCAGTGATCGGCCAGCAGTACCTGCCGGCAGTGCACATTTCGTCGTCGTTCCGCGTCAGAATGGTCTCGATGTCAACGAGGAAGTGGTGGCTGATGGCGGTCGTCCTCGTCGTCGCGCTGGCAAGCTGCGATGGGACCGCACTGGATAATCAACGTGCCCCAGCCCCGATCACGGTTCGGATCACGCTTTCCCATACGCGCGTCATCAGCGGCCCGTCCATTAAGGGCAAGGCCGTGTTCATCAACACGACCTCCAAGACGGTCATTGTTCAGAGTTGCGCGCTCGATGGTTGGCTCGATGTGGGACTGGTCAACAGCAGGATCACGTACAGCCATATTGATCCCCTGGTCGGTTGCAATCCATCTGTCCGCATAGCACCGGGCCGGAACCAATTCCCGTTGACCGTTCAAACCACCTTTCAGGGATGCACTCAAGAGAAGGGCCAGGCCACAGAGAACGAACCGTCGTGTACCCCGACAGGAATGCCAGCACTTCCGCCCGGTGCCTATGCCACCAAAGCCATCATCGCCGGCTTACCGAGCGGCACGCGCATGCCGACTCCGGTCTCGGTCACCCTCCTCCCGGCACAGGGCTAACGAATAACCGATCACCGGGCACTTTCGTGCCGCGAGGTGCCCACTTCACGCGGGGAACCCTGCACATCGTGGCGACCTCGTAGGCAATGGAATTCTGGTTTGACCCTCGAGTTCGTCACATTAGACAGTGTGACGAAGCCACCACTGTGCGTAAGATGTTATGGGTCACCCGCCACAAAGGCATCTTCGCCGCTCAGGTGGGTCGGTGCTCGGGGTGCGGAGGATGCGTCGGAGGGTGGGGGCGAACAAGAGGATGCGCCGATTGGCGATGGTGACGACGATTCTCCTGGCGGCGACAGCGCTGGGGACAGGGGGCTCCGCCTCGGCATCGGTCGCCCGAGCCCAATCCAAGACACATTTCGACAGAATCAATGACGGCAGCGTCTGGACCATCAAGGCCGGCGCCACCTGCGAAAATGACTCCTTCGCCAAACACCACGCGTTCTCCGACGTCGTCACCGTGGGAAGCGGAGATCACGGCAGAGACAAAGGGAAGAACAATCTCACCATGACCTGGACGGGGGGGCCCGCCTCGGGGCACGTCTTCGCAGGCACCTGGTCCCGGGCCACCGGTGAATACACCGGGACCTACTCTCACGGCACCCATAGCGTCGCCGCCACTCTCGTTCCCTTCTCGGCCGGCGGATGCAGCACGGCAGTGACCCCGACGTTCCATACCCAGGTGCAGCGCTCGACCATCGTGCCCGGGACCTCCGACACCGCCATCGCCATCGCCATAGGTGTGGGCCGGGTCAGTCCGACGGGCACGGTCCACTTCTACGTCTGTTCCGGCGACGCCGCCCCGTGCACCGAGACCTCCCCCACGGTGGTCGACCTCGGCTCGATCGTTCTGGTGGGCTCGGGCGGTGGCGCCACGGCCACGACCGCTGCCGTCACCCCGACGGCCACCGGGAGCTACTGCTTCTTAGGCGTCTACTCCGGCGATTCGAGTTACGCCTCGGTCTCAGACGGGTCGACCCTCAATGAATGCTTCACCGTCGCAATGGCTGACCCCGGCGTGACGACCAAACCGGCGAACGCCACCATCGTCATCGGCGCGTCCGATACCGACAACGCCACCGTGATTGGAGCGGACGGGGTCACCCCCACGGGGAGTGTCCACTTCTACGAGTGCGCGGGAAGCTCGACCCCATGCACGGCGTTCAATGCGGCCAACGGGGGGTCGGACCTCGGCACCGCCGCCCTCTCAGGCTCAGCCGGCATTGCCACCGCGAGCTCAGCGGCCTTCACCGCACCGGCCACCGGGAGTTACTGCTTCTTAGGCGTCTACTCCGGCGACTCCATCTACTACCCGGCATCAGACGGGTCGACCAGCTACGAGTGCTTCACCGTCACCATCGGCACTGCGCAGCTGACGACCCAGCCGGACCCGGCCTTGTTCACCGTCGGGCTGGCGACCGTCGATACGGCCTACCTCACCGGGGCGTACGGGCTCACCCCCACGGGTACCGTCACCTTCTACGTGTGCGGACCCGAAGAGACGTCCACCGCCGTCGCCTGCACCGACGCCGGTACTGACCTCGGTGCCGTCACGCTGTCCGGGTCGGGTGACGCCGCCACGGCCACCAGCGCCAGCTTCACGCCGTCGGTGGTGGGCCTTTACTGCTTCCTCGGCGTCTACTCCGGCGACAGTCATTACAGCCCGGCCTCCGACGGATCGACCTTCGACGAGTGTTTCCAGGTCGAGCCGGTTGAACCACCGCACCCGAGCTGAGCGGACACCTTGTTGCCAGAATGCGGCTCCCTTAGGCTCAAGGAGCGGAAACGTGAATCGTCTGGCGCACGCGAGGATATGCACGACGCCACTGGGGACCCGTCGTCAGTGACCTGATATTGCTGACCTTGGCGATTGGTGGGTCGATGTTCTCAGATCCCACTCAGGAGGGACGGTGCGAAGACCTCTGCTTTGGCCCCTGCTCCGTTACGTTACCGAGATCGAGAAGGTGGCGGCTGTCTTATCCGAGCCGCTGCTCACTTGAACCTGGAAACTGTCGGCACCGATCGCCGGACGTTTGGGCTTGCCCGAGATCGTCCCCGTCTTTTTGTTCAGCTTCAGTCCCCTCGGAAGTCCCGATGAGATGAGCTTCCACTTGTATGAGGAACTTCCGCCGCTTGCGGCCAGCGTCACCGAGTAAGGCACTCTCACCTGTGCGCCGGCAAGCGGTGACGTCGTTGCTATGGACAGAGACGATGAGGATGCCACGGAGAGGATGAACTGAAGGGCACCAAAATCACGATCAAGCCTCTGGGCTGGCACTTCGCACCA
>PLXQ01000073.1 GCA_003151475.1 Acidimicrobiaceae bacterium | reverse complement strand
GCGGCCGACGGCGGGATCTTCAGCTTCGGTGACGCCGGATTCTTCGGCTCGACGGGCGGCACGGCGCTGGCGCAGCCGGTGACAGGGATGGCGGCGACGGCCGACGGGTTGGGCTACTGGCTGGTGGCGGCCGACGGCGGGATCTTCACCTTCGGTGACGCCACCTTCCTCGGCTCGACAGGCGGGAAGCCCATCCCCGATGGCATCGTGGCCATGGCCACCACACCGGGCGGGAAGGGGTATTGGCTGGTGGGGTGGGACGGGAGCATCTACACCTTCGGCAACGCCCCCCCGCTCGGATCGACGGCGCCGACGAAACCGCTCTCGCCCGTGACGGCCATGGCGGCCACCCCCGACGGCGGGGGGTACTGGCTGCTCGAACCGGAGGACTGGAACTACTACTTCTCGTCCGCCTCGCCCTATGCGCTGCCGTCCTCGGCCTCGATCACGGCCATCGCCGCCAGCCAGGTGGAGGGCGATCCCGACGTCGGCCAGGGCGCGTTCTGCAATCCCTTCGGTCCGTGCGAGGCCTGGTGTGCGCTGTTCGCCACCTGGGTGTGGCGACAAGCCGGTGTCCCCATCCCTTCGTTCCCGTTCACCGGGAGCATGTACTCCTGGGCCGCCGGCCACTCGCGGCTGCTGGCGCCGTGGGCCCTGGCGGCACCGGGCGACGCCGTGCTCTACGGCACCGGACCCCAGAGCACGGCCTCCTCTGTCCATGTGGGGGTGGTGGCCCAGGTGTGGCCCGACGGAGCCATCGTGACCGTCGAGGGAGACGCCGGGCCGGCGCCAACGGGGCAGTTGTCGGTGATCATCAACGGTCCGTTCCTGCCTGCGGACTCGAACCGGGAGAACGGCTTCCCCATCTACGCCTTCGCCCAACCCTGAGGTCTCCCGGCCCCGGCCCGACCCGGGCATAGGGCGTCGCCGTCCCGGATCTGCGGGGTTGACGGGCCCGGCTGAGGTGCGGCCGGACGCGCCGCGGTGCGAGGATGAGCAGAGACACGAGCAGGGAGGCTGACCGTGACAACCCGCCAGACGCTGTCTGTTGACGACATCGATCTCTCCGACCTCGAGTTCTGGGCCGCCCCCTGGAGCGCCCGGGAGGCCGGCTTCAAGATGTTGCGCGAGAAGCGGCCCATTGCCTTCTTCGAAGAAGCGGAGATGCCCGAGTCGGCCATCCCGTTGCCGAAAGGCCCGGGCTACTACGCCATCACCCGTCACGGCGACATCGCCGAGATGAGCCGGCACCCGGAGCTGTTCTGCTCGGGGCAATCGGGGTCGACGATCGTGGACATGCCCCAGGAGTTCCTGGAGTTCTTCGGGTCGATGATCAACATGGACGATCCGCGCCACGCCCGGCTGCGACGGATCGTGTCCGCTGCGTTCAACCCCCGGATGGTGAGCAGCGTGGAGACGAGCATCCAGGCGGTGGCCGACTCGATCATCGAGAAGGTACGCCAGGCGGGCGAGTGTGACTTCGTGACCGAGGTGGCGTCGCGGCTTCCGCTCAAGGTGATCTGCGACATGATGGGGATTCCCGAGAGCGACTACGACACCGTCTTCCACGCGTCGAACGTGATCCTCTCGATGGGTGACACCGAGTACATCCCTGAGGGCGAGGACCCGTTGCTGGCGCTGCTGAATGCCGGGAACGAGCTGAACCAGTTGATGGAGTCCCTGGCGGCGTTCAGAAGCGACCACCCCACCGACGACCTGACGTCGGAGCTGCTGCACGCCAACGTCGACGGCGAATCGCTCACCCACCAGGAGCTGGCGTCGTTCTTCATCCTGCTGCTGGTGGCCGGGAACGAGACGACCAGAAACGCCATCAGCCACGGGCTGTGGGCGCTGACCGAGCACCCCGATCAGCGGGCTGTCTGGATGGCCGACACCGACGGCGTGACGGCGACGGCGGTCGAGGAGATCGTGCGCTGGGCCACTCCGGTGATCTACATGCGGCGGACGGTGACCGAACCGACAAGCGTGTCGGGCCACGACTTCAAAGAAGGGGACAAGGTCATCTTGTTCTACAACTCGGCCAACCGCGACGAGGACGTCTTCTCCGACCCCGACGTCTTCGACGTGCGCCGGACGCCCAACCCGCATATCGGCTTCGGCGCCGCCGGTCCGCACTTCTGTCTCGGCGCCCACCTGGCACGGCGCGAGATCACGGTGATGTACAAGGAGCTGTTCAAGCATCTGCCCGACATCCGGGCCACGGCGGAGCCGGACCGGCTGCTGTCGAACTTCATCAACGGGATCAAGCACCTGCCCTGCAGCTTCTCCTCCGACAGCCGGTGAGCGACGTGAGCGACGGCGCCGCACAGCCGGGGGCGCCGGCCAATACCCAGATGGGCCACGGGGTGAAGCAGCGAGACATCATCAAGATGACCGATGAGGAGGTCGACGGTTTTCTCCACCAGCGGCGGCCGATGTCGTTGTGCACGATCAACCACGACGGATCGATCCACGCCGTGGCCATGTGGTATGGGTTTTTGGAGGGCGCCATCGCCTTCGAGACGAAGGCGAAGTCCCAGAAGGTGCAGAACCTGCGGCGCGATCCCAGGATGACGGTGCTGGTGGAGGACGGCGACTACTACGAGGAGCTGCGCGGGGTAGAGCTGGTAGGAAGCGCCGAGATCGTCGAGGATCCCGAACGGATGTGGGAGCTCGGGGTCGATCTGTTCGAGCGCTACTACGGGACGTACACAGACGAGCTGAAACCCTTCGTGGAGACGATGCTGAACAAGCGGGTGGTGATCAAGCTGAACGTGAGCCGGGTGGTGACCTGGGACCACCGCAAACTCGGGCTGGGCTCCACCCGGCCCGCCGGTTAGCGCGTCGGCGCCGACGCAGAAAACCCCGATGGCGGCGCACACGATGAGCGACGAGGAGGTGTGGGCCTTGCTCGGCTCCACGCCGGCGCATACGGGGAAGCTGGCCACGGTGCGGGCCGACGGGAGCCCGCATGTGGCGCCCATATGGTTCGCCCTCGACGGCCGGGAGATCATGTTCAACACCGGGGCGACCACGGTGAAGGGCCGGGCGCTGCAGCGCGACGGGCGCGCCGCGCTGTGTGTCGACGACGAGCGGCCGCCGTTCTCGTTCGTCGTCGTGCAGGGAACGGTCGAGCTGATCGACGACCGGGCGGAGCTGGTGCGCTGGGCCGGGATCATCGGGGGCCGGTACATGGGCGCCGACCAGGCCGACGCCTACGGAAAGCGCAACGGGGTGCCGGGCGAGCTGCTCGTGCGGCTCTCTCCGCTGCGGATCAGCGCCATGGCCCACACCGCCGATTGACGACCCCCCGATTGACGACCCCGCCGACTGACGACTGAAACGCGTTCCATTTCCGCTGCTACTGTCTCGGCTGGCCCGGGGACGGAAGTGAAGGAGCGCAGATGATTCTGGATCGCTTTCGACTGACCGATCGGGTCGCCGTGGTGACCGGCGCCGGCCGGGGTATCGGGGCGGGGACCGCCGTGGCGCTGGCCGAAGCTGGGGCCGACATCGTGATCTCGGCCCGGACCGAAGAGCAGCTGGACGAGGTGGCCAAGCGGATCGAGGCGGCCGGACGGCGGGTGCTCGTGATTCCGGCCGACCTGAACGATCTCGACGCCGTGGCGGCGCTGGCGCCGGCCGCACAGGAGGAGTTCGGTCGGCTCGACATCGTGGTGAACAACGTCGGCGGGACGATGCCGAGGGGATTCCTGGAAACGTCGCCGCGCTTTCTCGAGCAGGCCTTCCACTTCAACGTGGCCACCGCCCACGCGCTGAGCCGGGCCGCCGTTCCGCTGATGCTGGCCGGCGACGGCGGGTCGGTGGTGAACATCTCCTCCGCCATGGGCCGGACCCAGGCCCGGGGCTTCGTGGCCTACGGGACGGCCAAGGCGGCGCTGGCGCACTACACGCGGCTGGCCGCCACCGATCTCGCCCCCCGGATCCGGGTGAACGCCATCGCCGTCGGTTCGGTGGCGACCTCGGCTCTCGAAGTCGTGCTGACCGACGAGAACCTGCGGACGACCATGGAGCTGGCCACACCGCTGAAGCGGATCGGCGAGCCCGAGGACATCGCCGCGGCGATCGTCTACCTGTGCTCGCCCGCCGGCGGCTACGTGACGGGGAAGATCCTGGAGGTCGATGGCGGCCTCGATCATCCGAATCTTGATATGGGGATGCCCGATCTGTAAGGGCGTCGGTGAGTGAATGAGGCGGTGGTGGTCGGGAGCAGGGCGCGACCAATGAGGAGGATGCGGTGAGTTACCGGGTGGTGTTGTGGGGGACGGGGAATGTGGGTCGGCATGCTCTGATCGGGATCGACGCCCGGCCCGATCTCGAGCTCGTCGGGGTCTGGGTGTCGAGCGCCGAGAAGGCGGGACGCGACGCCGGTGAGCTGGCCGGCTTGGGCCGGACACTGGGGGTGAGCGCCACCAACGACGTCGAGGCCATCTTGGCCCTGGAACCCGACTGTGTGGTGCACACGGCCATGGCCGACAACCGGTTGATGGAGGCGCTCGATGACCTGGCCATGTTGTTACGGGCCGGGATCAACGTGGTCTCGAGCGGCCCGGTGTTCCTGCAGTACCCCGACGGGGTGGTGGCCCCCGAGATGATCGAGCCCCTGCGCAGCGCAGCGGCGGCCGGCGGGGTGTCTCTGTGGGTGAACGGGATCGATCCCGGCTTCGCCAACGACTGGCTGCCGCTGATGCTGACCAGCGTCTGCGAGCGGATCGACGAGGTCCGCTGCTTCGAGATCCTCAACTACGCCACCTACGACCAGGCCATGGTGCTGTTCGACATCATGGGCTTCGGCCAGGCCATGGACCACATCCCCATGCTGCTGCAGCCGACGGTGCTGACCATGGCCTGGGGCTCGGTCGTGCGGCAACTGGCGGCCGGGCTCGACGTCGAGCTCGACGCCGTGGAGGAGAGCTACGTCCGGTTGCCCGCTCCGGAGACTTTTCAGATCGCCTCGGGGACCGTCGAGAAGGGGACGGTGGCCGGACTGCGGTTCGAGGTACGGGGGATGCGCGCCGGCAAAGCCGTCGTCGTGCTCGAGCACGTGACCCGGCTGCGCGACGACATCGGACCCGACTGGCCCCAGCCGACCGGTCAGGGCGGCTACCGGGTGACGATCAAAGGCGAACCCAACTACACCTTGGATCTGCAGATGCTCGGCAGCGACGGCGACCACAACACCGCCGGTCTGAAGGCCACCGCCATGCGGTTGGTGAACGCCGTTCCCGCCGTGATCGCCGGGGCACCGGGGCTCCTGACCGCCCTCGATCTCCCTCTGGTGACGGGACGGGGACTGGCGGGCTGATCGCCGGTCACCTCCGCCGGGCCCTCCTCACGACACCGGCTTCAGCGCCCGGACGGAGTAGATGAGGGGCAGCTGCGGCAGTTCGGGGGGTAGGACGAAGGTGCCATCGTCCCGGCGCTCGAGAAACGGCCAGCGGGGAAAGAGGGTGAAGCCGTACTCGTGGAGGAACTGGATCTCGAGCCCGGCATCGACGAGGGCGGTGATGACGGTACCGAGCGGGTGCTGCCACTCATAGCTGGCGTTGTGGGTGGTGGGCGCGTCGAGATCGGCGTAGGTACCCGTGCTCTCGTCGTAGAGAGGCTCGCTGTCGAAGTAGGAGCGCTCGAGCTCGAGGCTCTCCCAGGCGAACATGTCGGCCACGGGATGGAACTCGCTCAGATAAAAGGTGCCGCCCGGAGCGAGCAGGGCGGCGCAGACGGTGGCCCAGGCCGAGATGTCGGGGAGCCAGATGAGCGCGCCCTTGCCGGTGTAGACGACATCGAAGGTGCGGTGGCCGAGTGCGGTGACGGCGTCGTACAGATCGGCCTGGACGAAGTCGGCGTCGACACCGATGTCGGCGGCCAACTGAGACGCGGCCTCGATGGCCGGAGCCGAGAAGTCGAGACCGGTGACCCGGGCACCGAGGCGGGCCCACGACAGGGTGTCGAGACCGAAGTGGCACTGCAGGTGCAGAAGCGACCGGCCGGCCACCTCTCCGAGCTCGTCGACCTCGAAGGGCTCGACGGCTAGGCGGCGCCGGCCCGAGCGGAAACCCTCCACGTCATAGAAAGCACCCTCCACATGGATGGGGACACGCTCGTCCCACATGGCCATGTTGGCGGCGATGCGCGCCGCGTCGTCGGCGGCGGGGTCCGGGGATGCGCTGTCGGGCACGAAGGGCACAGTACGACGACCACGATGCCGGTGCCCGCAGCGAGGGCCCTACTCTTGGCCCCATGACCGACAGCGCCCAGCCGGTTCTCTTCATCGGCCACGGCAACCCCATGAACGCGCTCGAGCGCAACGGCTACTCCGACGGCTGGCGGGCCCTCGGCGCGTCGCTGCCACGGCCCCGGGCCGTGCTGTCGATCTCGGCCCACTGGTACGTCCGGACCACCATGGTCACGGCCATGGCGAGCCCCCGGACCATCCACGACTTCGGCGGCTTTCCCCCCGAACTGTTCGCCGTGCAGTACCCGGCGCCGGGCTCCCCCGAGCTGGCCGGCGAGGTCCACGAGCTGCTGCGCCCGGCCCCGGTGGGACTGGACGAGTCGTGGGGACTCGACCATGGCACGTGGTCGGTCCTCGTCCACATGTTCCCCGATGCCGACATTCCCGTCGTCCAGCTGAGTATCGACCGGGCCCAGGCACCGTCGTTCCACTACGAGCTGGGCCGGGCCCTGGCGCCTCTGTCTGACTCCGGGGTGCTCATCCTCGGCTCCGGCAACGTGGTGCACAACCTCGAGACCTACGCCTGGGGCGGTCATCGGGCCGGGGCCTATGACTGGGCCCTGCGCTTCGACGAGAAGGTCCGCCTGCTGCTCGACGCCGGAGACCACGATCCCCTGGTCAACTACGAGCAGATGGGTCCCGACGCCCGTCTGGCCGCTCCCACCCCCGACCACTACCTGCCGCTGCTCTACGCCATCGGCGCCGGACACGGCCGGTCCGTCTCCTATCCGGTGCAGGGCATCGAAGGCGGCTCCATCTCGATGTTGTCCGTCCGTCTGGACTGACCCCGGGACCGTTGACCGCCCGCAGAAGCCGTGCCACGCTGGTCGCCCGCTGCACGCACCGGGCGTGGGCGGCGCAACCGGGAGGCCTGCCATGCCGTCAGCTTTGATCCTCACCTTCGATGACGGAGTCACCGAGAGCCAGTACAAGGCCGTCAATGCCACGCTCGGAATCGACATGGTGGCGGGCACCGGGGACTTCCCCGACGGGATGATCCGCCACACGGCGGGACCGACACCGACGGGGGGATGGATCGTGACCGAACTGTGGGAGTCCGAAGAACACCAGGGCCGTTTCATGGAGTCCCGGCTCGCCGAGGCGCTGCAGAAGAACGGGTTGCCGGCGCCGGCGTCCGTGGTCTGGTTCAGCGTCGTCGCCGACACCACTCCATGACAGAACCGGCCACCGCCGAGGAGGTGGTCCGTCAGTTCTGCACCGACGTGAGCGCCCGTGATCCGGAGCTGCTCCGGCCCCTGCTGGCCGAGGACGTCGTCTACCACAACATGGCGATGGAGCCTTCCACCGGGATCGACGCCACCCTGGAGGCGTTGGCCACCTTGTTCGTGATGTTCGAGGGGATCGGCTTCGAAATCGTGAACCTGGCCGCCACCGGGAATACGGTCCTCACCGAGCGGGTCGACAGCCTGCGGACGGCCCGGGTGGAGGCCCGGCTGCCGGTCATGGGTGCGTTCGAGGTGGCGGCCGGGCGCATCGTGGCCTGGCGCGACTATTTCGACATCGCCCAGGCCGGGAGCCTGCTGAACAACGGCTAGGACCAGGCCGGCGCCGGTGGCGCTACTTTTGGCTGACGCCGAGGGCCCCGATGCCCGCCCTCGCCGGTGACCGGACCCGGTTGCCGGCCCGGCCCGCCAAGGAGACCGCCCTCATGCCCGTGCCCCTCGACGAATACCCCGTGCACCAGGTGCCGCTGTCCATGCGGCACGTGGCCACGAGCGACCGCAACGCTTATGACCGCTGTTACCTGAACGCGCACGACCGGACCGGGGAGATCTTCTTGGTGACCGGTCTCGGCGTCTACCCGAACCTCGGGGTCATCGATGCCTACGCCACCGTCCGGCGCGGCGACCGCCAACTGTCGGTCCGGATGTCCGACGCGCTGAGCGACGACCGCACCCTCCAGCAGGTCGGGCCCTACCGGATCGAGGTCATCGAACCGCTGCAGCGGCTCCGGGTGGTGCTCGACCACGACACGGTCGGCTTCGACCTGACCTGGACGGGTTCCTTCCCCGTCATCGACGAGCCGGCGCACGTCATGCGCAGCGCCGGCCGCGTCATCCTCGACGCCCAGCGTTACGCCCAGGTGGGCACGTGGTCGGGGACGCTGCGGATCGAAGGCGAGGAGATCGCCGTCACCGAAGACCGTTGGCTCGGGACCCGGGACCGGTCGTGGGGCATCCGCCCCGTGGGCGAGGCGGAACCGGCCGGACGCGCCGCGGCGGAGCCGGCCGAGGACTTCGGTTTCTGGTGGGTCTACGCCCCGCTGCGCTTCGAGGACTATGCGCTCGTCATCATCGCCCAGGAACTGAGCGACGGGACCCGCATCTTGAACGAGGCCAGCCGTATCTGGCCCGCCTCCTCGGGCCGTCCCCCCGAACAGCTGGGCTGGCCCGAATTCGAGATCCGTTACCGCTCGGGCACACGGCACCCGGTGGGCGCCACCTTGCACATGACCGAACGCGGCGGCAAGCCGGTGACAGTCGAGATCGACACCCTCGGCTTCGTCGCCCTCAACTGCGGCGCCGGCTACGGGGGGGATCCCGACTGGGGCCACGGGCAGTGGCGGGGACGGGGCTGGGTCGAGCCGCTGGTGCTGGACATGAACGACCCGGCGGTGGCCGGCCGGGTGCCGTTCAGCGTGGTCGACCACGTGGCCCGGGCCGTCTGCGACGGGGCCGAGGGCTTCGGGATGTTCGAGCACGGGACCTTCGGCCGCCACACCCCCTCCGGTTTCGCCGACTTCGCCTCGGTGGCGCCGTGACCAACGAACCGGCCGAGGCCAGCCAGCGACCGACGACATCGACACGCGACCGCGACGACCTGCACCGGCGCCTGGTCACCTGGTTGGCCCACAAAGTGCAGGATCCGCACGTCTCGGAGCTGGTCGTGCCCGAGACGAACGGCATGTCATCGGAGACCCTGCTCTTCGACGCCACCTGGAACCACGACGGGGCACTCGTCACCCAAGCGTGTGCGGCCCGGCTGCGCCCCGACCCGGCCAACGCCCCCGTCTTCCCCGTCTACGACCTCGAAAAGCAGTTCCAGGTCCTGCGGCTGGTGGCCGAGAAATCGTCGGTGCCCGTCCCCCTCACCCTGTGGTACGAGGGCGACGCCGATGCCATCGGCTCGCCCTTCTTCGTCATGGAGCGCGTCGACGGTGTCGTCCCGCCCGACATCATGCCGTACCCGTTCGGATCCTGGTTGTCCGAAGCCGACCCGGCCGACCAGGAGAAGCTCCAGGTCTCGTCGGTCCGGGTGCTGGCCCAATTGCACGACATGGCGGTCACCCCCGAGGACGTGGCTTTCTTAGAACTGGACCGGCCCGGTGCCACCGCCATGCGTCGACATGTGGCCGATTCCGTGGCCTTCTACGAGTGGGTCGCCTCTGAAGGGGCGCGCAGTCCCCTCATCGAGCGCGCCTTTGACTGGCTCGAGGAGCACTGGCCGGCCGAAGAGGGAGAGCCGGTCATCAGCTGGGGCGACTCCCGTATCGGCAACATGATGTTCCGCGACTTCGAGCCCGTCGCCGTCCTCGACTGGGAGATGGCGGCCACCGGACCGCGCGAGGTGGACCTGGCCTGGATGATCTATCTCCACCGTTTTCTCGACGACCTGGCCGTCCAGTTGGGCCTGCCCGGGATGCCGCACTTCATGCGCCTGGAGGATGTCACCGCCGCCTACGAGTCCTTCACCGGTTACCGGCCGAAGGATCTCGAGTTCTACACGCTCTACGCCGCGTTGCGCCACGCCATCGTCATGTCCCGGGTGGCGCAACGGTCGGTGCTCTTCGGCGAGATGGAGATGCCCTCTGACCCCGACGACATGATCATGCACCGGGCCACCGTCGAGAAGATGCTCGACGGCACCTACTGGAGCGACGTGTGACGAACCCCATCGGGCCCATCGTCGCCGGCGACGAGGGCTTCACCCACCAGATCGCCGACACCTTCGCCGTGGTGGGGACGAGCGATCCCTCGTGGACGGAGAAGGTCTGCGCCATGGCGGCGGCCAAAGACGGCAGCCTCCAGCTCGGTTTCGGTCTGGGCAAATATACGAACCGCAACGTCATGGACGGCTACGCCGGCATCTCACGTGGCGTGGAACAGATCACCGTGCGCGCCAGCCGTCGCCTCGACTCCGGTCCCGAGACGACGGCGATCGGCCCCATCCACTACGAGGTGAACACGCCGCTCAAGTGCGTCACCTTCGGACTCGAGGCGAACCCCACCCAACCAGTGGCCTTCGAGTGGACCTTCGAGGCCATCGTGCCGCCGCTCATGGAGGACCGCACCCACATGCGCCGGGGCTACCGGGTGGGTGCGGACCTCGTCCGCTATCACCAGATCGGTCTCGCCTCCGGTTGGGTCGAGATCGAAGGCGAACGCACCGAGATCTCCCCCGAGACGTGGGTCTCGACCCGCGACCACTCCTGGGGGGTCCGGTACGACGTCGGGCTTCCACCGCAAGACCTCGAGCCCGGCGACCCCCTGGCCGCCATGTCGTTTCGGATGATCTGGAGCCCGGTCGCCATGCAGCGCCCCGACGGCAGCCGCTACGGGATCTTCCTCCACTACCAGATCTTCCAGGGCCCGGGATTCATCCACAAGCACGTGGTCATGGGCGGGGCGGAATCACCCGACGGCGGCTACGACCGATTCGTCGACCTCGAACCCGAGCTCACCTTCGACCCTGTCACCCGCCGGCTGCGCGGCGGTCAGGTGCACGCCACCACGGCCGATGGAGCGGTCCGTACCCTCGGGATCGAGTCGGTCTCCGACACCGGCTTCCATCTGGGGGCCGGGCTCTACTTCGGCCTGGACGGACACCACCACGGCGAATGGCGCGGCGCTCTGCACGTCGACGGCGAACGGATCGCCGACTGCACCGAGCCGGCCACGGCCCGCCGTCTGCACCAGATCCGCGACACCGTCATCCATGTCACCGATCCCACCGGCGGCGGTGAGGGCTGGGGCAACTGTCAGCCCATCATCACCGGCGGCGACGAAACCCTGGGTCTGTCAGCCGCCGACAGCTTCATGTAACTCAGCCCTTCACGTAACTCGGCCCGCCTCGTCCTTCACGAAACGGCCGTCCTTCATGATGGCTTTGATCTTCGATTTGTCGGCCAGGACCGAGATGTCGGCGATGGGATCACCGTCGACCACGAGCAGATCGGCCAGCTTCCCCGCCGTCACCGTGCCGAGCTCGTCACCGCGACCCATCAGATCGGCGCCATTGACCGTCGCCCACCGCACCACGTCGAGAGGCGCTATCCCGGCCACCTTCACGTAGAACTCGAGCTCCTCGCCGTAGATCCCGTGGGGGAAGCCGACGGCGCCGTAGTCGTCGCCGAGCACCAACTTCACCCCGGCCTCGGCCGCCACCGGGAGGATGGCGAAGGCGGCGTCCAGGTCGTCGCGCATGGCCTGGGCCATGGTCGGGTTCATGCCCTTCACCATCTCCCACAGCCGGTAGACGAAGAACATGCTCGGCACCACGAAGGTCCCCGCCGCCACGATCCGCTCGATGCATTCGAGGTCCATCCCGTCGCCGTGGTCGATCACGTCGATTCCGAGGTCGACGGCCATCAAGATGGCCTCACGGTTGGCGATATGTCCCCGCACCATGACCCCGCGTAGATGCGCCGCCTCGATGGCCGCCGCCATCTCCGCCCGCGTCATCTCGATCCGCTCGGCCTCCCGGGGCACGGCGTGACCACCGGTCACGAACATCTTGACGATCTTCGCCCCCTCCTTGATTTCCTCCCGCACCGCTTTTCTGAACTCGTCGGGGCCGTCACACAGATGCAGCGCCCCGGGGGCGCCGAGCTTCCAGTACCAAGGGGCGGCGTCGTTGGCGTGTCCGGTGGTGCTCACGTCGCGACTGCCCGGCACGAGCCGCGGCCCTGCTATGGCTCCTTCGGAGATGGCCCGCCGCATCGAGGCGTCGATGGCGAACGGGGCCCCGGCGCTCACGGCCGAGGTGAACCCGCTCATCAGAACCCGCTCCAGGTTGTTCACGGCCCGCACGGCCTGCAGCGCCGGCGGCTCCTCCAACCCGAACGGTCCGGGCACGGCTCCGAGCTCGTGGTAGCTGGCATGGAAGTGGCACGTCACCATCCCGGGCATCAGCGTCGCACCCTCGAGATCGATGACCCGGTCGTCTGCTCCGAGCTCCACCGACTCGCCACCACTCACCGACGTGATCCGGTTGTCGTCGACCACCACCGTCAGACCGGGACGCGGAAGATGCTCACCGTCGAGCACGGTCGCCCCCCGGAACACCACACGTCCCATCGCCGGCCTCTTATCCCACGGTCCGGATCGGTTCGGAGCCGTCCCAGTTCTCCGCCGCGCTCCGGATGGCGTCGAAGAACCCCCCGAACTCCACCGTCTCGATCAGCTCCGACGCCGTCCCCCCGTAGCTCTCGGTGTCGAAGCAAGAGAATTTAGGTCTAGACCTGGAGCTATTGCTGGCCATGTCTATTGTCTCTAGACTTGCAGGCACGGTTTCTAGACGCGGAAGGCGGGGGGCATCATGGGACGGACCAAGGGCCAGATGGGGACAAAGACGCTGGTGAGACCAGGCGTGTGGCGGCTGCGGGCCGTTTCGGGCTACCGGGAGGTCGACGGCCGGAAGATCCCCGTCCAGACGTCCTTGACCTTCAAGGGCTCTGAGTCGGCTGCCTCGGCCCGCCTGGCTGCCTTCGTGGAACAGGAGAAGGGGCACACCCCGGAAGGCAAGCTGACGGTCGGTCAGTGGTGCGACCAGTGGCTTGAGCACATCCGCGACCACCCCGACTACTCCCCCACCACCGTGCAAGGCCACGAATCAACGATACGCATGATCAAGGGGACCAGCATCGCCCACGTTCGCCTGCTCAACGTGGCCAAGAAGGACGTCACCACGATGCTGGACGAGTTGAGCGACCGCGGGCTCAAGAGCGGAACACTGCTCAACTACAAGCACATCCTCTCCGGTGCTCTCAACTGGGCAGTGGACGAAGGCCACATCCCGGCCAATCCGGCGCGGCTGGTAGAGGTCAGGGTCAAGCGTCAGCCCGTCGAGGCCCCGACCAACAAGCAACTGGCGCGGCTGATCGCGGAGGCCGAGAAGGTTGATGCCAGCGGGGACACCATCCGGCCACCGGAGATGGCCCACATCATCAGGATGGGGGCCTACCTCGGTCTTCGACGCGGCGAGTTGTGTGCGCTCCAGTGGAAGGACTGGGATCGGGAAGGCAATCGCCTGCGGATTGACGCCAGCGCCTACAACGTCCAGGGAGGCGGTGGGGGAACGAAGTCTCCGAAGAACGGCTACCGGCGTTGGGTGTCAATCAGTGAGAAGGTCCAGGCGATCCTGTGGGAGCGGCTTACGACCATCGAGTTCCTGGTCGATGCGGGGATGTGGGGACTCACACGCGACGACATAGATGAGTGCTACATCTTCTCGGGCTACCGCACGGGACCGCGCACGCCAATGCTCCCCACCTACGTCACCCGGTCGTTCATCAAGATCCGGCGAGCGGCGGGACTCCCGGAGAGCATCCGCTTCCACGACTTGCGCCACTGGTCGGCCTCCACGGCCATCGCGTCTGGCGAGTCCTTCACTGCCGTCAGTAAGCGGCTGGGACACAGTCAAGTGTCGACCACCATGAACATTTACTCCCACGTCACGAAGGGAGAGGACGAAGCTATCGCCAAGGGCCTGGAGGATGCCGTCTGAGTCGTTCTCTCAGTCGCCGTGTACGCGTGTTCCAGGCATTAGGCGCCCTGCGTACCTCGTCGCCGGTAGAGCCGCTCTGAGAGGACCGTGGGGCAGTCTGCGGGTACGCCTCCTACTGCTTCGGTGTGTTCCCGTCAGCTACTCGGTGGTGGCGGAATCGCTGGCGGTGCGCTAGGCGGAAGGACCTGGCCCGGAGGTTGCGTGTGCGTCACCGGCTGCTGCCTCAAAATCTGCTGTTGCTGAACTGCCATTTGCTGAAGCATCGCTTGCTGAGTGGCAAGACTCGTCTGCTGAATGTGCAGGTTCTTCCTCTGCCCACGACGAATGAACCGGTATGGGAATGTGAAGATCCCGAAGAGGAAGAACACCACGAAGTACCAGAACACCAGAAAGGTCCACATGAAGAGCAAGGCCAGAATGCCAGCGGTCCACGCTAGGGCTGCGAAAGCAGAACTGCGTTTGGCAGCCTTGCTTGCCCAAGCGACGATTCGCCGGGTGCTGCCGACATAGCTCATGGGCGACGCATAGGTCTTCGACTTGATAACGGCCTCTGTAGGCAACCCGAGCCGCGCTGGGTCTTGATAGCCAGTAGCCGTGTAGGCCACCCCATGGGCCAATGATTGTTGGTGCGCCTCGTAGGTCTGCACGGCGAAGCGGTAGCCTTCTTCAGTCAAAGGCCAGCGGCCAAAGGTGTTCTGCTGGTCGTAGACAGCGTACTCATGGGGTGATTGGCCAAGAACCAAATAACCGCTAGAAGCAATCACGGTCCACGCCTGGATCGCTTGCCCTTGTGGAACTTCGGGCGTTGGGATCAGCGGACCGCCCCCGCCTGTCGTGTCAACCATGATTCGGCCTCCGGATTTCGATGCCCCCGAGGCTACTGCACCTATTCAGAATAAGCCGTTGGGAAGAGCCGAGAATCAGAATGTGAAGACTATGAGCACGAAAAGGCTAAATGCTGGTCGACTATTTGTCGGAGCAACCGATCCAGACCCACGCTAACGTTGTGCTCTCGCAAGCGGGGATGTGAGCGATGTCTGACGTGAGTGGTGGGTCTGGCTGGTGGCAGGCTTCGGACGGCAAGTGGTACCGGCCTGAGCAACACCCTGATTACACACCGCCCCCGCCCCCGCCGCCTGCTCCACCGCCCCCGCCCCCGCCGTCCCAGCCACCACCCACAGCGCCACCCCCTCGATTCGTTTCATCGCCTCCACAAGCAGCCCCACCACCGCCGACTCAGATGATGCCGTTCAGCGGACAGCCCACGGTGCAGATGCCGATGACTGGTGCTGGACAGCTACCACCGGGCTACGGGCCACTACCACCGTCACCGCCATCGCAACCTCCGCCAAAGCGGCCGCTCTACAGAGCGTGGTGGTTCTGGCTAATCGTCGGCTTTGTTGTACTCATCATCATCGGTGGCGTAGTGGGCGGTGGGAAAAAGAAGTTGGCGAAGAACACCCTCGCTACGACCACCACGACCCTCGCCACAACCTCCAAGAGCCCGCCGACCACGGCAGCACAGACCACGACACCACCAACTACAAGTCCGCCGACTACGAGTCCGCCAGCGGTTTCGCAGGCGCAGATCGTTCAGAAGTACGAGGCGACGGCTCAAAACGTACCAGTCAGTGATCTAGCGAAAGATCCGAGCCAATACAATGGTAAAACCGTCACCGTCACTGCGACCATTTACGATTTTTTGCAAGACAGTAGCGGCAACACGACAGCCATGAACGTGCAAGACCCAAACGATCCGTCCTCTGACCTTTACGTCCAACTGTCCAATTCCGCAAACGTCACCAAGATGAACAAAGGCGACACAATTGTGATCTGGGGCGATGGAGCCGGGGTTGTCTCGGCAACGAATGCGTTTGGAGGCGCGATAAACGAGGCGACCGTTTCTGAGGTCTACCTGAGCGACCAGACGACGGGCTACAACGACAACACTGACCCATCGCCTAGCTGAGAGGGTCGGGGGATGAGCGACGTTTCACAGTGCAGATTGGAGCGGCGAGATTGATGGGCAGACTCCAGACAATCCGGCAGAGGATGAGGGACGCCTCGGCGAAAGCAACTGAAGTTTCGCAACAAGCAAGTTTGCAAGCAGCAGAATTGGAATTGAACCGCCTCATCGACCGCCATGAGCAAGGTCTGATTAGTGACGAGGAGTTCGCGGCGCGGAAGGTCCATCTTCAAACAGGGACGGATCCAAGTTCGTAGGTCCTCTCTTGGTCGCCTCAACGTCGGTAGCGGGGCTCCTGAGGCATCTGAGGGTACTTTCAGGGTTCGCTACTGGCACTTCGGTGTCGAAAGAGGTCGTTATTTTGCGTTCAACTACGCTGGTTCTCTAACGAGGAGTCCAAGCGTGATCGAAGATGTGTTTTTCCGTGAGGATATAGACAAGCAGGAAAACCGTATCAATCTCGCGATCTTTGGCTTGATGTGCGCGAAGCCCTTCAGGATATGGCTTCAGAAGAGTCTGGGCCTGCCAGCAAACGCAGTCATCTACCCCAGGGTAAACGTCGAAGGATTCCGTCCGGATTTCGCCGTGAAGGATGCAGATACCGAGGCCGTTTTGGCATGGATCGAAGTGGAGTGCGGCACGGACCAGGGGCAGCTTGAACGGTACCGCAAGCGTTACCCGGAGCCCGTTTTGAGCATCTGGGGTCGCAAGGCAGACGGGGGCGACCTCAGTCTTGAGGAGATTGCCGTGTTCCTGGAACACATTGAATCGGACGACGAGCCTCAGGTGCGCTGGAATGCCGAGCACCTTCGACAACAGATCATTGAGGTCCTGGATGGAAGAGTTGGACGAACCTATAAGGACGCTCCAGTTTCGGCAGCGGTGCGGGCTACGCCATTCGTCGCACAGCTAACCAAGGAGCTTGGAGACAAGTTGACATTCGATGTCGACGGACCTCTGCGTCCTGGACAGATCAGAGCGAACACGAAGGCTGACTTGGGATTCTCGTTGCGCGTGTATTCACGAAAGGCTGCGCGCACGCACAGCCTCAGCGTCCTCAATCAGACAGGTGGCCAGCCGTCCATCTGGTTCCAGTCGAAGGCCAAGATGTTGCACTACCTACCGGAGCGCACTGAGGTGATCGAACGTCTCGTTGCAACTGTGCGGGACATGGGAGGCGACATGGAGACCATAGGTTTCAAAAGCAAAACATCGGTGCCGATTGAAACGGCGCTTGATTACGTGAGGGAACTCGCGCAGGCCACGCTTGCCCTTGCCCACTGAGGAGCCGGGATGAATATCAAGATCAAACACGCCACCTATCTCGGTGGACTGCCGAACATCACGAAGAGCAGTTCAACAAATCTACAGATCACAGATGCAGGAGTTGAGTTTTCCCCCGGATGGACTCTCACGAGGATCCCGTGGGGACACATCACGAATCTCCAAATTGATGGGTCCTCCGAAGTTCGGGAACGGGTCACCGTCACTCGCATGATCGCAATAGGTCTATTTGCCTTTGCTGCCAAGAAGAAGCACGAAGATAAGACGTCGTACCTTGTGATTACAGTCGCTTCGGGAGAGGTCATCTTTGAAATCGACAACGTGGCACCCATGGAACTACGGGCTCTCCTTCAGCCTGCCTTCCTGAGAATCGCTCCCCCACCCGCCCCCCAGGAACTACAACCACCGGCGCAGGCTCCTCCCGAGGTGATCGTTGAGCTTCATGAACCACCATCGCCGAAGCTGGCGGCGCCGCCCGCGGTCCAGAACACGGGCATTGATACGATCATCTGCGACCGGGGACATGCGAACCCCGTTGGTACGAAGTTTTGTCCAATGTGCGGGATCGCTATTGCGACCCGATCTTGCCCGAACGGTCACCCGGCCAATTTCCGCGATCCATTCTGCTCAGAGTGCGGAGCCGCAGTCGAACCGATGGGCTTCCAATCAGATGCGAGCGGCGAGAGACCAGTGGAGGAGCTGTTGGTCGACCTCGCTGCCGCTCGGACTCGACTCCAATCCGCACGCTCCGCAGAAGACGCATACAGCTTGGACTATAGGCGACGCGTTGATGAGTTCTTACTGGCCTCCGCCAAGTGGCAAGAAGAGCATAGGAATCGAGAGGAGATGTTCGCAAAGATCGCCGATCCGCGCAAGAACTTGGCGGCGAGAAAAGCGAATCCCCATCCACCAGCAACAGAACAACCGGCGTCGCTCGACCCGACCGTTTCTTTGGGTCTGAAGTTGGAAGTGGCGCAGCAGATGGTTGTTCGCGAACGCTTGCGGTTGCTTTTGGCACTCGCCGAGGTCAGGAACAACACATCTAGTGATGTCAAAGGTGGCCATCTACCAGCGCGAGTGGAAGTTTACCGAACGCAACTAGAGCTTGCAGAATGGAATCTGAACGTGACGCGGGGAGCGATTGCCCTTCCGCAAGGTGACGAGAAAGCCTTAGCAGATCATCGAAATCGTGTGAATGCCGGAACGAGCGAGCTAACGGAGCGATTGGAAGAGGACCTCCGCATTCTCGCCGAGGCACTGCACGACGAACACTTGAAGTCGGCCCACGAGTTTGAAATGCGACGTCGTTCCGTGCAAGCGCAGATAACTGATATGCATTCGACGACACCAACTGGGCAACTTCACCAGTCAAGTGAATGGCGACAGTTGCTCGCATTCCGTAGTGAGCTTCAAATCGGTGCGTTGAACGCACGTCTGCAATCTGCCGAGATGCATGGGGATGAGGATGATGTGTGTGACATAAAGCGAGCGCTTCGTGAAGCAGAGGCAGTTCGGGACATGATGGCAAGAAACTAGCCATGGGCCGACCCCGCAGGGGAGATAGAGTTGTATTGGCCGGTTATCTACTTCTTGGCCTTCGGCTTTCTTGCGTCGCCGCCGCGGCCGCGGATGATTCCTGCGAGGGCACACGGCTAGAGCGCTGCGCCGGTCGGGCCTGCCGGTCCTTGGGAGCCGGTGATACCAGTCGGGCCGGTGTTGCCGGTGCTCCCGGCCTTGCCAACCGAAGGCCCCGCGGGACTGGCACCTGTCACACCGGTCGAGCCCGTCCACTGAATGGAGCCGATGAACGCGCCAGTGTTGGCACCTGGACCAGTGACTCCGGAGGCGACGACTCCCGCTGCGATCAACATGCCGAGGAAGCCATCGCTAAATGTGCCGTCTTCAGATTGCGCCAAGCTGACGCCACTGAAGTTCGGACCAGTCGAGAACTGAGCGGGACTCATTACGCTGCGCCAGTCGGCCCGGTGCTGCCCTGCGGCCCTGCGTATCCGGTAGCACCGGCTGGCCCTGCGGCCCCGGTGAATCCGGTGGCGGGCCCGGTGACGCCAGTGGCACCCGCGGTGCCGGTGTTACCGGTGAAGCCGAGGGGCGTGGTGGCCAGATAGGCGGCGGCGTAGTTGGCCACGCTGACGCAACCGGGAAGTGTTGGAGTTGTGACTGCCATTAGGTGTTCCTTGCTTGAGATGGGGATGCCTTACGAGGAGTGCGCGTCTTCGGCTTCCTCGGCTGACGCGGTAGATGTCTGCTGTGCTTCACCGTGCTACTGCGTCACAATCGTGAGGTCAGCGTCGGCCCCTGCGAGGACAACCGAGACACCGTTGACGACCGAGGCGTCGTAGTAGAGAGTCCCGGCAACGGAAGCGTCAACAACAGCGATGACAGCGGCACCGTTGGGGATCGGTCCACCGGCACCAGCGACAAGCGCGGTGTCATAGACAGTGAGGACGGCAGAGGCCGCGGCGGTGTTGACGGTGATCGACTTGAGGCGAGCACCACTGACGCTGGTGATCTGCGAGCCGGATGTCGTGGCATCCGATGATTAGCGCCGAGGTCAGCGCCCACGCGGACCGTTTCAAAAGGCTTGCGGAGGAACTGGAGTTGGCGAGAACGCTCTTTCAAAGGGAGGGCATATGTCTCGTCCCTGATACCAGCTTCTTCATCGAACACGACAAGAAGTTGGAGGACATCAACTTCCATGACCTCACCGAGAGGTCGGCCCCGCCAGTCAGGGTGCTTATCCCGATGATCGTCGTTGACGAACTTGATGGTCTCAAGCGATCAAGCTCGCGAACTGTTCGTTGGCGGGCAGGGTACACGTTGGCAGTGATCGACAGAGTCATAGATAGTCCACCCGCCCCCGGCATCTTCGCCCTACGGCAGGCGATACCTCCTCGGGGTGAGGTAACACTTCAAATCGTCTTCGACCCTCCAGGGCACCAGCGTATGGCGATCAATGACGATGAGATTGTTGACCGTGCTCTTGCCTGTGAGCGGTTCGTGGACGACCTGACAGTCATCACCTACGACACCGGCCAATCGCAGAGAGCGAGGGCCGCTGGTCTCAAGGTCAAGAAGCTGCCCACCGACTTGGGCGAAGAGCCCGGGAAATGATCGAGTGTGAACCCTTGCGGCCCGCGGGTCCTCAGGGTCCCGCTTCCGGCATCAGGGGCTAGGTGGACTCACTGAGCCGCATTGCAAGTGAAAGTGCCAACCATCGTGTATGACGAGACAGGCTTTTCCGAATCCATGGATGTAGTCAACGCCGACACTGAGACTGATGTAGAAGGCGATCAGAGCGACAAAGACGATGACAACCATGGGCGCTGATGACCGCTTCGTCAGCAACACCGACCCGATTCGACTGCGAGGGCGATGGGGCTCGGCTACTTCGGTTGATACGGCATCGTGGCGAGTTTCCGTCAACCGGTGCCCATCTGCTGGTCGAACCACGACTTGACCGCGTCGTATTGGCCGGAGCAATCCACTAGCACGTCGGCCTCAATCGAGCTTGCCACTGCGTTCTGAGCTTGGAAGCTGGCGGTCTGGAAATCGGGTCCCACGATCTGTGAAACAGACTGCCCGCCGTTCAGGTCCGTACAGACCTGCTGTGCCTGCTGAGACGGCGTGGTCGCCGCTGATTGCGTTCCTTGGCATCCCGCGAGGAGCAATACGGCAGTGCCACAGGCGATGGCGATTGAGAGTCGGCCCATCGTTCTCCTCCAGGTCATGTATCGGCAGGAAGAATCTCGGCGTCGTCCTCTTCGTCGGCGTCTTCGTCGTCCTGGATGCTCGCTCTGTCTGGGATGCCTTTTTCTTCCAGGAAGTTGATCCAGTCGTCACGTTCGTCTGAGTCTTCTAACTCCAGTACGAAGAACCAGAACCACGGAACCCCCGCCCTGATGGCGAGGATGTTGTCATCGGCGCCAAGGTCATAGCTGCTGATGTTCTCCCACTTGATGTCCGCAGATGTTCCGGAATTTGCGATGGATGAGAGTCCCTCGGTACACGCCATCACCTCTCCCTCGCAATGTTCAGCCGCTAGTAGAGGTCCGGTATCCCACCGAGCGTTCGCGGTCAGGTGAACACTGCCGATGCCGGATCGGCCGGGGGATGGACGCGGCCTGGTGTTAGCTCGCGTGCTACCGACACTGGAGGCCACCAAGAAGGGAGCCGCGAGAAGCATTCCAATCCAGTGACCAATCGTGAGCGTTATCCCCCATCCGAAGACGAAGTACGCGATGCCCAAGCCCCCATGGCCGCTGGTGAAGAGCCACACCTGGAGAACGAGATCGCCAACGCCGACGATGACCATGACGAGCCCGTAGATCGCTTTGCCAGTGCCCTCAAGAGCCTTCATTTTACGATCTCCCGTCCCTCACTCCAATGGGTCAGGTATCGGCACACATGCCGGTCAACCTTGAGGACCTCACGGGGCCTGTGCGGCCCGGACGGCGGCGACAGTCCGGATGGCGTCCTGTAGCTCAGCGATGAGGCGGACGGCATCCTCCCGGCTGAGCCCGGATGGGGAGCCGGGTGGGAGCATCACCAGCGAGCGGCGCTGGTCCTCAAGCTCGTAGTAGCGATCCATCTTACGAACATACGTTCGTAAGATGGGTGGAGCGCAACCCCCCACCGCCCGAGATTGCCTCAGGTCCGTGCCACCTCCTGCCGATGCACTCCTCACACGCAAGCTGGCCAAAACACCAGCCCAGACGGACATCGGAGTTTGATCCCATGACGCGACGGACGAGACCTAAGGCGGTAATCGCATTTGTTGTCGTAGTGCTTCTTTTCGCTGCTTGCAGTAGCAAGAGCCCCAGCGCCGCTAAGACCACGACCACGACGGCGGCTGCGGCAGCCACCACGCCTCCCGCCACGACGCCTCCGACATCACCGCCTGCCACGGTTCCACCGACGTCACCACCGACGACCAAAGCTCCAGCGCCGACAGGCCCCACCCTGACGCAGCAGCAGCAGAGCGCAGTGGCGTCAGCCAAGCAGTATCTGGGTCTGGGTTCGGGCTTTTCGCAGCAGGGCCTCATCGACCAACTGGACTCGTCGGCTGGGGGTGGATACTCGGTCAACGATGCGACCGTCGCCGTTGACAGCCTCAACGAGAACTGGAACGCCCAGGCGGTCCTGTCGGCTAAGGGTTATCTTCAGACTTCGCCCTTCTCATGCGCCGACCTCATTAACCAACTGGACTCGTCGGCTGGTGGCCAGTTCACAGTCGCTCAGGCTACGTATGGAGCGCAGCAGGCACAACAAGGTTGCTGACAACGGCGACTCCAACAGCACTGTGTCAGGGGCCACGTGGTGTCATCGTGCCAGACATCAAGATCGTTGGCAGACTACCCAGCGACGAGTCCTAGCCCTCCGGTATCGCTGAGAACATGGTGGCCGTCGCCCCGGTGATCCGAGACAGGTTGCGGTCACCGAAAGCCACTTCGTGCGGCATCACAATGTGGGCGTCGAAGTGCTCCTGCGTCTCCCAGCACTCAAAGAACCGGAAGGTGTTGGGCTGCTCCAAGTCCTCAGCCCACCAATACTCCACGCAGCCGGGGTCCTTCTTGCTCAACTGGGTGATCTCCAGGAGGCTGGCGATGACGTCCTCCCGGTCCTCGGGAGCGAAGCTCAGCGAACCGGCGATGATGTGCATCTGTTCTCCGTTCTCGTTTCTAGACGCGGTGTGCTCTCGGTTCCCTCGCGACTAGAACGTGTCTACTGATGCCTTTCGGGCTAGTTACGCAGGCACCAGGGCAAACAAATTCCCGTTGTCTAGACCAGACTATCTAGAGGCAAAAGCCCTGGTGGGAGCGGTAATGCTTCGGGGGTCGAAGTAGCAGAACCGCTGCTTCTCGCTCAGGCCCCGCCCCCCGAAGTAGGGCTCCATCCCCCGTGCGGCGTAGCCGGCCACGGCCCCCTCGTAGTCGTCCACGAACCGCGCCACGTGGTGCAGCCCCGTCCCGTGCTCGGCCATGAAGTCGCGGTACGGCGTGGGCTCGTCGTCGAGGGGCTGGATCAGCTCGATCTGCAGAGCGCCCGAGAAGCTGAGCGCCACGGCGATCCGGGCCCCGGTGGGCCGGCCCCGGTAGATCAGCTCCTGCATCGGGGGCCGGGGCAAAAAATAGAACGGCCCCACCCCGAGCCGGTCGACCCAGTGCTCCATGGCCCCTTCGATGTCGTCGACCACGTAGCCCAACTGGTCGATGGGTCCGAGCCACTGTTCCATCTCTCGATCGTGCCACAGGCCGGTAGAGTGCGGGCCGAAACCGGCGGTGCCCGCCATCGCCTTGACCGACGGAAGGACAGGCCCGAGATGCCCACCCCAGTCTCAGTGGCCGGCTACAGCCATGTGGCCATCGCCGTGAGCGACCTGGCGGCCGCCCGCGACTTCTACTGCAAGAACTTCGGATTCGAGGAGCTCCGCCGTCCCGACTTCGGCTTCCCCGGCATGTGGCTCCGGGTGGGCGACCTCCAGCTCCACTTCATCGAGACCGACGAGATGCCCACCCCGGGCAAGGGCTTCCCCCATTTCGCCCTCCACATCCCGACCGAGATCTTCGAGGAGACCGTCCGCACGCTCGGCGACGCCGGCGTGCCGGTCTCCGAACCGCAGTCGCGCGACGACTGGGGCACCATCGTCTGGCAGTCCTTTCTCTCGGACCCCGCCGGCAACGTCGTCGAATTGACCAACCTGGGACCGATGAACTGAATGATCGGGCCCCCGACCACGTAAGCACCACCAGGACGGCCCCGTTAGCGGAGCCCCCCCCGGCCGGCGGGACCGTCCCGCACATCGACAGGTTCCCGGCGCTCAAGCGTCACCGACCCCAGCCGACCATCCATTACAGACGAGGACACCACCCATGAGCCCATCCCCCGCCACCACCGGACCCCGCCGCTTCCTCGCCATCGGCCTTCTCCCCCTGGCCGGGATCCTGGCCGCCGCCTGCTCCTCCGGAACAGGAAGCGCCACCCCGACCACCAATGCCACCGCCACCACGGCGCCCTCGACGCCGGCCACCACGGCCGGGCCCCAGGCGGTGGTCAAGACCATGACCGTCTCCGGCCTGGGATCGATCCTGGTCAATGCCCAGGGCCAGGTTCTCTACTCCTTCACCACCAGCAGCGGGGCGGACGCACCCTGCAGCTCGTCATGCCTGGCCGTCTGGCCGGCCGTCACCCTGCCCACCGGCGTCACCACCCCCACGGGCAGCTCGGGGGTCGGCACCCTGGCCACCACCACAAGTAACGGACCCACCCAGGTCACCGTCAACGGGCTGGCGCTCTACACCTTCGCCGGCGACTCCGGGCCCGGCGTGGCCAAGGGAAACAACCTCACCAGCTTCGGCGGCCTCTGGAAGGTGGTCAAAGCTCAGTAACCGAAGCGGCCGGTGAGCCGCCGTTCGGTGCGGGACCTCACACCTGAGCGGCGTAGAGCCGCCAGGTGCCGGGCACACCTTTCAGCTCTCTCTCCCCCCGGTCGGTGAACTGGATCCCCGAACCGGCGACCAGGGCGGGGACCGACGAGGACACGAGCACCTCGCCCGCCTTCGCCTCGGCCATCACCCGGGCGGCGATATGCACGGCGATGCCACCGACATCGTCGCCCATCACCTCGACCTCCCCCGTGTGCAGTCCCCCGCGAATCTCGAGACCCAGGTCCCGCACGGCATCGCGGATGGCGCCGGCGCTGTGGATGGCCCGGCCCGGACCGTCGAAGGTGGCCAGGACCCCGTCTCCGGTCGTCTTGATGAACCGGCCCCGGTGACGTTCGACGTGATGCCGGGCGGCGGCGTGGTGGGTGTCGAGCACCCGGCGCCAGTGGCTGTCGCCCCGCCTGGCCAGCAGCTCGGTGGAACCCACGATGTCGGTGAACAGAACGGTGGCGAGCACCCGTTCGCCCTCGGCCCCCAGAGCACTCGTGGGCCGCAGTGACTTGATCGTGTCGGCCACGATTTCGGCGAAGGGCAGACGCCCGGAGCCGGATCTCGCATGCAGATGTCGCACGCCGCCCTTAGGGCGTGTTCTTCGTTTCCGCCCTCGATGCGCCCCGTACCCAGTGGATCCCGTCCCCGCTGAGCGGTAGTTCCGTCTTCTCTTCGCCGAAGACCCGATCGGCCAGTCGTCGGGCGTCGTCCTGTTTCATCGGTGTCTTCACGTCACTGATCACCCGGTGCTCGATGGTGACTTCCCCGGGTCCGTCGCCGTAGTTCTCCGGCGGCTCCCAGCCAATGTCGGTCACGTCTTCCCCTACGGCCATCAGAACCCTCCCAGAGCGGTCGTGAGCCGAGGCTAGGACTTGGCTTCATCAGCCTGGTCGCGGTAGCCACCTTTCTTCAGATTTCTGAAAAGCCCGGGCCCACAGCCGAAAAAGCGCAGCCGGGAACCGGTAATTGCACAGCGCGGAGGCCTCCGAAAAACCGCTTGCAATTCCGATCCTTCGCGTTCGGGCGTTAAGGAGTGGCCCCACATGCCGATGAAAAGACATGGGACCAAACACGATCAACGAAGTCGTGCCCGCTGACGTCACTCCGGACCCGGTGGCAGCACCGACCACGTCTTACCTCGCCCGCACCACGAAGTACTCCGACATCCTCGCCGGTTATGTGCTCATTCTCTCGAGACTCCGAGCCTCGCGCGACCTGGCTCTCGCTGCCTCCGCCGGCTGACCGAAACTCACCTCAACGGAAGTCGAACGCCACCTTGATGGCGCCGCTCGTTTCCTGCGTCGCCAGCACCGAGAACGCTTCCCGCCAGTCGTCGAGTCGGAAGGTGTGGGTGAGCATCCCGGTCAGGTCGACCCGACCGTCCTCCACCAGCTTCAGGTAGTGGGCGATACCGTGCATCCGGACACCGTCGATCTCCTCCACCCCGAAGGCGTTCGAGCCGACCCACGAGATCTCCTTGAAGTACAGCGGCGACCACTCCCAACGTCCGGGTCCGTGCACCCCGCTCTTCACCAGCGTCCCGCGCTGCTTGAGCAGCCGGACACCGACCTCGAAGGTCTCGGGTTTCCCGATCGTGTCGTAGACGACATCGATCCCACCGGGGTGGGCCATGGGCAGGCCGTGGCGCGCCGGGTGCAGCACACCACCGGACCAGGCGGCGGCCGTCTCGATCAATGCCTCCCGGGGCTCGGGAGCCACGATCGTGGCCCCCAGCCGCCGGGCCAGCTCGGCCTGCGCCTCGAAGCGGGCCACCACCATCACCTCGACGTCGGGGTACAGCGCCTTCAAGATGGCCGTGGCCGTGGTGCCCAGGGCGCCGGCGCCGTAGACGAGGACCTTTCCCCCCGGCGGTGGTGGATGCCGGGTGATCGAGTGCAGGGACACGGCAAAAGGATCGGCGAAGACGGCCAGCTCGTCGGGAACCGAGTCCGGAACGGCAATGAGCATGGAGTCATGGGCCGGGAAGTAGTCGGCATACCCTCCGGGCGCGTCCTTGCACGTCCCGGTATGGATGCCGGCGGCCAGATGTCCGTCGGTGAAGTGCCAACACAGGCTGTAGTCACCGGCCTGGCATGACCCGCACGGCGGATCGATACCCCGGGGCCCGCACGACAGCCACGGGTTCAGCACCACCCGCTGACCCACCTCGAGGCCGCGCGCACCGGCGCCGAGCTCGGTCACGTCGGCCACCACCTCGTGGCCCAAGATGGTCGGGAAGGTGAACAGATTGCCGAGGGGACTGTCGGAGTTGTCCTCGCCGAAGTCCATGAAGACCTGCTTGGCGTCCGACCCGCAGATCCCGGTCATCCGGGTCTTGGCCATCACCCACTCCCGTCGCGACGGATGGGGCTCGTCCATCTCGACCAGCTTCATCGGCGTCCGGGCCAGACCCACGAGAAGCGGGTTGGACTCGTCCGGTGGCGCCCACTCGTCGGGCCTCACCCCGTACAGCAAACCCTTCACCGCCCCACCACCCATCTCTCTGACGTCGGTGTCAGGTTCCGACGTTATCCCAGGAGCGATGTCAGGGACCCGAGCCCTCGGCCAGCACCGCACCGGCGGCGTCCGCCACGGCGGCCCGGTGGCTCAGCACCGTCCCCAGCACGGCTCGTCGCTGCCGCAGAACCCGCGACCCGGCCACCACGCCCCCGATCCGTTTTCACCCGCTCGGCCAACCGCACGGCGGCGTAACCGCAGACGGGCACCGCAATGCCGGCGCCCAGTCCTGCCCACGGGCCCCACGCCTCGCCCATCACGACCCCGAGAGCCACGTACGCCACCGCGAAGAGCACCGCGCACCCGAGCAGCTTGACGGTGGCCTTGATGCTCTCGTTGCGCGGCAGTGCGCCCAGCTTTTTCATGATCTGGTAGGGCACCACGTGGACCACCGCTCCGACGGCGGCGGCCGGCAGGGCGGCCACCACCCGCGCCATCGACCATGTGAGTGCCGGCCGCCGGCGACCCCGTGATCATCGGCGACACCTGCTTGTCGGAGAGACCGATCAGAGCCAGATCCCGTTCGTAGACGCCGGAGGCGTCGAGCAGCGCGGCCAACTCCGCTCCGCGCCGTCCCGCCGCCTCGGTCGCGGCCAACCTCCGGGCCATTGCCTCCACCGGCGCGAGATCGACGTCTCCCGCCGCACCGGCCCCTACCCGGCCACGGTCCATCAGTGGGGCTCGGACCCGACGGATTCCCACTCGAGGGGCTCCCACCCGACGGACGCCCACGCGACGGGCGACGATCTCGGCGATCTGCCGGAATTGCATGGCCTGGACCCATGACCGGTAGCTCGGGCCCACCGTGGCCAGCGCATCGGCCAGCTCCGCCGTCAGATCGCGAGCGGCCTGGTGCCCGTCGGCCCGGTAACGATCGGCCCACCGCTCCGCCTCCCGAGCCGCACCCACCTGAACGAGGGCGCGCGACCGGAAGGTCGCCTTGGCGTCATAAGAAAGCCCGACGGGGACGATCACGACACCGGTCACACCGTCGTCGACAGCAGCCCCGAGCGCGATCCGGGCCGCTCCCGTCTTGAGTGGCTGCAACATGGACTCGTCATGACTGATCCCTTCGGGGAACAGCGCCACCTGGCCCCGCTGGACGAGCAGCCGCCGACAGGTACGGAAGCTGCTCTCGTTGCGCGCCGTCGACTCACCGTCTTTGGCCCGGTACACGGGGACGACCCCGGCGAGCTTCAGAAAGGGCCACAGCGGAAGGATCCGAAAAAGCGTCGACTTCCCGAGAAAATGCGGAAAGCTCGGCAGCGTGGCCATCAGCAGCAGCAGCGCGTCGACCAGCCCGTTTATATGGTTGGCCACGACCACCGTCGGCACATCGACGGGCAGGTCAGCGAAACCCTCCAGCTCGATCCGACGGAAGAAGATCCGGATCAGCAGCCTGGCCAGTCGCCTCATCGCCCCATCAGTGGCCCGGCGCATGGCCGCGATGCTAGGTAGCCAGGCGGCGATGCGGCGATGCGGCGAGATTTGTAGAGTACCCATGTGGCTAACACCTGCGCCCACCTCGACCAGATCACCAACGGCTCGCCCAACGCCACCGGCTGCGAGGACTGCCTGGCGGCGGGACGCCACGACTGGGTCCACCTCCGTGTCTGCCAATCCTGTGGACACGTCGGTTGTTGCGACAGCTCTCCAGGCCGCCACGCCACGGCCCACTTCCACAGCGACGGCCATCCCCTGATCCGCTCCTACGAGCCGGGCGAAGACTGGTACTTCTGTTACCTCGACGACATTGCCTTCGAGCTCGAAAACGCTCCTCCCGCGCCGTCGCATCCGTAGGGACTCGTCCGGCGGCGTCACACAACCGTCAGTGGCGGTACCTCACGTCGCCACCATCTCGTCACCGAGATCGGCGGCGATGGCCACGTCCAGGCTGTAGTCGATGGGAACGACGATGACACTCGGCACGTCGAGAGTGAGGGCGTGCGCAAGACGTTGCGAGAACTCGCCGGCGTGGTTGATCCGCCACCCGGGCAAACCGTAGGCCTCGGCGAGGGCGACAAAGTCCGGGTTGGTGAAGTCGACGCCGAAACTGCGGCCGAACCGACGTCTCTGCTTCCACTCGATGGATCCGAACTGCCCGTTCTCCCAGATCACGTTGACGAACGCCGTCCGCAGCCGCTTGGCCGTCTCGAGTTCCTGCGCGTTCATCACGAAGCCCCCGTCGCCACTCACGGCCACGACTTTGGCCGTGGGCCGCACCAGCTTGGCGGCGATGGCCGCCGGCACGGCGAACCCCATCCCGGCCAGACCGTTGGCGATGAGGGTCGTATTGGGCTCGTAGGCGGGATACATCCGCCCGATCCACAGTTTGTGCAGACCGACATCGCTCACGAGGATGTCGTCGCGCCCGAGGTGCCCACGGATGTCGGCCAGGACACGGGGCGGAAGCATGGGAAACGTGTCGTCGGACTCCGACCGCTGCAGCAGGCCCGACGTGGCTTCGCGCAAGCGGGCCGAACCCCCGGCACGAACCGCCCCCCGACATTCCTCGGCCAAGATCAGAAGCACGTGGTAGATGTCCCCCACCAACTCCACGGCCGGTGTGTAATAGCCGTCGATTTCCGCCGGCAAGGTGTCGATGCACACGATCGTCTTGTCGCGGCCCGGATTCCACTGCTTCGGCGACTGCTCCACCAGGTCGTAGCCAATGGTCACCACCACGTCGGCGTCGGCGAAACCCGCCATCTCATAGTCGCCCGCCTGCAGGCCGGTCGCTCCGAGTGCCTCGCTCGAGTCGGCCGCCACGAGCCCCTTTCCCATGAAGGTCTCGGCCACGGGGATCCCGGTCGCCCGGCAGAATTCGCGCAACGCCCCGGCGGCGGAGCCCCGCACGGCGCCGTTGCCGGCCAGGGCGACCACCTTCGACCCGCCGCGGATGATGTCGGCGGCGCGCAGCATCTCCCGGGCCGACGGCTCGGGACGCACCGGGGGGTGCACGGGCAGAGGAGCCCAGCTCTCGCCCCCCACGGCGGCGAGCTCGGTACCCATCACGTCCTCGGGAAGCTCCAGGTGGGTGGAGCCCGGCTTCTCCGCCTGAGCCAGGGCGAACGCCTTGCGCACGGCCTCGGGGACGATGGCGCCGTCGGTGATCCGGGCATTCCACTTGGTTATGGGCCGCATGATGCTGACCACGTCGATGTACTGGTGGCTCTCCTTGTGCATCCGGCTCAGATCACCCTGGCCGGTGAGAGCCACCAGCGGTGCCCGATCGAGATAGGCGTCGGCCACGCCGGTGACCAGGTTGGTGGCCCCCGGCCCGAGGGTGCCGAGGCAGACCCCAGCGCGCCCGGTGAGCCGACCCACGGTGTCAGCGATGAAAGCTCCGGCCTGCTCGTGGCGGACAGGGACGAACTCGATGGAGGACTCGTCGAGCGCCTCGTTCAGATCGAGTGTCTCCTCCCCCGGGATGCCGAAGACCCAGCGCACCCCCTCGGCTTCGAGGCACTCCACCAGAAGGTGCGCAGCCCGACGGACAGCCATGTCACTCTCCGCCGGCAGAAGCGGGACCGGCCAGGTGGGCGGCGAAGAAGTCGAGGGTCCGCCTCCAGCCGTCGGTCGCCGCCTCCTCGTCGTAGCTCCCCGACCCGTCGCGCATGAAGCCGTGCTGCGCCTCGGGATAGACGACGGTGTCGGCGTGATGGGTTGCCACCGAAGCGATATCGGCGGCGGAAATGTACTCGTCGCGGCCCCCGAACAACAGCAGCGTCGGGCACCGCGGTTCGCCCAGTTCGGTTGCGATCCGCGCCCCGTAGAAGCTCACGGCGGCGTCACACAGGGACGAACCGACGGCCGTCCGGTAGGCCAGGAGCCCACCCATGCAGAACCCAATCACTCCGACGGCGCTAGCACCTTTACGGCGGAGATGGACGATGGCCTCATCGATGTCGGCCCGTGTCTGCTCGGGTGTGAGCGACCCCATCAAACTGACCACTTCACCGGCCTCTGTACCCCCGGTCCGGAAGAACAGATCCGGGGCGATCGCCGCATAACCCTCGTGGGCCAGTCGTTGGCAGAACCGGAGTAGCTGCGGCGAGATGCCGTTGCCCTCGTGGATCACGACAATGCCCGGCCCCGGGTCGTCATCGACAGGTCGGGCCGAGAAGTACGGCAGCGAGATGTCCGTCATGACCGAATCCTGTCATGGCTGCCGGACCCCGACAGAAGAGCGCCTTCGCTCACGTGGCCCCCGCCTCTCTACGATGAGCAGGTGTCCACGGAACCGGTGACTCCCCTCAACCTCGGCAGCCAGGCGCACCTGCACCCCGAGGCAACCGCCGTCATCATGGGGGGAAGCGGCGAGACCCTCTCGTACCGCCAGGTGAACGACGGCTCCAACCGGTTCGCCCGCTTGCTCCGCCACCGGGGCTTGCAGAGCGGCGGCCATGTGGCGCTGCTCATGGAGAACAATGCCCGCTATCTCGAGCTGGCCTGGGGAGCCCAGCGCTCGGGCCTCTACTACACGGCGCTCAACAGCCATCTCCGCAGCGGTGAGGTCCAGTACATCCTCGATGACTGCGGCGCCACCGTTCTCGTCACCACACCGGCCATGGCGGAGGTCGTCGCCCTCCTCGATCTGAGCAACGTCCCCGTCCGCCTCGTCATCGGTGGCACGCTCCCCGGATTCGACGACTACGCGTCGGCGGTGGCGCAGTTCGAGCCCGCACCTCTCGATGACGAGTCCGAAGGACGGGAGATGCTCTACTCGTCCGGCACCACGGGAACGCCCAAAGGCGTGCGCAAGACGCTCCCCCGAACCGCTATGGGCGACCCCGACTCCGCCCCCGTCCAGATCGCCTCCGGCCTGGCCAGAGCGGGCGTCGGACCGGGATCGGTCTATCTTTCGCCGGCGCCGCTCTACCACTCGGCGCCGCTCGTCTACTGCATGTCGATGCTCCGCCTGGGCGCCACTGTGGTGGTCATGGAGAACTTCGACGCCGCTCTCAGCCTGGAGCTGATCGAGATGTACGCGGTGACCCACGCCCAGTTCGTGCCGACGATGTTCGTCCGCATGCTGAAACTGCCCGCTTCCGAGCGCCACCGGCACAACCTCTCGAGCCTCCGCTACGCCGTCCACGCGGCCGCACCGTGCCCGGTGGACATCAAGCGCCAGATGCTCGACTGGTGGGGCCCGATCATCCACGAGTACTACGCCGGAACCGAGGACATCGGATCCACCTGGATCACCGCCCAGGAATGGATCGCCCATCCCGGTTCCGTCGGCCGGCCCGCCAGCCCCGCCCACATCGTGGGCCCCGATGGCGAGGAGCTGGGCCCGGGAATCGAGGGAACCGTCTACTTCGAAGGGGGCCGTCCGTTCGAGTACCACAACGATCCCGGCAAGACCGCTTCGATCACCGACGGCCGGGGCTGGAGGACCCTCGGTGACGTCGGTCTTCTCGACGAAGACGGCTACCTCTATCTGACCGACCGCCAGGCGCACATGATCATCTCCGGCGGCGTCAACATCTATCCCCAAGAAGCCGAGAACGTCCTGGCCGCCCACCCCTCGGTGATCGATGTGGCCGTCTTCGGCGTCCCCGACCCGGAGATGGGCGAGGCGGTGAAGGCGGTCGTGCAACTCACCGAGCCGGCATCGGCCGGGGCCGAGCTCGAAGCCGAACTGATCGACTATTGCCGCAACCACCTGGCCTCCTACAAGTGCCCACGGACGGTCGACTTCTCCTCGGAACTACCGCGCGACCCGAACGGCAAGCTCTACAAGAGGCTTCTCCGGGAGCGCTATTGGGAGGGCCACGACACTCGCCTTCTCTGAACTTCGGAGTATCGCAAACAGTGATGGTGCGGCCGCTCTTCGGGAAAAACGCCGATTACCTCCCCACCCTGACCTCGCCGCCCCCGACGATTGTGCTTCTGAGTACATGGTGGGATGCGAAGAGAAACAATGCGGAAACGATGGACGGAAGTGGAATTGTGGTGTTGGCTGTGGATTGTGGGGTGTGGGGGCGACGCCATAGGTAGAGAAACTGAGGCCGCCCCGGGAGGCGGTTGATGCGAAAAGCTGGACAAGATGCTGTGTCGTCGCGTCGGGTTCTCATGGACATGCCGGAGGACTTCGAGCATCTCCTGCGACTCGCCAAAAAAGGCGACGAGGATGCTTTTGCCAGCATCTGGCGCACCTACCAGCCCGGTCTGCTCCGCTATCTGCGTGTGATCGGGGGTCAAGCGGCTGACGATCTGGCCGCCGACACCTGGCTCCAGGTCACCCGGAAGCTCTCCACTTTCGAAGGAAACGACAAGGCCTTCCGGGCATGGCTCTATACGATCGCCCGTCATCGCCACATCGACTGGCGCCGGCAGGCCACTCGTCGCCGGGAGTCGTTGGTAGAGATCGAGGTGCTCGACCGGCTTCCGAGCAGCGACGACACCACGGCCCAATTCGAAACCTCCATCTCCACCCAGACGGCTGTGGCCCTCATCGCCACCCTCCCCGCCGACCAGGCCGAAGCGGTCATGCTGCGGACCGTGTCTGGGCTACCTGTTTCCGTGGTGGCAGAAATCATGGGTCGTCCGCCGGGGACCGTGCGGGTCCTCTGCCACCGCGGCCTCCGCCGCCTCGCCAGCACCCTAGAGGGAGCCGTTCCCGATAAGGCCGCCCAGGCGACCGAAGTGGTGGTGTAACGGTAGATGGCCAGCCAGCGTTGGGTTTCTGATATGCAAAGTCATCACGCCATGCCTTCCGGCCTCGGCCTTCAGGTTGGTGACGGCATCACCGCCGACGTCACCGTGGACAATGTCGTGCCTCTTTTCGCGCCCCGCGTGGGCAGTTTGGCCGAATTGGTGGCCGCCGCCGCCGGCCCTACCGAGCCCAGGGAGCTCCTGGGGGAGAGCGAGATCCGCGCCAACTTCCGCGCCGTCATGCTGGAAGCGCCGCCCTCGGTGCGTCGGCGCCACAAACTGGCCCCCTTCGCCATCGCCGCCGGATCCGTCGCCGGCCTGGTGGCGGGCACCGCCGGCTTGTCCGCCGCCGCTGTTCTGCCTCCGGCCGCCAACCATGTCGTGGCCCAGGTCCTGCGTCAGGTGGGCATCGATGTGGCTCCGGCCAAGTCTGTCTCCCCTGCTTCGGCTCTGACCCGGACCTCCGGTACCCAGGCACATCAGGCCAGGCAGGCGCGGCCCCCACGGGGTTCGAACCAGAGTCCGGCGACGGTGACTGCCGTCTCGACTCCGAAGACCACCACACCGCCTAAGACCCGCCCCGCCGCCACCAGCCCAGTCCGCTGCGAAGTGGCGGTCATCCAGGGCCACGTCGTCCTCGTGCCCGTGTCCATATCGGCCACCACGGGCCAAGCGATCCCCATCGCCAACGCAGTCCCCCTCGCCCCTCCCGGCCCCTGCGCCAACCGCCGGGCCACACAACTGGAGAATGCGGCCGGGACCGCCGGTTCGAGCACCGGACCCGTCACCACCGTCCCCGTCACCACCGTCCCCGTCACCACGGGCGGCACCGGTGGGACGGGAACCGGGGGCCCGGGTACGGGTACGGGGGGAACGGGCAAGGGCACGAACCAGGGCGGTAGCGGTGGAACGGGTACCGGCGGCTCGGGGACGGGCAAGGGCACGAACCAGGGCGGTAGCGGTGGAAAGGGCACCGGCAAGGGCACCAATCACGGCGGCGGCAAAGGCCACCACGGGGGTAAAGGCGGATCGACGACGGGCACCACCACCCCGCCGTCGTCGTCCGACCCGAGTGGATCCTCGGCCACCGGATCAGCTTCGACATCGACAACCAACGCACCGTGACAGACCTCTTCCCCAAGCAGTCGATCGACCTCCGTCCTCCGGCGGGTTCTCGTCGCGGTGACGATCAACGAGGTCTCCGTGTTCCGCAGAACTGAACGAGCCGGCGGACTGTTTCGGCCGCGCGGAAGGAGCACGATCCTCGCCACGCGGTGGGGCCTGCCCGCCGTGTCGTTGGTCGCTCTTTGTGTCATGGCTCCGTCCGGCTCAGCCATCGCGGCCTCCGCCACGGTGACGGCGTCGGGCATCGTCCACGATCCGGTGCAGATCGAAAGCTCGAGCCGCGGAGTCGTCACCTCGACCAACTGGTCCGGTTACGCCGACACCGGCGCATCGTTCACCAGCGTGATCGGAACCTGGGTGCAGCCAACAGCGTCGTGCCCGACCAATCAGCAGCAGGACGCGTCATTCTGGGTCGGTATCGACGGGTTCTTGAAGAGCTCGGGGACGGTCGAGCAGATCGGGACCGACTCCGATTGCAACAAGGGGAACAAGAAATTCCCCGGAGGGCCCTCCTATTACGCCTGGTGGGAGATGTTCCCGCAAGCGTCCAACAACCTGTCCACCAAGCAATTCCCCGTGTTCGCCGGTGACACCATTTCCGCCCAGGTCACCGCGTCCGGAACGACGTTCACGCTGACCATCAACGACGTCAGCCGAGGCTGGTCATTTTCTCCTGGACCGCAGACAGCCTCAGCCGCCGAGTCGTCGGCCGAGTGGATCGCCGAGGCTCCCTCGATCTGCAGGGGGTCGAAATGCACGCCGGTGAAGCTGGCCGCCTTCGGCACCGTGAGCTTCACCGGAGCGGCGGCCAATGGCTCGGCCATCTCGGCGTCGGCGTTCTCGGACAACCAGATCAACATGACGAAGGGTAAGAAGACCTTGAAGGCGAGTGCCTCCGCTCTTTCGGGGGGATCGGCCTTCAGCGTCACCTGGCACCACAATTAGGGACCCCACAGCCGCTACCGCTCGACGGCGTCGTTCTCCGAACACCGGTCGCAGATCCCCGTGATCTCGAGAACGTGGTCCAGATGGCGGAAGCCGTGACGCCCTCCGACTCGCCTCGCCCACGTCTCGACCTCGGGAGCGTCGAGTTCCACGGCGTGCCCGCACCGACGGCACACCAGATGGTGGTGATGGGACACCAGATCACACCGTCGGTACAACGCTTCGCCGCTGTCTCCCCTGACGCTGTCGATCTCCCCGGCATCAGCGAGCGTCCGGAGCTGGCTGTAGACCGTGGCCAGCCCCACCTTCTCCCCCGTGTCCTTCAAGCGGGCGTGGAGATCCTGAGCGCTGCTGAACTCCTCGGTCTCGGCCAGCAAGGTCGCCACCGCCCGCTTCTGGCGCGTCATACGGGACCCCCGAGCCACCTGACCGACACCGGTCGCCGCCTGTCCCTCTGAGCGAGTAGTCACCGGGCTCCTTGTCTGGCCATCCCGTATCTGGCCACCCCGTATCTGGCCACCCCGTATCTGGCCACCCAAAGATCTTACTCATAACAGTTCCAGCTAACACTTCGACGCGGGCGCCAAGCTCCGGTGGGATCCGGGTCAGCTGAGTCGGACGTCCCCCGGGGCGGGCACGATCGCGCCGGGCTGCCGGCGATCGGTCGTCAGGCGCCCAGTCGAGGAATGAACTGTCGGAGCTTGCCGGAGGCGAGTCGCTCTAGCCGGTCGACGGCGTGCACGGTGACCTCAGGGTCCCGCAGCCCCGCGATCCGCAAGGTCCGGACCACCCGGTCGCGGATCTGATCGAGCTCGTCGGGCCGATCCGTGACGACCTTGATGCAGGCACCTCGTGTCGTCCGTCGAACCTGGTATTCGGCGACATAACGCTCGTCGTGAAGCTCCAATCGAAGCACCATCGGATGCATCTTCACCTCGTCGCCGTATTCGAAGACGATATCGGCGCGCCCGGTCAGGTCGACGATGCGGCGGTGAGCCGAACCGCAGAGACAGGTGCCGTCGAGAAGGGTCAACCCGTCGGCGATTTCGAAGCGAATGAGCGGCTGGGTGCGGTTGTACAAATTCGTGAGGTACAGCTTGGCGGCCGGCTCGCCGGGGGGAACAGGCCGACCGGAGAGGTCGACGGGCTCGACGATGATGAGGTCGTCGGGAAGGTGCATGGCGCCACCCTGTCCGCAAGGGAATGCGTACGCCCCCTCGACGACGGCCCAGGAGTCGTCGATCTCGACGCCCCAGAGCTCGCGTACCGCCTCGCGGGTCTGGTCCATGAGCAATTCGCCACCGGTCTCGACGTAGCGTGGAGATATCCGCAACCGCCCTGCTTGGGCTTCGCGGACAACCAGATCAATAGCCGAGGGGTATCCCATCAGGAGCTCGGGCTGCGTGGCATTCAGGCCACGGATCACGTCGGCCACCGGAAGGGTCATGGGAAAGTGGTGGACGGGATCGTTGGGCTTGGCCAAGAAGGTGCGCATCACTCTCGATAGATGTGCCCCCGCTCCGGCAAAGAGGCTGGCCGTTGCCTTCCCCGGCGGTCGGGGCAGGTTCTCGGCCGTCCCCAATCGTGATCGACTCTGCATGAGTGCGAGGGTCGTCCATTCGTCCCAGTCGTAGACGAACACTCCCCGACGTCCGCTGGACCCCGAAGACGTCACGGCGTGAAATCGGTCCTGAAGATACTCGTCCTCGTCCACGTGCTCGACGGAGTCCTCGACCACCTCGAGAGAAAGCTTCGGATTTGTCAGGACCCAGGAGTACTCGGACATCAACTCGTCCTTGGTCATCACCGGGAGCGACGAGAGGTCGGCTTCGGTGAAAACGGTGGGGTCCACCCCTTCCAGGCGCTCGGCATGAAACGGCGAGTGTTCGATGGACCAGGCCAAAAGGTCCCGCAACCTGGTCTGACGCTCAGAATCGAGTCGCTCGGCTGACCACCTCAACCTCTTGGCATGGGGCAGCACCCCCGAGGCGACATCGGCCTGGTGCAGCCGTCGCAACTCTTCGGATCGATTCGGTCCTGTCAGCACGCGGCTCATCGCCGAGACCTCCGTTTCGGATGGTTCGCCGGCGTGTCGTCCGCACCGTCACGATCTGTTGCGCCACCACCGGTCACGGCCGCTTCGGCACCGACCGGTACCGATGCGTAATTCCGCTTCTCGTAGAGCAGGTGCCAGCCATCGCCGATGGCCCGCCGGCTCGGTCTGACGGTGCTTTCGGCGTGGACAATCTGACAACCCCGCCCAGCCGCATCCTCCATGCGCACAGAGGAAATGGCCTGGCGCAATTTCCGACCCTGGTACCGCGGATGCGTGGCATCGAAACCGAGCCAGCCGAGACTGTCGCGAATGAACAGTGCCCCCGTGGCGACCAGCCGCTCCCCATCGAACACCCCGTAGTGCTTGACCTCGGCGCTCCCCACAGTCGCCCCGAACCAAGACGCCATCGACACGGGCGTACTCCACGCACCCCAGGCGGCGATGTTGACGGCGATCAGGGCCTCAGCGTCGTCGCTTCCCAGTCGTCGCACTTCGATCTCCCTCGGCATTTCCGGCGGGTTCTCTACGCGGCGCCACATCTTGAAGGTTTGCGGAGGGCCTTCGGAGTCCATCGCATGCGCCGTCAGCCATTCGGGCATTTCTGACGGCCGACTGAGCGGCGTCACTTCCACCCAGAAGTTGCGCTGCTGGTGCCCCTGGTAGAACGAACGGATGCGTTCCAGATCTTCGGGTCGTGCCGGTTGACGCACGCCGAGGCCAATGACCCGATTGAAGTCTCCCCGGTCGACGGCGCGCAGAGCCACTAGCGGAACCGGGCCCGACCGGTCGATCACAGCATCCAAGGGATTGCCGGGAAGAGCGGCCACGGCGTCGACGCACTGTGTCCAGACGGCAAGCTCATGATCCTCCATCTCCTGGGCAAGCTCACTCAGTTCGCTGTCCACGCAGTCCCCATTGTTCGGGTCGTCCCGCCCCAGACTCGGCTCTCCGTTGGCGACTCCGGAGATCCAGACGGATACGGTCAATATCGGCCGTTGGTCCTGGATCTGAAGCCGAGCCCGGCGGCGGCGGGTGCTATTTCTCCTCTCCTCATCCTGGAAAAGCAGTCGTCTGAACGTCGGTGTGGCTTTCCCACCGGGGTCCGGTGCCCGGCCCCGGGTGTGGCGCCATGAGCCCAATTGCCGTCGTCAGCGGGGAAGCCTTGGGATCGGGCACGCCACGTCGACCCTCCTCGCTTCACGAGATTGGTCAGCAGAGGTCGGTCGTCACCGGGACGCCGAGGCCGGCCTTTCGATCGCCGCCCCGTGTCGGACCACGGGCCGAACAGCGCCGGTGTCGAGCACCAGAGGGCCGTCTCGATGTCAGCCGGGTCCCGTTAGCCCCGTCGAGTGGTGGGGCCGGCGATCTATCGAGCACGATGAAGCCATGCAGACAACCGGAGACGCCGTATCCGGGACGGCGGCACCCACCCGCCCGGCCTCGACCGACTCGTGGTGGCGTTCCGGGCTGCTCTACCAGATCTACGTGCGATCGTTCGCCGACAGCGACGGCGACGGGGTGGGCGATCTGCGCGGCATCCTCGGCCGCCTGGACTATCTGGCTTGGCTCGGCATCGATGGCATCTGGCTGAGCCCTGTCACTCCGTCGCCCAATGCCGACTGGGGATACGACGTCGCCGACTACTGCGCCATCGATCCCCAATACGGAACCCTCGCCGATCTGGATGAACTGGTCACCGCCGCCAACAGCAGAGGAATGCACGTTCTGATCGACTTGGTGCCCAACCACACGAGCGATCAGCACTCCTGGTTCGTCGAGTCGAGGTCGTCGAGGGACGCCCAGCGTCGAGACTTCTACGTCTGGGTCGACCCGAAACCCGACGGATCGCCTCCCAATAACTGGGTCGGATGCTTCGGTGGTCCGGCCTGGACATTGGACCCGGCCACCGGGCAGTACTACCTCCATAATTTCCTGCCCGAGCAGCCCGACCTGAACTGGTGGTGCGAGGACGTCCGGACAGCGTTCGACGACATCGTCCGTTTCTGGTGGGACCGCGGCGTTGCCGGTTTCCGCATCGATGTCTGCAACATGATCGTGAAGGATGCGCGACTCCGGGACAATCCACCGGCGACGCAGGACGACCCCTTCATCATGCAGATGTTCGGGCAGCGTCCCGAGTACACGAGCAACCGACCCGAGGTGCACGCGGTCCTCAAGCACTGGCGACGGCTGGCGGATGAGTACGACCCACCGCGGGTACTGCTGGGTGAAACGAACGTGGAGGCGCTGGAGACACTGGCCAGCTTCTACGGCGACGGCACCGACGAGCTGAGCCTCGCCTTCAACTTCCCGTTCCTGGAGTCACCATTCGAAGCCGGACCGCTTCGAGACATCGTGGAAAAGACAGAAGAGCTCCTCCCGGCCGGGTCGTGGCCGGTGTGGACCGGGTCGAACCACGATGTCTCGCGCTTGGCGACGCGTTGGGCTGCCGGAGAGCCACGTAAAGCGCGCCTGGCCCTGCTCATGCTCCTCACCCTGCGGGGCACTCCCGTGCTCTATCAGGGCGACGAGATTGGACTGACCGACGTCGAACTCGCCCACGAGGAGATACTCGATCCTGTCGGTCTGCGCTTCTGGCCGGCGTACCAGGGCCGCGACCCGCAGCGCACGCCGATGCCCTGGACGGCCGAAGCCCACGGCGGGTTCACCTCCCCGGGGTCGACGCCGTGGCTGCGTGGAGGGGATCCCACCCGCTGCAATGTGGGCGATCAGCGCGACGATCCGGAGTCGGTTCTTCGATTCGTCCGGGAGGCCGTCTCTCTCCGGCGCCGGTGCCCCGACCTCACGTCCGGGGACTATCGATCGCTTCTCTCGCCGAGTGGCTCCTGGGCGTGGCGCCGTGGGCCGTCGACGGTCGTGGCTCTCAACCTGTCCGACGACCCCATCGAGATGACCTTCCCGTCTCCGCCGGGTCACATCGCCCTGAGCACCCATGGGGCTCGAGACGGAGGAGGTCTGGGCGTCGGCATTGCGCTTCAGCCGTGGGAAGGTGTGGTCGTCGCCCTCGACGAATGATCCCGAGTGCCCGATCGCTCTCCGTCTGAAGCCCGGCCTCTACCGAACGAAGAGCCGCCACATTGTGCCGCCGGCTCTCCTATCCGGACGCGGTCACCACGCCGGGATAGGAGGTCAGGCCAGCGGTAGGGGGGATCAAGTCATACGACGGGAATGAGGAAGGATCAAGGAGGATGCCATGAGACCGTGTGACGCATCCGCCAATGGCCTGGGAAGCGCCATCCGCCGGCGCGTACCCCCTATCTGGCGACGGCGTCGCTTCGATGAGGCAGCACCCAACCCGGGCGTGGGAAATGGCAGGTATATCCGTTCGGGTAGTGCTCCAGGTAGTCCTGGTGCTCAGGCTCGGCCTCCCAAAACGGACCTGCAGGCGCAACCTCGGTGACAACCTTGCCGGGCCATAGTCCAGAAGCTTCGACGTCAGCGATCGTGTCCTCAGCGACCCGACGCTGCTCATCGCCGAGGTAGAAGATTGCCGAGCGGTAGCTCGCACCGACGTCATTCCCTTGACGATTGAGTGTCGTCGGGTCGTGGATCTGGAAGAAGAATTCGAGCACGTCACGGTAGGGCGTCTGTTGCGGATCGAAGGTGATCTCGATCGCCTCGGCGTGCGTCCCGTGGTTCCGGTACGTTGCGTGGTCAACGTCACCTCCGGTGTAACCCACCCTTGTCGAGATGACTCCCGGGCGCTTCCGGACGAGGTCTTGCATCCCCCAGAAGCACCCTCCGGCCAGGATCGCCTTCTCTGTCCTACTGCTCATTGTTCAGTTCCTCCTCCGCCACATGGCATCCAACTGCGAAATTTTGCGCAATTGAGGGACGCTTGTTCAAACCTAGTTGTGACGGAAAGGATTCAGCGACTTCATGAGTCGCTATGAGGGCTGTTGACCGAGTTGAAGGCGCCGAAATAGCGCTCGGACCCATACGCAAATGCCCGCTCTGAGCGATCCCGAGCGGTTTGGCCTGTGGCGCCTCGCCCCACCCCCAGAAGGATCCGGCACTTGCGCGTGGTCGCCGAGGCGACGATGTGCCCGGAATGACGGCAATCCGAATCGGGTTGGGACCCTCGTTTGTTAGGTGTCTAACCTTTGGAGTGCTGCCACGGCACGACGCTCGATGTACCCGTATCCGTTGGTCATTGCGACGCTGTGCGCGTTGGTGAGAAGGTCCCGAGCCTTTTCGGTATCGCCGGGATCACCGCGTTCTGTAAGCATCGTCCCCCATGAGAGGTTGGTCCTGGCAGCGTAGAACTTGGCGCCCATCCGCTCACTCACGGCAGCGGCTTGAACAAAGTAGGAATCCGCCTCATCGTAGAGGCCAAGGACGGCCCCCAGTCCGCCGAGGTAGTAGCTGACAACCGCTCCGGGTGCTGCGCCGGTACCAGCCCACTGGTCGGCCCAAGGAGCGAGACGATCAAAGAGCGGCCTTGCGCATTGTTGGTCCCGGCACTCAGTGGCGACTTCGGCGTATCGCACCATCCCAATGAGCCAAAGCTGATCCATGGGAAGGTCGAAGTCTGCGGCCGCGAATTCCGCCAGTAGACGCTCAGCTTCGTCGAGGCGGTTTCCCATTGCGTGCGCCAACGCCAAAGTCGCATTGAGTGATGGGAGCCCGGGATTGTCAACGATTGCCTGCTCGATCAGGGGAACGAGGTCGCCCATGGTTCCGCGTTCCAGACTTATCGACATAAACAGGGCGCCGAAGAATATGGCGGCATCGGGTTGTCCGCTGTCGGTACCGAGCTGGAGTGCCTCTGTGGCCAGTTGCTCGGCCTGACTGGCGTCCCCGGCGATTGGCGCTCGAGTGGCAAGCGCATTGATTCTTCCCCAGTTCAGGGTGGGTTGGCCGAGTTGCTCACTAAGTCCATTAGTGATCTCGAAGCAGCGGTCCATTTCGTCAATGTCCCCGGCGCGAAACGCAGCGAACGCGCGCCATGAGCATGCACCGGAGAGCAGCACGGGGTCGCCGACCCGCTCGGCCCGAGCCAGAGCGTCTGCCGTTCGTTCCAAAGTCTGTTCGAGCAAGGATGGCACGAGGAGCGCGGCGAAGATGTTGTTGAGGACCCGCACGATGGTGGCATCGCCACCAGAGGCTCCGGCGATGGCCAACGCTTCGTCGGCCAAAGCCTGGCGGCGTGCAAGCGAGCTCCCCCACGTGAGTTCCGAGCACAGGGTTGCAAGCAGCAGCGCTCGGTCAGGGTTGTCCGCAGGGAGCCGATCAAGAGCTACCTCCAGCACCTCGATCTTCTCGGCATCGATAGCACCTGCGGCACTGAACCAGCCTCGGTCGGTCGCCAAGGCGGCCGCCACAAGCCGCTCGGTGTCGTCAAGATCGGCCGCCCGGCGAGCGGCACCGAGAAGGGTGTCACGATACGCAGGGTCACCCATCTGGCGCTGTGCAGTACCGAGCCCGATTGCCAGGTCGAGTCCGAGGACGGGATCGGGGTCGGTGGCCTGGGGGTAGAGATCGAGGGCCTGGGCGTAGTAGCGCAGGGCGTCGGCGGGGGCCAGGGCGTCCAGAGCGGCATCACCCGCCTGCCGGGAGTAGCTGATGGCCTTGACCAGATCGATGGGCTGGGTTGCGCTGAACCAGTGGCGAGCCAGTTCGCCCACCCGGCTCCCGGGGTGGTCGCCGCACAAGTCTTCCAGGGCTTCGGCCACTTGCCGATGTGCCCGGGCTCGACGGGTGAGACCCAAGTCCTCGTACAGAGTGTGCTGGATGAGAGCGTGTGCGAAGTTGTAATGCCCAGGGGTATCGGCCAACTCCCGCACTAGGGACGCGGTGGTCGCTGCCTCCAGGATGTCGAGCAGCTCGTCTTCCGAGGACTTCGTGGCCCGAGCCAGGACATCGAGGTCGAAGTCCCGACCGATGACCGCCGCCAGCGACAGCACACGCTCGGCGTCTTGTCCCAGTCGTCCGACCCGGGCACCAATCACCACGCGCACGCTGTCGGGCAGGGCCACCTGTTCAAGGGTGTTCTCAGAGGTCCACCGCCCAGCGGCGTCCTGGTAGATAGCCCCGGTCTCCGACAGGTGGCGCAGCACCTCGCTCACGAAGAACGGGTTGCCGTCGGTCTCGTGATACACAGCGTGGGCGAGACCCACACCGGCGTCATCGAGGGTATGACCGGCGGCGGCCTCCATCAACGCCATTACGCCGATGTCGTCGAGCCCTGCCAGTTCGATGCGGCTGACGCCGTTCTGCCGGTGCAGCGCCGCCAGGGTGTCGAGGAGCGGGTGAGAGCGCGATAACTCGCTGTCGCGATAGGTGCCGAGTGTGAGCACGCGCATGGCTTGCTCGGCCGTCGTGAGGTGGCGAAGGAGCAGCAGGCTTCCTTTGTCCGCCCATTGGAGGTCGTCGAGGACGAGGACGACCGGCTGGTGTTCCGACACCTTGGCCAAAAGACTGACCACCGCCGCAAAGAGCAAGAACCGCTCGGTGTCGGAGTCAGTGGCCTTCGACGGCGGAAGGCCCGGGATTCTGCTGGCGAGGGCGGGGACCAGCCGGGCAAGTTCCGACCCGTGTTCTTCCACGTGGGCGAGGAGTTGGTCTTCGGGGGCGTGAGTGACGTAGTGCCTGAGAGCCTCGGCGAAGAGCTGATAAGGCGTAGCGAGGTCCTCCTCGCAGTGACCGAACAACACACAGGCCCCGGTCTCGAACGCCGCCCTTGCCGCTTCCGCCACGAGCGTGGTCTTTCCGAGACCCGCCTCGCCCGAGATGAGCAATACCTCGCGCCCCTCGGCCCCGGCGACGCGCTTGGTGGCATCGGTCATGGCTTGCATCTCGACTTCGCGTCCAACCACACCCACCATGGGGCGCACTGCCAGACGACCAGGCAAAGGGACGACTGTCCCGGGGTCGGTGTCGGCCCCTCCGAGGGGCTCCCAGACCACCTCGACGGTCTCGACCGGGTCGGACAGTCCCTTCAGGGTCAGTTCTCCGAGCGAGCGGCATTCGTAACGACTGCGCCGACCGGCCATGGCCCGAACCACATCGGTGGCAAGGACCTGTCCGCTCTCGCAGGTGGCACAGAGCCGGGCCGCTTCGACGACCGGGTCGCCGAAGTAGTCGTCGTTCTCCCTACTCACCTCGCCCACGCTGAGCCCGACTCTCAGGCCCACCGAGTGCTCCCGGTCCCGGTTGTCCCGCTCGACGCCCTGTTGCATGGCCACGGCACAGGCCAATGCGGCCGCCGCCGAGGCGAAGACCACCATGAGCCCGTCACCCAGGTTCTTGACCTCGATGCCACCCGCTTCGGCCAGGGCCTGGCGCAGGATCGAGAAGTGTTCCCGTCGGACCTCATCGGCGGTCTCGGCCGACAGACGCTGCGACAGCTCCGTCGAGCCCACCACGTCTGTGAACAGGATCGTCGCGCTCTCGGTACTCAAGAATCACCCTCCCACCTGGGGAGCACCAGAGTAGGCCACGGGGAGAACGGCCCGGCGAGAGGGGCCTTAGGGCGGCATTTGGGGGAGACACGCCCCACCTCGGGGCTTCAAGGCGTTCACGACCCGCACGGAAATGTCTGCACGAGGCGTCCTTGTATAACCAACTGGCCCGGTACAAAACGTGCCGGTTGCGCCATCGGACATCAATTCGGAAGTCGCACGGTATCGCCACCGGGCCGCTGGATCAGGCGCCACAGCGCCGAAGGGCTCGAGCGATCGGACGACGAATCAAGTTGTTCGTCGGGCAGATCGTTGTGAGGTCCACAACGCCGTGCCCCCGGCAGGACTCGAGCCTGCGACGCACGGTTTAGGAATCTGTGGCCTCACACGAGACCAAGCCCACTCCCACCAGCGTCTTCGTCGTCTGACCTGCGACTATTCATACACCATCTTGTATCACTGGGTGCCACCAGCGTCCCCTATGTGCCGTATCTCTGGGTACAGGCTGGGTACAGACCGGCAAGAAAACTTTCGTCTCGCGCCGTCGGGCGACGAAAAGGCGTTGGGCCATTGGTGGCTCTCTTGTTCTGGGCCCGATACCGACGTGACTGCTTCAGACCAAATTCCGTCTGACGCGCTGCAGGCCTTGCGGCGGTGCTCGCGAGAGGTAGCGCCTCGCTCCCCTGTTCGGGATGCGCGGCACCCCTGCGCTGTCACCCTGCGTTGCCCATACCAACACGGTGATCCCGGTCGGTCTTGGGGCGACCGCCCCTGGGACTGTCTGAGCGACCGGCACCCCCCATTTCGGAACGGTGAAGCCGAGAACCAGAGGTCCGAGCCACAATCGTCGAGCGCCAAGACAGCGTTTGGTAATTCGAACTGGGGTCGAACTCTCGGTTCCGTCAGTGGTGCAGGGATGTGATCAGGAGCGAAAGATCGAAAAGGGCGAAGGCGGTCGTCGCCAACATGATTACGTGGACAAACCTGTTCGAGATCTGCTTCGTGTGATTGGCCTGGATGTGTCGCCGTTCCATGGCGGCATGGTTGGGAGATACCCACCTGACATCGGGCGGTCCTCGCCCCTGCGGCGCCGCGCTGTGCTGTTGTCCCGGGGTCATCGTGATTTTCAGTTTCGCAACAAGACGGGAGGGTGTTCTCCGTCCCCCATCGGGGTCGATTCTTCTACGTCGTCACCGAGTTGGCGGTCGAGCGTGACTCGGTCCCGCAGGATCAGAAGCTGACGGGCGAGTACGAGGAGGGCCAGGGCGAAGACCATGATCCATGCGACGCCTCCCAGGCGATGGCCGAGCAGGAGCTCGACCGAGGTCACCGACAGGACGGCGAGCACGGGGACGTAGGGAGCGACCAATGAGAGAGTCGTGACCCGGAGTTCGGCCCGTTCGGTCGACGGCGCATAGACGGCCCGCAACGCTCCGAGACCGATGAGAAGGTAGCCGGCGACCCAGCCTGTGTCCAAGAAGGTTCCGTTCCCGTAGTTGTGCACCTGGGTCAGGTAAGAGAAGGCGGTGTCGGCCACAGCGAAGGCGACCATTCCGGCCATGACCAAGACCAGGCTCCCTCGATTCTGATTTCCGGCACGGGTGAAGAGGATGATGACAAGGGACACCATGACCACGTCGCTCGCCGGGTAGGCGAGGGACAACGTCTGCGCGAATGCGCTGTTGTGGTGGGCGTGGAACAAGGGACCGAGGACGGTGGCCCAACTGGCGAAGAGAATGGAACCGGCGATGATGCATCCGTCGAGGACCCCCTGGACGCGATCGGCGGCCCGGCGGGGAGAACTCGGGAAGAGCAGTAGACCGGCCACGGCCAGAGGAACGGCGGCGAGGAACCCGACGTCGGCGAGGGAGGGGAACGGCACCTGGACGCCCCGGATGAGATCGTAATACGTCCACACCGCCTCGCCCACCGCCCAGGCGAAGCTCGATGCACCGAGGAGGATCCAGCATGACGGCCGTGACGGCACATGCGCGGCAGCGACGAAGCAGGCGATGGCGGCGGCGAGGGCAGCGATCAACTCGCCCACATCGTCCACTCCGTCGGTGAGGCGAGGACCGCCTATCACCACGATCATCCAGAGCAGGAATACGACGGTAGCCAGCCCGGCGACGATTGACGCCGTGACAAAGACCGACTTGTGCCTATCTGCGGTCATGCGACTGCGGAGGTCACCGGCCGTGAGAGGAGTGGTAGACGGCGACGCCATGACCCGGGAAGTGGATGGACACCACGAAGGCGAGAACCAGGATCAGCGCTGTGTTCAGCGTGGCTCCGTGACGATCGATGATGCTGTGCACCCTGAGAACTACAGGGCGATTCACAGAGGGAATACCGTGGATCTGGGCTTCGAGTGTTGCGCTGGTTGGCTCCACAATTAGATATCGACCACGTGGCTCAATAGCTGTAGGGCGGGCACTAAGCGGCGCTGGCAGGCATGAGATCACACCTCTCATGGCCCGTCGGCCGATCTGGACGGGTCGGAGGGTCTGACCGGCGACGGAGGACGGCGTACGATAATTGGGGTTAGATTCGTGTCCGCTGTTGTCCTCTGTGTCCGACAGATTGAGCCGGATTCGGCGCGCCCGGCCGACGGGTGACCCGTCCGAGATCGCCGCCGCCAAGAAATACAGCGTGGCCCCGATCACCAACTGACCGACGGCAAATAGCGCATCACCGGCATGTTCGAGCGGGTCAAGGCAACCGCAGAACGGGAGAAGGCCCAGGAATATGCGCTACTCGTGCTCATCCTCGGGTTGGTGCAGATCCTGCCGAATCGGTAGTTCACAGAGGACTCCAAGGCGAGCTCTCCAGCGCGTACCGAGCACCTCTTCTGTAGCTCAGCTATCTCGGGATTCGAAGTGCGCCGCTGTCAGAGCTCACTTAAGTTCCTTCTCGGCGTCGTCTCCAGCTTTGACCGGAGGGTCCCCGGCTACTGCGGAGAGTTCGATAAACGCCTTGAATGCCCTCAGCGCCTGGTTCCACCATTCATCGGACCCGGGAACGCAAGACAAGGCCCTCCGAGTAGTCTTCCGCCTGCAGCAACCTCGCCGTCGTCCTAAGCCCTGATCCACCGAATTTCACGA
>PLXQ01000021.1 GCA_003151475.1 Acidimicrobiaceae bacterium | reverse complement strand
ATCGCGCTGCGCACCCAGCAGGTGCTGGCGCACGAAACGGGTGTGACGTCGGTGGCCGATCCTCTGGGTGGATCGTGGTTCGTGGAATCGTTGACGGACGAGATCGAGAGCCAGGCCGAGGCCATCTTCGCCCGTCTCGACGAGTGGGGCGACGGTTCCATCCTGAACGGCGTGCTGCACGGGATCGAGACCAACTGGTTCCAGGGTGAGATCGCCGACGCCGCGTACCTCTTCCAGCGCAAGGTGGCATCGGGGCGCCGTGTGGTCGTGGGCGTGAACGCCTTCACCGAGGGAAACGAAGAGCCGGCCCCGCCCACTTTGCAGATCGGTCCCGAGGTGGAAGAAGCCCAGCAGAAGCGGTTGGCCGGTGTACGCCAGCGCCGGTCCCCCGCCGCCGTCGACGAGACGCTGGCGCGCGTGGGAGCGGACGCCGCTGTGTCCGAGGTCAATCTGATGCCCGCCATCCTCGACGCCGTGCGCGCCTACGCCACGGTGGGCGAGATCGTGGGCGCGCTGTCGGCCGTTTTCGGTCGCTGGGCCGAGGATCCCGTCGTCTGACCGGTCCCCGCCGCCATCGTTCCTTGGTCGCCTGGGTCCGGTCATACTGATTCCATGGACCAATTCGTCGTCCATCCGAGCGGTCCGCTGCGTGGTTCTGTCCACGCCGGTGGGGCCAAGAACTCCGCACTGAAGCTGATGGCGGCGTGTCTTTTGGCCGAAGGGCGCCACGTCCTTCGTGGGGTGCCCCACATCGTCGACGTGGAGATCATGGCCGACGTGCTGCGCTCCATCGGCGGGCGCGTGGCATGGGTCGACGCCGACGCCGACGCCGACGCCGACGCCGACGCGGGGACCGGCGTCGTGGGGGAGGTCGGCGCTCCGGGGGATCTCGTCATCGATGTCCCTGCCACCCTGATTCCCGAGGCCCCCTACGAGCTGGTGGAGAAGATGCGGGCCTCCGTCGTCGTCCTCGGGCCGCTGCTGGCGCGCACCGGACGGGCGCGCGTGTCGCTGCCCGGAGGCGACGACTTCGGCAACCGGCCCATCGACATCCACCTGCAGGGACTGACGAGCCTGGGGGCGTCCTTCGAGACGGTGCACGGCTATGTCGAGGGCGTCGTTCCCGACGCCGGCGCCGGGGGCCGGTTGGTGGGCAACCGCGTCGTGTTCGAATACCCGAGCCATACGGCCACCGACAATGTTCTCATGGCCGCCGTCCTGGCCAAGGGTACGACGGTCTTGGAGAACGCCGCGCGCGAACCGGAGGTGGCCGATATGGCCGACTTCCTCACGGCCATGGGGGCGCGGATCACCGGAGCGGGGACGTCACGGATCGAGGTCGAAGGCGTCGACGAGCTCCAGCCCACAACGCACCGGGTGATCCCCGATCGTGTGGTGGCCGCCACCTTCTTCGCCGCCGTCGGTTTGGCCGGCGGTGACGTGGTGGTTGTCGACGCCCGGGCCAACCACATGGACATGCTGCTCAGAAAGCTGGGGGAGATGGGCGTCCACATCTCCCAGACGACCGAGGGACTGCGGGCCGAGAGTAACGGAAGGCTGCACAGTGTCGACATCTCGACCCTGCCGTATCCGGGCGTGGCCACCGATTACAAGCCATTCCTGGTGACCATGCTGAGTGTGGCCGACGGTGTGGGGATCGTGACGGAGAATCTCTTCTCGGGACGCTTCCGTTACGTCGACGAGCTCCGGCGGATGGGCGCCGACATCAGAAACGAGGGACATCACGCCGTGGTGCGCGGCGTGGCCCGTCTGTCGGGGGCGCCCGTGCGGGCGCCGGACCTGCGGGCCGGGGCCGCCCTCGTTCTGGCCGGTCTGGTGGCCGAGGGTGAGACGATCGTCACCGGGGCCGTGCATGTCGACCGGGGGTACGAAGACTTCGCCGGCAAGCTGACCGCTCTCGGTGCCGATGTGACGCGCGTCGCCGGCTGACGGCGTCGTCCGACGGTCGATTTTCCGATCCCGGTGGGCTCTCCTACGCTCGGTCGCCCGTGATGACGTCCATCCCTGCCACCGGCGATCCCCTTTCCGACCGCTCGGGGACCCTCGACGTCGAGGCCCTGCTGGAAGCGGCCCGCCAGGGGGACCGCCGGGCGCTGGCCCGGCTTCTCTCGGCCGCCGAGCGCGGCGGTCCTGACGGTCGCGCCGCCGCCGCTCTCGCCTACCGGCACGGGACCGAGGCCGACACCGTGGGCATCACGGGGGCTCCGGGAGCGGGGAAGTCCACTCTCACCGACCGCCTTATCACCGCCGCCCGCGGCGCCGGTGTGGCCCAGCTCGCCGTGCTCGCCATCGACCCGACGTCGCCGTTCTCCGGTGGGGCCATCCTCGGCGACCGGGTCCGGATGCAGGGCCATGACCTCGACACCGGCGTCTTCATCCGCTCCATGGCCTCGCGCGGCCACCTGGGCGGGCTGGCCCTGGCCGTTCCCGAGGCCATCCGGCTGTTTGCCGCCGCCGGCATGCCCCTCGTCCTGGTGGAAACGGTCGGCGTGGGCCAGGTGGAGGTCGAGGTGGCCTCGGCCACCGATACCACCGTGGTCGTCGTCAATCCCAAGTGGGGTGACTCCATCCAGGCCAACAAGGCCGGGCTGTTGGAAACGGCCGACATTTTCGTGATCAACAAGGCGGACATGCCCGGGGCGGGCCAGTCGCGCCGTGATCTCGAGCAGATGCTCGACCTGTCCACACCCGGGGACTGGCGACCGCCCATCTTGGAGACGGTGTCGACCACGGGAGAAGGCGTCGACGCCCTGTGGGCCGAGATCGGGCGTCACCGGGCCTTCCTGGTCGGTGCCGGGCTGCTGGAGCCGTCGCGGCGCCAGCGCCTGCGGCGCGAATTCCGTCTCGTTCTGCGGGCCCGGATCGAGGTGGAGATCGACCGGCTGGCGTCGCAACCGCTCTACGCCGAGCTCGACGAGGACGTCGTCGAGCACCGGCTCGATCCCTATGAGGCAGCCGAGAAGCTCCTGGCTCACGTGGGCGACGACTCCGGACGGCGGGCGGCGAACTGACGCAGGTGGGGGGTCTCAGGCACCGCTTCGCCCGATGTTCGGGGTACGGTGCGCGGATGATGGTCGACGCCGATCGGTCAGGGGGGCGGGAGGACGATTTCGTCGTCGTCGACCGGCGCGCCGACGGTGTGGCGCTTGTGCGGCTCAACCGGCCCAAGATGAACGCGCTGTCGACGTCAATGCTCGGTCAGGTGAAGGCGGCGATGTCGGCGCTGGCCGATGACCCGCCGGGGGCGGTCGTCCTCTGGGGTGGGGAGCGGATCTTCGCCGCCGGCGCCGATGTCAGCGAGTTCACCGAGCCGGGAGCCCCGGCCCTCGTGGCCGAGAGTTTCCACGGCGCCACGCTGGCCATCTCGGCCGTGCCGTCGGTCACCATCGCCGCGATCACGGGCTACGCCCTCGGCGGGGGCCTCGAGCTGGCGCTGGCCTGTGACCTGCGGGTGGTGGCCGACAACGCCAAGCTCGGCCAACCGGAGATCCTGCTCGGGATCATCCCCGGTGGGGGGGCCACCCAGCGGTTGCCCCGGCTGGTCGGGCCGGCACGGGCCAAGGACATCATCTTGACGGGACGACAGGTCGGGGCCGACGAAGCCCTGCGGATCGGTCTGGCCGACCGGGTGGTGCCGGCGGCCGAGGTGCTCGACGAGGCGCTGCGACTGGCCGGTGAGCTCGCCCGCGGGCCGCTCGTGGCCCAGTCCCTGGCCAAGGGGGTGATCGACTCGTCTCTCGAGACGGCGCTGCGACCGGGGCTCGACGACGAGGCCTCGGCCTTCGTGACCGTGTTCGACACGGCCGACGCCCGCGCCGGGGTCGCCTCCTTTCTCGAGCACGGCCCCGGACGCGCCCGGTTCACCGGCCGCTGATGGCGCTGTCCGGCCGTCGCTGAACGATGTCCCGCACCCCCCGCACTCCCCGGCCGCGGCGCACCGCTCCGGGTCCGCCCCCCGTCCGCCGCGCCGGCGGCCCCCGGCTGCCCGGGATCAGGCCAGCGGCGCTGCCCGCCACCGGGCCCGCCGACTGGTATCGCCGGGCCGTGTTCTACGAGGTGCTCACGCGGGGCTTCTTCGACGCCAACGACGATGGGATCGGCGATCTGGCCGGGCTGCGGGCCAAGCTCGACTATCTCGAGTGGCTGGGAGTCGACTGCCTGTGGCTGCTTCCCTACTACCCCTCTCCCATGCGAGACGGCGGCTACGACATCAGCGACTTCTTCACCGTGCACCCGAACCTGGGCACGCTCGACGACCTCGTCGCCTTTTTGGACGATGCCCATCGGCGTGGCATACGGGTGATCGCCGACCTGGTCATGAACCACACGAGCGACCAGCACCCGTGGTTCATCGAGTCGCGGTCGTCGAGGGACAACCCGAAGGCCGACTGGTACGTGTGGAACGACGATGACCAACGCTGGGCCGATGCGCGGGTGGTGTTCGTCGACGTGGAGACCTCCAACTGGACCTACGAGATGTCGCGGCAGCAGTACTACTGGCACCGCTTCTACTCGCATCAGCCCGATCTCAATTACGAGAACCCCGAAGTGGTGGAAGCGATGTTCGACGTGGTGCGCTTCTGGCTCGATCTCGGTCTCGACGGCTTCCGGCTCGATGCCGTGCCCTATCTCTTCCAACGCGACGGGACCTCGGGTGAGAACCTGCCCGAGACCCATACGCTGCTGCGCCGGCTGCGCAAGGAGATGGATTCCGTCTATCCCGACCGGGTGATGCTGGCCGAGGCCAACCAGTGGCCGGCCGACCTGGTGGACTACTTCGGCGACGGCGACGAGTGCCACATGTGTTTCCATTTCCCGCTCATGCCCCGGCTGTTCATGGCCGTGCGCCGGGAGCAGCGCTTTCCCGTCACCGAGATCCTGGCCCAGACGCCGGTGATACCCGACGGGTGTCAGTGGGCCATCTTCTTACGCAACCACGACGAGCTGACGCTCGAGAAGGTCAGCGAAGAAGAGCGCGACTACATGGTGGCCGAATACGTGAAGGACCCCCGGATGCGCCGGCACATGGGGATCGGCCGCCGTCTGGCGCCGCTGCTCGACGGCGATCGACGGTTGGCCCAGTTGCTCTACGCCCTTTTGTTCTCGCTGCCCGGTAGCCCCGTCATCTACTACGGCGACGAATTGCTGATGGGGGACAATCTTTATCTCGGTGACCGCGACTCGGTGCGGACGCCCATGCAGTGGAGTCCCGACCGAAACGGTGGTTTCAGCCGGGCCGACTTCGCCCAGCTCTATCTGCCACCCTTGATGGACCCCGTCTACGGCTACGAGGCGGTGAACGTCGAGGCGCAGCAGCGCAATCCGAGCTCGTTCCTCCACTGGATCCGGAGCCTCCTGCAGACGCGGAAGCAATTCCCGGTGTTCGGGACCGGCAGCTTCGAAGTGGTGCCGTGCGCCAACCCGTCGGTGCTCGCCTATGTCCGCAGTCCGAGCGCCCCGGTACCGGGCACCACCACGGCGGTGGCATCGCAGAGAAGCGCCCGGGGTCGCGGCGGCCGGGCCGAACGCGCCGCGCGCGCCTCGGGATCAGCCCACGGGGGAGCCGCCGCCGTCGAACCCAATCCGGTGCTGTGCGTGCACAATCTGAGCCGGTTTGCCCAGCCGGCCGAGCTGGACCTGGCCCGGTGGGCCGATCGGACTCCTGTGGAACTGCTCGGACGGGTACCGTTCCCCTCCGTGGGCGCCGCCACATACGGAGTGACGCTCGGTCCCTACGGTTTCTATTGGTTCGAGTTGATCGATCATGAAGCCGGTGCCAATGACGAGGGCAGCGAGGGAGTCACTCGATGACGCCGACGGAAAGAACCGATACGGGCGCCGGCAAGCTGACCGACAGCGCGCGCGCCGCGCTGGTCGAGATCGTCTCTGCTCATCTGGCGCGCAGTGCCGGCGGCGAGGAGAGCGGTGGCCCTGTCGAATTGCTCGAGGCCGAGTTCTTGAGCCGGGGTCGGCCGGGGATTCTCGACGTCGTCGCTCGGGTCGGCGAACGGACGATCCACCTGCCGTTGGGTCTGCGCGAACCCGGGAGCGAGACGAAGTTCATCGCCGGGGACGAGGATCCGGTGCTCGGGGTGTTCGAGGACGACGACGGTCTGGCTGTGGCTTTCGACGCGCTGTACGATGCCGAGATCGTGACCGCCCTTCTGTGGCACGCCGTGTCCCTGGAAGCCGATCCCAGCCGGGTGCGGCAGATCCGCCACCGACCGGAGTCGGTGACCCTGGCCCTGGAGGACCGTCTGGCCTTCACCGTGTTCACCGAGCTGGTCGAGGGACAGCGGGCCGGGCTCGTTCTGCTGCTTGCTCTCGACGAGGTGGGGTTCAATCACATCGCCGCCCCCGTGGCCGTGTGGCGCCGGGGCGGGCGCGAGCTCGGGATCGTCCAGGAATTCCTGGCCGGCGCCTCCTCGGGGCGGGCCCTGGCCGTGACCTCGGTGCGCGATCTCTATGCCTCGGGGGGACCGCCCGAGCTGGCCGGCGGAGACTTCGGCGCCGAGGCCCATCGGCTTGGGACCATGACGGCCCGGATGCACCTGGGGCTCGACCAGGCTTTCGGCCGCCGGCCCGGCGATGTGAAGGCGTGGGCCGATGCCATCGAGGAAGCGGTGCGGCCCGTGGCGCCGATGCTGCTCGAACGGCCCGACGTGGCCGTGCTGCTCGAGCAGCTGCGGGGGCTGACCGTGCCCTGTCATGCCATCCGGACGCATGGCGATTTCCATATCGGCCGGGTGGCTCGGACCGAGCAGGGCTGGTACGTGACGGACTTCTCGCCCATCGGAAAACCGGCCACCACGGCCGGGGCCGTGGCATCGGACGACGGCGCTTTCTTTCGGTCCCCTCTGGCCGACGTGGCCGACCTGTTGTGGTCTCTCGGGGCGGTGGCGGCCGACGCCGCCAGCGAGCGCGATCCGAGCGGACGGGAAGGTCTCGGGGAGCTAGCCCAGGCGTGGGAGCAGCGGAACCGGCAGGCCTTCTTCGCCGGCTATCTGGGTGTGGCCGGGATCAGCGGGCTCGTTCCTCCCGGTCGCGAAGCGGTGCGGGTGCTTGTGAGCGCCTTCGAGCTCGAAAGGGTCGCCGCCCGGCTCTCCCGGCAACCACGATGACGGTCTGAGCGGTGCGGATCGGGATCCTCACCGGAGGAGGTGACTGTCCGGGGTTGAATGCCGTGATCCGGGCCGTGGTGCTCACCGGAGAGAGCCTCCACGGTGACGAGAGCATCGGCTTCCTGGACGGTTGGAAGGGTGTCCTCCAAAACACTGCCGAGGCGCTGAGCGTCGAACGCTGTCGCGACATCATGCCCATCGGGGGAACCATCCTGGGAACGTCGCGGACCAATCCCTTCGCCACCGAGGACGGGCCGCAGATGGTGCTGTCCACGCTGGCGGCACGGGGGATCGACGCCCTGGTGGCCATCGGCGGTGAGGACACGCTCGGGGTGGCCAACCGGCTGGGCGCCCACGGGGTGCCGATTGTCGGTGTGCCCAAGACCATCGACAACGACCTGGCCGGGACCGAGGTCACCTTCGGATTCGACACCGCCGTGCAGATCGCCACCGATGCCATCGACCGGTTGCGAACGACGGCCGAGTCGCACCACCGGGTCATCGTGTGCGAGGTGATGGGTCGTCATGCGGGCTGGATCGCCACCCACGCCGGCATGGCCGGAGGGGCGGCCGAGATCCTCGTGCCTGAGGTGCCGTTCGACCTCGAGGCCGTGTGCGAGAGGTTGACGCGGCGGCACGCCGGAAACCAATTCTCGTCCATCGTCGTGATTTCCGAAGGGGCCGTCCCCGTCGCCGGGGCCGATGCCGAGTCGGCGCAGAGGGCCAGGGCGAGCTCGTCGGTCGACCCGTTCGGCCACGCCCGGCTGGGAGGGATCGGCAGCTGGCTGGCCGACGAGCTGGAGAGGCGGACGGGGTTCGAGGCCCGGGTGACGACCCTCGGCCATGTCCAGCGCGGCGGGACCCCGACGGCATTCGATCGGGTTCTCGCCACCCGCTTCGGCGTGGCCGCCGTGGCCGGCGTCCACGACGGGGCGTTCGGCACGATGGTGGCGCTGCGCTGCGGCGAGATCGTCCGGGTGCCCATCGCCGTGGCCGTGGCCGAGGTGAAGACCGTCGACCTGGCGCTGTACCGCGATGTGGCCGGGGTGTTCCTCGGCTGAGTTTCCGGCCCGTCGAGTCCGGCGGCGGCCCGAGCCTCGGGCCGGTTGCGTGTGGGGGACGGCTCTAGCGGGCGGGAACGGCGACGCGGAGCTCTTCGGTGGCCTGTTCGGGGGCCACGATGTTGATGAGGACCCCGGTGCCCAGCTCGAAGCCGGCCTGGGTGGTGAGCTTCGGCCAGATGTGGACGTGCCAGTGGTACGGCTCCGGGGCGCGGTAGGGCGCCGAGTGGAAGACCAGGTTGTAGGCCACGTCGCCGCAGCGCTCGCGCAGCTGGGCCAGGACCGTGCGCAACGAGCGGCCCACGGCCATGAGATCGGCGGGGCTGGAGCGGTGCAGATGCGGATCGTGGTTGCGGGGGATGACCAGCATCTCGAAGGGGGTGCCGCTCCAGAAGGGGCAGATGACCAGGACACGGTCATCTGCGTAGACGACGCGGTAGCCGGCGTCCTCCTCGGCGTCCACCGTGGTGCAGAGCAGGCAGCGGCCGGCGAAGCGGGCGAAGCCCGCTTGCTCCTCGGCTAGCTCGCGCGGGACGAAGGACATGCCGAGAAGCTGCCCGTGGGGATGCTCGATCGATGCCCCGGCCTCGCGCCCGGCGTTCACGATGGCCTGGCTGTAGCGGAGACCGGGGACGTTCGAGTGCTCCTCGATGCGGTCGCGGATGGCGGCCATGACGAGGCCGGACTGTTCGTCGGAGAGACGGTCCCAACCGTTGTCGTGCTCAGGGGAGAGGACGAGGACTTCGTGGATGCCGCCCGCCGTGGCCTGGGTGTAGACGGGGCCGCGGTGTTCCACCACGAATGGGTGGTCACCGGCGAAGGCCGGGTAGAGGTTGGGGACGACGCGGACCAACCAGGAGCCCGACGATCCGTAGGTCTCGAGGGCGGGGGCGGTCGATCCCTCGTTGCCGGCGCAGAAGGGGCAGGGCTGCGTGGTGTCGGCCTGGACGGGGGCGGTCCGGGGGGCGAAACGATCGGGGCGCTCAGCCCTGTCGATGCTGACGACTACCCACCGTCCGGTGAGGGGGTCAAGGCGGAGCTGGTTCATCGCGGCGTCCCCCACAGCACTGCGTGTGCGCCGAGGCTCTTGTGCCCAAATGTGGCTTTTTCGTTCATCAGTGGCTTTCCGGATCCTCCATGGTGTCGAGTCCGCATCGCACCGCCTCCACGCTAGCCGTCGGACCGCTGCGACCGACACATGTCTCTCTTTGTGTCTCGGCCACTCGGCGCGCTCGTGGAAGTTGCTGATGCTCTCGTTGTCTTCAAGTTGTGGGAACTGCAGCGTTGGGTGGTCGAATTGGGGGGATCACTCCGTAGTGTGGTCGCCGATGGGACCGTGCCTGATGATGATGCCGTAATCGGCCGCCGACTTGGCGTCGGCCCCCGTCGGGAGGCGACGATGGCGGCCGTGACCTTTCCCGCGGCACCGGCGGTGGTCCACAGCGTGCCTGTCGGCGCCGGCTTCAGCGTCCTGCTGCTTCTCCACGTGGCCTGCGCCATCGTGGGTTTCGGTGCCGTGGCCGTGACCGGGGTCGAGGCCCGCCGGGCCCGTCGGGGGCCGACCGGCCCGGGGGCCGACGGGGTGAGGCGGTACTTCTCACCCGGGGTGAACTGGGCCGCCCGGGCCCTCTACGGCGTGCCGGTGTTCGGTCTCGGGTTGGTCTCGGCCAGCAAGGGGGCTTTTTCCACCGGCGACGGCTTCGTCGTCGCCGGGATCGGACTGTGGGCCCTGGCCACGGTGGTGGCCGAGGTCGTGGTGTGGCCGGGCGAACGGCGGATCCAGACCACGGTCTCGAGCGGCTGGGAGACGGCGGGGAGCGATGGGCGCTTCGATCTCGACTGCCGGCGGGTGAGCGGGGCCGCCGTCGTGCTGTGCGGGGTCTTCCTGGCGGCCTTCATCGTGATGATCGCCCAGCCGTGACGACGAGACCCTGACGGATGGGCCGGGCTGGGTGTCTAGCCTGGAGTGATGGCGGTGTACCTCGACCACGCGGCGACCACACCACTGCGACCCGAAGCGCTGGCCGCCATGCTGCCTTTTCTGACCGAGCGCTTCGGAAACCCTTCGGGCAGCCACGCCCTGGCCCGGGCGGCCCGGCTGGCCGTCGACGACGCCCGTGACTCCGTGGCCGGGCATCTCGGGTGCCAGGCCGACGAGGTGGTGTTCACCGGGAGCGGAACCGAAGCCGACAACCTGGCCGTCCTCGGCGCCCACCGCGTCGTCGGGGGGAGCGTCGTGTGCTCGGCCGTCGAGCATCACGCCGTGCTGCGGGCGTGTCAGTCCGTGGGCGGGAGAACCGTGGCCGTCGACAGCGCCGGGGTGATCGATCTCGATGCCCTCTCCGACGCGCTGGCACCGGGGGTCGGCGTCGTTTCGGTGATGCTGGCCAACAACGAGGTGGGTACCGTCCAGCCCTTGGCCGAGGTGGTCGGGCTCGTGCGCCGGCGGGCGCCGGGGGCGGTGGTGCACACAGACGCCATTGCCGCCGTGCCCTGGCTCGACGTCGCCGCCGCCACCGGGTCGGCCGATCTCGTGTCGGTGAGCGGGCACAAATTCGGGGGGCCCAAGGGGGTCGGCATTCTCGTCGTCCGGCGCGGGACGCGCCTCGAGCCGGTGCTCCACGGCGGCGCCCAGGAGCACGGCCGGCGGCCCGGGACCCACGATGTCGCCGGCATCGTGGGCTGTGCGGCGGCCCTGACGGCGGCCATGGACAACCGGGAGAGCGATGTCTCGCGGGTGGAGGCACTGAGAGACCGGCTGGCCGCCGGGCTGACCGCCATCGACGGGGTGGAGCAGACCGTCGGCCCGAGCGACGACCACAGCAAGGTGGCCGGAAGCTGCCATCTGCTCGTCGAGGGCGTGGACCAGGAGGAGTTGCTGCTGCTGGCCGACGACGCCGGCATCTGCGCCTCGGCCGGGGCGGCCTGCGCCAGCGGTGCGCTCGAACCGAGCCACGTGCTTCTGGCCCTGGGGTTATCGGCGGATCGGGCCCGTAGTGCCGTCCGGTTCTCGCTCGGGACGACGACGACCGACGCCGACATCGACAGCGCCCTCGCCGTCATCCCGAAGGTGATCGAGCAGCTGCGTCGGTAGCCCCGGAGCCCCGTTCTCGGGCCATCGGCCAGCCCCTACGCTGGTAGGCCGTGCGTGTTCTGGTGGCCATGTCCGGTGGTGTCGATTCCTCGGTGGCGGCGTCGATGCTCGTCGACGCCGGCCACGAGGTGGTGGGCGCCACCTTGAAGTTGTGGGGTGGCCAGTCCGACTCGGGCTGCTGCTCGGTGGCCGACGTGGACGACGCCCGGCGGGTGGCCGACCAGATCGGGATCGCCCACCATGTGTTCAACTTCACCGACGATTTCGATGCGTCGGTGGTGGCCCCCTATGTGGCGGACCACGGCCTCGGGCGGACGCCCAATCCCTGTATCGAGTGCAACCGGCATATCAAGTTCGGGACGCTGCTCGAACGGGCCCGGCGGCTCGGTTTCGATGCGCTGGCCACCGGGCATCACGCCCGCGTCGACGGCGGCGCGCTGCGGTGGCGGCTGCGGCGCGGGGCGGACCGGGCCAAGGATCAGTCCTACGTGCTGTCGATGCTGACCCAAGCCGAGCTAGCCCAGGTTCTTCTGCCCGTGGGCGCGCTGACAAAGACCGATGTGCGGGCCCATGCGGCGCTGATGGGAATGCGGACGGCGGACAAGCCCGACAGCCAGGATGTCTGTTTCATCCAGTCGGCCGAGGGCAGACGCGGGTTTCTCGGTGACCGGCTGAACATGCACGCCGGCCAGATCATCGACGCCGATAGCGGGGCCGTGGTGGGAGCGGTGCCGGCGGTCGAGCTGGTGACCGTCGGTCAGCGCCGGGGCCTCGGAGTGGCCGTCGACGGCCGGCGGCTCTACGCGCTCGAAGTGGACATCGACGCCCGGCGCGTCGTAGTCGGCCCGGCCGAGGCGGCCCTCACCGAGAAGGTGGCCGTCGGGCGCCCCACATGGGTAGAGGCACCTCTGGCGTCCGGTGCCGCTGTGTTGGCGCAGTCGAGTGCCCACGGCCGCGCCAGCGCCTGTCGGTGGTGGGGCGACAGCGTGGTCTTCGATCAGCCCGTGGCGCTGGTGGCGCCGGGACAGACCATTGCTCTGTATGACGGGGGCGACACAGACGCCGTTGTCGGCTCTGCCGTGGCGGCCTAGAGGCCGGTACGCTGCCGCGCCAGTGAGTACCAAGGACCCCGCACCCGGCGCGTCGAAGGATCCGGCCGAGCGCGTCGAGGAGCTGCGGGCCCAGATCGCGTATCACAACCAGAAATACCATCAGGAGGACGCGCCCGAGGTCTCGGACGCCGATTTCGACGCCCTGATGCGGGAGCTGCGGGCCATCGAGGAGGAACATCCCGATCTGGCCACGGCGGACTCGCCTACGCAGCAGGTGGGTTCCGCCCCGTTGGTCCTCTTCGCCTCGGTGGCCCACCGGGTCCCCATGATGAGCCTCGACAACGCCTTCGACCTCGACGAGCTCCAGGCCTGGGTGGACCGGATCGCCCGGATCGATCCCGCCGTGGTGGGGGCCGACTTCCAGTGTGAGCTCAAGATCGACGGGCTGGCCATGTCCCTCACCTACGAAGACGGCCGATTCATCCAGGCGGCCACGCGCGGCGACGGGACGACCGGTGAGGACGTCACCCACAACGTGGCCACCGTCCGCTCCATCCCGCACACGCTGTCGTGGCCGAAGGGTCGAGGCCCGGTGCCCAAGGTCATCGAGGTACGCGGCGAGGTCTACATGCCGGTGACGGCATTCGAGGAGTTGAACCGGCGGCAGCTCGAAGCCGGTCTCAAGATCTTCGCCAACCCCCGAAACTCCGCCGCCGGATCGCTGCGGCAGAAGGACGCTTCGGTGACCGCCACGCGCGAGCTGTCGATGTGGGCGTATCAGGTCGGGGCTCTCGAAGGCGGACCGGAGCTGCACAGCCAGAGCGAGGCCCTGTCGTTGCTGCGCGACTGCGGCTTGCCGGTGAACCCCGAGATCAAGGTGGTCCACGGCGTCGACGAAGTTTTCGCCCTGTGTACCTACTGGCGCGATCACCGTCACGACCTCGACTACGAGATCGACGGAGTGGTCGTGAAGGTCGACGACCTCGCCCTGCAGAGGCGGCTCGGTGCCACCTCCCACGCACCGAGGTGGGCCATCGCCTTAAAGTTCCCCCCCGAGGAACGGACGACGACGTTGCTGCGGATCATGGTGTCGATCGGCCGGACGGGTCGGGCTACACCTTTCGCCGTGCTCGAGCCCGTGTTCGTGGGCGGTTCGACCGTGGGCCTGGCCACCTTGCACAACGAGGACCAGGTCCGGTTGAAAGACGTTCGTCCCGGCGACACCGTCGTGGTGCGCAAGGCGGGGGACGTGATTCCCGAGGTCGTCGGCCCCGTGCTCTCGGCCCGCAAACGCAGCTCGCGCCCGTGGCACTTCCCGAAGGTTTGCCCCAGTTGCGGAGAGCCGCTGATCCGGCTCGAGGGGGAGAGCGACACCTTCTGCACCAACATCGAGTGTCCCGCGCAACGGGTGCAGAGGATCGTGCACTTCGCCTCTCGGGGGGCGATGGACATCGAGGGACTGGGCGAGAAGCGGGTGGTGCAGATCGTCGAAGCCGGTCTCGTCTCGGACCCGGGCGACATCTACGCCCTCGAGGCGGAGTCGCTCGTGGCCATCGAACGGATGGGCGCGCTGTCGGTCGAGAATCTGCTGCGGGCCATCGAAGAATCGAAGAGCCGTCCGCTCAGCCGGGTCCTCGTCGGTCTCGGGATCCGGCATCTGGGTCCGACGGGTGCCAGGGCGCTGGCGCGCGCCTACGGCACGCTCGAAGCCGTCACCGCCGTGTCGGTCGAGGAGCTGGCAGCGGTGGAGGGGATCGGGTCCGTCATCGCCGAGAGCGTGGTCGATTTCCTGGCCTCGGCCGGCAACCGGGCCGTGCTCGACAAGCTGATCGCCGCCGGGTTCACCTTGGCCGAACCGGGCGGGGCGACAAGGGCCGTGGCAGAGGCTGCGTCCGGCGGCGACACCAAGGGGGAGGATGCTCTGATCCTGAGCGGCAAGTCGATCGTGGTGACGGGGACACTCGAGAGCCATACCCGCGAGGAAGCGGAGGAGGCGATCCTCGGGCTGGGCGGGAAGTCCCCGGGAAGCGTGTCCAAGAAGACCTGGGCCGTCGTGGTGGGAGCCGAGCCCGGGGCGGCCAAGCTCCGTAAGGCCGAAGGGCTCGGGATCCCGATCGTCGACGGCTCGAAGTTCGAGGAGCTGCTGTCCACGGGGGAGATTCCGGACTGAGTCCCCGGACCGTCGGCCCGGGTCCGCTCTGACCTGGTCGTTCTCGGCCATTCGTGTGCTTGTCACCACGATGGGTGGCCGTCCACCGACCCGGGCTCCACCGTCTGTAGCCTGGTCGCGGACCCATGGCGACTACCACCGAATCCATCGGACGGGTCCTCGCGCGCCGCTACCGGATCGAATCCGCCCTCGGCAGCGGGACCTCCGCGACCGTGTACGCAGCCTGGGACGTCGTCCTGCAACGCAGGGTGGCGGTCAAGGTGCTGCATCCCGGCCTGGCCGACGACGGCGCGTTCCTGCGCCGGTTCCGCTACGAGGCCCAGTCGGCCGCCGCTCTGGCCCATCCCCACATCCTCTCCGTCTACGACTGGGGCGAAGACGGGCGGGGACCGTTCCTGGTCCTCGAGTACCTGGGCGGAGGCTCTCTGCGGGACCTGCTCGACAACGGTCGGCGCGTTTCTGTGGCCCAGGCCGCCGCCATGGGGGTGCAGGCAGCCGAGGGCCTGGCCTATGCGCACGGACGGGGTTTTGTCCACCGAGACGTGAAGCCGGCCAACCTGGTGTTCGACGAGGACGGGCGCTTGCGGATCGCCGACTTCGGTCTGGCCCGGGCCCTGGCCGAAGCGTCGATGACCGAACCGGACGGCGCCAGGGTGGGAACGGCCCGCTACGCCGCTCCCGAACAGGCCCTCGGGCGCTCCGTCGACGGCCGGGCCGATGTCTACTCGCTCGCCCTCGTGCTCTACGAGGCGGTGACCGGTGTTGTCCCCTTCACGGCCGACACCACGGCCGCCACTTTGATGGCCCGGGTGGGCGCCGCGCTCCCGGGCCACGACGGCCTGGGCCCGTTGGCCGCCGTTCTCGATAAGGCCGCCGCCCCCGAGGTGGCCGATCGTCTCGATGCGGCCGCACTGGCCAAAAGCCTGACGGACCTCGGCACCACGCTTTCGGCCCCCGATCCTCTGCCCCTGGCCGGCGCCGGCGGGCGGGGCGTGGCGCAGGTGGGAGCGCGCGAGGTCGACCGGACCGAACACGGGATGGGTCTGACCGCCGATCTCGGCACGGGCCGCAGCGATGCCACCGACGCCATGGCCCTGGCCACGGCCGTGGGGGTGGCCTCGGCCGACCAGTCGGCTTCCAAGCGAGCCGAACGCGGACACCGCCGTTGGCCGTGGATCGTGGCCGTCATCGTGCTCGTTCTGGCCCTGGCCGGCGCCGCCGGGGCCTACGCCGCCTCGCGGGCGAAGCTGTTCATCCCGAGTCACCGTCTTCCCGCTATCACCGGCATAACCCCGGCCCAGGCGATCGCCGCCCTGCACGCCGACCGGTTTCACGTCCGGGTGGTGCGACAACACTCGTCGACCACCGTGCCCAGCGGGCAGATCGTGCGCCAGATCCCCGGCGCCGGGACGAGACTGAAGCAGGGGAGCACGGTGTCGGTGGTGGTGTCCACCGGACCGCCTCCCGTCGCCGTCCCGTCGCTGACCGCCGTGACCGGGGACTGTCCCGCCGTGGTGGCGGCGCTGGCCGCCGCTCATCTGAAGGCGGCGTGCACCGACACCACCAACTCGACGACGGTGGCCAAGGGGACTGTCATCTCGTGGACCCCCATGGGAACGGCCACGGAGTTCTCCACCATCACCGTGGTGGTGTCGGCCGGGCCCCCGACGGAGAACATCCCTTCGCTCACCGGCTCGACCTGTACCGGCGCCACCACCGCTCTGCAGGCCGTTGGTCTGGTGGCCCAATGCACCTCCGCCTACAGCCCCACGGTCCCGAACGGCCAGGTCATCTCCTGGACGCCGACGGGAACGGCGCTCCAGGGCACCACCATCGCCATCAGCATCTCCCAGGGACCGCAGCCGGTGGTCGTTCCCCCCGTCGACGGTGACACCGTGGCCACGGCGATCGCGGCGCTGCAGGCCGTGGGTCTCGTGCCGGCGGCCAACGGACCCATCGTGGGTCACGTCTTCGACAGCACGCCAGCCGAAGGCACCGCGGTCCAGCCGGGGACGACGGTCACCTTGTACATCAGGTAGGCGGTGACTCATTGTCCATGACCGGAGCGATTGCGGGGTGCGAGCTCTGTGAAGCGGCCCGGCTGACCACCTGGTACCACGAGGACGATGTGTGCTGGATCGCCGACTGCGAGATCTGCAACGTGCCCATGGTGGTGTGGCGCCGGCACGGAGTCGATCCGCCCGAAGCCGACCTCGAGCACATGCGCAGCGAGCTCGGCCGGGTGGCCGACGAGATCCTCGGCGCCGGTGGGTGGTCCTACGACGGGGTGATGCGGCAGATTCCCGACCACTTCCACTGCCACGCCCGCGACCCGTTCTGGTGGTCCCGGCGTTTCGGCGCCCGGTGAGAGTGCGCGCCGACGTCTTTGCCGACCGCGCCGCCGCCGGGCGTCGGCTGGCCGTCCTGGTGGAACCCCTGACAGGAAGCCGACCGGTGGTGGTGGGTATGGCCCGCGGTGAGGTGCCGGTGGCCTACGAAGTGGCCCGTGCTCTCGGCGCCCCGCTGGATGTTGTGGTCGTGCGCAAGCTCGGCCATCCGGCGCAACCGGAGCTCGGCCTCGGAGCGCTGGGTGAAGACGGTGTGCGGATCGTGAACGACGCGCTGGTGAAGCGGTTGGATGTGACGCCGGCGGTGATGGACGAGGTGACGAGGCGCGAGACGGTCGAGCTTGAACGGCGCTGCCGCGCCTACCGAAGAGCGCGACTCCCGGTGATGCTGGCGGGCCGCACGGTGATTGTGGTCGACGACGGGCTGGCCACCGGATTCACCGCCCGGGCGGCCGTCGAGGTCATGCGCCGGCGCCGGGCCGAAAGAGTGGTGCTGGCCGTGCCCGTCGGTGCGCCCCGGGCGGTGGCGTCTCTGGCGGAGTTCGCCGACGACGTCGTCTGTGTCGAGACGGTGGGCGAGTTCTCCGGCATCAGCGAGTGGTACGGGAACTTCGACCAGCTGAGTGACGACGATGCGGCCCGGCTGCTGGCGGCGCCGGTGACGCCGTGACCGTGATTCTTTGATCAAGTACCTCGGGTCTAAGCGTCGGCTCGTCCCCGTGCTCGGTGCACTGCTCGAGCGGTCCCGGGCGCGCACCGCTCTCGATCTCTTCACAGGCACGACCCGTGTGGCCCAGGCCTTCAAGGCCACAGGGGCCGAGGTGACAGCCGTCGACACCACCCGGTATGCGTCGACGTTGGCCGGTTGCTACATCGCCACCGACGCCGAGACGGTGGATCGGCGGGCCCTGCAAGAGGCCATCGACTCCTTGAACCGGCTTCCCGGACGAGCCGGCTACGTGACAGAGACATTCTGCGTCCAGTCGCGCTTCTTCCAACCGCACAACGGCGAGCGGATCGACGCCGTGCGCGACGCCATCGAGGCCGACTACGGCGGAAGCGCCCTCGAGCCCGTGCTCGTGACGAGCCTGCTCGAAGCGGCCGACCGGGTGGACTCGACCACCGGCGTGCAGATGGCCTACGTGAAGCAGTGGGCTCCGCGGTCGTTCCGACCCCTCGAGTTGCGGGTGCCGGAGCTCCTGCCCGGTCCGGGCCACGCGGTGCGGGGCGACGCCTGCGCCGTGGTCGGCGGTCTGGGGGAATTCGACGTCGCCTATCTGGACCCGCCGTACAACCAGCACCGCTACGAGGCGAACTACCACATCTGGGAGACGCTGGTGGCCTGGGACGCGCCGACGCACTACGGGGTGGCGTGCAAGCGGACCGAGATCCGAGAGGGTCCCCGCAGCGCCTTCAACTCCCGCCGGACCATCCTCGACTCCCTGGCCCAGGTGGTGCGCGACGTCCGGGCCGCCGTCGTCGTGCTCTCCTACAACGACGAGTCGTGGATCGGGCTCGACGCCCTGGTCGAGATGTGCGCCGTGCATGGCCATGTGGAGGTCCTCACCTTTCCCTCCAACCGCTATGTGGGTGCCCGTATCGGCATCCACAACCCCGCCGGCGAGCGGGTGGGGACGGTGGGCCGGTTGCGCAACGTCGAGTACGTCCTGGTAGCGGGGGACAGGGCCCAGGTGCGCCGGATGGTGGCGCCCTGGCGGGGCCCGACGTCGGCGGCGCAAGCGGCAAGTTGACCCCTCTGTCCTGCCCTGTCAACGTGGGCGGCGCCCGTGAGCCCGTTTCGACCGGGTGGGCACCAGAAGTAGGGGAGGACGCGACATGGGAGCTCTCGACGGACGGGTGGCGATCATCACCGGGGCCGGGCGCGGCATAGGCCGCGAACACGCCCTTCTCTTCGCCTCCGAGGGGGCAAAGGTCGTGGTGAACGACCTGGGGGGCGCCATCGACGGGTCGGGCGACGACCGCAGCCCGGCCCAGCAGGTGGTCGACGAGATCCTGGCCATGGGTGGCGAAGCCATCGCCAACGACGACAACGTGGCCGACTGGGAAGGCGGCCAGCGCCTGGTGGCCTCCACCGTCGAGGCGTTCGGCGACCTGCACGTGCTCGTCAACAACGCCGGGATCCTGCGCGACAAGATGCTCGTCAACATGTCGCCCGAGGAGTGGGACTCCGTCATCCATGTGCATCTGAAGGGGCACTTCGTCCCCACCCGGCATGCGGCGGGCTACTGGCGCGAACAGATCAAGGCGGGCCGTGAGGTGCGCGCCGCCATCGTGAACACGTCGTCCACGTCGGGACTGCTCGGGAACCCGGGACAGACCAACTACGGCGCCGCCAAGGCCGGTATCGCCGCCTTCACCGTCATCGCCGCCGCCGAGCTTTCGCGCTACGGGGTGCGGGTGAACGCCATCGCGCCCGCCGCCCGGACGCGGATGACAGAAGCGACGCCCGGTCTGGGTGACATCGTGAAGGCGCCGACGGACCCCGGGAAATTCGACATCTGGGACCCGGCCAACATCTCACCGCTGGTCGCCTACCTCTCGACCGAGACATGCCCCCTGAACGGCAAGGTGCTGTTCGTCCAGGGGGGCCAGGTCCGCCTCTTCCAGCCGTGGACGATGACCGAGACCCTGGAGAAGAGCGACCGCTGGACCGTGGCCGAGCTGGCCGAACAGCTCCCCGGTGTCATCGGCGTCGGCACGCCCGACTGAGAGGTCACCGACCCGGAACTATCGTGAGGCCGTTGTGAGCCCGCCCCACGACCCTCCCGAGGACCCTGGCGCGTCGCGCCCCCGTTCGGACGGCAACGGCCCCGGTGAGGACGTGGCATCGGGATCCGATCCCGACGAGCTCGTCTACGGCGCCGGCGGCGGCGAGGAGTTCACCGTCGTCCCCTGGCCTCTTCTGCTGCGCGAGCGGGTGCACCGTCGGGCCCGCCAGAGCGACCGCTATCGCTGGTTGGTGCTGGCCGTCACCCTGGCCGGACTGTTGTCCAGCAACATCTTGTTCACCGTCTTCGTGGTGGCGCTGCCCAAGGTGGCGCGCAGTCTGCACACCTCGGTCCCCACCGTCACCTGGGTGGTCACGGGGCCGTTGCTGGCGGTCGCCGTCATGGCCCCGTTGGCGGGCAAGTTGTCGGACCGCTGGGGGCACCGGCGCTTCTACCTGATCGGCATGGTCAATCTGCTGGTGGTGGCCACGCTGTCGGCCGCCGCGCCCAACGTCGGTGTGCTGATCTTCGCCCGCGTGCTCGGCGGTGCCGTCGGGGCCGGCCTCGGCGCCTCGTCCATGGCCCTCGTCCTGGGCGCCTTCGACCGGGGCGACCGGGTGAAGGCCATGGGCTGGTGGTCCCTCGTCGGCGCCGGCGGTCCCGTGCTCGGTGTGGCCATCGGCGGCCCCATCATCGAGACCATCGGCTGGCGCTGGATGTTCGTGCTGGAGGTGTTCATCGGCGCCATTGCCCTCGTGCTGGCCCTGCTGGTGTTGCCCGAACATGCCTCGGGCCGGGCCCGGACGAAGGCCGGGGGCCCACCGCTCGACGTGGCCGGCGCCATCCTCGTCATCTTCGCCGTGGGCAGCCTGCTCTTCGGGCTCAACCGCGGCCCCGTCCTCGGATGGCGCAGCGCCTTCGTCATCGGCGCCTTCATCGTCTCCGGCCTGACCGGGATCGTGCTCGTGCTCGTCGAGCGCCGGGTCCAGGACCCGCTCGTGCCGCTTCACTACCTGAAGCAGCGCAACTTCGCCTTTCCCATCGGCGCCCAGATGTTCTCCAACTTCGCCTACCTCGGTGGCTTCTTCCTGTCGCCGCTTCTGTTGGAGGAGGTCTACGGGCACGGCGAATCGGCCGCCGGCCTCCTCGTGATCCCTCGGCCTCTCACCTTCTCGCTCGTCGCCCCCATCGCCGGCTATGTGGCCGTCCGCATCGGCGAGCGGTCGGCGGCGGTCACCGGCACATTGTGCGTGGTGCTCTCCATGGGGGTCTTCGCCCTTACGGGGAAGAACACCGGAGTGGCTCTGGTCGAGGTGGCGCTCGTGCTCTCCGGTATCGGCCTCGGGGTGTCGTCACCCTCCATCGCCTCGAGCATGGCCAACGTCTTCGACCAGGCCGCGCTCGGGACGGCGGCCGCCACCCAGCAGCTGATGACCCAGATCTCCACCGTGGCTGGCATCCAGGTCATCCAGACCGTGCAGTCGTCACAGGCCCACGGCCGCCACGGCTACGCCCTACTGCCCTCGTTCCACATCGCCTTCATCGTGGGCGGCATCGTCGCCATCGGTGGCGTGGTCTGCGCCTCGTTCGTCCGCTCGGCCGAACGGCCCGGCGGTCGGCCGGCCATGAACACCGGGGCGGCCACGGGCGACATCGCCATGGCCGCCTTAGACACCGCCGACGCCGGTGACGAGGCGGCGGCGGGCTGAGAGACCGGCGGCCCGGGGGCCGTTACTCGGTGATCTCGCGCAGGCGGGTGGCCACCTCGGCCGCCGTGGGGTCGGGGGCCCCTCCCTGCAGTGCCATCAGCTTCGACATGTCCCCCTCGACCTTGATCCGACCGGCCATGAAGGCCTGCATTCCGGCTTGGGGATTGCCCTCCACCAAGATGGCCTTGGCCGTGGCGTAGTCAAGGGTGACCTTCAGGTCGACGAGCTCGATGTGACCGTGTTCGAGCTTCACCGCCCCTTCGCTCGTGTCGAGATGCGCATCGATGTCCCCCGAACCGAAGGGCACCTCGGTGACGATCAGGTTCATCCTCATGAGGTGGGGAACGACGGCGCCCTTGCCTTCGTACTCCTCGCGGATCTTGCGGGCCTCGGCGACCCACTCGTCACTGAGGAACGGGAATGTGGCCATCGTGAAAGGCGCTCCTTGTCTGGACCCGGCTTTTGGGCGGCTCTCACCCTATCCGTCGATTTCGCGCCGACGCCCGTCGGGGTGTCGGGTTCCGGGGGCGGCGCCGGGGGCGCCCCGAGCGTCGGAGGGCCGTGACCAGCGCCGATAGCATGCCCCGGGTGACTGCACCCATCCTTCCCGGAGCCGAGCCCTTCTCGCACAGCGGCAGCTCGAGCGGCGTGCTCGTGCTCCACGGCTTCACCGGCAATCCCCAGTCCATGCGGCCCCTGGCCGAAGCCCTGGCCGAGGCCGGCTTCACCGTCGATCTTCCCCTTCTCCCCGGTCACGGCACCGCCGTCGAGGACATGCTCCCGACCCGCTGGCCGGACTGGTCGGGGGCGGCCGAATCCGCCTATACGAAGCTGGCCGCCACCTGCGACGAGGTAGCCGTCGTGGCTCTGTCCATGGGCGGGACCCTGGCCTGCTGGCTGGCCGAGCGTCACCCCGAGATCAAAGGTCTGGCCGTCGTGAACCCGTTCATCGATCCGCCGGCCGAGAGCTTCCGCGACGTGCTGCGCGGCCTGCTCGAGGCGGGCACCTCCGTCGCTCCCGGCGTGGGTTCGGACATCGCCAAGGAAGGGATGGCCGAGTCCGCCTACGCGGGGACCCCGGTCGCCGCTGTCCTTTCGTTATTCGAGGGCATCGACGTCGTGGCCGCCCATCTGGGCGCCATCTCGTGTCCCGTGCTTCTTCTCTCCAGCCGCCAGGACCATGTGGTGCCGTCTTCGTCGGGGGATGTCTTGGAGGCCGGCGTGGCCGGTCCCATCGAGCGGGTATGGCTGGAGAACAGCTTCCACGTGGCCACCCTCGACAACGACGCCGACGAGGTGAATGCCCGGGTCGTCACCTTCGCCAGCGGCGTCCTGCGGTGACCGACGCCAAGCTCACCCGCGAGGACGCCGCCTACGTGGCCCGACTGGCGCGGATCGACCTGACCGAGGACGAGCTCGACCTCTATGCCGGTCAGTTGGCCGTTGTCCTCGAGCACGCCGCCCAGGTGGCCGCCCTCGACACCACCGGCGTGGAACCCACGGCCCACCCGCTGCCGCTGCAGAACGTTCTGCGGGCCGACGAGCCCCGACCCTCTCTCGACCGGGACGAGGTTCTGGCTCAGGCGCCGGCTGTGGAGGACCACCGCTTCCTCGTGCCCCGCATCATGGGCGACGTCCCGTGACGAGCGCCCTGACCCTGGCCGAGCAGGTCCGCAGCGGCACGGTGTCGGCCACCGAGATCGTCGAGCGCCATCTGGCCGCCATCGACGAGTCCGACGGAGCCGTCCATGCCTTTCTCACCGTCCTGCACGACGCGGCGCGCCGCCAGGCGGCCGAGGTCGACCGCCTGGTCGCCGCCGGGCAAGACCCGGGACCGCTGGCCGGCGTGCCCGTGGGCCTGAAGGACAACCTCTGCACCCGCGGTGTCCCCACCACCTGCTCGTCGCTCATCCTCGACGGCTGGTGTCCGCCCTATGACGCCACCGTGGTGCAGCGTCTGCGCGCCGCGGGCGCGGTGGCCGTGGGCAAGACCAACCTCGACGAGTTCGCCATGGGATCGTCGACGGAGAACTCCGCCTTCGGCCCCACCCGCAATCCCTACGCAGCCGACCGCGTCCCCGGGGGTTCGAGCGGGGGCTCGGCGGCGGCGGTCTCCGCCGGCCTGGTGCCGTTGGCGCTCGGTTCCGACACGGGCGGCTCCATCCGTCAGCCCGCGGCGCTGTGCGGCGTGGTGGGGATGAAGCCCACCTACGGCACGGTGTCGCGCTACGGCCTCATCGCCTTTGCCAGTTCCCTCGACCAGATCGGCCCCTTCAGCACCACCGTGGCCGACGCCGCCGCGCTGTTCGAGGTCATGGCCGGCCACGACCCCCTCGACTCGACGTCGCTCAACCGTCCCGCACCGCGGTCGATGGGCAGCCTCGACGACGGCGTGGACGGGCTCCGGGTGGGCCTGCCGCGCGAGCTCATCGACGGTGTCGCCCCCGAGGTGGCGGCCCGCGTCGCCCAGGCGGCCGAAGTACTCGACGCCGCGGGGGCCACGGTGACCGAGTGCTCCATCCCCGAGCTCAGCTACGGCCTCTCGGCCTATTACCTTTTGGCGCCGGCCGAGGCCTCGTCCAACCTGTCGCGCTACGACGGCGTCCGCTACGGCCTGCGGGTCGACGGCGATGATGTGGAAGCCATGATGCGCGCCACCCGGGAGGCGGGCTTCGGCGCCGAGGTGAAGCGCCGGATCATGCTCGGCACCTACGCCCTGTCGGCCGGCTACTACGACGCCTATTACGGCCAGGCCCAGAAGGTCCGCACCCTCATCATCAACGCCTTCGACCACGCCTACAGAAACGCCGACGTCCTACTCGGTGCCACCACCCCCACAACCGCCTTCCCCCTCGGGGACAAGGTGGACGATCCCATGGCCATGTACCTCTCTGACGTCTGCACGGTGCCGTCGAACCTGGCCGGCCATCCGGCCATCTCGATACCCTTCGGCACCGACGCCGCCGGGCTGCCCATCGGCGTCCAGGTTCTCGCCTCGGCGCTGTGCGAACCGCTCGTCTTCCGGGTGGCCACCGTCCTCGAATCGGCCGCACCGCCGGTGACGGCCCCGGCGCTGGCCGCCGCCACTTGGTCGGCTCCATGACCGAGCAGCCGGGGTCCTCGGCGGCGGGCGACGGTGGCTGGGAGCCGGTCATCGGTCTCGAGGTCCACTGCGAGCTGCGGACCGAGACGAAGCTCTTCTGCGGCTGCCGCAACGCCTTCGGCGACGAGCCGAACACCAACGTCTGTCCCGTCTGCCTGGGCTTGCCCGGCTCGCTCCCGGTGCTGAACGCCATGGCCGTGGACTACGCCATGCGGATCGGGACCGCCCTTCACTGCGAGATCCGGCCCTCTCTGTTTCACCGGAAGAACTACTTCTATCCCGACATGCCGAAGGACTATCAGATCAGCCAGTTCGACGAGCCCATCAACGTGAACGGTTGGCTCGAGCTCCCCGACGGCAGTCGCGTCGGTGTCGAGCGGGCGCACATGGAAGAGGACACGGGCAAGACCACCCACGTGGGCGGCGGCGGTCGGATCCACGACGCCCAGCACTCCCTGGTCGACTACAACCGCGCCGGTGTCCCGCTGGTCGAGATCGTCTCCCGGCCCGACATCCGCTCCTCTCTCCAGGCCCGGCTCTACGCGGCGGAGCTCCGGGGGATCCTCATCGCCACCGGCGCTTCGGACGGCCGCATGGAAGAGGGCTCCATGCGCGTCGACGCCAACGTCTCGGTCCGCCGGCCGAACGACGAGTTGGGCACCCGCTGTGAGATCAAGAACCTGAACTCGCTGCGCTCGCTCGTCCGGGCCATCGAGTACGAGATCTCCCGGCAGGTCGACGTCCTCGAGTCCGGTGGCACCGTTCTCCAGCAGACACGGCACTGGGACGAGAACGAGGGTCAGACGGTGGCGCTGCGGTCGAAGGAAGAAGCCTTCGACTACCGCTACTTTCCCGAGCCCGACCTCGTCCGGGTCGTGCCCGACACCACCTGGCAGTCGGAGGTGGCCGCCGCCGTGGGGCCCATGCCGGCCGACCGCCGGGAGAAGCTGGCCGCCCTCCTCGGCCCCGACGGCGCCACGGCGGCCAAGGCCGACCAGATCGCCACCGTGGTCGAGAACGGCCTCGACGTCCTCATGACGAAGGCGGTCCACGCCGGCATCGGGGCGCCGCTGGCTCTGGCCCGAACGGCCAACGAGGCGTCGGCCGAACCGGACAGGGCCCGCGCCCTCGACACAGCGGCCTACACGGCGCTGCTGCGCATGGAGCAGGACGGCTCTCTGTCCGCTACCCAGGCCAAGGTCGTCCTCGCCGATCTGCTCGACCGGGGCGGCGACCCCGCGGCGCTGGCGCGCGACCACGGTTTCGAGGCTCTCGGGGCCGATTCGCTGTCCGGCGTGATCGACGAATTGATCGCCGCCCATCCCAACGAGTGGACCCGCTACGTCGACGGTGACGACAAGCTGACCGGTTTCTTCACCGGCCAGGCCATGAAAGCCACGCAGCAAAAGGCCAACGGCAAAGCGGTGGCGGCCGAACTTCGCCGCCGCCGGGGCTGAGCGCAGGCGAGGGACGTGACTGACATCGCCGAGGTCGAGGTGTCTGGCGTCTCCACCATCCTCGACGCCGGGGCGATCCTGCTCGACGTCCGCGAACCAGAGGAGTGGGAGGCGGGCCACGCCCCGGGGGCGCTCCACATCCCCCTGGCCCAGCTCCCGGACAAAATTCCTGATCTGGCGCGCTCGGAACCGATCGTCGTCATCTGCCGTTCGGGGGGCCGTTCGGCTCTCGCCACCGAGTGGTTGACCACTGCCGGCTTCGACGCCGCCAACCTCCTGGGCGGCATGCAGCAGTGGGCCCAGGCCGGACTGGCCGTCGAGACCGACGACGGCAGCCCGGGCCGGGTCATCTGAGCACCGGCGTAACCTGGTCCGATGACCGACGCCCTCGACCCGCCCGGCGGTACCCCGGGACCCCACGGCACGAAGATCCGTTCCTACGAGGTGACCGACGGCCCCACCCGGGCCCCGGCCCGGGCCATGCTCCGGGCCATCGGCATGACCGACGACGACTGGGACAAGCCCCAGATCGGCGTGGCCTCGTCGTGGAACGAAGTCACCCCCTGCAACATGACCCTCGACCGCCTGGCCAAGCGCTCCAAAGAAGGAGTCCGCTCGGCCGGCGGTTTCCCCATCGAGTTCATGACCATCGCCGTCTCCGACGGCATCTCCATGGGTCACGAGGGCATGCGGGCGTCCCTCGTCTCGCGCGAGGTCATCGCCGACTCGGTCGAGACGATGATGCACGCCGAGCGCTTCGACGGCATGGTCACCTTCGCCGGCTGCGACAAGTCGCTGCCCGGCATGCTCATGGCCGCCGCCCGTCTGAACCTTCCCGCCGTCTTCGTCTACGGCGGTTCCATCCTGCCCGGCCACGTCGGTGACCAGGCCCTCGACATCGTGAGCGTCTTCGAGGCCGTGGGGGCCCATGCCACCGGTGCCCTCAGCGATGCCGAGCTGTCGCTCATCGAGCACAACGCCTGTCCCACGGCCGGATCCTGTGCCGGCATGTTCACGGCCAACACCATGGCCTCGGTGGCCGAAGCCATCGGCATGTCGCTGCCCGGATCGACCTCGCCCCCGGCCGTCGACCGCCGCCGCGACGACGCCGCCTTCGACGCCGGCCGCGCCGTCATCGGCCTTCTCGAGCGCAACATCCGGCCCCGCCAGATCATGACCAAGGAGGCCTTCGAGAACGCCATCGCCATCGTCATGGCCCTGGGCGGATCGACCAACGCCGTGCTCCATCTCCTGGCCATCGCCAACGAGGCCCGCGTCGATCTCACCCTGGACGACTTCAACCGCGTGGGTGCGCGCGTCCCCCATATCGCCGACACCAAACCCCATGGCCGCTACCACATGGCCGACGTCGACCGCATCGGCGGTATCCCCGTCGTCATGCGCGAGCTCCTCGACGCCGGTCTGCTCCACGGCGAATGCCTCACCGTCACGGGCCGCACGGTGACCGAGAACCTGGACGCCCTCTCTCCGCCCGCCCCCGACGGCGACGTCATCCATCCCCTCTCCCGGCCCATCCACCTCACCGGGGGCATCGCCGTCCTCACCGGCTCCCTCGCCCCCAAGGGCTCGGTGGTGAAGGTGGCCGGCATCGACACCCCGACCTTCTCCGGCTCGGCCCGCGTCTTCGAGGGCGAACAAGGCGCGCTCGACGCCATCCTGGCCGGCTCCATTCAACCGGGCACGGTGGTCGTTATCCGCTACGAGGGTCCGAAGGGCGGTCCCGGCATGCGCGAGATGCTGGCCGTCACCGGGGCCATGAAGGGGGCGGGCCGCGGCGGCGACTGCGCCCTCATCACCGACGGCCGTTTCTCGGGGGGAACCCACGGCTTCTGTGTCGGCCACGTCGCCCCCGAAGCAGTCGACGGTGGCCCCATCGCCTTCGTGGCCGACGGTGACCAGATCGTCATCGACGTCCCCGCCAAGCGCATCGACCTGGACGTCGACGAGGCCGTCCTGGCCGAGCGCCGCACGGGCTGGAAGATCCCCGAACCCCGCTACCGCACCGGCGTCCTGGCCAAGTACGCCCGGCTCGTCACCGGCGCCGAGCGCGGCGCCATCACCGAACCGTGACGCCGGTCCCCAAGCACTTCGCAGAGCGCTGGGCGGCCGACACCCGTAAGCCCATCCCCCGGGTGGCCACCGAAGCCGAGATGCTCAACGCCTTTCTCGAATGGCACCGCCAGACCTTCGAGCTCAAGTGCTCGAACGTCGATCCCGGCCGGCTCTCGGACCGAGGGATCCCGCCCTCGCGCCTCAGCCTCCACGGTTTGCTCCGCCACATGGCCGGGGTCGAGCGCTGGTGGTTCCGCCAGCAGTTCGCCGGCGAGGACATCGACCTTCTCAACTACTCCGACGACGAGCCCGATCAGGACTTCGAGAATCTCGACGGTGATGTCGGGGTCGCTTTCGACGTCTGGAGAGACGAATGTGAACGGTCGCGCCTGGTGGTGGCCGGGGCGTCCTCGTTGGACGACACCGGCACCGACGGTGCCACGGGCGAGCCGCTGACGCTGCGGTGGGTCCTTCTCACCATGATCGCCGAGTACGCCCAGCACAACGGCCACGCCGATCTGCTGCGCGAGCAGATCGACGGCGCCACCGGCCACTGACCGGGCGACTTCTTCCGTGACTGACTGGGACGCCATCACCCGGCGCAATGCCCGATCGGTACAGACCACGATCGGTTGGATCTTCTGGGATCCGGGAGCGGTCGATCGCTACGCTGCCGCCGGCCTCCCGCGCGAGCTGGCCGGGCCACTCGGCTATATCGCGGCGCGATCCGCACCCCTGGCCTGCGCCGGTCCGGCCGCCGTGGTGGCCGCCCTCGGCTCCATCAGCCCGCCCGCCATCGGCGCCGTTTTCGATCTCCTCGACGGACCGGAGACGTTCGCCCAGATGTGGGCGGCCCGCGACGCCGCCGTGGGCGAGGGTTTGGCCCGTCACGCACCGGACATCCTGGGCCCGCTCGCCGACTTCGGCCCCGACCTCTGGCACGCCGTCGAGCGCCTCCCGCTCGAGGGCCGCGTCTTCTTCGGAGCCTGTCTGGCCATGCCCCGCCCCGAGGACCCGGTCCTGTCCGGTTGGCATGCCGTCAACTGTCTGCGCGAGTGGCGGGGCGATACCCACTGGGCGCTCCTCGTGGCCAGCGGCCTGTCACACCCCGAAGCGTCGATCCTCCACAACGCTTGGTTGGGCTACGAGGGCGACTGGCTGGCCGTCTCGCGCGGCACCTCGCCGCAGGACATCGAGGCCGGCTGGGCCGACCTCACCGCCCGGGGCCTGGCCGCCGACCGGACTGTCACCCCCGACGGCATCGTCCTGCGCCAACGGATCGAAGACGACACCGACCGCCTCACCACCGGTCCCTGGCAGCTGCTGGGCGAGTCCCGGGCAGTCGAGTTCACCGAGCGCTTCGAACCCCCCTGTGTCGCCCTGCTCGGCCGTGTCGACACCACGGCGGGCCCGAACTACCAGCCGGCGTCGCGCCTGCGCTGACCGTCGCCACCATCGTGGCTGCGATTTGGCGAGAATAGCGGGATGGGTAGCACATCGGCCGGCCGGCCAAACGCTCTGGAGCCGTCGGAAGAACTCCGGGCCGTCATGCGCCGGCTCTATCAGGCCATGAATGAGCACGACTTCGACACGATCGACAACCTCATCAGCGACGAGGCGAGCGTCCTCTCCATCGGCACCGACCCTCAAGAGTGGTGGATCGGCCACGCGGCTATTGCCGCCGTCTGGCGCACGCAGTTCGAGGAGTTCGACTTCTTCTTCCGCTCGGAGGCACTCGAAGCCTGGGTGCAGGGTTCCGTCGGCTGGGTCGCCGACCGGTCCACCCTGGTCGTCGGCAGCGAAGAGATCACCACGCGCATAACCGTGGTCTTCCACCTGGTCCGAGGCCAGTGGCGATTCATCCAGATGCACCTCTCATCGGGCGCCGTCAACGAGCAACTGCTCGGAACGACACTCACGACATCACTCGAATCACTGGTCACCTACGCCGAGTCGGTTCGCCCGGACATGGCCGAGGTGGCGGCCCCCGACGGGACTGTCAGCGTCGTCTTCACCGACATCGAAGGTTCGACGGAGATGACCGAACGCATGGGTGACCACGGCTGGATGGAGCTTCTACGTTGGCACGATGCTCTCGTTCGAGAGCAGGCAGCGCGGTTCGGCGGATTCGTCGTCAAGTCCCAGGGCGACGGTTTCATGTTGGCCTTCTCCTCGGCCACCCGGGCTTTAGACTTCGCCCTGGCGCTCCAGAATCTTGTGGCCACGGGGTACAGGGACCAGCCCGTCCGTATGCGTGTCGGCGTCAACACCGGCGAGACGATCCGAGAGCGCGACGACTTCTACGGTCGTGCTGTGATCATGGCGGCGCGCGTTGCCGCCCAAGCCCACGGTGGTGAAGTGCTCGTCTCCGATCTGGTGGCCGGATTGGTCGCCGGCGTCGATCGCTTCCGCTTCGGTCCCGAGCGCGTGGCCGAGCTCAAGGGGCTGGCTGGCAGTCACACCCTCCATCCCCTTCTCCAGAACGTCTCATCTCGTCAAGTTCCCTTGGCGGCAGACGGCCCTGCCACCGCGGCGCCCGCTTCTCGAGATACGCCGCCATCCGGCCGCGCGCGGCAGGATGGTTCATAAGCACCGGCCCCGCCGGCCGGGAGACGTCAGCTGTCCAGAAGCAGCAGCGCGTCCGTGGCGCGGCGCTCGACGTTCCTGTACCCGTGGCTGGCCGCGTCGGCCTGCGCCCGGCCGAGAAGCTCCCGCGCTCTGCGGGCGTCGCCCGGCCCCCGGCGCTCGATCAACATCCGGCCCCACATCAGCTCCGTCCATGCCCCGAAGAACTTGGCCCCCATCTCTTCGCTGGTCGCGGCCGACTGGGCGAAGTAGGCATCGGCCTCGTCGAAGCGGCCGAGCACGGTGGCCAGGCCACCGAGGCAGTGACTGACGGGGCCTTCCGCCGTGCACGTGCCCACCGTGCACCACTGATCGGCCCACGGAGCGAGCTGCTCGAACAGCGGCCCGGCGTACCTCGGGTCCCCGCAGGCCATGGCCGCTTCGGCGTAGAAGACCATTCCCGTCAGCCACAACGGATCCAGGGGAAGCTCGAAGTGGGCCGAGGCCAGATCCTCCAGTCGCTCCCGGGCCCCCTCGGTGTTGTCCGCCTCGGTGTGGGCCAGAGCGAGCGCGGCGGTCAACGTCCCCGCCACATCGGGGGCTTCAGCCACCATCTGCTCCACCAGGGGTACCAGGTCGCCCATCGTCCCGCGTTGGAGGTTCACGGGGACCAGTTGCGAGCCGAAGAACACAGCGGCGTCGGGTTGGCCCCCGTCGGTGCCGATCTGCAGTGCCTCGACGGTCAACTGCTCGGCCCGATCGGTGTCCCCGGCGATCTGCGCTTGCCAGGCCTGTTGATAGGTGGACATCCAGCTCAGCAGCGGCTGGTCCAGCCGCTCGGCCAGGGCTGCCATCATCTTGAGACAACGGTCCGCCTCGTCGATCGTCCCGGCCCGTGCCGCCGCCACGGCGCGCCACACGCCGGAGAAGAAAAGCTGGAACGGGTCACCCACCCGCTCAGCGCGCGCCAGGGCATCGGCCGTCCGGGCCAGCGACAGCTCGAACAGCGGCGGAACCATCAGCGGGTAGATCACGTTGTTCAACACCCGCACGATCACGGCATCGTCGCCCGAAGCCTCGGCCAAGGCCAGCGACTCGTCGGCCAGTGCCTGCAGCCGCTCGAACGGGCCCAGATAGGCGAGCTCGGAACACAAGGTGGCGAGTACGAGCGCCCGGTCGCCGTGGCCGGCCGGGAGCCTCTCGAGAGCCATCTCCAAAACCTCCACCTTGTCGGTGTCGGTGATCCCGGTGTTACTGAAGAAGCCCCGGTTGGTGGCCAGGGCGGCCGCCGCTAGGCGGTCGGTGTCGCCCAGATCGCCCGCCCGGCGCGCCGCGCCGAGCAGGGTGTCGCGGAAGGCCGGGTCACCGGTCTGCCGCTGAGCGATGCCCAGTCCGATGCTCAGGTCGAGTCCGAGAACCGGATTGGGCTCGGCGGCGCGGCCCGAGAGTTCGAGACCCTGGGCGAAGTAACGCAGGGCGTCGGCGGGGGCAAGAGCCTCGAGGGCGGCGTCGCCCGCCTGCCGGGAGTAACTGATGGCCTTGGTCAGGTCGGTCAGCTGTCCGGCGCTCACCCAGTGCCGGGCCAGTTCGCCGATCCGCACCCCGGGCCGGCCACCGCAGAGCTCTTCCAGAGATTCGGCCACCACCCGATGGATCCGGGCCCGCCTGCTCGGACCCAGGTCCTCGTACAACGTGTGCTGGATCAAGGCGTGGGCGAAGCTGAAGCGGCCGGGCGTGTCGGCCGCCTCGCGCACGAGAGCCACGGCGGCGGCGGCATCGAGGATGTCGAGCAACTCGTCATCCGACGTCTGGGTCGCCCGGGCTAAGACGTCCACATCGAAGTCCCGGCCGATCACGGCCCCCACCGAGAGGACCCGCTCGGCGTTGTGCCCCAGCCGCACCACCCGGCCACCGATCACCTCCCGCACGCTGTCGGGCAGAGCCAGCTGATCGGGCGCATCGGCGGTCACCCAGCGTCCGGAGGCGTCTTGGAAGATGGCCCCGGTATCCGATAGGTGCCGCAGCAGCTCGCTCACGAAGAAGGGGTTGCCATCGGTCTCGCGGTGCACGGCACGGGCGAGGCTCACGCCGGTCTCGTCCAATGTCTGACCGGCGGCGGCCTCCATGAAGGCGAGAACGGCGGCATCGTCGAAACCGTCGAGTTCGATACGACTGACCCCGCTGTGCCGCCGGAGCGCGCCCAGGGTGTCGCGCAGCGCATGGGCCTGGGCCAGCTCGGTGTCGCGATAGGTCCCGAGCACGAGCACCCGCATCGCCTGCTCGGCTCCCGCCAGGTGACGAAGCAGCAGCAGGCTCCCCTCGTCGGCCCATTGGAGGTCGTCGAGAATGAGCACGACCGCTTCGTGCTGCGACACCATGGACAGAAGGCCCACCACGGCGGCGAAGAGCAGATAGCGCTCGGTGTCGGCGTCGGTAGCCTGGGACGGAGGCAGACCCGGGATCCGGCGGGCCAGAGCGGGCACGAGCCGGGACAGCTCCGACCCGTGCGTTTCCACGTGGGCCAGCAGCAGATCCTCGGGGGCGTGGGTGACGTAGTGCCCGAGAGCCTCGGCGAAGAGCTGATACGGCGTGGCCAGGTCCTCTTCGCAGTGGCCGAACAGCACAGCCGCCCCGCTCTCGTAGGCGGCCCGGGCCACTTCGGCCATCAGGGTGGTCTTGCCCAGGCCGGCTTCGCCCGAGAGCAGCACGACCTCGCGCCCTTCCCCGTTGACCACCCGCTTGGTCGCCTCGGTCATCGCTTGTATCTCTCCGGCGCGCCCCACCACACCGACGGCTGGTCGCACGGCCAGACGCCCGGGCAGAGGAACAGCGCCGGCGTCAACACCGCCGAGCGGTGTCCACACCACCTCGATGGTCTCGACGGCCTCGGGCAGGCCCTTCAAGGTCATCGGTCCGCACGGCCGCCATTCGTGGCGGTTGCGGCGACCCGCCATCAACCGCATCACATCGGCCGCCAGGACCTGCCCGCTCCCGCAGGCGGCGCACAGCCGGGCCGCCTCGATCACCGGGTCACCGAAGTAGTCGTCGTCCTCCCGGCTGACTTCGCCCCCGCTCAGCCCCACCCGCAGGCCGACCGTCGGCACCCGCCCACGGTTGTCGCGTTCCACGCCCTGTTGCATGGCCACGGCACAGGCCATGGCGGCCGAGGCGGTGGAGAAGGCCACCATCAGCCCGTCCCCCAGGTTCTTCACCTCGCTCCCGCCGGCTTCGGTCAACGCCTGGCGCAGGATCGAGAAGTGCCCCCGGCGGACCTCGTCCGCCTCCTCAATCGACAGGCGCTGGGACAACTCCGTCGATCCCACCACGTCGGTGAAAAGGATCGCCACGAATTCAGTGGTCAAAAATCACCTCCCCCGCCGGAAGGACAACAGGGTAGGCGAGGACGCGCCCATTCGCCCCGTCGCTCGAGCAGCCTCCTTAGTAGGGTTACCGCCACTCACTCACGCCCGGCGTGGCCGGCCCGCTCACAGCGGAGGAATACCCATGTTCCTCAGGGAGATCGACGTCCACACGGTGGTCCCCGTGCCCGCCGCTCCCTCGGTGAGCCTGTCGCTCGAGAACCAGGTGCAGAGCGGTCTGAATCTGATCATGCCGCTCAAGAACCCGGCCCAGATGCCGGCGCTCATGGCCGCCATCACGGCGGCCAAGCCGGTCGTCTACCAGGCGCTCACGGCCCTTCACTACATCCACTTCGCCCGGTTCCTGCCTATGCCCGACGGCACCAGTCTCCTGGTGGTCACCTCCTACGACGGAGATCTGGACTCGTACATCATGGATTTCGTGGCCGTCCTCGGTGACGTCTTCACCGAGATCCTCACCTACATGCGCGACGCCTCGCCGTTGCCGGTGACGGCCTACCCGGTGGAGTTCGTGCGGTACGTCCAGAACCACAACGTGGCCCGAGCCGGTGTCTGGTCGGCCTATCCCGACCTCACCCTGATCGACATCCTGACCGCCGCCGGTGCCGCGTAGCGACCGGGGGAGAAGCCACCGATGACGCCCGACCTCGCCGACATCCAGGCCAATATCCTTCGCGGCTACCGCGCCGGCCACGCCCGCCACTTCGCCCTCTCCGCGCCGACCCCCGCCGCCGCCGGGGCGCTGCTCGCCGCCGTCACGAGCGGTGACGAGACCGCCTGTCCGCAGGTGACCACGGCGGCGCCGTGGACACACAAGCCCGCCTACTGCCTGAACGTGGGACTCACGAGCGCCGGGCTCAGCGCCTGCGGCGTGCCGCCGGCCATGCTGGCGGCGTTTCCGTTGGCCTTCCGACAGGGCTCGGCGGCGCGTTCGTCTTTGCCACCGACCAGTCCGACGGACGTGGGACTGGGTGATATCGGCACCAGCGCGCCGGGCCGGTGGATCCTGGGCGGGCCCGCAACCGGGGCCGTCCACCTCCTCATCTCACTGGGCACCGGCAACGCGCCGGCGCTCGAGGACCGCTCCCGACAACTGCGCGACCAGTTCGCCGCCGACGCCATCGTCGAGGTCTTCCACCACGACGCCACGGCGTTACCCGGGGGAGCGGTGCACTTCGGCTACAAAGACGGCATCTCCCAGCCGTGGATCGACGGCACCCCGGGACAGCGCCCCGAGGATCTGCAGCCCACCGTCCCCACCGGCGACTTCCTGCTCGGACGGGACTACCGCAACCACTACCGAGGCAACTTCCTCGCCGCCATCCCGCCCGTGCTGGGCGACAACGGCACCTACTCGGCCTTTCGCATCCTGCGTCAGGACGTCGAGGCCTTCGAGACCTTCCTGGCTCTGGCGGCCGAGCACTGGAAGCTTCCCCCCGAGCTCATGGCGGCCAAGCTGCTCGGCCGTTGGCGCAACGGTTCGCCCCTGGTGCTGACGCCCGATGCACCGGGGCCTGTGTCCGAGGCCCACATCAACGCGTATGACTATGCGCCGACGGCGGCGCATCCCGTCTTCTTCGACGACGACATCGGGCTCCGTTGCCCGATCGGCGCCCACATGCGACGCCTCAACCCCCGGGGTGCTCTCGTCATGGGTCAACCGCACAGCCGCCGCATCGTCAGACGGGGCATGCCCTATGGCCCCGTCTTTGATCCCCTTCATCCCGACCACGCCGAGCGGGGCCTCGTCGGGCACTTCATCTGCGGCGACATCGAAAGCCAGTTCGAATTCATCCAGCGGTTCTGGGTCAACCAGGATCTGGCCACCTCGGGCCTGCGCGGAACCCGTGATCCCATTCTCGGCGCCCAACCCGACAGCGGCGGCCGCTTCGTCATGCGCTCCTCCGACACCCGGGATCCCATCATCCTCGACAACCTGCCCCGCCTCGTGGAGACCCGCGGCAGCCTCTACTGCTTCCTGCCCGGCATCGGGGGTCTCCGTTACCTGGCATCTCTCTCTGCCAAAACCGCAAGCGCCGCCAAAACCGCCAACGCCGCCGGGGAGGCGCCATGACCATCACGTGGGATCCCACCACCTTCAACCCGCACGACCTCGCCTTCCTGGCCGACCCCTATCCGACCTACGCCCTGTTCCGCGACCAGGCCCCGCTCTCGGTCGTCCAGCCCTACGCCAGCACCTGGGTCTTCCGCTTCGCCGACGTCCGCCAGATGCTCGACGACAGCATCACCTTCGTGAAGAACCCGCCCGGTCCGCCCCCGCCGCCCGTGGGACTGTTCTCCATGGGGGCCAACCTCCCCGAGGGGCTTTTCTCATCGGATCCGCCGCGCCACACCGAGCTTCGTGCCGTGCTCGAGCCTCTCTTCATGGAGGCCATCGCCCAGGCGCCCGCCGTGGCCACCGCCACGGCTGAGAAACTGCTCGGCTCCCTCGGAGCCCGGTGGGAGCTGGTGTCGGACTACGCCACCCCTTTGCCGTCGACCGTCCTCTTCACCATCATGGGCATCCCCGCCGACCACTGGCCGGTGCTTCTCCAGTGGATCGCCACCATCGCCGCCGCGCACGACATCACCCAGTCGATCGCGCTCCGCTCGCTGGGGGCCACGTGTGCCATGGCGCTCAACACCTACTTCGAGGAGTGGATCCTCCAGTGCCGCCACACCCCCCAGCCGGGCCTGATCGGCGAGCTCTGCCAGGCGATCGGTGGGCGCGACGGTCTCACGGCGGAAGACGTCCAGGTCTGCTGTTCCGACTTCGCCGTAGCCGGTTACCTGTCGACCACCTTCCTCATCGGCACGGCGCTGGTGCACCTGCTCGACAACCCCGATCAGGCGCAGCTGCTGCGCGCCCAACCCGACCTGATCCACAATGCCGTCGAGGAGATGCTCCGCATCGACGCGCCGGCCCAGCTGGTCGACCGGGTGGCGGCGGTGGACACGAAGCTCGGAGGGACGGCTCTGCCGGCGGGCACGAAGCTCACCGCCGTCCTCGGCTCGGCCGACCACGATCCGACCGCCTTCGCCGATCCCGATACCTTCAACATCCAGCGCGACGACACGGCGCAGATCAGCTTCGGTGACGGCATCCACTTCTGCATCGGTGCTCCGCTCGTCCGCCTGGTGGCGCCCATCGCCATGGCCGCTCTGGTGGCGCTGCCCACCCTGGCCGTGGCCGGCCTGGCCCAGTGGCAGACCGACCCCTACCTGCGGGCCATGACCAGCCTGCCGTTGAGCATGGGCGCAACCTGACCGACGCTCGCTACGAGGGCGGCGGCAGCCGGCCCCGCCACCGCGGCGCCCGTTTCTCCAGATAGGCCATGACCCCTTCGCCGGCGTCGGGATGGCCCATGAGCTCATGGTGAAGGGCGGTCTCGCGCCGCTCCACCTCGTCGGCCGACATGTCCCAGCTCGACCACAGCAGCTTCTTGCTGGCCGCCACCGAGAGAGGGGCGGCGTTCACAGCCACGTCGCGGGCGAGCGCACGGGCGGCGGGGAGCACGTCATCGGAGGGAAGCACCCGGCTGCAGACGCCGAGGGCCCGGGCCCCGTTCCCGTCGAACGTCCGTCCCGTGAGCAAGATGTCGGCGGCGGCCGACTGTCCGACGATCCGGGGCAGCGTCCAGTGCGAGTAGGCGTCGCCCATGACGCCCCGTCTCGTCTGCACGATCCCGTACTGGGCGTCGGCGGCGAAGATGCGGACATCGCACTGGAGCGTGAGCGTGAACCCGACGCCCAGCGCATGGCCGTTCACGGCGGCGATGACGAGCTTGCGGATCTCCCAGGCGGGCATGGGGACGGCGGCGGCGCTGAAGTCCGACTCGTCGCGTTTGGCGAAAGTCTCTGCTCCCGCTCGCATGTCGGCCCCGGCGCAGAAGGCCGGTGGTGTCCCGGTGAGGATGACCACCCGGACGTCGTCGTCGGTGTCGCACCGCCGGAAGGCATCGGCTATCTCGTCGCCCATACCCGCTCCGAAGGCGTTGCGTACCTCGGGCCGGTCGAGCGTGATGGTGGCCACGCCGTCGGTCACGTCGAACAGGATCGTGTCGTATGTCACGCTCCGGTCACCGCGGCCTTGAGGGCGTCGACGATCTCGCCCACCGTCTCCTCGGCCACCCGATACGGCGTGTAGAAGGCCACCCGGTCGACGTGACTGCCGAAACGGTCGATCACGGCGGCCGCCGCTTCCTCGGGCGTCCCTACAGCGGCCAGCGTGGACAGCATGGCGTCGTCGATCAGGGCCGGCATCTCGGCCCAGCGCCCGGCCTTGGACAGCGCGTTCAGCTCCGGCTGCAGGTCCTGCCACCCCTCGACCTCGAGGACCGGGCGGTAGGCCGGCGTCGACGCGTAGAAGGCGAGCAAGAAGCGCACCCCGGTCCGTGCCGCCTCGATCTCGGCCTCGTCGCGCCCGCAGCAGACGATCACCTCGGCCGTGACCTGGAGGGCGGAACGGGCCCGATGACCGCGGGTGAGGCCCTGCTCGATGGCGGGCAGGGTCCGGTCACGGAAATGTGTGGTCGTGTTGAACGGCATCACCAACAGCCCGTCGGCCACCTCGGCGGCCAGGCGCACCATCTGCGGTCCCAGACCTCCGAGGGCGATGGGGGGTGCGCCGTAGGGGTTGGGCCCGGGATTGAAGGTCGGTGGCATCAGGGTGTGCGAGGAGAACTCACCGCGGAAGTCGAGACGCTCGCCCGTCTCCCACGAGCCGAAGATCGCCCGCAGGGCGGCCACCTTCTCTCGCATGCGAGCGACCGGTCGCTCGAACTCGGCGCCGTACCGCTTCTCGATCTGCGCCTTGATCTGTGTGCCCAGACCGAGCGTGAACCGGCCCTTCGACAGAAGCTGCAGATCGTAGGCCTGGTGCGCCAGTTGGACGGGGTTGCGGGGGAAGGCGATGGCCACATTGGTGAGGAGCTCGAGCGTGGTCGTGGCCTCGGCGGCGAGGATCAACGGGGTGAAGACATCGTGGGGCCCCTCGAAGGTGAAGGCACCATCGAGGCCGAGGCGTTCGAGGCGACGGGCGTCTTTCGCTGCCGTCTCGAACCCGGCCAGCTGAGTATCGATCTTCATCCCGCAACCCGCTTTCCGTGTCAGGGTGTCCGTGGAGCCGAAGAGGCCAGTTCTGTGTCGTGGGTCACATGTCCGAGAACGAGGAGGTCGACGTTGCCCGCATACGTCTTTTATCAAGGCGAGGTCACTGATCCCGAAAGATATGAGCAGTACAAGACGCGCGCCGCCGCCAGCATAATTGCGGCCGGAGGCCGTTATCTGGTCCGCGGCGGCGATGTCCACGTCTTCGAAGGCGAGGCGCCGGCGGGTCGGACGGTCCTCCTGGAATTCCCCGACAGCAAGGCGGCGGTGGACTGGTATGAAAGCGAGGCCTACGCCGAGGCCCGTTCGATCCGCCGGGGCGCGGCCACGGCCCGTATGTTCCTGGTGGACGGCATCAGCTAAGGGCCCGGGTCCCCTTTCAGTCGAAGACCCACCGCCGCATACCGGTGCCGGGTAGCAGGCGCCCGAAGCGCAGACCCGGGAAATGGGTAGCGGCCATGGGGATGTCGCTGCCTTCGAATTCCCGTGCCAGCGCCATCCGGGTGCGCCGAGCGAGGGCCCGGTCGACGTCGCCGATCATCTCCCAGTCGTCCTCGAGCAGCTCCACGGGGCAGTGCACGACATCTCCCAGTAGCACGGCGCGGTCATTTCCCGAGGAGATGGTGAGCACCGTGCTCCCCGGGGTATGGCCGGGCGCGCCGCGCACATCGATGCCGGGAAGCACGGTCTCGTCCCCGCTCCAGGTCTCGACCCGTTCGGCCAGTGCCGGCAGAATCTCGATGGCGCGCTGCCCGCCCATCAGCTGCACCCCGAGGGAATCGTCATAGGGCTCGGGACCGAGGAAGAAGTCCCAGTCGGCTTGATGACACCGGTAGGTGGCGTTCGGAAACAAAGGCCTTTCGCCGTCGGACGCCCATCCGACGTGATCGAAATGCAGGTGGGTGAGAGCGACGTCAGTGACCTCCGCGGCGGTCACCCCGAGCGCGTTGAGGCTCTTCATGAAGCTGCCCGTCCGCGACGGATCGGAGTGGGGACCGATACCCACATCGACGAGTACCGTCCGCTCGCCGTCGCGGATCAGGAACCCACCCATTTCGAAGACGAGTTGCCCGTTCTCGTCGAGGAACTGTTGGTGCGGTGCCCAGTCCTCGCCCGTGGGCTTGTTGAAGACGAATGTCGGCGGAGCCAGGATGCTTCCGTCCGAGACGGCGTCGATGGTGATGTGTCCGACCTTCACGGGGAACCCGGGTCAGTGCCCGATCGCTATCAGTTCTTCGAGCAGACCCTCCAAGGGGACCGTGGCCCAACCCGAATTTTCGGCCGCCGATTGGGCCACTTTCAAAGCATCGTCGACCCAGGACAGCTCCACATCGGTAACCAGTCTGCTCCCTTGGGTCGTCAGAGCGAACTCGACGGCCCAGTCGGTATCGCGCATCTCGTGCACGACGGTCTTCAACTCACCGACCAGATGGCGGAGGTGGGAGTGCTCGGAGCGGTCGGTGAGCTCGACAGCCCACTCGGCGCACCGGAAGCAACGGTGGAGATCACCGCGTGACGTGGTCTTGGCTATCTCGGCGTCATGGGCCGTGAGCTTCTGGTATTCGTCATCGGGGAGAACCTTCTCCAGGGCGTCGTCGAAGTAGCGAAGCATCTCTGAAGGGCTCTTGGCCTTTGGTTCGTCGGACACGCCGTCACTCTACTGACAACCATGCGGGCACGAGACTTCGACGCTAATTTGATCCCCTCTTTCCCATACGACCGACGACGCCGCGCTTTTGGGCCACAGGTGAGACAGATGCCGAGCGAAGACAATGTGATGCGAGCATGGCAGGTACACGAGTACGGCCGGCCCGCCGATGTGCTGAAGCTCGACACCGTGCCCATTCCGAGCCCCGAGGCGGGTGAGCTGCGGGTCAAGGTCCAGGCCATTCCTTTGAACCTCAATGACCTCGAGCGCATCACCGGCGGCAACATGATGGTCCGTCCCGAGCTGCCCTACAGCCCGGGCATGGAAGTCATGGGCATCGTCGACGCCTGCGGCCCCGGGACCGAGCAGTGGCAGGGCCGACGTGTCGTCACCATGCCCAAGGGCGCGCACGGCGGTTTCGCCGAGTACGCCGTCTGCCCGGTGGTCTCCACTTTCGACATGCCCGACACCGTTGCCCTGCCGGGCGCGGCCGCGCTGTACTTCCCCTTCCATCTAGCGTGGCTGGGGCTTTTCGACCGGGCCGATCTTCAGGCCGACGAGACCGTCCTCATCCACGCCGCCGCCGGGGGTTCGGGTTCGGCGGCCATTCAACTGGCGGTCAACGCCGGCGCCCGTGTCTTCGCCACGGCGGGAACCGACGAGAAGGTCCGGCTCTGTCGCGACCTCGGCGCCGATGTCGCCATCAACTACAACGCCACCGATTTCTCCGAGGTCGTCCTGGCCGAGACGGCCAACCAAGGCGTCGACGTCGTCTTCGACAACGTCGGCGAGGCCGTCATGGAACAGTCGATGAAGTGCACCAAGTACAACGGCCGCTACCTCATGATGGGCTTCGCTTCCAATAAAGAGGTGGCCGACGAGAAATTCATCGTCCCCCGCCGCATCGCTCTCGGGAATTTCAAGCTCTGTGGTGTCCTACTCGCCTACCAGCCCCCCGATGCCCTCGAGTTCGTGAAGACCGCCATGGGGTGGAACTTCGCCCCCGAAGCACTCGGCCAGCGCATCATGGCCGACATCGTCGAGCTCGTCCTGGCCCAGAAGATCAAGCCGGTCGTCGGCCAGGTCGTCTCCTTCGACGACGTCCCCGCCGCCATCGAAGCCATGGCCAACCGCCAGACGGTGGGCCGCACCATCATCACCGTCGAGTCGTGACGAGGGGTTCGACGCTTGTCGTGCCAGAGCCCTCTGATGTCGCTTCGATTGTGCTCGACCTCTTCGCCCACCTTCACGGCCAGCTCCGCCACGAGCTGGAAGGACTAGACGACGACGCGGTCAACTGGTGGCCCGCTCCGAGGGCAAACACCATCGCCACCCACATGCTGGGGTCCGAGACCGAGACACTCCGGTCGGTCGCCGGCGCGACGGCTGTCCGCCACCGGGAGAAAGAATTCACCCGTGGTCGGCGACCGACGGCGGAGCTCTTCGACGAGCTGCGCGCCGCCGACGAGTTGATCGCTAGATTGCGGACGGAGATCTCCGCCGAGCGCCTGGGTCTTTCTCTGGCGTTGCCCGCCCTCCCCGCCGATGAAAGGCGACCCGGCCTCACCTGGATGGTGGCCAACTACGGCCACTCCCGCGAGCACGTCGGTCACATCCAGTTGACGACGCAGATCTTCCGGGCGTACCGCTGAACCGGGAGACACCTAATGCCACCGCAACGTTCACCCAGCTGGGACTCCGACCGCCTGGTGGATCACCCACATATGAAGTGAAACAGCCTGGGGCGGTTGCCCAAGGAACCTGGCGGCCAGGCCACCCCGGATCCGCCGGCATTACAGGATGGGTGCGCGGCTGCAGTTCGTTGCTCGGCGTGCCGTCGACCCGACTGGAGTCAGCTGGAGGGGCGTCGATCTCTGATCAGCCTTCGGGAAAAGCAGCAAAATCACGCTTGGTCTTCCTATACCACCCCATTCCTTTGATGGGGTTCTTCCACCGGCCCTTCATCTCCTTCAAGGCACTTTCGTGCGTTGTGTCACCCTGAGCGACCATTTCCTTGAGATGTCGATCTTGCGCTTTTATGACCTCGTCCGCGGTCATGCCATGGTGCGCAAGATCGCACGGGCCACCCAATTGTTGACAGGTCATAGTCTTCATGAGCCTCGGTTCCTTTCACTGTGTCGGACCGTCACTTGAATGCCGACGTGGTCGGTGCGCATCAACCTCTCAGGATTTCATCCGAGCACGGACCACGTCCATGGTCGCCAGCACGTCTGGGTCGGCGATCAGCTCGACCTCGCGCACCAGGCCCGCCTCGACATGGAACACGAAGGCCACCTTGACCGCCCCGGCGTGGATCCAGGCGGCGCCGAGCTCGCCGTCGATGGTGACAGGGGCCGCCCCCCGGGCGCCGTTGAGGCGGGCGGCCACGGCGGCTGCGCCGTCGTATACGGGATCCGTACCCATCTTCTGTCCGACCAGGTCGGCACGCATGACAGCGTCGGGCGCGAGGAGCAACAACAGGGTCGTGAGATCCCCGCCGCGGGCTGCAGTGAGGAAGGCGTCGACGACGCGGTGGCTCTCGGCGCGCGCGGCCTGCGATGCGACCGGCTCCGGCACGCCCTGCACCTTGCGCCGCGCCCGGCTCGCCAGCTGGCGTACGGCGGTACCCGAGCGCCCCATGACAGCGCTGATCTCGTCGAACGGATAACCGAAGACATCGTGCAGGACGAACGCCGCCCTCTCGGCCGGCGCCAGGGCGTCGAGGACGATCTGCATCGCGTCGCCCATCTTCTCGGCGAGCAGCGCGTCGGCCTCCGGGTCGACCGGTGCGGGGTCGGCGGGTGCCTCGGCCTCGGCCACCGACCTGGTACGTCGCTTGCGCAGCTGGTCAAGGCACAACCGTGTCACGACGGTCGTCAGCCAGGCGGGCAGGTCGTCGATGTCGTCGGTGCGGGAGAGCCGAAGCCAGGTCTCCTGCAGCACGTCGTCCGCATCGGCCTCCGACCCGAGTATCCGGATGGCGATCGCAGTCAGCCGGGGCCGCTCGGCGTCGAAGTCGGTCACTTCCATCGTGGTCACATCATGTTGACGTAAGCCGCCCCCGGAATGTGACCGCCACGCTTGTTGTCACATCCGGCGACTTGCGTACGTCATAAGGACATGGACACTCTACAATCCGTTGTCTACCCAGTCCGCGATCTCGATGCCGCCAAGGCGATCCACACCGCCCTTCTCGGCACCGAGCCCCATACCGATCAGCCCTTCTTCGTCGGGTTCAACGTGGGGGGAGTCGAGATAGGGCTCTCCCCGAATGGTCATGAGAAGGGCCGGAGCGGGACCTGGCGATATCGGGCGGCCTAGCCATCGCGACGGTAACCTCATCAAGCATGCCCAAAAGCAACCAAGGGCGATCCCACCACATCAAGAAGAGCAACTCGCTGAAGGGCGAGGATCCCTCCCAGCTTGACGATTGGCGGGGCGCGACGCTCTCCCGAATTCGCAATTTGATCAAGCAGGCCGATCCCGAAGTGGTTGAGGAGCGGAAGTGGAGAAAGCCGACAAATCCAGGAGGTGTCCCGGTCTGGTCACACGACGGCATGATCTGCACGGGCGAGACCTATAAGAACCACGTGAAGGTTACCTTCGCCAGGGGCGCATCCTTGAAGGATCCTTCACACCTATTCAACTCCAGCCTCGAAGGCAATGCCCGCCGTGCCATCGATATTCATGATGGCGAGGAGGTAAGTGAGGAGGCATTCAAGGCTCTCATCCGAGCGGCTGTGGCGCTGAACGGGGCCTCCGTCCGCCGCAAATGAATCGAAGCTACGGACGGGAGAGATCTCATCCGCCACTCGGGTAGGAGTCGGCCATTCGGTACTTGCAGTTCCGAGCCCGATCGGAACGTGCCGGTCCCGAGCGGGGTCTTGGCCGGGAGCCGACCGGGGCTTGGGCATCGTGTACTCGGGGATACCGGGTGTCGTGAGGAAAGGCTAGACAGCTCTGTCGCACTTCCTTTCCAGGGCAGCGAAATTCGCCGCCCGGATCTCTCAGTGGTCCGCGCTCCGATCCCGCCCGCCCCGCCCAGGATCAGAAACGGGATCACTCTAAGATTCAGGCTTGGCCATTTCGTACGAGTCGTGGCTTGCGTACGCCTTCGTGGGAGTCTTCGTGTCCCTGGCTGTCTTCAGCATTATCCAGACAGAAAGGGGGACTCCGACGCCTTCGGAGGCGGTACCGAACTGGTAGCGGCGAACAACCCGGCGGAGCCTGATTCAGGTGAAGGGCGCTAGAGAGAAGCGATCACCTTGGCGGCGGCCGCCTCGCCCGAGCGGATCGCCCCTTCCATGTAGCCGGGCCACTCGGGGGAGTAGTCGGCCCCGGCGAAATGGATGTTCCCCACCGGTCCGGCCACGGCCGCCCCCAGTGACGTGAGCACCCCGGGCGGGTTGAACGAGCCGTAGGCGCCGCCGGTGTAGGGCTCGCGCGCCCAGACCATGTCGGCGTAGTGCATCGTCGTCTGGGCCCGGGGACCGAAGTACCGGGCCAGGCTCGCGAGCACGGCCGTCCTCCTGGCCGCGTCGCTCAACCGGAACAGCGCCCGTCCCTGGTTTCCTTCGGCGAAGCCGACCAGCACCCCGCGCCGTCCGTCGGGAGGGGAGTTGTCGTAGACGACCTCGATCGGCCCGGTGTCGGACACCACCGCCCCGCTCAGTGCGTCGTCCCGCCAGAACGGCGTTTCGTAGACGGCCTGGATCTTCACGGCCGACCCCGAGGGTTGGCGCTGCAGGTACTGCCCGTAGGCGGGGGGAAGCGCCGGATGGAAGCGGAGGACGGCCGTCACCGCCTTGGGCACGGTCACGATCACCTGCCGACCCCGGTAGGAACGGCGCGCCGTCTGCACAGTGGCGACCTTTCCCCGTTCGATCGAGAGCACCGGCGCCGACAGCACCACCGGCCGGTCCAGACGCTTCGCCAGTCGCTTCGACATCTCCTGGGGCCCGCCCGCGAAGCGCGTGCTCTGGGCCGAGCCGATGGCGGTGTTGAAGTCGCCGCCCACCCCGGCCACCTCGGCCAAAAGGTCCATCAGCGAGATCTGCGACGCCTCTTCCCCGTAGACGCCGCGGATGGCCACCTGCCCGAGGAAGGTGGCCTCGTCGGTGAAGCGCCCGTCGGCGATCCAGCTCGCCACCGTCTGGCTGTCCCACACCCCGGCCTGGGCTGCCTCCCACGGGGTCTTCACCGGCACGCTCTTGGCCATCTCGTTCAACGTGCTGATGATCTGCTCCACCTCGATCAGCGCGTCCATGGCGGCGGGAGGGATGTCCCCGCTGTAGCTCTTCAGCTCTCCCTGCCGGTAGTAGAGGTTCTTCCCCTCCGCGTAAGCGGGGAAGAGCTTCATCCCGAGCTCCTTGGCCAGCGCCTGCACCCGCGTCTGCCCCGGACCGGTCCACTCGCCCCCGAGCTCCACCACCACACCCTCGGCCACCTCGACGTCGTATGTCCGTCCGCCCACCCGGTCTTGGGCCTCGAGCACGACCACGGAGGGGCCCGCTTTCTGCACGGCGGTGGCGGCGGTCAGTCCGGCCAACCCGGCACCGATCACGATCACATCGACTTCGACGTCCGAGACAACGTCGACCATCTCGCTGGCCGCCGTCGCCGACGAGCGCGTCCGCGCTCGGGCGTTCTCGACGGCTGCCCCCGCACCGGTCGCCCGGGCCCCGACGACACCCGTCGCCGCCGCACCGGCCACGGCGGCCCGGCTCAACAGCCGCCGCCGGCTCATCCGGTCTGTCACCTCGCCCCCCGCCTCACCTGACGCGTGACTCTCAGGGCCGCTGACGGACCCGACCCGAGAGAACAGGGCCGAGCACCTTCTCGAAGGCCTTGGCGATTTGGGCGTGGCCGGCGTCGTCGGCGTGGAAGTCCTCGCTCGTGCACATATGTGTCCATTCGCACACCCGGGCCACGTTGACCGGCACCGTCGTCCCGCCGTACTTCGCCTTCAGGGCGAAGTTGGACGTGGCGAAGGCGCCGGCGACATCGGCGGTCCGTGCCGAGCCGAAGTCACCCACCAGGAGGCCGTTCAGCGTGTCGGCCAGCGTTTCGCTTTCACGGGCGATCGCCTGCCCGCTCGTTCCGAGCAGCACCCAGGCGGCCAAGAAGGGGTCGTAGTACGACATCCCCACGACCGGTGTGCTTCCGCCGGCCGCCGCCAGGCCGGACAGGATCAGGGGCACGTTGGCGGTGATGGCGCTCATCCCGTTGTTGAAGCACGTCATGTCGATGCCTGTGCCGTTCACGCACGAGTCGACATCGTTCGCCCCGATGTCGATGGTCACGAACGCCACATGGCCCGCATGGGCGGCGAGGAACGCCTCAGCGTCACCCAGCTGTGTCCCCGTCGTGTACGGGCAGCCGCCGCCGTTGATCATCGACGCCGTCGTCGCTCCCGAGCACGACAGGTTCTCGAGCACCAGACCGTGCCATCTCTTCTTCTTGTGCTCCTTGGCGTAGAGGTCGGCCACGTATCCCGTGCCGGTCGTGCTGGCACCCACCCCGGCGGCCAGGGAGTCACCGAGGGCCAGGTAGTACTCCGTCGGTCCTTTCGACGACGCCCCCGTCGATGCCCCGGCGGCCGTGGCACCAGGCCCGACGCCGACGAGCCCGCCGCTTCCCAGCAGCGTCCCCACGGCCAGCACGACGGCCGCTCTCCGTCGGCCCGCCCTCGGTCCGGCCGCTCTCCGTCCCGATTCCCCGCCCGCCCGACGTGACAAACGCATCCTCCACGGTACGCCCGACCGGGTCCCTGGCGCCGGGGAACGCCCCGCCCCTTGCCGAGCACCCTCGACTCGTGCGAGACTGCTCTGGTCATGAGCTTCTCCGCACCCACCACCATTCTCGTAGTACTGACCTAAGCGCACCTGATCCGCGGCCGCGGCACGTGCGCTTCACGACCTCCCCGACGGGAGGTCGTTTCAATTTCCGGACACCTTTCTCCGACCAGACCCATCCCGACCACAGCAAGCCACGACCACAGCACCCACGACCAACCAGCACCACCGATGAGGGCACCTTCACAGAGGCGCCCCCGACGAGCGAGGACACCAGCAATGAAACTGACCGGAGCCCAGGCTCTCATCAAGAGCCTCGAGATGCAGAAGGTGGAGGTCATCTTCGGCCTCCCCGGCGGCGCCATCCTGCCCGTCTACGACCCCATCCTCGACTCCTCCATCCGCCACATCCTCGTCCGCCACGAGCAGGGCGCGGGCCACATGGCCGAGGGCTACGCCCATGTCACCGGCCGCCCCGGCGTGGCCATGGTCACCTCGGGCCCCGGTGCCACCAACATCGTCACCCCCCTGGCCGACGCCATGATGGACTCGATCCCCATCGTCGTCATCACCGGCCAGGTCCCCACCACGGCCATCGGCACCGACGCCTTCCAAGAGGTCCCCATCACCGGGGTCACCCTGGACATCACCAAGCACAACTGGCTCATCACCGACGTCAACGACATCCCCCGGGTGGTGGCCGAGGCCTTCCACGTGGCCACCACCGGCCGCCCCGGCCCCGTCCTCGTCGATCTCCCGAAGGACATCTCGAACGCCACCATGGACTGGTACTGGCCGTCCTCCCTCGACGAGCTCGACCTCCCCGGCTACAAGCCCCAGACCACCGGCGACCCCGAAGAGGTCTCCCGGGCGGCCGAGCTCATCCTGGCCGCCGAGCGCCCCGTCATCTACGCCGGCGGCGGCATCTTGAAGGCCCGCGGCGCCGAGGCCCTCTTCGAGCTGGCCACCCGGACCGGTATCCCCGTTGTCACCACCCTCATGGGCCGCGGCACCTTCCCCGACTCCCACCCCCTCTGCCTGGGCATGCCCGGCATGCACGGCAACTACACCGCCGTCACCGCCATGCAGAAGTCGGACCTCCTCATCGCCTTGGGCTCGCGCTTCGACGACCGGGTCACCGGCAAGGTCTCCGCCTTCGCCCCCGAAGCCAAGATCATCCACGTCGACATCGACCCCGCTGAGCTGGGCAAGGTCCGCCGCCCCGACGTCCCCATCGCCGGCGACGCCCGCCTCGTCATGGAGCAGATCTTGGAAGCCCTGGCTTCTCAGGGCCTGGGCCCGGTGGGCACCGTCCCCGACACCGGCTCCCGGGCCGCCACCCGCCCCGATCTCAGCTCCTGGCTGGACCAGATCCGGGCCTGGCAGGCCGAGTTCCCCCTCACCTACAACCAGGAGGACGGGGGAGCGCTCAAGCCCCAGTACGTCGTGGAGCAGCTTCGCGACCTTTCCCCCGACGACACCATCGTCGCCTCCGGCGTGGGCCAGCACCAGATGTGGGCGTCGCAGTACTGGCAGTTCAACCACCCCTACACCTGGGTCAACTCGGGCGGAGCGGGCACCATGGGCTTCGCCGTCCCCGCCGCCATCGGCGCCAAGGTGGGCCGCCCCGACAAGACCGTCTGGGCCATCGACGGCGACGGCTGCTTCCAGATGACGGCCCAGGAGCTCGTCACCGCGTCGGCCGAGAAGATCCCCGTCAAGATCGCCATCTTGAACAACGCCTATCTGGGCATGGTCCGCCAATGGCAGGAGCTCTTCTACGCCGAGCGCTACTCCGAGGTCTACCTCTCGCCCGACCTCCCCGACTACGTCAAGTGGGCCGAGGCCATGGGCTGCGTCGGTCTCAAGGTGGAATCGGCCGAAGAGGTGGCCCCGGCCATCGAGAAGGCCAACGGCATCGACGACCGCCCGGTTGTCATCGACTTCCGTACCGACGCCTTCGAGAAGGTCTACCCCATGGTCCCCGCCGGCGCCCCCAACGACGACATCATCGTCGGCCCCGCCGAGGGTGAAGGGGGCCGGTGATGGCGCCCACCGCCCCGGCCGGCCCCGGGGGCCCGGGCGCCCGCCACCACATCATCTCCGTCCTGGTGGAGAACAAGGCCGGCGTCCTCGCCCGGGTGGCCTCTCTCTTCTCGCGCCGCGGCTTCAACATCTACTCCCTGGCCGTCGCCCCCACCGACAACGACCGCCTCTCGCGCATCACCATCGTCGTCGACGTGGAGTCGTCCCCCCTCGAGCAGATCCTCCGCCAGCTCGACAAGCTCATCAACGTCGTCGACATCTTCGAGCTGGCCCCCGAAGATGCCACCGAACGGGAGCTCCTCCTGGCCACCGTCTCGGCCGATCCGGCCGAACGCGGCCAGGTCATCTCCCTCGTCGGTGTCTTCGAAGGCAAGATCGTCGACGTCGGCCGGGACCGCATCACCGTCATGCTGGCGGGGGCGCCCTCCAAGCTCGACGACTTCGAGAACCTCATCAGGCCCTACGGCATCGTGGAGCTCCAGCGGACGGGCCGTGTGGCTCTGCCTAAGCTGGAACGCCGGGCCGCACGGCTCCGTTCCGTCGCCGGGGGCAGCACCGACCCCGCACCATCGAAGATCACATGACCAGGGACTCCGGTCCCCTGACCAACAACGAGGCAGATTGAGATGGCCAAGCTCTATTACGAGTCCGATGCCGACGCGTCCCTCATCCAGGGACGCAAAGTCGCCGTCATCGGCTACGGCTCCCAGGGCCACGCCCATGCCCTGAACCTGGCCGAGTCGGGCGTCGACGTCCGCGTGGGGCTCCGCGCCGGCTCCTCCTCGACCCAGAAGGCGACCGAGGCGGGCCTCCGTGTCCTCTCCGTGGCCGACGCCTCGGCCGAGGCCGACCTCATCATGATCCTCCTGCCCGACACCGAGCAGGGCTCTGTCTACGCCGCCGAGATCGCCCCCCATCTCCGCCAGGGTGACGCCATCTTCTTCGCCCACGGCTTCAACATCCGCTTCGGCCAGATCGTCCCCCCGCCCGGCGTCGACGTGGCCATGGTCGCCCCCAAGGGCCCCGGCCACCTCGTCCGCCGTACCTACACCGAAGGCGGCGGGGTCCCCTCTCTCGTGGCCGTAGCCCAAGACGCCTCGGGCAAGGCCCATGACCTCGCCCTCTCCTACGCCCATGCTCTCGGTGCCACCCGGGCCGGTGTCCTCGACACCACCTTCGACGAGGAGACCGAGACCGATCTCTTCGGCGAGCAGGTCGTCCTCTGCGGCGGCCTCACCTCCCTCGTCCAGGCCGGCTTCGAGACCCTCGTCAACGCCGGCTACCAACCGGAGTCGGCCTACTTCGAGTGCCTCCACGAGCTCAAGCTCATCGTCGACCTCATGTACGAGCAGGGCATCGCCGGCATGCGCTTCTCCATCTCCGACACCGCCGAATACGGCGACCTCACCCGCGGTCCCAAGGTCATCGACGCCCACGTCCGCGCCGAGATGCAACAGATCCTCGACGACATCCGCTCGGGCAAGTTCGCCGAGGAGTGGATGGCCGAGAACCGCTCGGGTCGCAAGAACTTCGAGGCGCTCCGCGCCGCCGGCGCCGCCCATCCCATCGAGAAGGTCGGCGCCGAGCTCCGGGCCATGATGCCCTTCATCTCCGCCGGCAAGCAGCGCATCCAGGACGTCTCGGGGGGCTGACCCCCGGGCGGTCGTTACCTTCGGCCGCCGAATTCCGGCAACGCTCAGGCTCCGAGGAGCGCCAGACACCCGCCGTCGGGACTTATCCCGTCAACGGCGACGTTGCTGTCGCGCGTCGAGATCCAACCGTGCACGCAGGCGCCAGACTTCCCTACGGGGACGAAGACGCCGAATCCGATGCCGTCACCGCTCGCCGCGTGCGCCGACACCTCGATCTCCCCGTGCGGGTTTGTACTCGAGATGACAGATTGGAGAGCGCTTCTGACGGAGGACTCGGTGATCGGTGGCGCAGCGGCGATCGCTGGGAGGATCCGGCTGACGGCGGCGGCGACGGGGGCGCCCGCCGCCGCCTGCTCCTTGGTCGCAGGCGGATAGTGCTTGTAGGCGTTGTTGGTCTGGATATACAGGTTCGGGTCGATCGGGGGCTGCTGACCCGAACCTGACCGGGCCGAGCCGGGAATCGAACTGCCGCAGGCTCCGAGCGTCATGGCCATGAGCACGAGACCCAGGACCATGCGGTGTTTTCGCTTACTGGGCACGACGCAAGTGTCGCATGGAGGGGTCATCTCCAGCACTGGGGAAGACTGTGTCGGTGCGCACGCAGTACCACTTCTGGCCCGGAGACGAAGGCCTCGACGCCTGGGACGTCGGCCGCCTGATCCGTCTGAGCTCGGCTCTCCCCGTACGCCGGGTGCCGCTCGAGTCCATCGGGGAACTGGACACCGACTACTGGTTTGCCGGCAGTGCTGAAGCCGCAACCGTCCGCAAGATCGTGGAGCACTTTCGCCTCATCGGTGAAGTCGATCCCTCCCATCCGATCATCCTCGGCGTCGACGGTCGGGTGATGGACGGCATGCACCGGGTGGCCCGAGCGGTCCTTCAGGGTGACTCCTCGATCGAAGCGGTGCAGTTCGAGGTGCAGCCGGAACCGGACTTCCGGAACTGCACGCCCGAGGACCTCCCGTATTGAGGCTGCCCTGAGGCCTCGGACTCGCATCGCCACGGGCCGGCATCGGCCCGCCGTTGGTGGCGGCGGGGTCCGACCGGATGCCGCTATAGGGTGGCCGCGCGCTGTCGTCGGGCTCATCGGTTGGCGGGAGGTGCTGATGAGGATCAGGGGTGTCCGTAGCCCGTGGGTGGCCGTGGTGCTGCTGGTCGTCCTCACGGCGGCAGCCTCGGCGGGATCGATCCTGACGGCGCCCGTCTCCACCGCCTCCCGTCAGGCCCGGGCCGATGCGCAGCACCAGGGAACCGAGCTTTCGACCAGCCCGACCGCCCCAGCCCAATTGCCCACGACGACAACGTCTGTGGCCGCCGGCGAGTACCCGTCGGTGCTGCTCGGGGCGGCCGACGAGTTCAATCAGATCGCCGTCGCCCACGGAGATCTGCTCCTCAGCGGCGCCAGCGCGTCTACGGCTTCACGCGTGAACCCCTCCTGCGTCTCGGCCGTGGTGGACCCGGCGCCGCTGGCGGTAGAGCCGGCAACCGCGGTCGACTGCAACGACCCCGCCGTCGACGGCGGCACCGTCGCGGAGGTGAATAGCTACATTCCCGACTCGAACAACGCCACCATCAGGATCGCCCGTGTCGATCCCCGGACCGGTCAGAAATCGGTCGGCCCCGTGGTGATGACCTATGGCAGCTACTCCGACACGCGGCCGGTTACCGCTTCCGGCGGTGGTTGGTTCTGGATCTACGACAACTCGACCACCCAGGGCGCCGAGGTGCTCCAGGTCTCGATGTCCTCCGGCCAGGTGGTGCAAACCGTGGCCATGCCCACCCTCTACCGCCCCCTCCTGACCGCCGATGACGACGGGCTCTGGATCGGGAATTCCATCGAGGGCGGCGTGTGTCCCGGCTGCTCTGCGCCGAGCGCCCTCTATTACCTGGCGCCGGGGTCGGACAAGGCCGCCGTGGTCGTCCCCGCCAGTTCGTTGCTTGTCTGTTGGCTCATTGGAAGTGGTGACCATCTCTGGGTCGGCATGGGGAGGCAGCACACGGGTTGTACGAAGGAGACGATCTGGCGTTTCGACGGATCAGACTTCCGACCTGTTTTCGAGGTCCCCGACCAGGGATATGACCCCGACACCGTCATCGGAGACGAATCCGATGGCCTCTGGACCATGTTGTGGCAGTGGCCGCCGACTGCGCTGCCGCCGACGTCGCCGCGCCCGCAGGAGATTGTGCACATCAATCCGGATACCGGTGCCGAACGCGTCGTGGCCACGTTGCCCCCTCTGACCATACCGATCGGACAGGGTGAATACGGACTGCTCCCGGGACAGGCAGCGGTCCTCGGTGAGTCGATGTATCTCCTGGAGCCCCCGTTCCGAATGAACGGTTACCTCGGTTACAGCACTCTGGTCAGGGTGCCGCTGCGGTGACGGAGTCGTCCGCCAGGCCGCATGCTCTCGGGGTTAATTTCCGTCCCGCCGGCCGGGGTCCTGCGAGCTCTCTCCCCGAGACCGATGGGCGCATCCCCGTCGACTGATGAGATGCTGGCGAGATGCGCTCTTCTCGCCGCCTGAATCTCCGGCAGCGGATCGTGATCGTCGTCGGCCTGGGACTTGGCCTGGCCTTCCTCGGAACATGGATCACGGCGCCCCGACCTCTTACCGGTTGGACGGGTTATGCGCCACTGTCCTCCAGCACGGCGTACAGCAGCAGGCTGTCGATCACGTTCGCAGGAGGGCCTCACCCCTGGGTCAGGCTCCTGATCTGGCTCGCTCTGACGGTGTTCTGGTCGATTGCCTCCATCGTTCTGTTCCGGTCCTCTGCGGAGCCTTGACGGGCGTCGGACTCGAACGCGGTGTCACGACAAGTGAGCGAACGGGAAGCCATCGAGATCGTGCGCGACTTCCTCGCTGCCTGGGAACCTCCCTTGGACGACGAATGGGTCGTCACGGAGGTGCGTCCGTTCGAGTGGGGTTGGGCGATCTCATGGGCCAATCGGCGCTACGCCGAGGGAAGCCGAGAACCGAAGGACACGTATGCCGAGAAGGGCCCCTACCTCGTTGACCGCATGTCGGGCGCCGTCGCATTGGCCGGATCGGCTCACCCGGTTGCGCACTACATCGCTCTATGGCGCTCCGGGGAGTGGCCGGAGGTGTCAAGCCGGGAGTAACGGTGTGGGACGGCCGCGCCGCGCCGCAGCGTGACGGCTCCGGGGCCTGCTGACGGCGACAGACGTGTGCGCCCGCCCTCCCGGTTCGCCTGGTCCTCTCCGACGCCCACAGCAGGGGCCGAGTTCCAGGCGCCGTCGACCGCCCGTGGTAATGATGCGTCGGAGCGGACCGCTGTCTTTGCGGCGGGGAGGAGAAAGCGGTGGTACGGATGTTCACACGCCGAGATCTTCTGAAGAGGGGTGGCGTCGCCGTGACGGGGCTGGCGGTCGCCCCCCGTCTTTCTCCGAGCCACGATCCCCGGGCCGAACCCGACGGGGTCTCGGCGGTCGAGTCGGTGGTGGAGACGCGCTACCGGCCGGGCGGGGCGGGGCCGCTTTACTGGAGCACCTACGGCTACAACAACGTCACCAACATGGCCATGCCCGAAGACCTGTGGAAGACGAATGTGGACTGGGTGGCCGAGACCTTCCGCCCGCACGGCTACAAGATGGTATGCACCGACGGCTGGGTCGACTACACCCAGAAAGTCACGGCCCACGGGTACATCCGCAGCTTCAACGACAGCTGGACCCATGACTGGGCCTGGTGGGCGAGCTATCTGCGCAGCCGCGGTCTGCAGTTGGGCGTCTACTACAACCCCCTGTGGGTGACGAAGTCAGCGGTGACGGACCCGTCGGTCACCGTCGTCGGCCGCCCCGACATCAAGGTGGCCGACATCGTGAACGAGGGGGACTACCTCAACAGCGACGGCCAGTTGTACTGGGTCGATGTCACGCGCGACGGGGCTGAGGAATATGTGAAGGGCTACGTGGAGTACTTCCGCGCTCTCGGCGCCGTCTTACTCCGCATCGATTTCCTGGCGTGGTACGAGTCGGGCTTCGATCAGACCGACGGCACGATCGGCGTGGCGCACGGAAGCGAGAACTACCTCGATGCCCTGCGCTGGATGAATGAGGCCGCCGGCGACATGATGCTCAGCCTGGTCATGCCCAATCTCTTCAACCACGGCGCTACCGAGCGCCGCTTCGGTGATCTGATCCGTATCGACGACGACGTGTCCTACGGCGGTTGGTTCTTTCTCAGTGAGGGTGGCCGCCAGACATGGCAACCGATGTGGACCCAATGGAGAAACGCCTTCCTCGGCTTTACGGGCTTCTCGGACATCTCCGGACGGGGGCAGCTGATCCTCGACGGCGATCCGTTGATCATGAGCTCGTTCGGCCACGACGACGAGCGCCGAAGTGCCATCAACCTGTTCGTCATGGCCGGAGCGGCCATCGCCATCACCGATCAGCACGACACCATCGGACCGAACGCACCGTTCTTCCAGAACCCCGAGGTGTTGGCCGTGCACCACGACGGGCTGGTGGGAAAGCCCGTGTTCCTGAACACCCACTCCTACATCTACGACAGCTCCAGTCGGGATCCCGAGCGCTGGATCGGCCAGCTCTCCGACGGGAGCTGGGTGGTGGGCCTCTTCAATCGCGGCAACGGGCCCGGAACCACGACCAGGACCATCGACTTCGTCGCTGAGCTGGGGCTCCGGGCCCCGGCCGACGTCCGTGACTTGTGGACCCACACCGATCTCGGGCCCATGACGAAGTGGAGCGTGGCGTTGGCACCCCACGCGTCCTCCCTCGTCAAGGTGGCGGCGGCCGAGGAGGTGCACTACGAGGCCGAGGTCGGGGCGTGGTCGGGCTCGGCTCGATTCGACAACACCTTCCCGGGATTCGAAGGTCTCGGCTACGTGACCGGGCTCGACCAGCCCGGCAGCAGCGTCGCCCTGGCCATCGCCGTTCCCGAGGCCGGTCGTTACCATCTCGATTGCCACGTGGCCAACGCCACCGGGAGGTCGGCCACTCTCACCGTTACCGCATCCGACCCGGCCAGCGGACGACAGCACGGGACCGGACGGCTGAAGGTGCCGACGGCGCCGCAATGGACGACATGGCGGACCGTGACGGCGACGCTCGAATGGGGCGGCGGGACCAACCTGATCACGATCGCCCATGGCCCCCAGGACAGAGGCAGCCTCAACGTCGACTACGTACGGGTGCGCCGATCCTGATGCGGTGGCTGCCGCAGGAGCACGCCTCGCTCCGTGCCGGAGCGCCGGGCCGCGCCCGACCGGCGGGTTATCCGGAGCGGACGGCGTCGAGCAGTGCCTCGACGAGAGATGTGTCGCCCTGGACCTCGACATCGGGCAGCGGCAAGCGTCCATAGAGCAGCAGGACGAGATCCGAGGCCGTGGCCCGGACGGTGGCGCCCTTGCCGGCGCCTCCGGCGGTCCACCGGCCTCCGGTGTCGGTGGCGGCGAGGACGACGGTGCCCGGGAGGGCGGCGGGAGGCCGACCACGGAGCGCCGCCGTGCCCGGGCTGAGCATGACCTCAAGGAACTCGGCCACGCCGTCGTCGGCGACGGCCGGCTCGAGCGGCTCGGGCGTGCCCAGGGCCAGCTCCGCATCCCAGCGGTGGACGGACGCCTCCTGGACCTGATGGCGGGCCACGGCGGCCACGGTGGCGGGCTCGCCCCACCAGACCCAGCAGGGGGCCGAGTCGTCGGCGTCAGCGAGAGTGGCAAGAAGGACGTCGGTGCTGGCGCGCATCCAGTCGGCCAGGGCCGCGTCCGATGGTGTGGAGGTGTCCTCGGGCCCGGTGGGGACGGTGGCGTCGGCGGCGATGACATTGGCGGCCCAGAAGCGCTGGACCCCGCCGATGTGGAGCACGAGATCACGCAGAGCCCAGTCCGGACACGATGGCACCCGGGCGTCGAGGACGGTCCCGGGCCGGGCGACGAGGTCGGCGATCACGGTGCTCTCAGACCTGATGGCCAGTATCGGATCGAGCATGGCTCGGATGGTACCTGCGGGGTTACTGTCGGGTGATGGCTGTCGATCCTTCCTTCGCCGCGCTGCCGCTCGAAGCGGTGCGCGGTGCGGCGTTCGAACGGGCCATCGCCCTCGGGTGCCGGCACGGTGAGATCCGGGTGGAGCGGATCCGGTCCCAGGTGCTCGTGGTGCGCGACGGCAAGGTGGAGACGACCGTCGACGACACCGAGATCGGGATGGGGCTGCGGGTGGTGCGCGACGGCTCGGTCGGCTTCGCCGCCACGGTGGAGCTCCACCCCGACGCGGCGGTCGAGTTGGCCGAGCAGGCCGTCGAGATGGCGAACGCCACGGCTCCCGCCCTGGCCGTCCCCGTGGAGCTGGCCGACGAGCCGGGCTACGGCGCGGTCAACTGGACGTCGGCCTACGAGATCGATCCCACCACGGTGACGATGGCCGAGAAGGCGGCTCTGCTCGAGGACTGGAGCCGACGACTGCTCGACCACCCCGCAGTGGACCACGTCACCGCCTACGTCCTGGCCGTGGTGGAGGACAAGCACTTCGCCGACCTGACGGGTCGGGTGACCACCCAACGACGGGTCCGGATGCACCCCGTCGTCGAGGTCTTCGCCATTGACGGGGCCTCGGGAAGCTTCGAGTCGATGCGGAGCCTGGCCCCGCCCGCCGGCCGCGGTTGGGAGTACGTGACCGGGTCGAGCTGGGACTGGGACACAGAGATCGGCCGGATGGGTGACCTGTTGGCCGAGAAGCTGGCCGCCCCGTCCGTCGTAGCCGGGCTCTACGACGTGGTGATCGACCCCTCCAATCTGTGGTTGACCATTCACGAGTCGATCGGTCATGCCACCGAGCTCGACCGGGCCCTCGGTTACGAGGCGGCCTATGCCGGTACGTCGTTCGCCACCTTCGAGAAGCTGGGGAGCCTGCAGTACGGCTCGTCCGTGATGCACGTGACGGGGGACCGGACCACCCCGCATGGGCTCTCCACCGTCGGTTACGACGACGAAGGGGTGGCGGCGCAGTCCTTCGACATCGTGCGCGACGGTGTTCTCGTCGGCTACCAGCTCGACCGGCGGATGGCGGCCGAGAACGGGCTGGGGCGCTCGAACGGCTGCGCATTTGCCGACTCCCCGCTGCATGCCCCCATCCAGCGGATGGCCAATGTGAGCCTGGCGCCGGCGCCGGGAGCGGGACCGAGCACCGACGAGCTGATCGCCGGCGTCGAGCGCGGCGTCTACATCGTCGGCGACAAGAGCTGGTCGATCGACATGCAGCGGTACAACTTCCAGTTCACCGGCCAACGGTTCTACCGGATCGAGCGCGGGACGCTGGCCGGGCAGCTGCGCGACGTCGCCTACCAGGCCACCACCACCGAGTTCTGGGGATCGATGGAGGCGGTGGGGGGAAGCTCCACCTACGTGCTCGGCGGCGCCTTCAACTGCGGCAAGGGCCAACCGCCGCAGGTGGCCCCCGTGAGCCACGGATGCCCGAGTGCGCTCTTCCGGAACATCAACGTGCTGAACGCCCGGGCCGAGACCGGCCGATGAGCGACGGCGACCGGCTTCCCGGCGCGCCGGAGGTGATCGAGGAGGCGCTCTCTCTGTCGCGTAGCAGCGACTGCATCGTCGTCGTCGGTGATGGCAGTGAGGCCGATGTGCGCTTCGCCAACAACACCACGACCACCAACGGTCTGCGACGCGACCGGCGGGTCACCGTGATCAGCTTCGTCGCCGGCGGCGGCTCCGGGGGCCAGGGCGACGCGGTGGCGGTGGGTGTGGCCAGTCGGGGAGGCGCCGTCGACGTGGCCGAGCTGGTCCAGGCGAGCGAGGCCGAGGCCGAGGGGGCATCTCCGGCCGACGACGCCATGGCGCTCATCGGCCCGTCGGAGTCCCCGGGGTCTTCGACCTTCGACGCCGCCGCCGCCGTCACCGATCTGGGCACCCTCGACGGCGTGGTGCGGTCCCTGGCCAACGCCTTCGGCCGGGCCCGGGCCGCCCGGCACGTGCTGGCCGGCTTCGCCTCGCACCGGGTGGATACGACCTACCTGGGGTCCTCCACCGGGCTCCGGCTCCGCCACGAACAGCCGACCGGTACCCTCCAGCTCGTGGCCCGCAGCGGCGACGGGACCCGGTCGACGTGGGCCGGGGTGGGCACGGCGTGGTTCGACGACGTCGACGTCGACGTCATGCACGAGCGGCTGGCGCGCCGGCTGGGTTGGGCCGAGCGCCGGGTGGAACTGCCCGCCGGCCGGTACGAGACGCTGCTGCCCCCCGACGCCACGGCCGATCTGATGGTGATGCTCTCCCAGGCGATGTCGGGCCGCGACGCCGAAGACGGCCGGTCCGCCTTCTCGGGACCCGACGGATCCACGAAGATCGGCCAGAGCCTGTCGTCGTTGCCGTTCACCCTGCGGAGCAACCCGGCCGAAGCGGGACTCGAATCGGCGCCCTTCGTGGTGGCCACGGCGTCGGGCTCCGACGTCTCGGTCTTCGACAACGCCATGGCCATCGGACCCACGGACTGGATACAGAACGGCCGGCTCCATGCCCTCGAGTACCACCGGGCGGCGGCGGCGCGCTCGGGCACCGTGGCCACGCCGCCGGGGGACAACCTGATTCTCGAGCTTCCCGGAGCCGCCGACTCCCTCGACGAGCTGATCGCCCGGACGGAGAGAGGTCTTCTGCTCACCTGTCTCTGGTACATCCGCGAGGTCGACCCCGTCACCCTGCTCGTGACGGGGCTCACCCGCGACGGGGTCTATCTGGTCGAAGGCGGAGAGGTGGTCGGCGCCGTGAACAACTTCCGCTTCAACGAGAGCCCCATCGACATCCTGGCCCGGACAACCGAGGCCGGTCGCACCGAGAGAGCGCTGTCGCGCGAATGGGGCGAATGGAAGAGCCGGACGGCCATGCCGGCGCTGCGGGTGGCCGACTTCAACATGAGCTCGGTCAGCCCCGCCACTTGAGTCGACTTTTTCAGACCGTGCAGTTCAGACCGTGCACTCGATCACGAGCTTCATGGGTGGTTCGGCCAGAGCGGCGACTGCCTCGGACCGGGGAACGACGGCGGTGGTGACGAGGGTGGGATCGAATCCGGCGGCGACCAGATCCAGAACGACGGGGATGGCGGGCCGGACATGGGCGCGGCCGGTGTGGAGGGTGCAGCACCGCGAGTACATGGACAGCATGGGAAGCGCCGGGTCCTCCAGGTAGACCGACGGGCTGGTGCAGGTGCCGTCGAAAGCGGTGCTCTGCAGCGCGTAGCGCAGACCGTCGACGGTCCCGCTGGCGTCGACCGTGATCGGGAAGGCACCCGCCTTGCGCGGCGGCGGGCCTTCCAGGACCTCGGCGCCGAGGGCGGCGGCGATGGCCAGCCGCTCGGAGTCGTGGTCGCTGTAGATGACGCGCTCGGCGCCGAGGGCGACGGCCAGGCCGGCGGCGTAGAGGCCGATCGAGTGCGGGCCGCCGTCGCCCCCGACGACGAGAACGGCGGCACCCGGTTCGGCGGCCAGTTGCGGCCCGACGGTGCGCCAGGCGTCGGGGATGTTGTCGCTGGCGCTGGCCACAGCCACCGGGTTCATACCGGCCGGAAGCTTGACGAGCATGGCGTCGGCGTGGGGGACGGCAACGAGGTCGGCCAGCAGGCCGCCCCACCCGAGGCCGCCCATCTCGCCCAGGCCGTAGGTCGAGAGCCGCGGGTGAGAGGCGCAGTTGCCGGTCCGGCCGCGTCGGCAGGGTCCGCACACCCCGCAGGAGATCTGGAAGGGCAGCACGGCGCGATCGCCGGCCGCCATGGTCGTCACCCGTTCGCCCGTCTCGACCACTTCGACGACACCCTCGTGGCCGAAGGGGTATGGCCCCGGGAGCGGGTAGCGGCCGCCCAGGACGGCGACGTCGAGATCGCAGGTGGCGACGGCCACGGGACGCACGAGGGCGGCGTCGGGTCCCGGGAGAACCGGATCGGGCGCCTCGTCCCAGCGCACCTCGGCCGGGCCCTCGAGGATAAGTCTTTGCATGACGCCTCCCACACGTTGGGGGCAGACGCTAAGGCATCGACGAGATCAGTGTCCCTGTGCCGGCTCGTAAAAGCTGAACTCGGTGCGCTTCTTCTTGGCCAGCCGGCGATGGCTGAGAAGACGACGGCGCTCGCGTTCCGACGCACCACCCCATACACCGTGGTCGATGCGGTTGCCGAGTGCGTATTCGAGACACGACGTTCTCACCGGGCATTCGGCGCAGATGCGTTGGGCCACCTGCACCCCGACACCGTCGCTCGGAAAGAACAAGGCCGGGTCCATCTCCTTGCACTTCCCTTGGCTCATCCAGTCGCTGTCCATGGTGCTCCTTGCCGCAGAACTCGTCTCGGGCCATTCGGCAAGCCGATGTATGGATTTCAACATGCGATTCTGTGAGGCGCCTGTGAGTCGGAAAGAAATTATCGGGTCAAGCCTTTTTCGTCCTGAACGCCAGTTCAGGCGGTCATTCGGCCGAATGTCCGGGCTCGAAGTCCGAGACGTCGGGGAGGGTGAGCCGACCGTGGCAAACGCCCGGGCCTCCGTCGACGACGGTCACCAGAAAAGCCTCGTGATCGCCGGCGCTGAAACGGTTGAAGATCGATCCTTCGATCCAGGCGGTGCATTCGGCCAGGATCGGCGCACCGGTGATACCGGCTGACCACGTCACGCGATCGAACTTGTCGGTGACGTCGCCGGTGGTCTCGCCGAAGAGCGAGGCCGTGTCCTTTTGATCCGACCCGGGCAGATGCAACGCAAATCCCTTGCTTCGCTCGGCCACCGCGAAGGTGTGGTTTCCGAGACGCATATGACGAAGCGGACCGGCTCGATGCTCGACGGCGTCACGAATCCGGCCGGGCAACCCGAGATCCCGTCGTTGCTGGCGGCAGTGACGACGTAGAGAGGGTAATCAGCCGCACTGGTGACGGCCTCGGCCAATGCGGCCGACGGAGCTCGCCGCATCGCCACCAGCCGAGGTTACCGGTTCGTTCGCCGATCTCGTCCTGAAGATCCGAGCCAGGGGAGCTCTGCGACCGATCGACCGCTGGGACTCAGGAATACTGGTGTCGATGAGCAGCCTCGACCCCCGGACACCGGTGCTCGTCGGCGTGGGCACGGCCCGGACCGACGCCGAGGCGGCCGAGCTCATGGCCATGGCGGCCGAGAGTGCCGCCGCCGACGCCGGCTCGTCGACCTCGTTGCTGAGCTCCGTCGATCGCATCTGCGTTCCCCAGGGCACCTGGTCGTATCCCGATCCCGGGCGCCTGGTGGCGGCTCGTATCGGTGCCCGTGGCGCGGCGACGTGTTTGGCCCGGCTGGGGGTCCCCCAGCAGACTTTGATCAACGATGGCCTGCGGGCCATCGCCGTCGGCCACGTCGAGGTGGTCTTGGTGGTGGGCGGCGAGGCCCGGGCCCGGGCCCGGCGGGCCGAGAAGGCGGGAACGGTGGCCGCCGAGACGGCGCAGAACGGAGCCGTGCCCGATGTCGTCATGGATCGCGAAGACGACTTCATCTCTCGTCCCGAGATCGACGTCGGCCTGACCCAGCCCGTCCTGCAGTACGCGTTGATCGAGAACGCTTTGGGTGCCGCCGAGAACGAGAGGACCGACGATCATCGGATGTCGATCGCCGAGTTGTGGGAACGGTTCAACGTCGTGGCCCGCTCCAATCCCGACGCCGCCTTCCCGGGCGCGTTGTCGGCTGCGGAGTTGGCAACAGCCTCATCCGAGAACCGACCGCTGGCTTTTCCGTACAACAAGTGGCATGCCAGTCAGTGGACGGTCGATCAGGCCGCCGCGCTCGTGTTGTGCTCGGTCGAGGCCGCCCGGTTCCATAACATTCCCGCCGACCGGTGGGTGTTTCCTTTGGTCGGCATCGACGCCACCCATGCCGTTTCGTTGAGTCGCCGGCGCCAGCTCCACCGCTGGCCGGCCATGGGCGTGCTCGGACGGGCCGCCGCCGAGCACATAGGCCGACCGCTCGATGCCGTGGAGCTGGTCGAGCTCTACTCGTGCTTTCCCGCCGCCGTCCGGGTTCAGCAGCGCGAGCTCGGACTCCCGCTCGCCGGTACGCCGACGGTGACGGGCGGCATGGCCTTCGCCGGTGGGCCGTTCAACAACTTCGTCTACCAGGCGGTCGCCGACATGGTGCCCTTGCTGCGCGCCCAACCGGCCTCGCTCGGCCTGGTCAGCACCGTCTGCGGCCTCCTGACCAAGCCCGGTCTGGCTCTGTGGTCGGCCACACCCGGCGGTGCCCCGCCCCTTCTCTCCGATCTGGCTTCGGAGGCGGCCGCCTCCACCGGGCAGGTGGAGGTGGCCGAGGAGCACAACGGTCCGGCCACGGTAGCCAGCTGCACGGTGAGCTACCGCGGCATGGAGCCGGCGCGGACGTTCGTCGTGGCCGACATCGAGCCCGGGCGCCGGTGCGTGGCGTGGAGCGATGCCCCCGCCCTGGCCGAATCGGTGGTCACCGGTGATCTCATCGGGACCGATGTCCACGTCGCCGGGAAGGAGATCAGGACTTAGGAGGCGGGACCGGTGACCGTCACCAGGGTGCCGATGGGGGTGAGCGTCCACACCTTGGCGGCGTTGGCCAGAGTCATCTCGACACAGCCGTTGCTCTGCGGTGAGCCGTAGGTGGCGCGCACGAAACCGTGGAGAGCGTCACCACCGTTGAAATAGCTGGCCCAGGGGACGTTGGGGTCGTCATAGGTCGAGCCGTCGGGGTTGGTGCCCTTCATGCGCGAACTGGTGACGTGTTCGAACACGGGGTAGGTGCCGTCGGCGGTGTCGGCACCGGGGGCCCCGGTGTTGACCGGGATATTGACGAGGGCGGGGATCCCGTTGGCGATGACCGTCAGGTTCTGCGGCGCTTGCTTGGAGACAAGGACATAGGCGTACGGATTGGCCTCCATCTTGCCGGTGCTCAAGTCGGAGAGAAGCGTCGTCCACACCTTCATGCCGGCGATTCCATCCACGGTCAGCCCGTTCTGGTTCTCGAAGTTCATCACCGCCCCTTTGGTGATGACGTTTTCCGCTCCTTCTGTCCACAGCGAGATGAGCGATGCCGGAAGCGAAGCCCAGCGCCAGTTGAAGGTCCCCGTCTGTGCCGTCGTGGCCTTGTTGGGCGAGTTCAGGGCACCGCTCGGAGTGAACGACAGCGGGAGGTAGTTCAGCTGGGCAAGGAGCTGTTGCAGACGTTCGGTGCTCGCCTGGCCCACTGTGAATTCGATGGAGACGGGCGCGGCGAGCGTCTTACCGGCGGTGCTGTGGGGGCCGGAGGTCCCGGCCGGAATCGTGAGTGTCTCCATCGTCGTCGGTATGAACGGTGCCGTGGCCACGAAGGACAGCAACGACTGTCCTACCTTTTTCCACGATCCACTCACCGGCGGGCTGAAATTCGGCATCCCCGCCGGGTCGGTCACCGGGAGAGAGAGGTGGATGCTGACCACCTGATCCGACGGCACGTTGGTGGCACCGCCCGCCGGCGTGGTGGAGACAATGCGCAGCGGTTGGGCCGGCACCGTGCCGGGTGTGCTCCCACCCTGGTTCTGCGCGCCGTGCGTGCTCGTACTGTGCCGTCCGATGACAAAGGCACCGGCACCGACGGCGGCGACAACGACGAGAACAATGCCGATGGCAATCAGCCATGGCCTTCGAGGGCCCTTCGGCGGGGCTACCAGTATCTTGTATTCGGCCATGGCTCCCGTTGCTCGAGTGGAGGGGCCGCTCGGGGTCCAGCTCTGTCGGTGGGTGCGGTGGTCTGCACCCCCGAGAGTAGCCACTAGCCACGGAAATGCGGCTGCGGCACGAACGGTCGGTCTTTCACGCTCGGCCCAGGCATGAACCTCCCTGTTCAGGCCCCGTCACAACTTCTGAGCAGGCCCCGTCGGGCCCGGCTACTGGGCCAGGGCCCCCACCACGTAGTTGATGCAGCCGCACAGGGCCGCGACGTCCTCGGGATCGATGGCCGGAAACATGGCGATCCGGAGCTGGTTACGGCCCAACTTGCGGTAGGGCTCGGTGTCCACGATGCCGTTGGCCCGCAGAACGGCGGCCACCGCCGCGGCGTCCACGGCCTCGACGAAGTCGATGGTACCCACCACGTGGCTGCGCTCCGATGGTTTCTCCACGAACGGCATGGCGAAGTCCGACTGCTCGGCCCAGGTGTAGAGGATCTCCGCCGACCGGTCGCAGCGCCCGGCCGTCCATTCGAGACCACCCCCGGCCAGCATCCACTCGACCTGCTCGGTGAAGAGAAGCACGGTGGCGAGGGCGGGCGTGTTGTAGGTCTGGTCCAGCTTGGAGTTGTCGACGCACGTCTTCAGATCGAAGAAGGCAGGCACCCATCTGTCCGACGCCGCCAGCTTCTCGACCCGGTCGAGCCCGGCCGGCGAGAGAAGCGCCACCCACAGCCCACCGTCGGAGGCAAAACACTTCTGGGGGGCGAAGTAGTACGCGTCGAACTGGGCCGGGTCGACCCGCATTCCACCCGCCCCCGAGGTGGCGTCCACCGCCACCAGGCCGCCGCCGTCGGCCGGTGATGCCGCACCCGGCGGCCGGTTGATGGCCATGGCCACGCCGGTCGAGGTCTCGTTGTGGGTGAGGGCGTAGAGGTCGATGTCGGGGTCGGCCACGGCTTCGGGGTGCGTCCCGGTGGCCGATTCGATGATCCAGGGATCGGCCAGGTGGGGGGCGGCCTTGGCGGCGGCGGCGAACTTGGAGGAGAACTCGCCGAACGAAAGGTGTTGGCTCCGGCGCTCGATCAGGCCGAAGGTGGCGATGTCCCAGAAGCACGTCGTGCCTCCGTTTCCGAGCACCACCTCGTATCCGTCGGGCAGAGAGAAAAGCTCGCTCAGACCGGCCCGCAGCCGGGCCACGACGGACTTGACCGCCTTCTGGCGGTGACTCGTGCCGAGGTAGGTGGGGGCCGCCTGGGCCAGGGCCTCCACCTGCGCCTGGCGGACCTTGGAGGGCCCACTTCCGAAGCGACCGTCGGCTGGTTTGAGGCCGTCGGGGATGCGGATATCGGCGGTGGCAGTCGTTTCAGGGGCGCGCGGCACGTGTGTAAGCATGGCAGCCATGTCGACGCTCCACGAAACCACCCCCGGCGCCGGGTCCGGCGCAGCGTCGGCCCGGCGTCGTATTTCGGCCCGGGTTGCCGCCGTCTCTGCTTCGGCCACGCTGGCCGTCGACGCCAAGGCCAAGGCGTTGCGGGCGGCGGGGGAGGACGTCATCGGTTTCGGCGCCGGGGAGCCCGACTTCGCCACGCCGGCCCACATCGTGGAGGCGGCCGTCGAGGCGTGCCGACTCCCCGCCAACCACCACTACACGCCCACCGGGGGCCTGCCCGAGCTGAAAGAGGCCGTGGCGGCCAAGACGCGGCGCGACTCGGGACTTGAGATTCCGGCCTCTCAGGTGCTCGTGACCAACGGGGCCAAGCAGGCCGTCTACGAGGCTTTCGCCACCTTGTGCGACCCGGGAGACGAAGTGCTCGTGCCCGCTCCGTACTGGACGACCTATCCCGAGGCCATCGCCCTGGCCGGCGGGGTGCCGGTCGACGTTCCCACCACCGAGGAGACCGGCTTCCACCTCACGGTGGCCGCCCTCGAGGCGGCCCGCACGAGCGCCACCAAGATTGTTCTTCTGGTGTCGCCCAACAACCCCACGGGGGCCGTCTGCACGCCGCAGGAGATCGCCGCCATCGGCCGCTGGGCTGTGGAACACGAGTTGTGGGTGGTGACCGACGAGATCTACGAGCACCTCGTCTACGGGGGCCGTACCTTCGCCTCGGCGCCGGTGGAGGTGCCGGAACTGGCCGACCGCTGCGTCGTGATCAACGGTGTGGCCAAGACCTACGCCATGACCGGTTGGCGCGTGGGATGGATGATCGCACCACCCGACGTCATCGAGGCGGCCGCCAACCTCCAGTCGCACGCCACCTCCAATGTGTCGAACGTCGCCCAGCGCGCCGCGATGGCCGCTCTCACCGGCGGCCTGGAAGCGGCGCACGCCATGCGGGACGTCTTCGACCGCCGCCGGCAACTGATCCACCGCCTGTTGAACGAGTGTGAAGGCGTGACCTGCGTCGAGCCCGAGGGGGCCTTCTATGCCTTTCCTTCGGTCAAGGGCCTGCTCGGACGCCGGATTGCCGGGAAGCTCGTGAGCTCGTCGGACGAGGTGGCGCAGGTGGCCATCGACGAGGCCAAGGTGGCGGTGGTGTCCGGGGAGGCCTTTGGAGCCCCGGGCTACTTCCGCATGTCCTACGCGCTGGGTGACGACGACATCGCCGAGGGCGTCGGGCGCCTGGCCAAGTTGTTCGCCACGGCCGAATAGGGCCGACAGCACAGAGGCGGCTCCGCAGCGGAGCACGACACAGACGACGGCGTCGCCGGGCCCCACCCGGGTACGCCAGGTGAGAGGACGGCAATAGATCGATGGCACGGGTGCTGGTCACCGAGAAACTGGCCGACCGCGGCCTGAGCCTGCTCTCCGACGCGGGGCACGAGGTGGATGTGCAGTTGGAGCTGTCGCCTGAGGCTCTGCTCCAGGTGCTGCCCGGCGCGCACGCCCTGATAGTGCGCTCCGCCACCCAGGTGACGGCCGAGGCGCTCGAGGCAGGAACCGATCTGGCCGTGGTGGGGCGGGCGGGCATCGGGCTCGACAACGTCGACGTGGATGCCGCCACCCGCCGCGGCGTCATGGTGGTGAACGCGCCCCAGTCGAACATCTTGTCGGCGGCCGAACACGCCATGGCCCTGCTGCTGGCCCAGGCCCGCAATATCCCCCAGGCACACGCCGCTCTCATGGCCGGCAAGTGGGAGCGTTCGAAGTGGGAGGGTGTCGAGCTGCACGGCAAGACTCTCGGTGTCGTCGGCCTGGGCCGCATCGGGGCACTCGTGGCCCAACGCGCCCTCGCCTTCGGGATGCGCCTGTGCGCCTATGACCCCTACGTCTCGGCCGATCGGGCCCGGCATATGGGCGTCGAGTTGCTGACTCTCGACGAGCTCGTGGCCGAGTCCGACTTCATCACCATTCACCTGCCGAAGACGCCCGAGACGGCGGGCCTGTTCGGTCGCGATCTTCTCTCCAAAGCCAAGCAGGGCGTCCGTATCGTGAATGCCGCCCGGGGCGGCATCGTCGACGAGGAAGCGCTGGCCGAGGCCATCCGCGACGGGCGCGTCGAGGGCGCCGCCTTCGACGTCTTCGCCACCGAGCCGTGCACCGATTCCCCGCTGTTCGGTTTGCCCAGCGTGGTGGCCACGCCGCACCTTGGGGCGTCGACCGCCGAAGCCCAGGACAAGGCGGGGGTGACCATCGCCGAGCAGGTGATCCTCGCTCTGGACGGCGATTTCGTGCCTTTCGCCGTCAACGTGGCCGCCACCGAGGTCTCCGAGGCGGTGCGGCCCTTCCTCCCCCTGGCCGAACAGCTGGGCCGGTGCTTCGCCTGCCTGAACGACGGGCTCCCCGACCGCCTCGAGGTCGAGTACCAGGGCGGGTTGGCCGGCGCCACCACCGCCATCCTCACCCTGGCTGTTCTGAAGGGCGTCTTCGCCGCCGGCACCGAGGAACCCGTCTCCTATGTGAATGCTCCGCAGCTGGCCGAGGAGAGAGGACTCGAGATCCGTGAGGTCTCGACGACGACCACCCGCGACTACGTCAATCTGATCACGCTGCGTTCCACCGACCACTCTCTGGCCGGCACCCTGTCGGGTCCGCGCTCCGAACCGAGGATCGTTCTGGTGGACGACCACGCGGTGGAAGTACCGCCCTCCGAGCACATGCTGGTGGTGCGCAATGACGATCGCCCGGGCATGATCGGCGTGGTCGGTGTCGTATTGGGAGAGGCCGGCGTGTCCATATCGTCCATGGCCGTCGGCCCGTCGCAGGCCACGAACACCGCCCTCATGGTGCTCTCGACGGACCGTTCTGTGCCTGACGATGCCTTTGGCCGCCTGCAGGCGGCCGATGGAATTCTCGACATCCACCGGATCACGTCCGTCTGACCCCCGCCGGGGGCGCGCCGTTTAGCCTTTCGGGATCGGCAACGATCCCGCATCCGTACCGCCCGATGACCCCGACGTGCTCGACGCCGCGCGCGCAGGCGATCGCCGGGCACTCGAGACCCTCCTCGCCGCCCACTACGACCGTGTCCATGCGCTCTGTCGGCGGATGCTCGGCAACGAGGCCGACGCTGTCGATGCCGCCCAGGATGCGCTTCTCTCGGTCGTCCGATCCATCGCTCGCTTCGACGGCCGCAGCGCCTTCGGGACGTGGATCTACCGGATCGCCACCAACGCCTGCCTCGACGAGTTGCGCCGACGCCGTCGCCGTCCCGTGGTCGGGCTCCCCGGTGAGACCGACGATGACGGGATCCAGGCCGCCGCCTTCGGCGCCGGCGGGCGGGACCCGGCCGACGAGGCATCGGCCCACGTCGACGTCGATGCGGCATTGCGCCAGTTGGCGCCCGAACACCGCGCCGCCGTCGTGCTGCGCGATGTCTGTGATCTGACCTACGAAGAGATCGCCGCCGTTCTCGACGTGCCCATCGGCACGGTCCGTTCCCGCATCGCCCGGGGTCGCGGTGCTCTGGCCGACCTGATCAAGGATCATGAGAAAGGCCCGATGGGCCAAGAAGGCGGGAACCGGCCAGGGGACCGGGACGTCAAACAGGGTGACAGGACGGAAAACAGCACACCATGAGCCACGAACACCTGAGCGACGAGCAGTTGTCGGCGTACATCGACGGGGAGCCCCTCGACGAGCCGGCAGCACCTGATGTCGATGCCGCCGTCGCGTCCTGCGCTCAGTGCCAAGAGCGCCTGGCGGCGCTGGAGGAAGCCCGTACCCTCGTGCGTCTGCCGGTAGCGCACATCTCTCGCTCCGTGAGGGCAGCGGCCGTAGCCGCCGCCCTGGCCGATGCCCGGTCCGACGCCCGATCCGATGCCACCAACGGTTCTCTGACCATCGGTGATGCCCGTAGCGTGCCCTCGACGACGTCGGTGCGCCGCTCATCGCGATGGGCGCGTGTTCCGGCGGGTGCCGTGGCCGCCGTTCTCATCGTGGTGGCCCTGGCCGCCGGCATCCCGATCGCGCTGTCCCACAGTGGATCCCGACCGACGAGCTCGGCGGCGTCCCATGCCGCCGCCAAACGGGCGGCCACCGCTGCCCCGTCTGCCGCCTCGGCCTCTGGTGCCGGAACAGCGGCCGCCCTTCCCGATCTCGGGGCGATCGGCTCCCCGAAGTCGCTACGATCGCACCTCGGCCCGGTGGTGGCTTCCGGGCGCTACGACCAGGAGTTCAATTCCACTTCCGGCCTCTCGGCCCTGGCGCCGCAAAGTGACTCGGCGGCCCAGTCGGCCGGGGCACCGCTGGGCCCGGCTACGCAGTCGACATCGCAATTCGCGAAGTGCGTGGCTGCCGCCCGCCAAGTAGCGGGTGCCGACGACACTGTGGCGCTCGTGGCCACCGTCACCTACGAACACACCTCGGCGGTGGTGGTTGTTGTCCGGATCCCGACGACATCAGGCCGTCAGGCCCCACACCTGGCCGTCGTCGTCGCCCGATCGGATTGCCGGACCTTGACCCGCACGTCGTTCTGACCGACATCGCCGACTGCGTCAGACCGGGTTGACGACGTGACGACGTCGTCGGACGATCCGCAAAGCGACCGTACCCACCAGGGCGAACACGATGATCGCCGGCAGAGCCCAGCCACCGGCGACGGCCAGTCCGTCGAGAACGGCCAACGTGTTGTGCCGGAGGTAGTGCCACGCCACCGTGGCGGCGTCGGCATGGGGCCGAACCGGGGGAGCAGTTACCACAGGCGCCCCCGGCGCCGAAAGGCTGACCGTCACGGTGGCCAGGGCGGCGGAGTTCTCGAGAACGGCTTGCGCCGACTGCAGCTTCTGCAGCTGCTGCTCGACCGGGAAGAGCTGGCTCTCGATCTGGAGGAACGTGCCGATATCGGTGGCCTGGCCCAGCTTTTTCTCGAGGAGGGCGACCTCGTCCTGCAGCACGGCGATCGACGCCGCGTTCTGGGCCACCTGTACGGTGACGTCCTTGCCCTGGATCTGCTGGTCGTCGACGGTACCGAGGACGGCCACCCTGGCTATGGCATCGGCGAAATCGGAGTCCAGGACCCGGAAGACGATGGATCCCGAGACAGGCGACCGGCGTGCCGTTCCTCCCGAAAGCGAAGAGCTGTCCACGTAGCCGCCATCGGCGGCGGCAAGGATGGCCACGGCATGCAGGCTCGAGTTCAGCTTGCCCTTGCCCACGCGCATCTCCATGGTGGCGGTGTGCACCACCTGAGGGGCAAAGGCGGAGACCGGCACAGCGGCCAGCCCAGTGGCGGACCCCGCCCCCTGGCCTGATGCCTTCGTGGACGAGGTGTTGCCGGACAAGCCGGCGTCCTGGGGTGCCAGGCTCTTCTGAGTTGCGCTCGGCGACGGCGTCCTCAGTGGCGCACCGGCGGCAGTGGCCGACCGAGACGGCGCGGACGGCGGATGGAAGGCGACGGCGCCGGTGGCGCTGGGCGCCTGGGTCCCGGAGATGAGGTGGCGACCTCCGGCCACGGCACCCACCAGGACGGCGGTGGCGGCCAGGGCGACGACGACCTTTGTACGGTTCGCTTGCATATCTGCCTCCCGGCGTCCTCGGTCACGCGGCCGGCATCGAGCCGACACATGCCTTGGACGACCGCCGGGCTCCGCCCGTTCCGTCCGGGGCCGAGGCGCGCAGCCGACCGGCGGCGGGGAGGCCGGCCCGGGGCTCTGCCAACCCCTCGAGTTGAAGGGCGTGGGGACCCCGACGGCTCGGGCCCGGGGCCCGAGAGCTCGGGAGTCAGTCTCCGGTGGCGGGGTGGTCCGGCGCCGTGGGCACCGTGGGCCAGGAGTCGAAACTCCCGGTGCGGATGGCGGACTCTTCGGGGCCCCCGGTTCGTCGTCGGAGAATCGCCTGGACGACCCGGACGGCGGCTCCGAGCGCGGCGGAGACGATCACCGTGCGGATCGTCGTGCGTATCAGTCTTCCCACCGTTGTCACCTCCGCTCACGCCCTGAGAACCCCACCGGAGCTGGACACGGCGACCCCGACGGCGACTCTCCGTGGGCAGCGTAGCAACGGTCTGCACTGCCTTCTGGAGTGCACAGACCTCATGGCCTTGACCCGGAGGCCTTTATTTGCAAGCATTGGCGGATCATGCGTGTGCACGTGTACGTCTCCAACCTGCTTCTTACCTGACGGCGAGCGCCACATCGCGCTCGCCGACACGCCCCCTGAGCCGAAAGGCCAGGGGGTTTCTTCTTGGCCCGGCACAGGTGAGCGGGTCCGGGCGGAGAAGGCGAGAGTCGAAGTGGTGCGAGGCGAGACGGCAGATGACGGTTCGGGATAGCGCGGGCAGGAGACGACGAAGAGCGAGGACGGATGGCAATGAAGGAGAACGCCGGGAAGACGCAGAACACCTCGACGGCCGCCCAAGTCGGTCGAGCAGCAGCGGCGAGTGAGGGACACCTCGTCGTCTTCGATACCACCCTGCGCGACGGTGAGCAGTCGCCCGGGATCTCCCTCGATGTCGCCGAGAAGCTCGAGATCGCCGAGCAGCTGGCCAGGGTGGGCGTCGACTACATCGAGGCCGGCTTCCCCGTCGCCAGCCAGGGTGACTTCGAAGCAGTCCAGGCCATTGCCCGCTCGGTCGGCGCCGGTTCCGAGGCGCCGGCCATCTGTGGGCTGTCCCGGACGCAACTCTCCGACGTCGACCGGTGCTGGGAGGCGCTGCGTGACGCTAACCGGGCCCGCATCCATGTATTCATCTCGACCAGCCCGCAGCACATGGAGCACATGCTCAAGATGACCGCGGCGCAAGTCCTGGCCGAGACCCGTGGTGGCGTGGCCCGGGCTCGCGAACACACCGAGGACATCGAATTCAGTCCGCAGGACGCCACGCGCACGCCGCTCGATTTCATGCTCGAGGTCCTGGCCGCCGCCGTCGAGGCGGGTGCCACGACCTTGAACATCCCCGACACCGTCGGATACGGCATCCCGTGGGACTTCGGGGCCCTGATCCAGCACGTCCGCAAGGAGGTGCCCGGTGACTACATCCTGTCCACGCACTGTCACAACGATCTCGGCCTGGCCACGGCCAACACCCTGGCCGGTGTCCAAGGCGGTGCCCGGCAGGTCGAGGTGTGCGTGAACGGCCTGGGCGAGCGCGCCGGCAACGCTGCGCTCGAAGAGGTGGTGATGGCCCTCCGGATCAGGCCGGACCAGTTCCCCGGTATCGCCACCACCGTCCGCACCGAAGAATTGGCACGGGTGTCGCGCCTGGTGGCCCGTTTGACGGGGTATCCGGTGCAGTACAACAAGGCCATCGTGGGTCGCAACGCCTTCGCCCATGAGTCCGGTATCCATCAGCACGGCGTCCTGGCCGACCGCTCCACCTACGAGATCATCGAAGCCGCCAGCGTGGGTCAGGTCGGCCGGCAGATCGTTTTGGGGAAGCACTCGGGACGTCATGCTTTCGCCGACACACTCGAGAAGATGGGCATTCACGTGCAGGGCGACGGACTCAATCAGGCCTTCACCCGGTTCAAGGAATTCGCCGATCGCAAGGTGGAGATCACCGAAGCCGACCTCGAGGCCATCGTGGCCGAGGAGCTCGGCCACGACGTCCTGGAGGGCTTCCAACTCGAGAGCCTCGAAGTGTCCGGTGGGACCGTGGGCATGCCTCGGGCGAGCGTCGTCGTCAGCCGCTCGGGCGACAAGAAGGAGGCCACCGCCGAAGGCAACGGCATGATCGATGCTGCGTGTCGCGCCATCCGCACCGCCACCGGGTTCGAATCCCGTCTCATCGGATTCAACGTGTCTTCGGTGACGGGCGGGATCGACGCTCTCGGTGATGTCGTCGTGCAACTCGAGGCCGACGGACTGAAGGTGTCCGGCCGAGGCGTGTCGACCGATGTGGTCGAGGCGTCGTCGCGTGCCTACCTGGCGGCGGTCAACCGACTCGTACGGATCCGTGCCCGCAACGACGAGCGCCAGGTCGAGATCGGGCCCTAGCCCGACGGCGACTGACCCGTACTCACTGGGGAATTTGCTGTCCTCTGCGGCTCGATGCGGCGGTCGTGGGGCCTGTTCTCGGGATGACGGACGGCGACACTGTCGCGTCCTTCGCCCTTCACTTGGTAGAGGGCGAAGTCGGCATCGTCGATCATGCGTTCGGCCGTCGGCGCCAGAGGGTCCAGGCCGCTCACGCCGATGCTCAGCGTCACCGGTACCTCGGCCGCGCCTAAGAATGCCTCTCGGATCCGTTCCGCCAGGGCCATCGCCGCGGTGGCCTTGGTTTCAGGCATGAGCACGGCGAACTCGTCTCCACCGAGGCGGCCGATCACATCGAACGCTCGGGCCTGCGCACGAAGCGTCGTGCCGATGGCAGCGAGGACGTGGTCTCCGACGACGTGGCCGTACGTGTCGTTCACGGCTTTGAACGAATCCATGTCGATCAGCATGAGGCTGAGCGGGTCATCGTGGCGCAGGGAACGGGCGATCTCCTCACCGAGACGTTCATAGAACACGCGACGGACCACACAGCCGGTCAAACCGTCGGTCGTGGCCAGTTCGGCGATCCTCTCCACCAGCAGGCGTTCGTGGCCTTCACGGTTGACCCGGTTCACTGAGGCGGCGACGGAGAGAACGAGCGATCCAGCGAGCACGGCAGACAAAACCGGGGCCATTTCCGCCGAGGTGCCGCGGTTGGCATCGACGACCCACACGAGGGCGGCGGAGGCGAGGGTGGCGACGCCGCACATGCCGGCCACCCACGGGGTGAAGGCCAAGGCGGCGAAGGCGGCGGGGAGAAACAGAAGGAGGATGGTCGGGCTACGAAGGCCACCGTCAAGGATGGCGACGCCCCCGACGGCGAAGGCAGCGAGGATGTTCCAGGACGCGGAGAACTGGGCCCGGCGGTGCCACGACGCCAACCGCGGTCCAAAGAGGAGATTCATGGTGGCGCACACGAACCACAAGATGGCCACCACCCACAGGATGGTGCGGTGCCGACCATGGGGCGTAAGACCCAGGTAGACCATCACGAAGAGCGTCTCTCCCATGAAGATCCCGAAGCCGATCCGCATGTGGCTCAGCCAGAAGTCCCGCTGGATATCCCTGCTGGGAGCGGTCGCCGGACGGCGTTCTTCGAAGGGCGCACCGGTCGACATGTCTCTGCAATCGGCATCCTGCGGGTCCACCAAGAGGAAAGTGAGGGCACTATTTTCGAACAATCTTTCGGAGGTGATCTCCGGTCGAGATCAGCCCTGGTGCGCCGCCTCCCGGGTAATGGGCCTGACTCAGGACGGTGCCGGGGCCGTGGGCGAGACCTCAGAGGTACAGAAGGAGCACCGACGAGCGGCAGCCGGGATCTCGCTCAGGCATTGGGGGCAGTCTCGGGTTCCGGGCTCGGTCTCTTGGCCGGCGCGACGGCGGGCCATGAGGGTGTTGATGGGGCGGACCACGAAGAAGAACACCGCGGCCGAGACGAGGATGAACGAGAGAAGGTCGTTGACGAAAGTTCCGTAGTGGAACTGGCTTCCGTGCACGGTGAATTGCAGCTTGCTGAAGTTCGCCTTACCCGGAATCGACACCAGTGGTGTCAGCAGATTCCTCACGAACGACGACACCACGGCGGTGAAGGCGGCACCGATGACGATGCCCACGGCCAGGTCGACGACATTGCCCCGCAAGATGAATGCCTTGAAGTCCTTGAGCACCATTTCCCCCTTCGTCCCGGACTCGCTGCCCCGTGGCAGCGGGTCGCTGATCACCTGCCGCCGAGAATATGAGCAGGGGGCCGGAAAGACGAGGACCCTTCCTCGATGCGAGGAATGTGGTCGGGGTCTCTTGCCTTGGTGCGGTGGGGCACCTGTTCGCAACCGTTACTGCGTCGTTGACGTGGCAGGAGCTGTCGAGCTTGACGAAGTCGTCGGCGTCGTGGTGGTGGTTGCTGTTGTGGTGGTAGTCGCCGCTGTCGTCGTGGTCGCCGCCGTCGTCGTGCTCGTCGAGGTCGTCGAGGTTGAGGAGGTCGTCGTTGAAGAAGGAGATACTCCGTCGATGACCCCGGCCACGGTGGTGCCTGATCTCGGTCCCCCGAAGATCGAAGACAACGAGCGTCCGGCACTCAACTCGATCAGGGTCACTACGCCCAGGGCGAGCACGAATGCCCCGAGCGTCGACGCTGTCGCCACCAGTGCCACGCGCCACCGTTCCTCGGCCGTTGGACCCCTCTTCGCTCCTCTTGCTCTTTTCGTCTTGTCCGTCTTGTCCGTCTTGTCCGTCTTGTCGTCGGATTGGCGTTGACTCGTCAGGAGCGGTCGCAACAAGGCTTCTTGGGCCCGCGCCGCGGACTGGGAAGCAAGCGAAGAAACTGCCGTCGCAACCGCGGCGCCGATGGCGGCGCCAATCAGGGTTCCCTTGACTCCGAAGACAGACGCGGCGGCGGCGGCGGCCAGGGCGGCGAGCGACGACGCCAGGATCTCGTAGGGTTTCAGTTTCAAAGGGTTACGGCGTTCGGCGAAGGCCCAGAGGCCTCGGGCACGCGCAGCACTGGGCGGAGGGAATGGAACCTCGACGGAGGGTTCGGGCCGCCGATTCCCACAACGCAGTAGTGCTTGCCATCAGCGATACGGGGAACGATCACACCCGTTGGCTCCTTGCGTCTAGCGGTCCCGGACCGTGGGACAGAGAGTGAAGAGGCGGCGTCCGGCACGTTTCAGCGGCCGAGAGTAACAGGGTCGGGTGCCTGATTCTTCGCCCTGCCGCTCCGAGGGGACGTGTCCCGGCTGGATTGACGGCCCGTTCACAGGCACCGCCGAGACCATTTCCGGTGAGGAAGCGGCGACCCGCACGCCCGCCGCCTTATAGAAAGGCGACGGGTGGTCGATGACTACGGCGTATGACTCGAATTGATGCTCCGGAGCCGGAGGGGGAAGTTGTCGAACCGGCCGGTCGCCGGTCGCTTCGTCTCTGGAATGTCGTCGCCGTGGCTGTTCTCCTCGCCGGATTGGCACTTTCCGTCGTCGGTGCCGTCGCCTGGCATGGATATGTGCAGGATCAGGCCGCTCAGACGTTCGACTCCAATGCCTTCTCCATCTCCGCCGCAGTGTCGACCTCGTTACGCCGGGACATCGATTTCGTGGCCACGCAGAGGGCAGGCGTCGTGGCCGTGCCCGATCTGAACAATCGCGAGCTCGCCGTTTGGTACAAATCGGTCGACATCGCCAACCGTTTTCCGGGCGGAGTCGGCTTCGCTTTCGTGCAGCGCGTCCTGCCGTTCCAGCTGAGTGCGTTCGGCGCTCAGGTCGTGGCGGACCCGCCGGTGAACGAACCTGTCACCTCGCCATACACCGTCTTTCCGACGGGCCAGAGGTCTGAGTACTGTCTCCAGCGATTTGGCATTGCCACCTCGTCGGCGGCGAAGCCGATTCCGGCCACCTTTGATTTCTGCAGCTCGACGATTCCGCCGGGCAGCAGTCCATCTCCGATTCCCCACTTGCTCGATGAGGCAACCAAAAGTGGCCACACGACGATCCTGGCGGCCGGCAAGATCGCCAAGACCGGAGGTATCGCCGACCTCTTCGTCACCTTTTCGCCTGTCTATTCGAGCAACGAGACGCCGAGAACCGTGGCGGCGCGCTTGGCGCAACTGCGCGGATGGATCGTGGCCACCTTCAGCGGAGACGATCTTCTTCGTTCCAACCTTCAGACGCAGCACCGGCTTCTGGCCAGCGTGACCTTCGAGCAACCGGGCACGGGCGTCGTGACGATCGCCTCGTCGGGCACCGTTCCTCACGGCGCCACGTTCACTCGGATCCTCCGCTTCAACGCCAATGGGTCATGGGCCGTCCGAGTCGAGGGCTCGGCTCAGTCGCCCGGTGTGATCCAGGGCATCGGCGTGGGTGTCCTCGGTGGTGGACTGAGTGCGCTGCTGTTTCTCTTGTTCATGTTGCTGACGCGCTCGCGAGCTATCGCCCTCCGGTTTGTGGACAAGGCCACTCGACAACTTCGGCACATGGCGCTCTACGACCCGCTCACCGACCTTCCCAACCGGGCGCTCTTACTCGACCGGGCCGAACAGATGCTCATTCGGGCGAAGCGCCACCCCTTGTTGGTCGGCGCCCTCTTCATCGACCTGGACAACTTTAAAGAAGTGAACGATACGTACGGCCATCACGTCGGTGATCAGCTCCTAAAGGCCGTCGGCGTCCGGTTGTCCGGTGCGCTGCGAGCCAGTGACAGCGTGGGACGTCTCGGTGGTGACGAATTCGTTGTCCTGGTGGAAGGGGAGCTGGGAGGGGTGGGCCCCGAAGTTGTCGCTCAACAACTCGTGGCCGCGTTTGGTGAGCCGTTTGTGCTTGAAGGAACCAACGTTGGGCCCCTGGAGATCCGCGCCAGCATCGGCGTGGCTTTGGGCGCACGGAACGGTCCGGCCGATCTCCTGCGCGACGCCGACGTGGCGCTCTATGTGGCCAAGGCGCGGGGCAAACATGGTTACGTCGTTTTCCGCTCGGATATGGAGATGGATCTCACCGATCGCCTCGGCTCTGAGGGCGATCCGGTGGAAGTGAGGTCGGGACGAGAGAATCGACCGCAGTACCAGTCGAGATTCGATCTGAACGATGTGAGTTAGAGCTGCTTCTTCATGACGTTCACCCATCGACCGGGTGCGTACGAAGCGACGACGTGGCCCACTCCGTCGAGAATGGTCAGGGAGCCGTCGTGGATCTCCCAGACATCGCCGACGAGGTGGTCACGGCGCTCCTCTCCTGACAGGCTGGCGGAAACCACCACGATGTTCGACATGTGGAACGCCTCTCCTTCGGTTGACGACGCCAGATCTCCGGGGGCGAAAGTGATGCTCGGGAGATCGCCCGGAGCCATCGCCTTCATCGAGACCGGTGCCCCGCGTCCGCACATGGCGAGGAGGCACAGGGGAGATCAGAGCTTCGCCTGGTGGCCAAGCGGCCGCCTATGACACGAACGGACAGGAAATCCTCGATCGACCGGTTTGGCATCTGACGACGTCCATTTCTGCGGCGTCGCCGGGGTCCGGAGCGAAGGGCGCGATTCAAAGAAGCCCCCGCATCTTACCCCTGAGGAAGCCGATAATCGGACACCAACAGACCGAAAGCGCTTCCCCGTGCGGTTTCGCGCCTCAAGCACCGTCTGTCGTCACCCGATACAGCAATTGCGGCTCGGACCCGCGTCCGGCTGCCGCCAGAAAGCGACCAAATGCGTCAAAAGGTGTTCGTTGCTCTGGTTGACCCTGGGCGCGGCGCGCCCGGGACGGGCCCGCCGGCCTCGCCGGCCACCCACTCGCTCACTGCGCTCCCGCCGGCGATCGCTCGATGACAGAGCTGATCGCCACGCCGACGGAGCGTCAGACGAGTACGGAGTTGGGCGACGGCCGACACGTCTCGCTCGGGGTCCAGCTGATCGCCGCCGGCCTGGTGACAGGTGAGCAGGTGGACGCGGCGCTGACCGAGCAACGACGAACGGGTAAACGACTGGGCGAGATCCTCGTCGCCCACGGCATGCTCTTCGAAGACGATCTGGCCCGGACTCTGGCCGAGATCATGGGCATGGCCTACCGGGACCTCAGTCTCGAGCCGCCCGACCCGACCGTCCTCGACTACCTGCCCGAAGCCTTCTGCCGGCGCCGCGGCGTGCTTCCCGTCGGTCTCAAGAATGGTGCACTCATCGTCGCCATCACCGATCCACGCGATCTTCAGACCTTCGACGACCTCCGGATGCTCGTCACCGTGCCTGTGATTCCGGTGGTGGCGACGCCCGGTCCGCTGCGCAAAGCCATCGAATCCGGGTACTACATCCGCCTGCTGCACGAAGACGATTCCGACGACCCGACCACGGACGTCACTCTCACCACCGACATCCCCGATGCCGAGGTCTCCGAGGAGGCCGGATTGGGCCGGAATCCAGAACCGGTCATCGTCTTCGTCAATCGCCTCCTCACGCGCGCGGCGGCGGAGCGGGCATCCGACATCCACATCGAACCGACCGAGGACGGCCTGCGTATCCGCTTCCGGGTCGACGGCATGCTCCGCGACATCATGAACGCCCCGGCCTCGTTGCGGCTCGGTGTCATCAGCCGCATCAAGATCATGACCGACATGGACATTTCCGAGCACCGCCGTCCCCAGGACGGTCGGATGTCGATGACCATCGGAGAGCTCGCCGTGGACATCAGGGCGGCTAGCCTTCCCACGATCTACGGCGAAGCTCTGGTGCTGCGTCTGCTCCGGCGGGACCAGGGACTGCTCGATATCGACGCCCTCGGTTTTCTTCCCGAGTCGCTCCGCCGCTACCAGCAGTCGTTCCGCAAGGCGTGGGGCATGATCCTCGTGACCGGGCCGACCGGCTCGGGCAAGTCGACCACGTTGTACGCCACCATCAGCGAGCTGAACGTCCCTACCCGTAACACCGTCACGGTGGAGGACCCCATCGAGTACCGGGTAGCCGGGATCAAACAGACCCAGGTGAACCAGAAGGCCGGGTACACGTTCGCCACCGGTCTGCGGGCCGCTCTGCGTGCCGACCCCGACATCATCCTCATCGGAGAGATCCGCGATCTGGAGACGGCCAAGACCGCCACCGAGGCGGCGCTCACCGGTCATCTGGTGCTGTCCACGCTCCACGCCAACGATGCCGCCTCGAGCACCACTCGACTGATGGACATGGGACTCGGTCCCTATCTTGTGACCTCGGCTCTCGAGTGCGTGGTGGCCCAGCGCCTGGTCCGCCGGCTCTGTGGCCGCTGCAAATCGTCCGACATGGCGAGCCCCGAAGAGCTCCTCGAGCTCCAGTCAATGGCTCTCATCGACGCAGCGACGACCGAGACGCGGTTACACCGGGCCAACGGGTGCGAGCAGTGCGGGCAGAGCGGCTATCTGGGAAGGCTTGCGGTCCACGAGGTCCTGGTGATGAACGACGAGCTGCGGACCTTGGTGTTGCAGCGGGCTCCGGCCGAGGCGGTGGCCAAAGCCGCCATCACCAGTGGCATGCAGACGCTGCGACAGGACGCCTTCACCAAAGTCCAAGACGGAGAGACGACATTCGACGAGCTGAAGCGAGTCTTAATCTAACAATTCACCCGGCAGCAGACGGACCGGTCACCCGGCAGCAGACGGACCGGTCACCCGGGACTAGACGGACAGGTCCTCCAGGATCGTCCGCAGCTGCCGGCCCATCTCCCGGGGGTTGCCCGACAATTCACCGATGGCGTCGCCCTCGATGTCGATGGCATCGCCGGGACGGTAGAGCGAGACCCGCATGCCCCGTCCGGCTTGCTCGGCCAGTACCACCCAGGGTTGTCCGATCTGCCCCGATTCCCGGGTGGCCATGATCCCGCCGGCGGGCCCCTGACCGAGGTCCCACGCATGGGTCTGGGCGGCGCTCATGACCCGGCCCAAAGAACCGTCGCCCGACGAACTGCGGGCATTGGTGAATCCGGAACGTTGAGCCACTTGCGAAGGTTACGCCCCGGCTGTCACAGCGGCGCGGTTCCCCGGTACCGCTCGGAAACAGTAGGGGATCAGCCGGTGGTGACAGGGAGCCAGGAGGCCCGGTGGGTCTCGTAGTCGGTGATGAATTGAGCGTGGCGCAGGGTGAGACCGATGTCGTCCCAGCCGTTCAGCAGTCGCTCCCGGGTGAACTCGTCGAGCGGGAAGGTGCCCGAGAGACCCGCTGCGGGTACTTCGATCGTTCCCCGGGCCACGTCGACGGTGAGTTCGAGCGAAGGATCGGCCAGGACGGCGTCGAGCAGGGCCCGCCCGAATTCGGCGTCGACCTGAGCCGGCAGCAGCCCCTGTTTGGTGCAGTTATTGCGGAAGATGTCGCCGAAGCGCGGGGAGATGACCACCTCGAAGCCGTAGTCCATCAATGCCCAGACGGCGTGCTCGCGTGACGAGCCCGTGCCGAAGTTCGGGCCCGCCACCAAGATGGTGGCGCCGGCGAACTCCGGTTGGTTCAAGATGAAGTCCCGGTCGTCGCGCCATTCGGAGAAGAGCCCGGCGCCGAACCCCGTCCGCTCCACGCGCTTCAGCCAATCCGAGGGGATGATCTGGTCGGTGTCGACGTCGGTGCGGTCGAGCGGAACGGCCCGGCCCGTGACCAGCTGCAGCGGTTTCACGACAGGTCATCCGGGGTGGCGAAGTGACCGGCCACGGCGGTGGCGGCGGCCACGGCGGGGGAGACCAGGTGGGTGCGACCACCGCGGCCCTGGCGGCCCTCGAAGTTGCGGTTCGAGGTGGACGCGCAGCGTTCCCCCACGGCCAACTTGTCGGGGTTCATGGCCAGGCACATGGAGCAACCGGGCTCGCGCCATTCGAATCCGGCCGAGAGGAAGACCTCGTCGAGACCCTCGGCCTCGGCCTGCGCCTTCACCCGGTGCGAGCCGGGAACGACGAGCGCCCGCATGCCGGGCCGGACCCGGCGGCCGCGCAGGACGGTGGCGGCGGAACGGAGGTCCTCGATCCGGCCGTTGGTGCACGAGCCGATGAAGACGGTGTCGACGGAGATCTCGCGCAGCGGTGTCCCCGGCTTCAGGTCCATGTACTGAAGGGCCCGGCTGGCCGCCTCGCGGGCGCCCTGCTCGGCGAAGCTGTCGGGGTCGGGAACCGAGTCGTCGATGTTGATCACCTGTCCCGGGTTCGTCCCCCACGTGACATGGGGACGCAAAGTCGAGGCATCCAATGTCACCGTCTTGGCGAAAGAAGCACCCTCGTCGGTGGCGAGTGTCCGCCAGTCGGCCACGGCCTCGTTCCAGAGCTTTCCCTTCGGGGCGTGGATCCGACCCTCGACGTAGGCGAAGGTGGTCTCGTCGGGGGCGATCATTCCGGCGCGCGCCCCGGCTTCGATCGACATGTTGCAGACCGTCATCCGGCCTTCCATGGAGAGCGCCCGGATGGCGGACCCCCGGTACTCGATGACGTAACCCGAGCCGCCCCCGGTGCCGATGGTCCCGATCACGGCGAGGACGATGTCCTTGGCCGTCACCCCCTCGGGCAGGTCCCCCTCGACCTCGACGGCCATGGTGGACGGCCGCATCTGGGGCAGGGTCTGGGTGGCCAGGACGTGCTCGACCTCGGACGTCCCGATCCCGAAGGCGAGCGCCCCGAAGGCGCCGTGGGTCGAGGTGTGGCTGTCGCCGCAGACCACGGTCATCCCCGGCAGGGTGAGGCCGAGCTCGGGGCCGATGATGTGGACGATCCCCTGGTTGGCGTTGCCCATCGGATAGCAGGTGATCCCGAACTCGGCGCAGTTGGCCGTGAGCACCTCGAGCTGCTTGGCCGAAACGGGATCGGCCACCGGCTTGTCGATGTCGGTGGTGGGCACGTTGTGATCGGCCGTGGCCACGGTGAGCTCGGGATGCCGGACCGTCCGGCCCGCCAGCCGGAGCCCGTCGAAGGCCTGGGGCGAGGTGACCTCGTGGATCAGGTGGAGATCGATGAAGAGGAGGTCGGGTTCGCCCTCGGCGGCGTGGACGAGATGACGGTCCCAGATCTTCTCGGAGAGCGTCCGCGGTGATGATTCGTCTGTGTCCGCCACGGTCAGGAACCGATCCTCATGATCTCGACCCGAAGGGTGCCCCCGGGTGCCTCGTACTCGACGACGTCACCGGGAGAGCGTCCGAGCAGGGCCTGGCCCAGCGGGGAGCCGGGGGAGACGACGCTCAGGTCCTCGTTGCGCTCTTCGATGGAGCCGACCAGGAAGCTCTCGATCTCGTCGTCGCCCTCGTAGCGGATGGAGACGGTCGAGCCCGTGGCCACCACCGTATCGGGCAGGGAGGCGCCGTCCACGATCTCGGCATCCTTCAAAGTGGCCGCCAGCTGCCGGATCCGCGCCTCCATCTTCCCCTGGGAGTCCTTGGCCGCGTGGTAGTCCCCGTTCTCGGAGAGGTCCCCGAGGGCCCGGGCGGCCTCGATGGCCCGGGCGATCTCCACCCGGCCCCGGGTCGTCAGGTCCTCGTGCTCGGCTTTCAGCCGCTCGTAGGTGGCGAGCGTCAGCTGGGTGGGCCCATCGGTCACAGCCACCAAACTACTGGTTCGCCCTCGGGTGAAACACTGGTCACTTTCGGGGCCCGCAGGAGGTTGACGTCCTGGTCAGGCTGCGGGAGACTGGGTGGACCATGTCCACGCCCGCCAGTTTCGACATCATCATTATCGAATAGGCGCCCACCCGCCGGTGTGCGCCTGACCGACCGTCCACATTGTGGGCGGTTTTTCATTTTCAGAGACCATTCATTTTCAGAAGACCACCAATCGTTTTCCGAGACGACCAAGAGAGAGAACAGAGGATCCGGTGAGCACGAGGACAAGCCAGCGGGTGGCCGTGATCGGCGGGGACGGGATCGGTCCCGAGGTGACGGCCGAGGCCCTGAAGGTGGTGGCTGCCGCCGGGGTGCAGCTCGAGACCACCGATTTCGAGCTCGGCGCGGCGCACTACCTGGCCAGCGGAGACGTCCTGCCCGACGCCACCTTGGAGGAGCTCCGGGGATTCGACGCCATCCTGCTCGGCGCCGTGGGGCCGCCGGTCGGCTCCACCGAGGTGCCCAACGGCCTACTCGAGAGGGGTCTGCTGCTGCGGCTCCGGTTCGAGCTCGACCTCTACGTGAACCTCCGTCCCTTCACGGGCACCCCGGGGGCACCGGCTCCTGACTGTGACTTCGTGGTCATCCGGGAGAACACCGAGGGCACCTACGCCGGGGAGGGGGGTTTCCTGCGGAAAGGGACCCCGTACGAGGTCGCCACCCAGGGATCGGTGAACACCCGGATGGGGGTGGAGCGTTGCCTGCGTTTCGCCTTCGAGCTGGCCGCGGGCCGGCCCCGGCAGCAGCTCACCCTGGTCCACAAGACGAACGTCCTCACCTTCGCCGGTGACCTCTGGCAGCGCGCGGCGAAGGATGTGGCGGCGGAGTACCCCGGGGTGCGGCTCGACTACAACCACGTGGACGCGGCGTGCATCTACCTGGTGGAGCAGCCCGGCCGCTACGACGTGATCGTGACCGACAATCTCTTCGGCGACATCCTGACCGACCTGGCCGGCGCCATCGCCGGGGGTATCGGCTTCGCCGCCTCGGCCAATCTGAACCCGGCGCGGACGGGGCCCTCGCTCTTCGAGCCCGTCCACGGTGCCGCCCACGACATCGCCGGGACCGGGACCGCCAACCCTCTGGCCGCCATCCGGTCCGCCGCGCTCATGCTCGACCATCTCGGCCACGCCGAGGCCGCCGAACGAGTCTTCAAGGCGATCTCGATCTACCTGGCCGAGCATCCGGCAGGGGAGCCGTTCCCCTCCACCGTCGCCGTGGGCGACGCCATCGTAGAAAGGCTATAGGCCCGTGCCCTTCACCGCATCGGAAAAGATCTGGATGGACGGCGAGTTCGTCGACTGGGACAAGGCGCAGATTCACGTCCTGACCCACTCGCTGCACTACGGCTCGGGCGTCTTCGAGGGCATCCGCGCCTACCCGACCTCGGCCGGGGTGGCCATCTTCCGGCTGACCGAGCACATCGCCCGGCTCTTCACGTCGGCCAAGGTCCTGATGATCGACATCCCCTACAGCCCCGAGCAATTGGTGGAGGTGACCAAGGAGCTCGTCGCGGTGAACGCTCTGGACGAGGGCTGTTACATCAGGCCGATCGCCTACCTCGGCTACGGCGAGATGGGACTGAACCCGCTGCCCTGTCCGGTGAACGTCTCCATCGCCGCGTGGCCCTGGGGGACCTACCTGGGTGACGAGGGGGTGGCCAACGGCATCCGGCTGAAGGTCTCCTCCTGGCAGCGCCACGATTCGAACGCCGTGCCCACGGCGGCCAAGGCCACCGGGATGTACATCAACTCGTCGCTGGCCAAGGTGGAAGCGCTGAAGGCCGGCTACGACGAGGCTGTCCTCCTCGCCCCCGACGGCCGGGTCTCGGAGTGCACGGGGGAAAACCTCTTCATCGTCCGCGGTGGTCGGATCTTCACCCCCCCGACGTCGGAATCGGGTGCCCTGGCCGGGATCACCCAGGCCTCGGTCACCACCATCGCCACCGACCTCGGCTACGAGGTGGTGAACGAGGCGCTCATCCGGACCGACCTCTACACGGCCGACGAGGCCTTTCTAACCGGGACCGCCGCCGAGGTGGTGCCCATCCGTGAGGTCGACGACCGAACGGTGGGGGTGGGCCGACCCGGTCCCATCACCAAGCAGATTCAGCAGACCTACTTCGCCGCCGTGCGGGGTGAGGTCGACCGTTACAAAGACTGGCTCGAACATGTCCGGTAACGGTCACGACGCCGGTGCCGGCGCCCAGGGGCACAACCACCGGGCCGCCAGTCACGGCTTCGACCTGCCGGTGCTGCCCGAGGCGGTCGACATCTTCGATACGACGCTGCGCGACGGATCGCAGCAGGAGGGGCTGTCGCTGACCGTCGACGACAAGCTCCGGGTGGCGGAGCAGCTCGACCATCTCGGTGTCACCTTCATCGAGGGCGGCTGGCCCGGGGCCAATCCCAAGGACGAGGAGTTCTTCGCCCGGGCCCCGGCCGAGCTGCACCTGGCCACGGCCACCCTGGTGGCCTTCGGTTCCACCCGCCGTGCCGGCGTCCGGCCCGAGGACGACGAGGTTCTGCGGCACCTGGTGAAGGCCAACACCGAAGCGGTCTGCATCGTGGCGAAGGCGTCCGAGGTGCATGTGACCGACGCGTTGCGGACCACACTCGACGAGGCGGTGCTGATGGCAGCCGAGTCGGTGGGTTTTCTGCGCGAGCACGGGCTCCGGGTCTTCTTCGACGCCGAGCACTTCTTCGACGGCTACCGGGATAATCCCGAGTTCAGTCTCCGGGTGCTGCGCGCCGCCGAGGAGGCGGGCGTCGAGGCGCTCGTGCTGTGCGACACGAACGGGGGAGCCATGCCCCATGACGTCGAGCGGATCGTGGCCGGGATTACGGCTGATTTCGAGTGCCAGGTGGGTGTGCACTTCCACAACGACTCGGGCTGTGCCGTGGCCAACTCCATAGCCGCCGTGCGGGCCGGCGCCACCCACGTCCAGGGCTGCATCAACGGCTACGGCGAGCGGACGGGCAATGCCGATCTCTCGACCGCCATCCCCAACCTGTCGCTGAAGCTCAACATCCGGACCATCCCGGCCGACCGCCTGGAGCGGCTCACCCCCGTCTCGCACCACATCGCCGAACTGGTGAACCTGGCGCCGAACCCGCAACAGCCCTATGTCGGGGCCGCCGCCTTCGCCCATAAGGCCGGTCTCCATACGAGCGCCATCGCCCGGCGCCGTGACGCCTACGAACACATCCAGCCCGACCTGGTCGGTAACGGCACCCGCTTCGTGGTGTCGGAGATGGCAGGACGCTCCACCTTGGCCCTGAAGGCGCAGGAGCTCGGTCTCGAGCTCGACTCCGAGGTCCTCTCGAGTGTGCTCGACACACTGAAGACACTGGAGCACCGGGGATACCACTTCGAGGTGGCCGACGGTTCGCTCGAGTTGCTGCTGCGGCGGGCCACGGGCTGGGAGCCGGACTTCTTCGACCTGGAGTCGTTCCGGGTCATCGCCGACCACAGCGACAGCTCGGCCCACAACGGTCGCCACCTGACCGAGGCCACGGTGAAGGTGAGCATCGACGGGGTCCGGGTGGTGGCCATGGCCGAAGGAAACGGTCCCGTCAATGCGCTCGACTCGGCGCTGCGTCAGGCCATCGGGGCCTCGTACCCGGTGCTCGCGACCATCCATCTGGTCGACTACCGGGTCCGCGTCTTGGACACCGGCCGAGGGACGGGAGCGGTCACCCGGGTCCTCATCGACACCACCGACGGCGAAGTCGTCTGGACGACGATCGGGGTGTCGGAGAACATCATCGAGGCCTCCTGGCAGGCCCTGTTCGACTCGATCGTCTACGGTCTCGTCCACGCTGGCTCGGGCGTCCCCGCCGGCCGCAACGTCTCTGTCGGCAAGAACGTCTCTGCTGGTAAAGAGGAGAAATGACACAGCCCAGCTACGTGCCCATCGGTGAGGCGGACCAGGTCCGGCCCGCCTACCGGTTGAAGACACCGGCCGACTGGCGCCAGAACCGGGTGGCCGAGCTCCTGACACCCGACCATCCCCGGGGAAGCCATTTCGGCGTCCCCGGTCCCGACCAGGGCTATGGCCTTCTCGTGGCCCATGAGCTCTTCGCCGACCGGCTGGAGTTGACCCCGGGGATCACCACCGAGGACGCCCTCGTCGGAGGCGCGGCGGTGGGCTCGGCCCGGGCCGCTCTCTTCGGACGGGCGCCGGTGGGCAAGGACGTGGAGCTCGCTCTCATCCTCTTCGGTTTCCTGGGCGGCGCGCCGGACGATCTCATCGACCGTCGGGCGCCGCTCTTCCAGGCCGCCGCCCACCACTACGGCCAGCAGCGCCGCATCGTCGAGGCCGTTCCCGAGGCCACCCTGCGTCTCACACCCGACGAGGTCCGCGGCCGGTTGTCCGACTGGCGCGAGCTCATCACCCTGGCCTGACGAGAGCGCCACGGAACCGATCGGAGGATCCGCCATGGGTACGGAGCGCTTCGATGTGGCGGCCAACGGTCTGAGCTTCTCGGCCGTGGCGGCCGGACCGGGACAGGGCCGTCCCGTGGTCTTTCTCCACGGTTTCCCCCAGACGTCGTTCTCCTGGCACCACCAGCTCGAGGCCGTCGCCGAGCAGGACTACCGGGCCCTGGCCTTCGACCAACGGGGCTACTCCGCCGGGGCGAGGCCGCCGGAGGTTTCCGACTACGGCATCGACCGACTCGTCTCCGACGTCCTGGCCGTGGCCGATGCCCAGGGTTTCGCCACATTCGACCTGGTAGGCCACGACTGGGGGGCCATGGTGGCCTGGGCCACGGCCGGGCTCCACCCGGCGCGCATTCGCAGCCTGACGGCCGTGTCGGTGCCCCACCCCGGCGCCTTTGCCGCCGCCCTGCTCGGTGGTGATGCGGATCAGGCCGAGCGCTCCTCGTACATGGGCGTCTTCCGCCAGGAGGGTGTCGCCGAGAAGGCGCTGCTCGGCGAAGACGGATCGGGCGACGGCCTGCGGGCCATGTTCGCCGGCTCCGGTCTCCCGCCCGATACCGAAGAGGTCGACGTCTTCGTCGCCGCCATGCGCCAGTCAGGGGCGCTCACGGCCGCACTCAACTGGTACCGGGCCATGTCGGCCGACGCCTTCGCCAACGTAGGCAAGATCTCGGTGCCCACGTTGTATGTCTGGTCGACCGAGGACATCGCAGTCGGACGCAAGGCGGCCGAGGCCACAGCGGACTGGGTCACGGGGCCCTACCGGTTCGAGATACTCGAAGGCGTGAGTCACTGGATCCCCGAGGCGGCACCGGACGACCTGAACCGTCTCCTCCTCGAGCACCTGAGCAGCTAAGTCCCGGGACGTCTAAGCACGCGGGCTAGTCGAGCGCGGTCGATGGTCACTCCGCCTCGCACCCTCTTGTCGTCCCCGCCCGGAGTGGTACTGGCAATTGGCGGTGCCGGGATCGCGGTGCGGGGACCCGATCGGCCATGGCCGGGGGACAGCGGTTCGTGCCCGTCCCGACAGAGGTGGGAAACTGGGCCCATGGAATCACCGTCATTCGCCCTCGTCGACACCCAAAAGGAATTCCGGGCCGCCATGCGACAACTGTGCGAAGCCCGCATCGCCCCCCACGCCGCCGCCGTTGACCAGGACGCCTCCTATCCCTGGGACAGCTTCAAGGCCTGTGTCGAGATGGAGCTTCCCGCTCTCGGCATTCCTGCCCAGTACGGCGGTGCCGGGGCCGACCATGTCACCCAGGCCATCATGGTGGAGGAGCTGGCCCGGGCGTGCGCCTCCACCAGCGTCACCCTGCTGATCTCGAAGCTCAGCATGATCCCGATCATGAACTGGGGCTCGAACGAGCTCAAGGCCAAGTACTTGCCGCGCGTCGCCAGCGGGGAAGCCCAAGGGAGCTACTGCCTGTCCGAAGCAGACGCGGGAAGCGATGTCGCCGCCATGCGCTGCCGGGCCGTCCGTGACGGCGACCACTACGTCTTATCGGGGAGCAAGTACTGGATCACCAACGCCGGTATCTCCGATACCTACACCGTCTTCGCCAAGACCGATCCCGACGCCGGTCACCGGGGCATCAGCTGCTTCATCGTCGAGGCCGACTGGGGTGTGAAGGTGGCGAAGCTGGAGCAAAAGATGGGTCTGCGCGGCAGCCCCACCGGAGAGGTCGTCTTCGACGACGTCCGGGTGCCGGCGGCCAACCTCATCGGCCAGGAGGGTCAGGGCTTCACCATCGCCATGCACACCCTCGATCGCAGCCGGCCCACCATCGGCGCCCAAGCCGTGGGCATCGCCCAGGGGGCCATCGACCATGCGTCGACCTACATGAAGCAACGTCATGCCTTCGGCCAGGCCATCGCTGACTTCCAGGGACTTCGGTTCATGCTGGCCGACATGGCCATGCGTACCGAGGCGGCGCGGACTCTCGTCTACCGGGCCTGCTCAGTCGTCGATGCCGGCGACCCCGACGGCGATCTCTCCATGGTCGGCGCCATGGCCAAATGCTTCGCCTCGGATACGGCCATGTCGGTGACCACCGACGCTGTCCAGCTGCTCGGCGGCTACGGCTATACCAGGGACTTCCCCACCGAGCGGCTCATGCGCGACGCCAAGATCACCCAGATATACGAAGGCACCAACCAGATTCAGCGGGTCGTGATCGCAAAGAGGCTGCTTGGATAGAAAATTCTCGATCGGATCGAGGGTTGCCGGTGCCCAAGTATCGGCGGATCGATCCCTACTCCGTCCCTATTCGGTCCCTCTTTGAGCCATGGCTGTCGATCATGTATCCTTACATCCACAGAGATGTAAGGAGAGTTTATTCATGATGGATGTGGCGGCCAAACTGACCTCAAAGGGGCAGGTGACGATCCCAAAGTCCGTGCGGGAGGCGCTAAAGCTCTCTGAAGGCGACGTTGTCGTGTTCAGAATCGAGGGTCACCGGGCTGTCCTTGCTCGCACGCCTCGATTGCTCGAACTGGCGGGGAGCATCCCGGTTCCGAGCAGGGCTCGCGGGGCGAAGTGGGAGGACGTGGTGGGAGCCACCCGGACGACCCGGGCACCAAAGCGACGTTGAGTGCCCTGATCGACACCAATGTCCTCGTCCGGCACCTGACGGGCGATCCACCGGAGATGGCAGCGCGCGCCACGCGCTTGCTCTCTACATCAGGCCCTGGCGAACTCGTCTTGGTGGACCTGGTCGTCGCTGAGATCGTGTATGTGCTGGAATCGTTTTACAAAGCCCCCCGGGGGCAGATTGCCGACGCGGTCCGATCCATCATCGGCTTCGAGGCGATAACCGTGGTGGACCAGGAGACGCTGTTTCGCGCAATCGAGATATATGAAGTCGCAAGGCTCGATTTTGCCGAGGCTTACCTCGTGGCCGTAGCCGAATTAGCCGATGTAGACGAAGTCGTCTCATTCGATGAGTCAATTGATCGGATGGACACGGTGCGGCGAGTCGAACCCTGATTCGTCAGACCCAAACGGGCTTAAGTCGGAGAACCGACTGTCATCGCGTGCTGCAGGCGCTACAACCATAACGACCGACCGACCGACCGGAAACAAGCGCGCCGGAGAATACAGCGTGGGTGGGGTCAGCGACCGGTCTTCAGATCCCTAGCTGGAACCGGCAATAGCGCTTGGTCTGCTCGGCCCAACAGGTGGCCCGGGAGCCGGTGTTATGCCGGTGATCGAAGATCACTCCGCCCATCGGGCCGGCATAGCCGCAGATCATGCCGGTAATCGCATCCAAGATTCTTGAATGAAAGGAGATGACGATTACCGGCATATCTCGGTGATATCGGCTGGTGTCAGGTCGCACCGCCGTCGGACTCCCTGGAAGGACCGGAGGTAGCTCGAAATGGGCCTGACTGTGGGGCTCGGTCTGTGGAATGCTCGTCTTTAGTGGGACCTTTCGCTCCCTTGAGTCGTTATGGCTGCGAGAGCGTCTGGATCTGGGCGCGTACGAAATCAATGGTCTCGCCATCGTTGAGAGTGGGTCCTCGCCTTACTGCTGAAGCGAATGTGGCTGGACCCAGCCGGTCACGAAGATCATCTACGAGGTCGCTGATTCGCTGTGCGTCGGCGGCTTCGAACGGCAAGGCGTACGCAGAGCCGGCGGCGGTGAGCGCGCCATGGAGCGTGGCCGCTGCGAGGTCTGCTCGAAGCTGAACAAGGATGCCGAACACGTGGCGGAGAGACAGCCATTGGTTAGCCCAGTCTCCGCCGCGATACCAAAGGTCGATCACGCCGATGTAGCGTGCCAGCGCTTCGCGTGGTTGGCCCTCGCGACTCTCAAGCCAAAGTACTTCGGTGAGCGCGAAGGCTTGAATCCACCGGTTGCCAGCGTCTCTGGCGATATCTGCTGCTCGCTGTAGCAGAACGGTTGCTTCGATTGGGCTCGTTGACTTGAGGGCGAGACCCTGGGCGTAAAGGGCTTGGGCTAGGGCCGTGGGAGATCCGGAGTCGACGGCGGCGACATGAGCGCTGGCGGCAAACTGAGCACCTCTGACATTGTCGCCAACGCTGGTGAAAGCAACCGATCGCATATAGAAAGCATGGGCAAGGCGAGCCGGAGAACCCCTCCTCGCTGATGCGATCATGCGATCCATCCATTCGACGCCTCGTTCGACCTCGCCCTTGTAGAACCATGCATTGCCAAGCGCGCGTTCGGCTAATCCGGAGCTATCGACGGCAAGTCGATCGGCAGCGGCGATGGCCTGTTCACCGAGTTCGATGGCGCCTTCGAGGTCGCCTCGGATGAACCGGCCGTAGGCGGCGACGCCAACAGCGACAGGAAATCGTTCGTGCATGGGAGCGTCGGAAAGTGCGATTGCAGCATCCGCCCAGCTTGTGATCTCGGCATGCATGCATCGGAACGAATACTCTCTGAGTCCAGCGACCAGGCGTAACGCCGCGTCGATGTCACCATGTTCGATAGACCACAGGTGAGCAGCGCGGAGATTGTCAAAGTCGCGGTCCAGCATCTTGATCGCCAGTGCTTCATCCGCTCCCGCCAACGATCGAGCGCATTGCTCGGCCACTTTGAGGTACCAAGCTGCATGTCGGGCGCGGACCGTGGCGCGCTCTTCTTCGTCAACGTGGTCGCGGCCATACTCGCGCAAAGTCTCCAACAGTCGATAACGGGGAAGATCCTCGTCGACAAGTTGCACCATCGACTTGTCCACCAGATTCGCAAGGAGCAACGACACCCTGGAAATATCCAGATCCTGACCAGCGCACACCACTTCGACGGCGTCAAGCCCGAAACTTCCAGCAAAAACACACAATCGTGCGAACAGTCGTTGCTCATCCGGAGCCAGAAGGTCGTGAGACCATTCCACCAGATCTTGCAGTGTGCGATGCCGGGGGATCATCGATTCTTGCGCGCCGGAGAGGAGATCGAAGCCCTTGTTGAGACGTTCTGCGAGCGCCGCCGGACTCATGGCCCGTATGCGCGCCGCCGCGAGTTCGAGCGCCAGTGGAAGCCCATCGAGATGGCGGACGATGTCGATAATGTCAGCCACGTTGTCCGGTCCGAGAGCGAATCCGGGGCGGGCGGCGATGGCGCGTTCGACGAAGAGGCGAGCGGCCGGAGCTTCAGATGCTGCCGCCGCACCAGCGCCCTCGTTCGGAATCGCAAGGGGCCGGACCCGCCACACCTGCTCGCCCGGAAGTCCAAGGACTTCGCGGCTGGTAGCAAGAATGGTCACGTCAGGACACCAGCTGAGGAGACGCCCGGAGAGCGACGCGATGGTGGCTCGTAAATGCTCGCAGTTGTCGAGAACCAGCAGTGCCCGGCGCGCTCGTAAGTACTCCACGAGGGTGTCCTCAATGGAAAGATGCTGGCGCTGTTGCACATCGATCGCTGTGGCAATGGCGGCGACGGTCGACGAGGGATCACGCACCGGTGCGAGCTCGGCCACGAAGACCTCGCCGTCAAACTCATCCCACACGTCGCTTGCGAGCCGCATCGCAAGCCGTGTCTTGCCGACTCCCCCTGGACCCGTCAGTGTGACCAATCGATCGATTCGCAGCCGGCCGGCGAGCAGCTCGAGCTCATCGGCACGACCAACCAGCCTCGTGGACTCGGCCGGGAGTTGTCGCGTCACTGATCGTCGTGCCGCCACAGGAGGCTGAAGAAGTGTCGGGTCATCACTGAGGACGCGGGCTTCGAGGTCGCGCAACGCCGGCGAAGGGTCGAGCCCAAGTTCCTCGCGCAGCAGGACCCGAAGCGTCTCCGCCCGCCGAAGCGCCTCCCCTGAACGGCCACTGCGATACAGGGCGACGATGAGCTGCTGCCAGAAGCACTCCCGCAAGGGATGCCGCGCGACGAGAGCTTCTAGGTCACCGATAAGAGTCGCGTGTCCACCGAGGGCGAGGCGCGCCTCGAAAAGCTCCTCTTGCGCAACTACATAGAGTTCGTCGAGACGCATCGCCTCGAGCCGAGCCCAATCATGTTCAGCGAACTCCTCGAAGGGTGAGCCCCGCCAACACGCGAGGGCGCTTTCCAGCAGTTCAACGGTCGCCTGCGGGTCCGAGGAGGGGCTCGCCCGCTTGCACAACAGCTCGAAACGACCTGCGTCGATCGCGTCATCGGGAATCTGAAGCACGTAGCCCGGTGGGCGAGCAATGATCTCGGCCTCCGGCCGAAGGACCCGTCGCAACCGCGAGAGATGGCTTTGCAGAACGCCAGGAGGGTCTGTTGGAGGGTTGCTACCCCACAACTCGTCACACAGGCGGTTTACCGAGACAACTGACCCTCGGTGGGCCGCCAAGACCGCGAGCGCCAAACGTGGCTTCGGGCCCCCGATCGGAACAGCCCGCCCATGACGTACCAATTCAATGCCACCCAAGACCCGAAAGTCGAGGTCAGACGCCATGAGCCCATTATTGCAAGCGAGCTTGCAGAACGCTTGCAAGGGTGTGGCAAGAGCCTCGCAGGCCAGTCGCAGCCGCCCCTCGGATACTGATCCCAGCACCCAATCCGGGCGCAAAGGAGGACATCATGCCGCTCGTACAGGTCAAAGTCATCAAGGGAGTCTTCGATAGCAGCCAGAAGCAGGAGATGATCTCCCAGCTCACCGAGACCATGGTCAGCATCGAGGGTGAGGCTCTGCGCGGAGTGACGTGGGTCACTATCGACGAGGTCGAAAGTGGCGACTGGGGTATCGGTGGCAACGCCATCACGGCTCAATACGTCAAAGACCTTCAAAAGGCGCCTGCGGTCGCCCGGTAGCTAGGACGCATCACCTGGTGTCGGGCCAGGCCGCATCGACCTGGCCCGACACCGTCATTTCTCCCACCCGGCACGCCCGCAGAACTTCGTCTGGCCCTTCACCAATGGTTTCCATACCCTCTGGGCGAGGCCTCACCACGATCACTCGGCTCGTTCGCCCGCTATCGCTGGCGATAGGGAGAATCGAATGGAGGAGCGACCGGCTGGACCGCTCACAAACAGGGCGATATCGGCCTATTTGTGTATTGAATGGCCCGGTGCGCAAAGTGCCGATACCGACTGCGGTCGAACTCAGAGGTGAGCGCTGGCCCAAGTAGCGCAGAATCGGGGCTATGCGCCCCGGTGCTTCTGGACTTGTCCTAAGAGTGAGACCGCACTCGGATGGCCTGGCCAATGGGCAACCCGCTCGGGATTGGCGCCAGCGAGCAATACAGGGTGGCCCCGAGCACCTACCGACCGACGGTGATTAGCGCAACACCGGCAATGTCGGGCGGTTTTGCGAGTCAGCGTGCCGTCTGCGTAGGCGCGAATACCGGGCGGGATCAGGACAGTTTCGACAACTCGGCGTTTGCCTGACGTTCGACCATGGCGTAGCCGCGGGCGGCTGCGTTCTCCCGTGCCTGCTCAAGGAGCTCCCGGGCGCGGTCGGCGTCCCCCGGCCCGTTGCGGGTTCGGAGCATTCGACCCCACAACATGTGGGTGTACGCCTCCGCGAACTTCATCTCGCCACGGGTATTGAGCTCGTCTGCCTGCTCGAAGTACGACTCGGCCTCCTCGAAGCGGTCGACCACGGTCGTGAGCCCGCCGAGGAACGTCGCCACCGGAGGGTGGGGGATGAGGACGTCGTGAGGCACCTGGTCGCGGAACGGAACAAGCAGTTTGATCAACGGGTCGCCATAGGGACGGAGCTGCAGCTCGATCACGACCCACGCGTATTCGACCATCCCGTCGAACCACGTGTTGTCGTCGGGCAAGGCGAACGAATCTGCCGCAGCCCCGTCGACCAGCTCCCGGGCCGCCTCCTCGTTGCCCGCATGGAGGTATGCAGCCGCCAAAGCGGCTCTGTAAACGGGCATCGTTGGATTCTGCTCAGCAGCGTCGGCGACGAGCGACACCAGCTCTCCCAACCGACCCTGCTCAAAGCGGGTCTCCATGAGCTGCACTCCGTAGAAGGCAAAGGCGTCGGGCTGTCCGCTTGCCGTGCCCATCTCGAGCGCCGCGGTGGCGAGCTGCTCGGCCTCTTCGGTGTCGCCGTGCAGCAAGGCGAGCGAAGCGTCGAGGTAGCTAGTGCTCCACAAGAAGAGAGGCTGACCGAGCTTCTCCGCCATCGCACGAATCATCGCCTGGCGTTCCCTGGCAACCTCGAACTGGCCGGCGCGGACGGCAAGCACCGAACCGAGGTTGCCGCCAGAGAGCAGGGGTACGGGGTCGTCCAGGTCCCGGACCGCGGCGAATGCCTCCGCGATGTCTGCCAACTCCGTGGCGAGTGTCGAAGGGGCGTTAAGGGCCGTGCCGCACATGCTCACAACATCGACGAAGGTGGACCGATCCCCCAGGCGACGCGCCATTCCTTTGGCCTCGTCGGCGAGGGCGAGGCGGCGCTCGAGTGGGCTGTGGTAGCTGATCTCGCTGCACAACGTGGCGAGCAGACGCGCCCGCTCAGGGCTGTCGGCATCGGGGAGGGCGTCGAGCGCCGCTTCGAGCACGTCGGCCTTCTCGGCGTCGAACTGCCCAATCGCACTGAAGAAACCTCGACTGTTGGCCAGTGCCGCCGCCACCAGACGATCGGTGTCGCCGAGCTCTTGCGCGCGTCGAGCCGCTTCCAGAAGGGTCTCGCGGAACGAGGCGATGCCCGCCTGGCGCTGGGCGGTCCCGAGGCCGATCAACAGGTCGATGCGACCGGTCGAGTCGACTCTGACTCCCTGTCCCGCCAGCTCGAGGGCCTGGGAGAAGTAGCCGACGGCGTCGTCGGGAGCGAGGGCCACAAGGGCCGCCTCCCCCGCACGTCGTGCGTACGCGATGGCCTTGCCCGCATCGGCCGGCCTGGTAGCCAGAAGGAAGTGTCGGGCCAACTCGCCGAGCCGAGCGTCGTTGTGATCCCCGTAGAGGCGTTCGATCGCCTCGCCCACCGTCCGGTGCAACCGGGTGCGGCGCGTCACCCCCACGTCCTCGTACAGGGTGTGCTGGATGAGGGCGTGGGAAAAGCTGTAGCGCCCGGGTGAGTCGGGGAGTTCGTTGACGACGGCGGCGTGCTCGGCTTCTTCGAGCAGGTCAATGAGCGCGTCCTCGTCCAACGCCGTCGTCTCGACCAACAGATCGAGGTCGAACTCCCGTCCGATCACCGACGCCGTTGAGAGAACCTTGGTGGCCTCCTCTCCTAGTCGCGAGACCCGGGTGCCGATGACAGCCAGCACGCTGTGGGGAAGCGCCAGGTGGCCTTCCGAGCCGGGCGCCGTCCAGCGTCCGGTGGCGTCCTGGACGATGGCCCCCGACTCCGAGAGGTGGCGCAATACCTCGGCCACGAAGAAGGGATTGCCGTCGGTCTCCCGGTAGAGCTGGTGGGCCAGTCCCACCCCGGCGTCATCCAGCTCGTGTCCGGCAGCCGACTCCATGAAGGCGATCACGCCGGTGTCCTCCAAACCCTTCAGGTCGATGGTCGAGACCCCGGCGGGCTCCCGGTGCAGCGCCGCCAGGACTTCGGTGAGCGGGTGAGCGGCAGACAGCTCCCCGTCGCGATAGGTCCCGAGGATAAGGAGACGGGTGGCCGAGGAGTTGGCCACCACGTGGCGGAGCAGTTGCAGGCTTGGCTTGTCCGCCCAGTGCAGGTCGTCGAGCACGAGGACGAACGGACTCTGGCGGCCCGCCTCCTCCAGCAGTCCCACCACGGCCGCATAGAGGAGGTAGCGCTCGGTGTCTGGGTCGGTGGTCTGGGGCGGCGGCAGCTCTCCGAGACGCTGACCGAGGGCGGGCACCATGCGCGCCAACTCCCCACCATGGCTGGCCACATGTGTTCGGAGCAGCTCTTCGTCGACGTGAGCCACGAGATGGGAGAGGGCTTCCTGGAACGGACGATACGGCGCCCCCACTTCCTCGTCGCAGCGCCCGAGAAGCACTGTCATGCCGTCGTGTACGTGCCGGGCGAGCTCGGACACGAGGGTCGTCTTGCCCTGGCCCGGTTCCCCGGCCAGGAGGATCAGCTCCCGTCCTTCACCGGCGGCGACACGCTTGGCGGCCGCCTCCAGCAGGGCGAGTTCGTTCTCGCGACCGATGACCCCGACGGCGGGACGATGGGTCAGGCGGTTGGGCAGCGGCACCCTTCCCGATCCCGGTGCGTCTGCGCCGAGAGGCTCCCAGGAGACGTCGAGGGTTTCTATGGGCTCGGGCAGTCCCTTCAACTCAAGTTCTCCGAGCGACGTGAAGACATGTGAGCTGCGACGTCCACCGAGAATCCTCACGACCTCGGCGGCCAGGATCTGTCCGCTGTCGGCCCGGGCGCACAGGCGGGCGGCCTCGACGACCGGATCGCCGAAGTAGTCCCCATCCTCCTTTGTCGCCTCTCCGGTACTGAGCCCCACCCGAATGCCCAAGGAGCGTTCGGCCCCGGCGTTGTCGCGGTGGACGGCCTGCTGCATGGCGACTGCACATGAGAGGGCCGCCGAGGCAGCTGGGAAGACCACCATGAGGCCGTCGCCCAGGTTCTTGACCTCGGTGCCCCCGGAGGTGGCAATGGCTTGGCGCAGCGCCGAGAAGTGCTTGCGGCGTACCTCGTCGCCGGCGTCAGGGGTCAGTGAAGAGGCAAGCTCGGTCGAACCCACCAGATCGGTGAAGAGAACCGTGATGTTCTCGGTGGTGGCCACCGAACCCCCTAACGCCAAAGATTAGGCGAGACCAGGGGTTTCTTCACGGTGGGGGCCGATCGGCGGCCCAGACGAGGGCGCCCTCGCTGCCCTGCTCGCAATCGGGGCGATACCGACCTGTTCATGTATCGAAGTGGACTGGGCGATAAGTGCCTGATTCATACTTTCGGTGGATGCTGGGCTTCGGCTCTAGCGTCTCGGGAGCTCGGCGGATTGGCTCTGGAAGTGCCTGCCGCCTAAGGGTTGGCTCCTCGTAACGAAGTGTCAACCGCCGAGCTCCTTGGCCACGATGTGGCTCGAAAGAGGCGAGCACACGGAACACGATGGTGCTCATCGGCATCGACCCCCACAAGGCGACTCATACGGCGGTGGCGATCGACAAAGAGGAAACAGCGCTCGGCGAGCTGACGGTGAAGGCAGACCGTCATCAGGTCGAGCGACGACGGCCCCTCCGTCGAAGTCGGAGCGGAGGACGCCGCCGAATCAGACGGTGTCCTTGCGTCGACAACAGCTCGGTGGCGCGAATTGGCGTGAATGTCGTGGAGACACTCTATTGGATCAAAGAACGGCCGAGCGATGTGCTGTTCTGTTATGTGATCGCGCTCCCAGGCGTAGCCGTCTAAAAGCGAGGCGATCGGCGCCCTGAGCGTGCTGCGCGTTCACGCCCGTTCGGGTCCAGCAAAGACGATCTCTCGGCGATTAGGCCATTCCCGACTTGCTCTCGTGACCACAACCTGAACATACGTTCATCCTCACCGGGGCTAGAGGTCCAAAAGTCGTATGCTCCTATGGGACGTTTGACCACCACCGGCTGGTGGTGACGGGGGAAGGGGCATGGCGCGATTCGATGATTCCTGAGGGCGGCGATCCTGTCTTTCGGCTTGGACTCCAGAGGATCCTCGCTCGATAGCGGGAATGGACAGCGTGATTGTGCGCGTTTACGCGGTGGCACGCCTGGGGTTGGGACAGTTCGCACGAGGGTTGGCGGTCCGATTTGTCGCATGTGCGATCGCATAAACACGTCGAGGACAGTGCGTGCATCTGACGGTGGGCAACACGGTTAGGAGTTGGGGGTGACTAGCAGCAAGGCGGGACGACGGTCGACCCTCGCATTTATGGTCGTTGCGATGGCCGCGACAAGTTGTGGGGCCAGCTCCACGTCGCCTTCTGGTCCGGCGGTGATCGCTTCGGGCCAACTTCCCCCATCGGCCGTTCTCGTGGGCGGAGCGGACGGTAGCGCCGATGGAGCGGGCACCACGATCCCCCTGGCCAAGCAAGACCCCACGACGGCTCTCTTCACGGCCATCGGCGTCTTCCAATCGTGCCTGCAAGGTTTGGGGGTCACCTTTGCCGGGGTCCCCAGTGCGGGCAATCCGAACTCGCCCACGAACAACCCGTCGTACATCAAGAGCCTTACCACCTGTGCGGCCAAGAGCGACATAGTCCAGGCCCTGAAAGCCGAGCAGACGGCACAGGACGATCTCACCCCGAAGCAGGTCGCCAACGAGAACAAGATCTACATCAAATGGCGGACCTGCATGATCGGGCGCGGGTGGGGTATTCCCCCGCCGAAACCCGATGCCAAGGGTGCCCTCTTCTCGTTCGGGTCGGCGGGGAGCGGGGGACCGCAGCTGACGCCACCCCCTGGTCAGAGTCTCTTGTCGAGCCCTGACATAGAAGCCTGCGTGGCGTTGGCGCAAAAGGGCAAGACCTGATGGAACCTCGGGAGGATTGACCGTGTCGCGCAGAAAGAACATCGTCGTCGGGGTGACCCTGGCCATCATTGTGGCTGGTGCCATCGTGGGCTCCACGCAGCTGGGCGGCGGCTCCTCCACCAAGAGCCAGGAAGTGATCATCCTCAACACGGTGCAGCGCCGGACGCTGCAGTCCACCGTTGCCCTGAATGGCACCCTCGCCCGTAAGGAGATCCGTAACGTCACTGCGGCGACAGAAGGCCTCGTCAGTGCCGTGTACTCCAAAGACAACTCGACGACCCAGGCGGGCCAGTCCATGTTCGCTCTCAACGGCCGCGACGCCATCGCCGAGACGGGCATCGTGCCCTTCTTTCGGGCACTCGCACCCGGTGACGAGGGGAACGACGTCTTGCAGCTCAAGCAGATCCTGCTGGCCGCCGGTGACGATCCGGGACCCATGACCGACCTCTTCACCCAACAGACGCAGTTCGCATTGGCGCAGTGGCAGGCTCAGCACAACTATCCCAATGCCACGCCGGCTAGCCCACAGTCGGTGACAGTGACCCTCCAGCAGGGCACCGGTTATCAATTGGGCGACGACGTGTCGGCCGGACTCATCATCGGTCCGCCGGCGGCAACGACCGCTTCCCACTCGATCGGCGTCGGTGCCGCCACGCTCGCGGCCCTGCGATCCAACATCGGTCCCTTGGTCACTCCCAATCTCACCATCCAATCTGTGGACGACGATGTCCCACAGGGCACGGCCGCCACATTCGTGATCACTGCGTCACCGGCGCCGAGCAGCGACATCACCGTGAGCTTGAGCCCGTTGGGGACAACGGCACTAAGCCAGGACATCGTGACGGCGCCTACGTCGGTGACGCTGCCGGCGGGAGACACCTCCACAACCTTCTCCGTGCAGACTCGTGTTAACTCTGTGGTCGAGCCGGACCCGACGATCATGGAGACGATCAACAACATGGGCTCCGGATACACCGTGGGAAACCCCGCAACGGCGCAGACCTCGATCAAGAACAACAACGTGCCCGCGCTCCAGGTCTCCGGGGGGACCACGATCTCGCCCGGCGGCGCCGTGACGATCACCGTCACGGCCGATCAGGCGCCGGTCCAGAACACCCAGGTCGCCCTGACCCTGTCGGGCAGTGCGGTCGTCGGGACGGACTACCAGCCCGTGAATCCTGTCCTGACGTTGAATGCCGGGAGTAACTCGGCGACGGTCACCATCGACACACTCAACGACAAGCTGATCCAACCCGACAAATTCGTGGTGGTAGCCCTCAACCCCTCGTCGTCGTACAGCGTGGGGGCGCAAGGCTCCACCGTGGTGACTATCAACGGCAGCAATGCCGTTCCGACCGTGACCCTGAGCTCGGCCACGACGTACCTGCAAAAGGGCGGACCCTATGAGGTAACCATCAGTTTGAACGAGGCCCTCGACACTTCGCTGACCATCGACCTGACCTACAGCGGGAACGCCACCCAGGGAACCGACTACACGGTGCCGGGTGGGACCGTGGTGGTGCCGGCGGGGCAGACCTCGATGCAGCTGGCCATCCCCACCGTCACCGACAACACGGTCGAGTCCGATCGAACCCTGACCGTCACTCTGGCCGCCAACCCGGCGTATCAGATCGGGAACCCGAAGAGTGTCTCGGTGACCCTGACCTCGTCCGTGCTCCCCAAGCTTTCCATCTCGGTCAGCACGACGGCTGTGGCCCAGGGAGGAGCGGCAACCTTCGTGATCACCGCCAGCCAGGCGGTGGTGAAGGACACGTCGGTGAATTTCTCGGTGCTCGGTACGGCGCAGCCCGGCCAGGACTATCAGCCGCTGGTCGGGGCGGCGCTGCTCAAAGCGGGCCAATCCCAAGTCACCGTGGTGCTGCAGTCTCTGCGGACGGATGTGACGTTCGAACCGACCGACATGATCGTGGGCCAGTGGCCGACCGACGTCGGCCAAGTCTTCGTGAAGGCGGGTGCACCGGCGACGGCGGGCGAGGCGATCTTGTCGCTCACTGAAGCCGATCTGACGGTCAGCCTGCAGGCGTCGGCCGCCAACCGGACGCTTCTCAAGGTCGGCCAACCCTGCACGGTGCAGATCTCGGGTGCGACGACGACGGCGTCGGGCACCATCACCGAGCTAGATACTGCTCCCACCGACATTGCCGCGAGCACGCCGGGAGGTTCCTCGAGTCAGGTGTACGAGGGCAGGATCGAAGTATCGGATCTGAGTGGTGCCGACGGGTCGGCGGTGTCGATTACCGCTGTCGACCAGCAGGTGAAAGATGCCCTGACCGTCCCCATCGCCGCTGTCAAGCAGAACGGTGTCGGGGGGGACACGGTCCGGGTCATCGACCGCAAGAGCGGCAAGGTCACCGAGGTGCCGGTGACGACAGGCCTCACCGAAGGGTCCTACATTCAGGTGAAAGACGGGGTGCGCGCCGGTCAGACCGTCGTGGTCGAAGTGGATCAACCCCAGTGAGCACCCAGGATCCGGCCGATCCGGGCCCTTCCCCCGACCCCGGGGATCCGACCGTTCAGCTCCCCACCGCTACCGGTCTTGCCGGGCCTGCGGTCCAGCCGCTGCTCGAGTTGGAGGGGGTGTCGCGCGTCTACGGCGAGGAAGTTGAGATCTACGCTCTGTCCGACGTGTCCTTGCAGATCATGCCGGGCGAGTTCATGTCCATCGTCGGGCCGTCCGGTTCGGGCAAGTCCACCATGCTGGGTCTGCTTGGGGTTCTCGATCTCCCCACCTCGGGCACCGTTCGCATCGCCGGGCAGGACGTGAGTGCTCTCGACGACCCCAAGCGATCGAGACTACGTGGTCAGTCCATCGGCTTCGTCTTCCAGCAGTTCCACCTCATTCCCCACCTGAGCGCCCTCGGCAACGTGGAGACGGCCTTGCTCTACCGGGATATCCGACCCCGCGAACGTCGCCAGCGTGCCTTTGAGGCGCTCGACCAGTTGGGGTTGGGGGCGCGAGCCGATCACCGACCCGTGCAGATGTCCGGAGGGGAACAACAACGCGTGGCCCTGGCCCGAGCCATCGTGACCGAACCGCTCATGATCCTGGCCGACGAGCCCACCGGCGCGCTCGACTCGGCCAATGCCGCCCATGTGCTCGAGATCTTCGCTGGCCTCGGAACCCCCGAGCGGGCGGTGGTCATGGTCACCCATGACCCGACGGTGGCGGACACGGCACTGCGGAAGGTCTCGATGCGCGACGGTCGCATCGTCGCCGACGAGCGCCGGGTGGCATGAGCGCGACGCGCGACCTCGTGGGCGTGGCTTGGACGGGCCTGATGGCCCGCAAGGTGCGCACTCTGCTCATCCTGCTCGGACCGATCATCGGTGTCGCCTCCATGGTGGGCGCCGTGGGCCTGACGGAAAGCGCCAAAGGCGCGCTGCAAGTACAACTGGCGACATTGGGGACGAACTTGATCATCGCCCAGGCGGGGGGAACGTTCGGATCGCAGAACCCCACCCTTCCGGGCGACGCCGTGCGCCGGGTGGATTCGGTGTCGTCGGTCACCAGTGCGGCGGCGACCACGAACCTCTCAGGTGTCATCTCGGTTCCCGTGCAAGGGGCGTCCACCTACTACGAGGCGTTCCCGGTGCCGGTCCGCGCCGCCGATGACAGTCTGCCCTCGGTGCTCCAGGTGCGACTGATCGACGGGCGCTGGTTGGACAGCGCCGACAGGGTGCTCCATCTGCGGTCGGTGGTGTTAGGCAGCGGCATCGCCAAGCAGTACGGATACCTCCCGGGCGAGACGCGCACGATCCGCCTCAACAACACCAACTTCGGCGTGGTCGGCGTCCTCGGAAAGGTGCCACTGGATCCGACGCTGGACAATGCTGCTTTCGTCACCCAGTGGGCGGCGCAGCATGTGTTCGACACCAACGGCAAGCCTAACGAGCTCTACATCCGCACCAAGGACGGCACCACGGCGGCGACCGCCACCGTTCTTGCCACCGCCATCAACCTCGGAGGTCCCGACCAGGTGTCGACGCAGGTGCCGAGCAATGTCCTGGCCGCACAGGCGCAAGCCAACAAGACCCTCCAGAAGGTGGCCCTCTTCGCCGGACTGCTCGTCCTGACGGTGGGCGGGCTCGGCATCGCCAACGTCATGTCGATCTCCGTCATCCAACGGTCGTCCGAGATCGGCATCCGGCGAGCAGTCGGCCACAGCCGGTCGAAGATCGGTGCGCAATTCCTGCTCGAGTCCCTCTTCGTCGGGGTTCTGGGCGGTGTATTAGGTGCCCTGATAGGGATAGCTGTGGTGTACCTCGTCTCGTCCCTGGAGCACTGGGTGGTGGAGATCGGGTACGGCCAGATACCCATCTGGATGGGCTTGGCGCTTCTCGTGTCCGTCATCGCCGGGCTCTACCCGTCGATCAGGGCGGCGCGCCTGGAGCCGCTCGAAACGCTGCGCCTCGGCTGATGAAATCGGCTCATGTCCGTCATGCGAGCGTGCGCTCAGTAGACCCACCCAGGACCTCGGAACCTGTTGGATGTCAGTCAACGTCCTTATAAGGTGAGGCCGCGCACGCGCGTAAAGGGTCTCACCTTGTGGGGGGGTTGATGACATGCGGACGCACGCTTGTCGAGGTGCCCATAGTCAAACAAATGCGAAGAATGGACGGTTTCAACGCTACCTGCCAACTGCCAACTGCCAACTGCCTCGTGACCGGTGGGTATGGTTCTATACCATCAGAATTGTTGCGGGCATTGCGGGTCTTGTGCTCCTCTAGATCGGAGCAATCTTCTAAAGCGTTGCGGACGAGAGAGTCTCTCTTCGCTGCTCAATACTGGCCATCCCAGAAGTGCCGGCGAACTATTCGAGGTGCAATGACTTCGGTGGGTATGCCCGCTTCAAGCCAGTCGAGTCGCTTGGCCAACTTGAGCTCGCATTCGATGAGCGGGTGATTCGGGCGCGAGTTACCTCACTGTCCTCGCGTTGACTTTCGGCGTCCGCGGCGACGATTGATCCTGCTGTCACTTCGCACGGAGACGGTTGCATTCGGCATCGACTGCCAGATCACGAGTTGTCAGGCCAGCATAAAGAGGTGCGGAATCGTCAATTTTGATGATCAATTGCGTTGGTTTGTCTTGATACCGTCCTTGATTACGATCTACGTCGGCCTACACCAACTCAATGAGCGGGGTTGGTGCGACCCAACCTGTTGGACAGGTGGGATCGACACCAATGCTCCGCACCAAGATCCCGCCGCGCGACTATTCATGATGGGAGACCAACGCAGGGACTCCTGCGACTCCCGGTCGTCTGGCGCAATCGCGGGATCGTCCTTTGTGGGAAAGGTGACGGTCGTCGTCTTGCGCAATGGCCACCCGCATTTCCACCTGCTCTCGAGCTCTCCATGAGCCCTGTCCGCGAGACCATGCGCTCGTGTGCGCGCCGGCGAAGGGTCCGGGCCCCGCTGGTCATTGCCACCATGGCGGTCGTCTTCGGCAGCTTGGCAAGTTCCGACGGCGCGGCGGCGGCGCCCGGCTCGATCCCGTCGCCGGTGTCGGGGGGATGGCAACTCAACGGCTCGGCCAAGCTCATTACCACCGGGTCGCCGGCCAACCTGCAGTTGACGGCGGCCACCAACTATCAGGCGGGTTCGGCCTTCTGGCCCACCCCGGTGCCGGGAGTGGGCATCACGGCCGCCTTCGACGCCTTCATCGGACCGGGCTCGGGCGCCGACGGCCTCACCTTCACCCTGGCCGATGCCAGTGTCACCAAGCCCACCGCCCTGGGCATCAACGGGGGCGGTGAAGGGTTCTCGGGGATCAAGGGGATCGCAGTATCCCTCGACACCTGGAAGAACGCGGTCAACCCGTCGAGCAACTTCGTGGGCATCGCCACTGATGTAAGCACGGCGGGAACGAACACCTTGAACTACGTGACCACCAACTCGTCGATCCCGTCGCTGCGCAATGCCGTGCACCACTTCGTGGTGACGAC
>PLXQ01000072.1 GCA_003151475.1 Acidimicrobiaceae bacterium | reverse complement strand
TACACCGAGTTCAGCTACATGCTGCTCCAGGCCTATGACTTCTTCCACCTTTTCGAAGCCCACGACTGCCGCCTGCAGCTGGGAGGAAGCGATCAGTGGGGCAACATCACCATGGGCATCGAGCTCATCCGCAAGATGCGCCGGACCGAGGTCTTCGGTTTGACCTCGCCCCTTTTGCTGCAGGCGGACGGGTCGAAATTCGGCAAGACCGAGTCCGGAACCATCTGGTTGGATGCCCGGCGGACCAGTCCGTTCCAGCTCTACCAATTCTTCCTCCGCACCGACGACGCCACGGTGGGAACGGTCCTGCGTTTTCTCACCTTCCTCGACCACGACACCATCAGAACCCTCGATACGCACACGGCCGAGCATCCCGAACGCCGCGAGGCGCAACGCGCGCTGGCCCATGAGGTGTGCACGCTCGTGCACGGCGAGACGGAGACCCTGCGGGCGGAAGCGGCGGCGGCGGCGCTGTACTCCGAGGAGATCAGCACCCTGGACGAAGCCACCCTGCTCGAGGTGTGTGCCGACGCCCCCACCACGGTGCTCGAGCGCAGCGCCTTGAAGGAGATGTCTCTCGTCGACGCCCTTGTCGACACCGGCCTGGTCAAGTCCAAGAGCCAAGCCCGCACCACCATCACCCAAGGTGGGGCCTACGTGAACAACAGGCGCGTCGACGACAGCGACGCCCGCTTGGGCCCCGACGACCTGCTCTTCGGCCGCTACCTGGTCCTGCGCCGCGGGCGTCGGGACTACCATCTCCTGCGGTTCGAGTAGTCGTAGGGTCAACGGGTCCGCAGCGCTCGCCGGGAGGCACCATGACGCAGTACGACCCCACCGACACCGCCGCCGGCCTGGCCAGCTTCCCCATGACCACCGCCTTCGACTTCCCCGAATACCAGGTCCAGCGCACCCTGGGCTCCTGCTTCGGCCTGGTCGTGCGCTCCATGGGCGCCGTGCGCGGCATCGGGGCCTCGTTCAAGTCCTTCGTCGGTGGCGAGGTGGGCCAGTACACAAAGCTCCTGGAGGACAGCCGCCGCCACGCCATGGACCGGCTCATCGAGAACGCCCGGCTCATGGGGGCCAACGCCATCGTCGGTATGCGCTTCGACTCGTCGGAGATCGGCCAGGCCCTGACCGAGATCGCCGCCTACGGCACCGCTGTCGTAATCGGACCGCGCCCCCCGGCGTGATCTTTTTCGCCCTTCTCGGAATTGTCGTCATCGCCGCCGTCTTGGTGGCGGCGGCCATGAGCCTCTTTCTCCGCCGCCACGGCGAATCCGACGCTCCCAAACCCAGCTGGGTCCCGACCGACGAGGTGTTTCGTGATCCGGGAACCGACCGGGTCATGCGGGTCTGGGCCGACCGCACGGGGGGCCGCCACTACATTCCCGAACATGTCGAAGGGACGCCTCCGCTATGACTGACCCCGTCAACCTCACTGTCGGGCCTCCCGACACCGTGCTCGAGCCCCCCCATGCCGTGGCCGCACAGCGTCTCGCCGCCGCCCTCGAGGCGCCCGCCGAAGGTCGCCGCGACGCCGTGTCCGACGTGGTGCGCGCCTTCCCCGACTGGTGCGATGCCTGGGCCGCGCTCGGCGGCCTGGCCCGCGACGACATCGAGGCCTACGCCTGTTACCGCGTCGGTTATCACCGCGGCCTCGACGCCCTGCGGAAGTCGGGGTGGCGCGGCAGTGGCTATGTCCGCTGGTCGCATCCGTCCAACCGGGGATTTCTCCGCTGTCTCGACGGGCTGCGGGCCACGGCCGCCGTCATCGGTGAGCCGTCCGAAGAGCAACGGTGCGATCTTTTTCTCCACCAGCTCGACCCGTCCTGGCCGCCGGCGGACCTGGCCACGCCGCCCGGTGGAACTCTGCGGTGACAGATGGACGCCGAGCGTCCCGAGATCGTGAACCGTCCCGACAGCGTCGACCCCGACAGCGTCGACCGTCCGCAGCCAGAAGCAGGCGCATCGTGCTAGCGCTGTCGGTCACCATGCCCGGGCTCGTCCTGGCCGCCTGCGGCAGCACGTTTCCCGGCAACACCTTGGCCGAGCAGGTCTCGGGCTGGGCCAAGACGACGGGCTTCTCGGCCCAGGTGAGCACCGTCCAGGGCGATCTCCGGCGCATCGCCGTGGCCGGACAGAGTCCGGGTTCGGTGCGCACAGTCTGCGATGTCCTCGAGACCGACGTCTTGGCCGCCAATCAGAATCTGCCCACCCCCGACCACGCACTCACCACCTTTCTTTCCGACGCCTATTCCGCCGCCGGCACGGCCGGACGCGACTGTTTCTCGTCCGCCGGGGGTTCGACCCGGCTCACCGCCGCCGCCCTGGCGCAACGCACGACGGCGCGCCGGGATCTCATCAAGGCCCTGGCCCGTTACGACTCGCTCACCGTCGGGCTGGCCGACGGATCCCCATGAACCGGGCGACCGGTGACATCGTCGGTCCCGTCCCCGACGGACGCGACCCCGATGCGTATGACCGGCTCCGCCGGCGCGTGCTCTGGTCGTTGCCGGCGGGCCTCTACGTTCTCGGCTCGCGCGCCGGGCCCCGTCGCAACCTGATGACCGTGAGCTGGGTCACCCAGGTGGCCCAGACGCCGAAATTGATCGGCGTCGGCGTCGAACAGAAGGCGGTGACCCACGACCTGCTCGTCGATGGGGGCATCTTCGCCCTCAACCTGCTGGCGCGCCGCGACCGTGCCCTCGTCCGTCATTTCGTGAAGCCCGTCGAGGATGTCGACATCGACGAGGACAGCGGCCTCGGCACCATGAACGGGGTGCCCGTGACCACGGCGCCGACGGGGGCGCCGCTGCTGGCCGCCGCGGCGGCTTGGCTCGACTGCGAGATCCGCCACACCCTGCCGCTCGGGAGCCACACCTGGTTCGTGGGGGAGGTCACGGACGTGGCCGTAGCGGACGCCGAGACGGATTCGGTCCCCGACGACGACCAGGACGGCATCCTCCGCATGGAGGACACCAGGATGAGCTACGGCGGTTAGGTGGGCTCAGGCCTGAGATCGATCCGGAGGGTGAGAATGCCCTCTACCAGGGTGGCTTCGGCGTCACCGAGCATGGCGTAGTCCATGAAGTCGACCTGGGCCTGGTCGATGAATCGCTGCCGCTCAGGACCCTCGATGGGGGGAATACCCCGGCTACGCACGGCGGTAGCCCGGTCCCGGAAGCGTTCGATCATGGCGGTCGGGTCGAAATCCTCGGGCACGTTGGCACTGTACCTTCACCGGCCCCCGGGGCCGGGGGCCGGTGTCAGTGCCCGCGTATCGACGGGTACACTCGGCGTGTTGCTCGCCGTGGGGGACGCGCCCCGGCCGATGGAGGAGTCGCTCGTGAAGAAGGGACGACATCGCCGCTTCGAAGAGGCCCGCAGCCTGAAGCGCTCAGTCGCGACCGTGCCCGAACCGTGCGCCGAGTGCGGCGCCGACCCCGAGGACGAACACGCCTCCTGGTGCATGGCCGAAACGGATGAACTCGACGACACCTTGGGTGACCACGAATCCCCCGATTCCGAGGACGACCCGCTCAACGAGTAATGGTGCCGGGCCCGGTCGCGCGCCGGCTGTCCCGCCGACACCGGAGTAAGAGTCGTGAAAGCCGGCGTCAGCGTCGCCGGACGGCGGGGTGCGGTAGCGGGACGGCGACCGGGACGACCGTCTTGGTCGACGCGGTACCGGTCGTGACCGGCGTGTCGGCCGGGGCACCCCGGGCGCCATTCGTCGCCGCCGCCGCTGACGAGCGCCCGGCACGCGCCTGGAGATAGCGCACCAACCGCTTGTAGATCTTGCGTCCGCTCAGCGCCACCAACTCGGGGCCGAGTTCCTCGTAGACCGGCTTCGTCCCGACGAAGGCGTCGGGTGCCTCGGTGCACCACCAGTGGAACTCGGCGCCACCGGCACCCCAGTCGCGCCGGTCCCACTGCCGGATCACCGACGTCACGTAGCCGTCGTCGGCCACCTCGTCCTCGCGGCGCAATGGCAGTTGCCAACACACATCGGGCTTGAGCTCCAGGTGGGGCACGCCGCGCTCCATGGCGGCGCGGTGAAGTGCACATCCCGGACCGCCGGCGAAACCGGGTCGGTTCAGAAAGATGCAGGCGTCCTTCACCATCCGGGTGCTCAGGTCGCCACCGCTGCTGCGTTTCACCACACGGGGCTTCCCGCCGTCGCGGGCCTGACCCTGCTTCCAGAACTGCCACTGCTCGGGCGTGAGGGTGGCCGCTGCCGCCTCCACCCGACGGGCATCCTTCGGTCCCGTGAAATGGGCCCCGTAGGAGCAGCAGCCCTGCACCAGCTCGGGCGCCGGGCCCGTCATCACGCCCTGGCAGCCCCGTCCGAAGATGCACGTCCAGTTGCTCTCCAAGAAGGTCACGTCGAAGAGCCAGGTCCGCTCGTCGTCGGGATCGGGGAAGCTCATCCACTCGTGCGCGCCCTCGGGCGCCTCGCGCCACGTCTCGTCGGCCGCGCTACGCGGTGGTCGAACTTTTTTCTCTGTCATCTCTCAACTCCCGCTGGAGAGGTCGCCGCGTCGACGACGAAGGTTCGGAACTGGGCATCGGTCGGCTCGGCGCAGCAGAACCAGGCCTCGGTCAGCCGGGGTCTCTGGTCAGCTGCCAGGGCGGACCGTAGGCGCGCCTCGGCCACGGGCGCGGGACCGAGAAAGGGGGCGCCGTCGGTGGAGAACGCTGTGTCGGTCGCCGCCCGCACGGCTTCGTAGGAGCGCGCCGCGGGCCAGCTGTCGTTACCGGCGCGTTCGGCGATTGCGGCGAACTCCCGCTGCACGGCATCGAGCCGCGGATCGTCCGACTCCCACGTCCACCCGAGACCTTCGGCGTCGTAGGGACCGAGGTGACCATCGAGAGCCCCCGACGTCATGAGCAGCGATCCCGGAGGTACCAGAAGCCGGATGGAGTAGTGCACGGGGTCGACGTTTCCCACCAGATCGCAGTAGCTGACGAGGTCGAGCAACGCCCCGATGTCCTTCGCCGATGTCCACGGGGTAAAGGGCATGAGCGACGGCCGTGGCTCGGTCCCCACGGCGCGCAGAACGGCCACCGCCTCGATCTCGTCGGCCACGGTGTGGCCCTTGTCCAGCTGCCGGAGCACTTCGTCACTGGCCGATTCGAAGGCCGAGACGACGAAGAGACAACCGGCCCGGGCCAGAGCTGGCCACACGTCGCCGTGGCGCAGGATGTGCTCGACCTTCACGGTGACGTCGAAGCTCAGCTCGGGGAAGGCGCTGTGCACGGCGGAGACCACCCGCACGGCGTGATGGGGACCGTTCAGGAAGTCGGGGTCACCGAAGGTGATGTGCCGGGCCCCGAGCTCGACCAGCTGGGCCACGTCGGCCACCACGGCGTCCTCGCCCACCAGCCGGGTCCGTCCGTCGTAGACCACCGGCACCGGACAGTGCTTGCAGCGGTGGGCGCAGCCGTGGCTCGCCTCCACGTAACCGGCCAGTCGCAACTCACCCGAGACGGCCAGCCGGGCGTAGCGGTCGAGCGCCGGCAACAGGTGACGGGCGGGCAGGCCGAACCGGCCCCGCCCGAGGCTGACCACGGCGTCGGCTCCGCCGGGGCTCCGACCCGACGCGCCGGCGGCGATCTCGTCCACCCAGGCCACCAGGGCCGGTTCGTACTCCCCGGCGATCGTCCGGTCGACCAGAGTGCCGGTGGACGTCTTCTCGAGACCGGCGTCGAGACCGGCATACAGCCCGTACAGACAGAGCGCGACGTCGGGTCGCCGGGACCGGATCTCGCCGCAGACGGCCAGGGCCAGACGCATGGCCGTATGCATGGGGACCGAGCAGGCCACGGCGTCGGCCCAGCAGAGGGTGTCGGAGTCGACGGCGTCCATGGCCAGATCCACGCAACGCACGTCGTGTCCGGCCCGCAACAGAGCACCGGCCGGTGATGCCACATGGAGCGGCTGGTGACCGAGCTCGTAGGTGGAGAGCAACAGAACGTGCACTAGGCCACCGTAGTTGCCCCCGTCTCTCTCATCGGAGAACCGAGCGTTACGAGCTGATGCGGACGTCGAGCAGAGACTCGGCGCGTCGCAGTGCCGCTTCGACCTCGGCCGGCGTCAGGCCGCGGGCAAAGACGAATCCGAGGTACCGGTTGCCTTCTGGTACCGGCTCCACCGGCCGACCGTCGGCGATGGTGATCTGCACATCGGTGATGCCGGGGACGGCCGCCGCCTCCCGGCGGCCCCCCACCCCTTCGAGGATCCCGGCGTGGGGGACCCGGAGCATGAAAACGCCCGAGGCGCCGCTGCGCCGTCGCATGGAGCCGAGTTCCCAGCCGAGGGCCTGGCCGATCACCAACTGCTCGAGTGTCCGGCCCGTGGAGAAGATGAGCGTCCGGGCGCACAACCCGCCGATGGTCCGCGCCGCCACCTCGATCATCGAGGCCCGCCCGTCGCTCACCCGGACCTCGGCGTGGATGGGACCCTGGGCCAGCCCGAGGGCGCGACAGGCGGCCGCCGTGGCCGCCGTCACCGCGTCCACGTCGGCGTCGGCCAGTCGCGACGGGGTCAGGTAGATCGTCTCTTCGAAAGCGGGACCGTCGAGGGGATCGGGTTTGTCGAACACGGCCAGAACCTTGAGCTCGCCGTCGTTGAGCAGCCCCTCGACGGCCACCTCCGGCCCGGGCACGAAGCGCTCGAGGAGCAGGGTCCCGTCATCGTCACTGGTGGCGCACGACGCGATCTTCCGTACCCGCTCGACGACGGCGACGGCCTCGGCCGCCGTGTCGGCCCGCAACACCCCCTGGCTGCCCGACAACGTGCGCGGTTTGATCACACACGGCAGCCCGACGGCGTCGGCCACAGCCGCAATCTCGTCGGGACCGGCGTCGGCGCCGATGGCGGCGTAGGCCGGTTGGCCCACCTCGGCCGCCCCGAGCCGGGTTCGCATCACCAGCTTGTCCCGGGTGCCGGACACGGCGTCGGGGCTGTTGTGGCGCAGACCCAGTCGTTTCGACGCCTCGGCGGCGGCGACGGCCCCTCTGTCGTCCACGGCCAGCACGGCGTCGAGGGGGGCCAGGCCGTCGTGGGCCACGATCGCCGCCCCCGCTGCCTGGGGATCGTCCAGAGGTAGCTGCAGCCACCGCTTCCCCATCGGGCCCTCGAGCACGGGGGACTCGTCGCCCCCGATGACCACGTCCACCCCGAGCGTCCGGGCCGCTTCGAGAAAGTCCGCCACCCGGTATGTGGCCGACGGAACGAGGAGGAGAACGCGGGCCATGCCCCTATGATGGACCCCGGAGGTGGCGGACGATGGCCGAGCATGTAGGACCGGCTGGCAACGGTCACACGAGCCCAGCGGTACTGGCGGTCACCCCGGCGGCGCGCGGGGTCGTCCTCGAGGCCCGGGCCCAGGAGGGTGACGCCGAGAAGCTGGCTCTCTGGGTGGAGGTCACCGGCTCGCGTGACGGCGCCTACACCTACGACATCTACTTCCAGATGGCGGCCGACGCCGCCGACTCCGATTCTTTCGGCGGCGACGACGAGCTCAAGGTGGTCGTCCCCCAGGCTTCTGTCGCCCGCCTGGTCGGCGCCCGACTCGACTGGTCGGACGAGGGCGAGGGTGGCCTCGTCATCTTGAACCCCAACACCCCGCCGCGCGCCGACGTCTTCGCCAGCCGCCCGGCCGGCGATCTGACCGGCGATCTGGCCCAACGGGTCCTGGCCGTTCTCGAAGAGCAGGTCAATCCCTCCATCGCCATGCATGGCGGTCGGGCCGACCTCGTGGCCGTGGAAGAGGACGTCGTCTATCTCCGCTTGAGCGGGGGCTGCCAGGGATGCGGCCTGGCCACCGTCACGTTGTCCCAGGGAATCGAAGTGGCGCTGCGCGAAACGCTGCCCGAGATCGTCTCGGTGGTGGACGTCACCGACCACGCCAGCGGCGCCAACCCCTTCTACGAGCCCTCGAAGAAGTAGGTCGCTCTCCCACCTCGGTCCGCGGCGCGCGGAAACCGCTCGGTTAGCGTGCGCCCGATATGAACGCCCTCGTCACGGGGGTGAGTGCTGCCGGCGGGCTCGTCTTCGGCGACGGGATCGAGATAATCGTCCACCGCCTGGGGGAGCGCCGCCCGCTCGACCGACCCTGGTGGCGCTGCGAAGTCTGTGAAGCCCCCGCCACGGGCGTGGGGCAGGTTCCCGTTCTCCGCGTCGTGGCCCGCCGACGGGGCTGCCCTTCGTGCGCGGCGCCCTTCAAGCAGACCTACCGTCCTGCCGTCCTCGCCGCCCTCGGTGCCCTTGTCCTGGGCGCCTTCGCGGTGCGCTTCGGTGCCGACGTGGTCCTCGCCGCCTACGCCGTCTTCGGCCTCTCCATGCTGGCCATCTCCGCCGTCGACCTCGAGCGTTGGATCATCCCCAACCACATCATCTATCCCACCCTCGCTCTTCTCATCCCCCTCTTCGTCATCGCCTCGGCCGTGGACGACCGTTGGGGAGCCCTCGGTCGGGCGGCCGCCTCGGGAGCGGCCGCCTTCGCCGGCTTCTATCTCCTGCATGTGGCCGTCCCCAAGGGCATGGGCTTCGGCGACGTCCGCCTTTCGGGCGTCATCGGCCTGGCCACCGGCTGGCTCGGCTACGGCCACGCCTTCGTCGCCTTCTTCGCCGGTTTCGTCCTCGGTTCTCTCGTCGGCCTCGTCGTCATCGTCGTCACCGGCGGCGACCGCAAGTCCCGCATCCCCTTCGGCCCGTTCCTCGCCGCCGGGGCCATTTTCTCGGTCATCTGGGGCAATCCGGTGGCCCACGCGCTCTTCCACAGAACCGTCTAAGCGGCCCGGGACCCCGCTATACCGGCAGTAGATTGAATTCCGTGCTTCGGTACCTGACCGCGGGTGAGTCCCACGGCAAAGCTCTCGTCGTCATCGTCGAAGGCCTCCCCGCCGGTCTCCCCATCACCGTCGGGGAGATCCAGGACGAGCTGGCCCGCCGCCGGCTGGGCTTCGGTCGCGGCCCCCGCATGCGCTTCGAAGCCGACGAGGTCACCCTCCTGGCCGGCATCCGCCACGGCCGCACCCTGGGCTCGCCCGTGGCCATCGAGATCGCCAACACCGAGTGGCCCAAGTGGGAACAGGAGATGTCGCCCGATCCCGGCGTCCCCTCCAAGCTCCTCACCAAGCCCCGCCCCGGCCACGCCGATCTGGCCGGCATGCAGAAATACGGCTTCGACGACGCCCGCGACGTCCTCGAGCGGGCCTCGGCGCGCGAGACCGCCGCCCGCGTGGCGGCCGGATGCCTGGCCAAGGCCCTCCTGGCCCGCCTGGACACCCAGCTTCTGAGCCACGTGGTGGCCCTCGGCCCCGAGCAGGTCGAGACCGAGCTCCGCCCCACCCCGGCCGATCTGGCCCGCGTCGACGCCTCCGATGTCCGCTGCTTCGACCCTTCGGCCGAGCAGCGCATGGTCACCGCCATCAAGGCGGCGGCCAAGGACGGCGACTCCCTCGGCGGAGTGGTCGAGGTCCTCGTCTACGGCGCCCCCGTCGGCCTCGGCTCCCACGTCCACTGGGACCGCCGCCTCGACGGCCTCCTGGCCCAGGCCCTCATGTCCATCCAGGCCATCAAGTACGTGGAGATCGGGGAGGGCGCCTCGGGGGCGGCGCGCCGCGGCTCGGTGGCCCACGACGCCATCACCTGGGACGCCAAGGCCGGTGTCTACGAACGGGCCACGGCCCGGGCCGGCGGCATCGAGGGCGGCATCTCCACCGGAGGCCTCATCGTGGCCCGCCTGGGCATGAAGCCCCTGGCCACCTTGAACCGGCCCGTCCTCGGCACGGTGGACGTCGTCACCAAAGAGTCAACCGTCTCGTTCAAAGAACGCACCGACGTCACCGCCGTCCCCGCCATGGGCGTGGTGGCCGAGACCATGACCGCCCTCGTCCTCGCCTCGGAGGTCCTCCGTAAGTTCGGGGGCGACTCCCTGGCCGAGATCGTCCGCAACCGCGACGGCTTCGTGGCCTCGCTCGCTCAGGACCCTCCCTCGGCCGCGGTGGCCGGCGGTGGCTGACCGTCTTCTTTTGATCGGCATGATGGGAGCGGGAAAGTCGACCGTGGCCCGCCTGGCCGCGGGCCGCCTGGGCTGGACCTGGCTCGACACCGACACCGAGGTGGCCCGCACGGCGGGCTCGTCGGTAGCCGACCTCTTCGCCTGCCACGGCGAGACCTACTTCCGCCAACAGGAGGCGGAGGCGCTCCAGGGTGTCCTGCGCCGCGACGGCAACCTCGTCGTTTCCGTCGGCGGGGGAGCGGTCCTCGACGAGACCAACCGCGCCCGCCTGCGCGCCGCGGGCACCGTCGTCTGGCTCCGGGCCCGACCGGAGACCCTCGTCGAGCGGGTCCGCGACGGTGCCGGCCGTCCCCTCCTTGCCGGCGCCGGCCCCGAGGACAGAACCGACACCCTGCGCGCCCTCGACGCGGCGCGCCGGCCCCTCTACGCCGAGCTGGCCGACGAGGTCATCGACGTCGACACTCTCACCGCCCCGGCCGTGGCCGACCGTCTCCTTGACGCCGTCGGCCGCGGTGCCCCCGATAGAGGAGTTCATCCGTGACCACCATCTCCGTCCCCCTAGGCGATCGCTCCTACGACGTCGTCGTCGGCCGCGGTGTCCGCTCCCTGCTCCCGGAGCTTCTGCCCAAGGGGGTCCAGCGCGTCGCCGTCGTGACCCAGGAGGCCATCGAGGTCGACGTCAACCCCGGCGTCGACACCGACATCTTCGTGGTCCCCTCCGGTGAGGGCTCCAAAACCCTCTCCCAGGTGGAGGAGCTCTGCCGGGGCTTCGCCCAGGCCGGCCTGGCCCGCTCCGACGCCGTCGTGGCCGTGGGCGGGGGAGTGGTCTCGGATCTGGCCGGCTTCGCCGCTGCCGTCTACCTCCGGGGGATTCCCTACGTCACCGTGGCCACCACCCTCCTCGCCCAGGTGGACGCCGCCATCGGCGGGAAGACAGCCGTCAACCTCCCCGAGGGCAAGAACCTGGTGGGCGCCTTCTGGCAGCCCTCGGCCGTCCTCTGCGACGTCGACACCCTCTCCACCCTGCCGGCGCGCGAGTGGGCGTCGGGCCGCGGTGAGATGGCCAAGTACGCCTTCTTGGCCTCGGCACTCCCCGGATCACCCACCACCGCGCTTCTCGACCTGGCTCTCGAGGACCAGGTGGCCCGCTGCGTGGAGATCAAGGCCGGTGTGGTCTCGGCCGACGAGCGCGAATCGGACCGCCGCATGATCCTCAACTACGGCCACACCCTGGCCCACGCCCTCGAAGCGGCCGCCTTCGGTCCCGACGCCCGCTGGGATCTCCGCCACGGGGAGGCCGTCGCCGTCGGCCTCGTCTTCGCCGCCCTGCTGGCGCAGCGCCTGGGCCGTATCGACGAGGCCCGGGTGGCGCTGCACCGCAAGGTGGTCAGCGGCTTCGACCTCTCCGCGGACCTTCCCACCGGGGCGTCGGCCGAGGAGTTGCTCGCCTTCATGGCCCGCGACAAGAAGGCCCGGCACGACCTCACCTTCGTCCTCGACGGACCGAACGGCGTGGAACCCGTCCACGGCGTGGCCGCCGACGACGTGATCGCCGTCCTCACCGATATGGGCTCGGCCCCGTGAGCCCGCCGCTGCTTGTTCTGCTGTCGGGCCCCAACCTGAACCTCCTGGGCGAGCGCGAGCCCGCCATCTACGGTCGCGAGGCCCTGGACGACCATGTGGCCACGGCCAGCGCCGCGGCCGAGGCGTCGGGCCTCACCCTCGAGCACCATCAGTCCAACCACGAGGGCGAGCTCATCGAGCTCGTCCACGGCGCCCGGGGCCGCGCCGCCGCGCTCATCGTCAACGCCGGCGCCCTCACCCACTACTCCTGGTCGCTGCATGACGCCCTCGCCTCCTTCGACGGTCCCGTCATCGAGCTCCATCTCTCGAACCCGGCCGCCCGGGAGCCCTTCCGCCATCTCTCGGTGATCGCCCCCGTGGCCGACGGTTCCATCGCCGGTTTCGGCGGCCTCGGCTACCTGCTCGCCGTCCAGGCCGTGGCCCGCCTCTTAGGGGTGCCGGCGAAGGGCGCCTCATGACGGCACTCCCGGCTATGGACATCGACACCCGCCTGCCCCGGCTCCGCGGTCTCATCGCCCCCGCCGGGGCCGACGCGCTTCTTGTCACCACCTTGCCCAACATCCGCTACCTCACCGGCTTCACCGGTTCGGCGGCGCTGCTTCTCGTCACCACCGACCGGAGCCTGCTCGTCACCGACGGCCGCTACCGCACCCAGGCGGCCGAGCAGCTGGACGCCGCCGGCCTCTCGACGGCGGTGGAGCTCACCATCGGCGGGGCCCAGGTCCAGCGCGACGCCGTGCTGGCGCTGGCCGCCGCCGCTGGTGCCCGGCTGGGTCTCGAGGCCGAGAACATCGCCTGGGGATCGCAGCTCCGCTGGGCCGAGCTCCTGGCCACGACCGAGCTCGTCGCGACGGCCGGACTCGTCGAAGGCCTCCGCCTGGTGAAGGACGCCGGTGAGATCGCCCGCATGGCCCGGGCGGCGGCCATCGCCGACGCCGCGCTCGGAGAAGTCCGCCCGATGCTGGCCGACGGCACTACGGAGCAGGAGCTGGCCCTCGCTCTCGACACCGCCATGCGCCGGCTCGGATCGGAGGACCGGGCTTTCGAGACCATCGTGGCCTCGGGGCCGAACGCGGCCAAGCCCCACGCCCGCCCGTCGGAACGCCGCATCGAGAAGGGCGATCCCGTCGTCATCGACTTCGGCGCCTCCTTCGACGGCTACCGCTCGGACATGACCCGCACCTTCTGCGTCGGGGGGAAGCCGGGCCCGGAGCTGGCCCGCGTCTTCGCCGTGGTGGCCGAGGCCCAGGCCGCCGGGGTGGCGGCGGTGGCGCCCGGGATGGTCACGGGCGACATCGACACGGTCTGTCGCGACATCATCGCCGCCGCGGGTTGGGCCGAGGCCTTCGACCACGGCACGGGTCACGGCGTGGGCCTCGACATCCACGAGGCCCCGGCCGTGGGCCGGGGTTCCACTGCTATCCTCACGCCCGGCGTCGTGGTCACCGTCGAGCCGGGCATCTATCTCGCCGGCGTGGGCGGTGTCCGCATCGAGGACACCGTCGTCGTGACCGACCAGGGTTGTCACCCCCTCACGGGCTTTCCAAAGGACATCGCTGCCTGATGGCTGTCACCACCTCCGATCTGCGTAACGGCATGACCATCGTCATCCCCGAGGGTCTCTTCTCCGTCGTCGAGTTCCAGCATGTGAAGCCGGGCAAGGGCGGCGCCTTCGTCCGCACCAAGTTGAAGAACGTCCGCACCGGGGCGGTCATCGAGCGCACCTTCCGCGCCGGCGAGCACGTCGAGCAGGCCATGGTGGACAAGCGCGAGATGCAGTACCTCTATCGCGACGGCGCCGACTACGTCTTCATGGACAGCGTCACCTACGACCAGGTCCAGGTCTCTCCCGAGAACCTGGGCGAGGCCACCCAGTACGTGAAGGAGAACGACACCGCCGTTCTCCAGATGTACAACGACGAGATCGTGGGGGTGGACCTCCCCGCCGCCGTCGAGTTGACGGTGGCCGAGACCGAACCCGGCGTCCAGGGCGACAGGGTCTCCGGCGCCCGCAAGCCGGCCACGCTCGAGACGGGTCTCGTCCTCCAGGTCCCGCTCTTCGTCAACCCCGGCGAGCGGATCAAGGTCGACACCCGCACGGGCGAGTACATCACCCGGGCCTAGGCGGACAACGCCGTGCCCGAGGAGGGGCCGCGTCACGAGGCGCGCGAGCACGCCCTGGCGCTGCTCTACGAAGCCGAGATGAAGCAGTCGTCGCTGCCCGACGTCATGGCCGCCCTGGCCGTCACCCCCGATCCCTACACGGCCACCCTCGTGCAGGCGGTGGCCGACAACGCCGCCCGTATCGACGAGTTGATCTCGGCCGCCGCCGTGGGTTGGGAGCTCGAGAGGATGCCGGTGGTGGACCGCACCATCCTCCGCCTGGCCACCTCCGAGCTGCTCGCCGGTGACGACGTTCCTGTGGCCGTCGTCATCGACGAAGCGGTGGAACTGGCCAAGCAGTACTCCACCGAGCAGTCGGGGAAGTTCGTCAATGGTGTCCTCTCCACCATTGCCGCCCAGGTCCGCCGGCCACCCGACGCCTGACATAACATATCTGTACTATTCGAAGCATCATGATCAGCGGCGACCTCATCCGGGAGGCTCGACAACGCTCGGGTCTGACCCAAGCCGAGCTCGGCGAACGCCTTGGTAAAGCACAGTCGTCCATCGCCCGTTGGGAACGAGGCGACGTCCAGCCGAGCCTCGAGACCATGCGCGTCGTGGTGCGGGCCTGTGACCTCGACCTTACGTTCCACCTGTCGAAGCTCGACGACTCGAACGTCACGATCATCGATCAGCATCTCGCCATGACACCCGCACAGCGCTTTGCCGAACTCCTGGCGCGGGTCCGGTTTCACGATTCACTCGGAGCTCGCGAGATCCCCGAAGCAGGTATTTGACCGTATCGCCGGACTTCCAGCAGGGCCCCTGTCGCAATACTTGGATCCGCTGGTCATCCACAAGCCTGGCGTGGGCGTCGCCCTTATCGGGTTGGTCAGAGTTTATCATGATTTGATAAAATACGATAAACTGTAACCAGTTCGATAAGGAGCCAAGCATGGAGCCTCGAGACAACCCGTATACCCCCAACGCCGGGGCCCAGCCTCCCGCTCTGGTCGGACGAGATACCGAGCTCGACGCATTCGATGTCCTTCTAGCCCGGCTCGAGCGGGGGGCGACCGAGCAATCGATGATCATCACCGGGCTCCGCGGAGTCGGTAAGACGGTTCTCTTGGGTGTCTTCCGAGAGAAGGCCGACGAAAGACGTTGGGCCACCATCGAGGCCGAGATCACCAAGAATTCGGAATTCGGACCTCGGATCGGACTACTCGCCAGGCGTGCCCTTCTCCAAATTGCTCCCAAGGCGCGCTGGGAGGAGCGCGCACGACGAGCGGCTGCGGTGCTCAAGTCGTTCAACTTCACAGTCAGCCCGCACGGATCACTCAGCCTCGGTCTCGACGTGGAAGCTGCCGAGGGCCTAGCTGACAGCGGGAATCTGTCTGAGGACCTCACCGATTTGTTTGTCGCCCTCGGTGAGGCTGCTCGTGCTCATGACACGGGTGTTGTATTCCTCTTCGACGAGGTGCAATTCCTTGCTGTCAGGCAACTAGAGGCATTGATCGCGGCCCTGCACAAGACCGTTCAACGCAACCTTCCGATCACAATGGTGGGGGCTGGCCTACCGCAGATACCCCGGTTGGCCGGCGATGCAAAGTCCTATGCCGAACGCCTCTTCAAGTTTCCGACCATCGGACGACTATCGCATGCAGCGGCCGTTGAGGCGCTCGTCACACCGGCTTGGACCCTCGGTGTCTCGTATACCGACGGTGCTGTCGAGGCGATTATCGAGTACACCCAGGGTTATCCGTACTTCCTTCAGGAATACGGAAAGATCGTCTGGGACGAAGCACCTGAGTCCCCTATCAACGAAGAGCATGTCGCCTCGGCGCAGTCCTTGGTCGAAGCCACACTCGACGGGAGCTTCTTTCGCGTCCGAGCCGATCGGACCACGGAGTTGGAGTTGCAATATCTGCGAGCAATGGCAGAGTTGGGATCGGAGCCACAGAAGGCGGCTGAAGTCGCCCGCGTCCTGAGGAGAACGTCGGAGCAACTTGGTCCGACTCGGTCCCGCCTTATCGAAAAGGGCCTGCTCTTCACGCCTGGCTACGGCTTGGCCGCCTTCACCGTCCCGCAATTCGACCGTTACATGATTCGAAGTCACGAACTTGCGATACCTCCTCCCGCAAGACGCGGCCCAAGGCGGTGATGTGCGGAGGCACCTGTGCGAGTGTGTCCCGGAGTATGCAGCACCCGCGGGCCTCCGATTACGAGGAAGAGCTCGTGTCGGTGTAGGTCGCGTCGACGTCGATCGAGGCTTGACGGCACGGACGTGCTTGTGGACGCGGCGCCCGCCCCGGTGCGTGCCTGGCGAGGTTTTCCCAGAGGGGCATCCCCCGGACGCCGGGAGCGAGCCCGACAGGAGGCGCCGGGATCGGGGGGTCCTGGCATCGATCGCCGTGATGATGGCGGTGCTAATCTCGACTCGAACCGTGAAGCGGGTCCCGAGAGGCCCGTACGGAACTTGAAGGAGCCCGAGTGGCCGAAAGAGAACGCAGATTGACCCCACCGCGCGGTGGGGTCTTTGTTCCTCGGGTGCAGGTCCTGGCTCCGGAAGACGTCCAGCGGGCCATCACCCGGATCGCCCACGAGATCGTCGAGCGCAACCGGGGTCTCGACGACGTTGTCGTCATCGGCCTCCAGACCGGCGGCGTCCCCCTGGCCTTCCGCCTGGCCCAGGTCCTCGAGGAGATGGAGGCCACCACCGTCCCCGTGGGGATGCTCGACGTGGCCTTCTACCGCGACGACATCGGCATCCGCCCCGTCCTGGCCGAAGCCATCACCGCCATCCCCTGTGACCTGGCCGGCCAGTTGGTCATCCTGGTCGACGACGTCCTCTTCACCGGTCGGACGGTGCGCGCCGCCCTCAACGCCCTGGCCGACTACGGCCGGGCCCGCGCCGTCCAGCTGGCCGTCATGGTCGACCGCGGCCACCGGGAGCTGCCGGTCCGGCCCGACTACGTGGGCAAGAACATGCCCACCCGTCTCGACGAACAGGTCGACGTCAGCCTCGACGGTGTCGTCCTGGGCGACGTCGTCGCCCGATGACCCCTCCCTCGCCGCTCCCCGACGCCGACGAGCTGAAGCCGCCGCCGTTGTCCGACGCCGGCCGCCACCTCCTCTCCATCTCCGATCTCGGTGCCGAGGGCATCGAGGAGGTGCTGCGCGTCTCCGACGCCTTCGTCGAGGTGGCCAGCCGGCCCATCCCCAAGGTGCCGGCCCTGCGGGGCCGGACGGTGGTGACGCTCTTTGCCGAGGAGTCGACCCGGACCCGGCTGAGTTTCGAAACGGCGGCCAAGCGCCTGTCGGCCGACGTCCTCTCCTTCGCCGTGGCCTCGTCGTCGGTCAAGAAAGGCGAATCGCTGCGCGACACGGTGGAGACGGTGGCGGCCATGGGCGTGGACGCCTTCATCGTCCGCCATCCCTCGGCCGGCGCCCCCGCCCAGGTGGCGGGCTGGGTGGACGCCACCGTCATCAACGCCGGTGACGGTTGGCACGAACACCCCACCCAGGCGCTTCTCGACTGCTACACGATCCGCCAGGTGCTGGCCGAGAGGGCGGGCCGGCCGGTGAGCGAATCCGGCGTGGGGGACTTCGCCGGGCTCCGGGTGGCCATCGTGGGCGATGTCGCCCACAGCCGGGTGGCGCGCTCGGGCGTCCTCGCCTTCGCCGCCCTCGGGGCCGAGGTCACCCTGGTGGCGCCGGGAAGCCTCGTCCCGCCCTCGCTCGAGGGATGGCCGGTGACCGGCGTCTCGCACGATCTCGACGCCGTTCTTCCGCACGTCGACGTCTGTTATCTCCTGCGCCTCCAGACCGAGCGCGGCGCCGGATCGTTTCTCCCCTCGATCCGGGAGTACACCGCCGGCTATGGCCTCACCCTGCGCCGGGCCGGTCTCCTGGCCGATGGCGCGCTGGTCATGCACCCGGGACCGATGAACCGCGGCGTGGAGATCGCCGACGAGGTGGCCGATCTGCCCCGCTCGCTGGTGCTCCGCCAGGTGGCCAACGGCGTGGCCGTCCGCATGGCCGTGCTCTTCCTCCTTCTCGGCCAGGTTGTGCGGGGCGACGCCACGGGGACGGTGGCCGATCTGGGCCACGGCTACGGACCCGTCGATGGCTGAACGCCGACCGGCCGGCGCCGGGGGGCGCGCCACCGTGGTTGTCCGCGGCGGCACGGTGATCGACGAGACGGGGGAGCGCCGGGCCGACGTCCTCATCAGTGACGGCACGGTTACGGCGGTGGGCCCAGACCTCGATATCCCGGCCAAGGCCACGGTTCTCGACGCCGGCGGCTGCCTGGTCGTGCCCGGACTGGTCGACCTCCACACCCATCTGCGTCAGCCGGGAGGCGAAGAGGCCGAGACGGTGGAGACGGCGTCGCGGGCGGCGGCGCTCGGGGGGTACACGGCCGTGCTGGCCATGCCCAATACCAACCCGACCATCGACAGCGCCGCGGTGGCACGCGAGGTCCTGCAACTGGGCGAGACCGCTCTGTGCCAGGTGGCGGTGGCCGGCGCCATCACCGTGGGGCGCGCCGGGCAGTGCCTGGCACCCATGGGTGAGCTCGCCGCTCTCGGCGTGCGGCTCTTCACCGACGACGGCACCGGTGTCCAGGACGCCGGTGTCATGCGGCGCGCCCTCGAGTACGCCCGCGGCCTGGGCGTGACACTGGGCCAGCACTGCGAGGACGCCACCCTGGCCGCCGGTGGCCACATGCACGAGGGGGCATGGTCGAGCCGGCTCGGTGTTCCCGGTGTCCCCGCCGCCGCCGAGGAGCTGATGGTGGCCCGAGACATCATGCTGGCCCGCCTGACGGGGGGCCGCGTCCACTTCCTGCACCTGTCGACCGCCGGCTCGGTAGCGCTCGTGGCCGGGGCCAAGGCCGAGGGACTCGACGTCACCGCCGAGGTGGCCCCGCATCATCTCTCGCTCACCGACGGCGAGCTGTCGGGCTACGACGCCGTCTTCAAGGTCAATCCGCCGCTGCGCACCGAGTGCGACGTCGCCGCCCTGCGCGCCGGCTGCGCCGCGGGCACGATCGACGCCGTGGCCACCGATCACGCGCCGCATCCCCCGGAGCAGAAGGAGGGGCCGCTCGACGTGGCTGCCCCCGGCATGCTCGGTCTGGAGACGGCCCTGGCCGTGACCCTGGAGGCGCTGTGCGCCGCCGCCGGCGACGAGAAGGGCAAGGGGGCCATGTCGCTTCACGACGTGATGGCGCTCTTGTCCTGGCGCCCCGCCCGCATCGCCGGGCTGGACGTCGGTCATGGGGGAGATCAGGGCGGTCCCATCGGTGTCGATGGCCCGGCCAACCTGTGTGTGATCGACCCCAGCGAGCGCTGGGAGGTCGATCCCGACCACCTGGCCAGCCGCAGCCGCAACACCCCGTGGGCGGGCCGGATGCTCACCGGCAGGGTCCGCCATACCGTCTACCGGGGCGAGCCCGTGGTCATCGACGCCGAGGCCCAGCGATGAGCTTTCCGGCCCGCTCGGCACCGGCGCTTCTGGTCCTGGCCGACGGGGCCGTGTTCGAGGGCGACGCCGTGGGAGCGGTGTCGCCGGGTGAGGTGGCCACCGGCGAGTTGGTCTTCAACACGGTGTTGTCGGGCTACCAGGAGGTGATCACCGATCCGAGCTACGCCGGTCAGGTCATCGCCTTCACCTATCCGCACATCGGCAACTACGGCGTCACGCCCGACGACGACGAGGCGGCACGCCCGTGGTGCCGCGGCGTGGTGCTGCGTGACATGACGGCCCGACCGTCGAACTGGCGGGCCACCGGGTCGCTCGAAGAGATGCTCGTCCGCCACGGCGTGCCCGGCATCACCGGCATCGACACCCGGCGCCTCACCCGCCACATCCGAGATGCCGGCGCCATGGGATGCGCCTTCGGCACCGCGCCGGAGCAGACGTTGGCGGCGGCGGCCCGGGCAGAACCGGGCACGACCGGACGTGACCTCGTCTCCGAGGTGACCACGGCGGCGCCGTACACGAGGGGGTCGGGACCGATCCGCATCGTGGCCTACGACTTCGGCGTGAAGGAGACGATGCTGCGCCGGCTGGAGGCCGACGCGCAGGTCACGGTGGTGCCGGCCACCTTCCCGGCCGATGAGGCCCTCGCCCTCGGCCCCGACGGCGTCTTTCTCTCGAACGGTCCCGGGGACCCCGCCGCCTTGTCCGTCCCGGTCGGCATCATCGCCGACCTCCTCGGCCGGGTGCCGGTGTTCGGCATCTGTCTCGGTCACCAGCTCCTGGCCACCGCCCTCGGGGCCCGGACCTTCAAGCTGCCCTTCGGTCACCACGGCGGGAACCACCCGGTGAAGCACATGGCCAGCGGCCAGGTGGAGATCACCAGCCAGAACCACAGCTACGCGGTGGAAGCGGCGTCGCTGCCCACAACGGGAGCCCACGCCACCGAGCTGACCCACGTCAACCTGAACGACGGTGTGGTCGAGGGCTTCCGCTGCACGGAGTTGCCCGCCTTCAGCGTCCAGTACCACCCCGAAGCGGGACCGGGACCGCACGACGCCCGCTACCTCTTCGCCGATTTCCACGCCCTCATGAACGGCGTGCGCTCGTGATCCGGCCTGCGCTCGTGATCCGGCCTGCGCTCGTGAACGGGGCCGGCTGATGCCGCGGCGCACCGACATCGAGACGATCCTGGTGATCGGCTCGGGCCCCATCGTCATCGGCCAGGCGTGTGAGTTCGACTACTCCGGCACCCAGGCGTGCCGTGTGCTGCGGGCCGAGGGATACCGCGTGATCCTGGCCAACTCCAACCCGGCCACCATCATGACGGACCCCGAGCTGGCCGACCGCACCTACGTCGAGCCCCTCGACGCCGACACCCTGACGGCCATCGTCGAACGCGAACGACCCGACGCCCTGCTGCCCACGCTCGGCGGACAGACGGGGCTGAACTTGGCCATGGCCCTCGTCGAACGGGGCGTACTCGACACCTACGGCGTCGAGCTGATCGGGGCCAACGCCGAGGCCATCCGCACGGCCGAGGACCGCGACATGTTCAAGACGGCCATGGAGGGCATCGGCCTGGAGGTGCCGTCGTCGGGATTCGCCCTGTCTCTCGACGAGGCCATGGCGGTGGGGGAGCGGATCGGTTTCCCGCTCATGATCCGGCCCAGCTTCATCCTCGGCGGGGCGGGCACGGGGACGGCCGACGACCGCCTGCAACTGGCGCGGGTGGCGGCCGAGGGACTAGCCGCCAGTCCCATCTCGCAGATCCTCATCGAGCGTTCCATCGCCGGATGGAAGGAGTACGAGCTCGAGGTCATGCGCGACCGTATGGACAACTGTGTGGTCGTCTGCTCCATCGAGAACCTCGACCCCATGGGTGTGCACACGGGCGACTCCATAACCGTGGCCCCGGCCCAGACGTTGTCCGACGTCGAGTACCAGGCCATGCGCGACGACGCCTTCGCCTGCATCCGCCGCGTCGGGGTGGAGACGGGGGGATCCAACATCCAGTTCGCCGTCGATCCCTCGAGCGGGCGGCGCCTGGTGATCGAGATGAACCCGCGCGTGTCGCGCTCCTCGGCGCTGGCGTCGAAGGCCACCGGTTTCCCCATCGCCAAGATCGCCGCCCGCCTGGCCGTCGGGTACACCCTCGACGAGATCACCAACGACATCACCGGCGCCACCCCCGTCAGCTTCGAGCCCACCATCGACTACGTGGTGACGAAGATCCCGCGCTGGGCCTTCGAGAAACTGCCCGGTGTCACCGATCGCCTGGGCACCCGGATGCAGTCGGTGGGCGAGGTCATGGCCATCGGGCGGACCTTTCCCGAATCGCTGCAGAAGGCCATCCGCTCGCTCGAACAGGGGCGTTCGGGGCTGAACGCCGACCCCGCCGAGGCCATGTACGACCTGGTCGACGACGACGAGCTGGTGGCGAAATCGTGCGAGCCCACACCGGAGCGGGTTTTCCAGCTGGAGACGGCGCTGCGCCGGGGCATCACGCCCGACACCCTGGCGGCGGCCACCGGAGTCGACCTCTGGTTCCTCGACCAACTAGCTCTCATCACGTCGGCGCGCCGACACATCGAGTCCCTCGACGCGCTCCCGGGTCTCGACCGCCGCGCCTGGCGGGCGGTCAAGCGCCTGGGCTTCTCCGACGCGCAGATCGCCTATCTGCTGAACAGCCGACCGACGAGCGACGGTGCCGCCCCCGACAATGCCGGCAACCACAGGGTGGCACCCGTCACCGAAGCGGCGGTGCGCGCCGCGCGCCTCGCTCTCGGGGTGCGCGCCACCTTCAAGACGGTCGACACCTGCGGGGCCGAGTTCGAGGCCCACACCCCGTACCACTACGCCACCTACGAGGACGAGGACGAGGTGCGGCCGGCCACGCGTCCGCGCGTCGTCATCCTCGGCTCGGGTCCCAACCGGATCGGCCAGGGCATCGAGTTCGACTACTGCTGCGTGCACGCCTCCATGGCGTTGCGCGACGCCGGCTTCGAGACGGTGATGGTGAACTGCAACCCCGAGACGGTCTCCACCGACTACGACACCTCGGACCGTCTGTACTTCGAGCCACTCACGGCCGAAGACGTGACCAACGTCCTCGACGCCGAGATCGCCGCCGGGGCGGGACCGGGCGGTGCCCCCGTGGTCGGGGTGATCGTGTCGCTCGGTGGCCAGACCCCTCTCAAGTTGGCCCACGCCATCGATCCGGCTCTCGTTCTCGGCACCAGCCCGGCGTCGATCGACCTGGCCGAGGACCGCGAGCAGTGGAACGCCCTGTGCGAGCAGCTCGGCATCCCCCAGCCCCCGGGGGGCACGGCGGTGACGGTGGACGACGCGCTGACCATCGCCCGCAAGATCGGTTACCCGGTGCTCGTGCGGCCGAGCTACGTCCTCGGAGGCCGGGCCATGGAGATCGTCTACGACGACGAACGGCTCGAGCAGGTGGTGGGGACCCTCGGCGTTTCGCTGGCGCGCGAGGGCGGCGTGACGGCCGAGCGGCCGGTGCTCGTCGACCGGTTCTTGGAGGACGCCGTGGAGGTGGACGTCGACTCCGTGCGCGACCGCACCGGTGAGGTCCTCATCGCCGGCGTGATGGAGCACGTGGAGGAAGCGGGCGTGCACTCGGGTGACTCGGCCTGCGCACTGCCGCCGCAGACTCTCGGCGACGACGTCGTCCACGTCCTCGAGATACACACACGGGCCATCGCCGAGGCGTTGTCGGTGGTGGGTCTCCTGAACGTCCAGTACGCCGTGAAAGAGGGACAGGTCTTCGTGATCGAGGCCAACCCCCGCGCCTCGCGCACCGTTCCCTTCGTGGCCAAGGCCACCGGGGTCCCCGTGGCCATGATCGCCGCCCGTGTCATGACGGGATCGACCCTGGCCGAGCTGCGTGACGAAGGCCTCGTCCGTCCCCCCGCCGCCGCCGGCTGGGTCAGCGTGAAGGAAGCCGTCTTACCCTTCGGGCGGTTCCCCGGGGTCGACACCCTGCTCGGCCCCGAGATGCGGTCGACGGGAGAGGTGATGGGCGTGGGCACCACGTTCGGCTTGGCCTTCGCCAAGAGCCAGATCGCCGCCGGTACGCCGCTGCCGGCCGAAGGCACCGTCTTTCTTTCCCTGGCCGACCGGGACAAGACGGTCGGACTGGAGGCGGCGCGACGGTTCGCCGCCCTCGGTTTCACCCTTGTCGCCACGTCCGGCACCGCCGCCTTTCTCGAGTCCAATGCCGTTGCCGTGGCCACGGTGGTGGCCAAGGTGGGTGAGTCGGGGGCGGCCGACGCCGTCGATCTCATCGCCAGTGGCCGCGTCCAGTTGGTGGTGAACACCCCGCGCGGCCGCGGCCCGCGTGCCGACGGTCTGCACATCCGCTCCGCCGCCCTCGCCCACATGGTGCCGTGTCTCACCACGGTGGCCGCCGCGCGCGCGGCGGCGGCCGGTATGGCCGACTGGCGCGATCACGGGATGTCCGTGATGAGCCTGCAGGAGATGTACCAATGAGAGCGGCGCACCCATGAGGCGGCACCCATGAGGCGGCGGACATGAGGCAGTGGCCTCTGCGCCATGTCGACATGCGCACGCGGGTGGGTTCGGTCTCGCTTCCGAACCCGGTGCTCACGGCGTCGGGCACGGCCGGTCATGGCGCCGAGCTCGGGTCGTATGTCGATCTCGCCTCACTGGGCGCCGTGGTGGTGAAGTCACTGGCGGCCGAGCCGTGGGCCGGGAACCCCGCTCCCCGGGTGCACGAGACACCGGCCGGGATGATCAACTCCGTCGGCCTCCAGGGTCCCGGTGTGAGCCGGTGGGTGGAGGACGAGCTACCGGCGCTCGTGAACCGCGGGGCGCGGGTGGTGGCGAGCATCTGGGGCCGGCGGGTGGAGGACTACGCCCGGGCCGCCGCGCTGCTGGTGGGCGTACCGGGCGTGGTGGCCGTCGAGGTGAACGTGAGCTGCCCGAACCTCGACGACCGCAGCCGGATGTTCGCCCATTCGGCCACCGCCACCTTCGATGCCGTGGCCGCCACCGCCGTGTGTGGACTGCCCCGGTGGGTGAAGCTCAGCCCCAACGTGGCCGATCTGGTCGATATCGCCGGCGCCGGTCTGAATGCCGGGGCCGAGGCGCTCGTTCTCATAAACACCCTGCTCGCGATGGCCATCGACCCCCGGCGCGGCACCTACCGGCTCGGGTCGGGGTCCGGTGGCGGGGGGCTGTCGGGCCCGGCCATCAGGCCCGTGGCGGTGCGGGCCGTCCATGACTGCCGGGCCGCCTTCGCCACCGTGGGGATCGTCGGCGTCGGCGGGGTGACTCGCGGGATCGACGCCGTGGAGATGCTCATGGCCGGCGCCGATGCCGTCGAGGTGGGGACGGCGACGTTCCGCGAACCGCGGGCCCCGGTCCAGGTGCTCGCCGGTCTGCAGCGCTGGTGCCGGTGGAACGGTGTCGAGCGCGTCCGCAGCATCGTCGGTGTCGTCCACAAAGCCGCCGCCGAATCGCAAAGCATCGCCGTGACACAAAGCACCGACGCGACGACAGGGGACGACCATGGTTGAGACGCGCGACCGGCTGGCGCTGGCACTCGACATGGACGACCTGGTGGCCGCGCTGCGGTTGGCTAAGCGGGTGGCGCCGTGGTTCGGCGTGGCCAAGGTCGGTCTCGAATTGTTCGCGGCGGAAGGACCCGAAGCCGTGGTCGCTCTGGCCGGAGCCGGGTACCGGGTGTTTCTCGATCTGAAGCTGCACGACATTCCCACCACGGTGGGGCGCGCCGCGCGCGTGATCGGCGGGCTCGGGGTGGCCTACACGACGGTGCACACGATGGGCGGCGAGGCCATGCTGCGCGCCGCCGTGGAGGAAATGGCCGAAGGTGCACGCGCTGCCCGGGTGGCCGAACCGTGTGTGCTCGGTGTCACCGTTCTGACGAGCGACACCGAGGCACCGAAGAACGTGCTGCGCGACAGAGCGGCGTTGGCGGCGGCCACCGGGTGCGGGGGAGTGGTGTGCGCCGCCTCCGATCTGCCCGAGGTCCGGCGGGCGGCGGCGCGGCTCTTGACCGTCGTCCCCGGCATCCGGCCGGCCGGGGTGGCGGCCGATGACCAGGCCCGGGCCGCCTCCCCCGGCGCCGCCATCGAGGCCGGGGCCGACATTCTGGTGATCGGTCGGGCGGTGACGGCGGCGGAGGATCCCGAAGCCGTGGCCGGCGCAATAGCAGATGAAGTGGGCAGGGCCGTCCGGGCACGAGGGTGAAGCACCCGCACGGCGGCGCTATGGTGACCGTCATGCCTCAACCTCCTGCACTCACCCCGGAGCAGCGCCAGGCGGCGCTGGACAAGGCGGCCAAGGTCCGCCGCGAGCGGGCCGAGGTGAAGGAGAAGCTGAAGATGGGGTCGGTTTCCCTGTCTGAGCTTCTCAAGCGTTCGGAGGAGGACGAGACCGTCGGCAAGATGAAGGTGCTCTCGGTGCTCGAGTCCCTCCCCGGATTGGGCAAGGTCAAAGCCCGCCGGCTCATGGAGACGGTGGGGATCAGCGAGAGCCGGCGTCTGCAGGGTCTGGGTGTCAACCAGCGCGAGGCTCTGCTCGCCCACACCGCGAAGTCCTGATCCTCGTACTTTCGGGCCCGGGCGGGGCGGGGAAGGGTACCGTCGCCGCGCACCTGGTCGAGAGAGATCCCCGGTTGTGGCTGAGCCGGTCGTGGACCACACGGGCCCAGCGGCCCGGTGAATCAGACGAGGCGTACGAGTTCGTCGACCGGACCACGTTCGAGAAACGCGTGGCCGACGGCGGATTTCTCGAGTGGGCGGAATTCCTCGGGAACCTCTACGGGACCCCACACCCCGTCCCCCCGCCGGGGCGCGACGTACTGCTCGAGATCGACCTTCAGGGTGCCGCCCAGGTGCGTGAGAGAGACCCCGAGGCCCTGATCGTGCTGTTGCTGCCCCCCTCGCCCGAGATCCAGGCCGAGCGGCTGCGCAAGCGGGGCGACGACGAGGCCGAGGTGGCCCGGCGGCTCGAAACCGGGGCCCGGGAGGAGCAGGTGGGGCGGGCCCTGACCACGAATGTGGTGGTCAACGAGGACGTCGATCAGGCTGTGGCCGAGGTGGCCGGTATAGTGGAAGCCCACCGCCGAGCTGGCCCGGAGTCTCCGGGCGGCGCCCCCCGTGGAGGAGCCTGATGGCCCAACGCCGCAATACCCTCATGGATCCGCCGATCGAGGACCTCCTCGACAAGGTCGACTCGAAGTTCACGCTCGTGGCCCTGTCGGCCAAGCGGGCCCGGCAGATCAACTCGTATTACAACCAGCTGGGCGAGGGTCTGGGCATGGTGGTGCCTCCCCAGGTGACCTCCGTCTCGGGCAAGCCCCTGACCATCGCCTTCGAGGAGATCTCGGCCGGCAAGGCGACCTACCACCGCCTCGAGCCGGGCGAAGAGGTCGAAGGCCTCGACGGAACCCTGAAGATCACCCCGGTGGACCCTGCCATAGCGGCCGCCGCCGAAGCGGCCGCCATACTCGGAACAGCGTCACCGGAGTCCGCCGTGGACATGGGGATTCTCGACATCACGCCGCCGGCCGCCGAGGCCGCCGACGCCCCCGAGGCCGAGGCCGCCGCCGACGCCCCCGAAGCGGCCGACGACACCGAGCCCCCGGCCGAGCAGTAGGACACGGCCGAGCTGTCGGGCACGGCGAGCAGTAGAGCGGCCCGACCGGGTTCGGTGCCCGAGGACGCAGCATGAGCAGCTCCATCGAAGGCCGGCGGATCGTCCTCGGAGTGACCGGGGGGATCGCTGCGTACAAGGCGATCGAGGTGTGCCGCCGGCTGGTGGACGCCGGCGCCCATGTGATCCCCGTGATGACCGACGACGCCACCCGCTTCGTGGGCGAGGTGACGTTCTCGGCGCTGGCCTCGGAGCCCGTCCAGAAGAGCCTGTGGAGCGAGGCCGACCCCATCCCCCACACGCACCTGGGGAAGACGGCTGACCTGATCCTGGTGGCCCCGGCCACGGCCCGCTTCCTCGGTTGCTACGCGGCCGGGATATCCGATGGTCTGCTGACCGCCACCGTGCTCGCCACCCGGGCCCCGGTGATCGTGTGCCCGGCCATGCACACCGAGATGTGGGAGCACGCGGCGGTGCAGGAGAACCTGGCCACCCTCGCCCGGCGCGGCGTGATCGTCGTCCCTCCGGCCGAGGGGCGGCTGGCCGGCGGCGACGCCGGGCTCGGGCGGCTGGCCGATCCGGCCGAGATCGTGGCCGCGGCGGTCGCCGTGCTCGAGGGTCGGGGCTACCAGGTGCCGAGCGGCCGGCTCCGCGACTTCGACGGCCGCCGGGTGCTCGTGAGCGCCGGGGGGACCCGCGAACCCATCGACCCCGTCCGCTTCATCTCCAACCGGTCGTCGGGCAAGCAGGGCCACGCGCTGGCGCGCGCCGCGGCCGATCGGGGCGCCGACGTGATCCTCGTGACCACCACCAACCGGCCCGCCCCCCCCGGGGCCAAGGTCGTGCGGGTGGACACCGCCGCCTCGATGGAAGAGGCCATGCTCGAGCACGCGGCCAACGCCGACGTGGTGATCATGGCGGCGGCGGTGGCCGATTTCCGGCCCAAGGTGCCGGCCGAGGCCAAGTTGTCGAAGGCCGACGGGCTGCCCGACATCCTCTTGGAGCCCACGCCCGACATCCTGCGCGAGCTGGGCCGGCGCCGTCCGGTGGGCCAGGTCCTGGTGGGCTTCGCCGCCGAGACGGGCGACGCCGTCGAGCGGGCCGCGGCCAAGCTGACGGCCAAGGGAGTCGACCTGATGGTGGCCAACGACGTGTCCGCCGCCGGGGTGGGGTTCGACCACGACACCAACGCCGTGACCATCCTCGGCGCCGACGGCGGCCGCCGGCAGGTGGAGCTGTCGTCGAAGCGGCAGGTGGCCGACGCCGTGCTGGACAGTGTCGCCGGGCTCCTTGACTAGAGTCCTTTGCGGCCCGGCTGCCCCCGGTACCGCGCCCATCCCCCACTGTCAGCACCAGGCCGAACCCCCGAGGAGCCTCACGTGAACACGCGGTACACCTTTACATCGGAGTCGGTGACCGAGGGTCACCCCGACAAGATGGCGGACCAGATCTCCGACGCCGTTCTCGACGCCGTGATCGAGGAGGACCCCCGGGCCCGGGTGGCCTGCGAGACCCTTCTGACCACCGGGCTGGTGGTGGTGGCCGGCGAGATCTCGACCGGTTGCTACGTCGACATCTCCTCGCTCGTGCGCGACGTGGTGTGCGACATCGGCTACGACAACGACGCCCACGGCTTCAACGGCCGGACGTGCGGGGTGATGGTGGCGCTCGACGAGCAGTCGCCCGACATCGCCCAGGGGGTGACGGCCGCCCACGAGCTGCGGACGGGCTCGGGCGGCGAGGACCAGCTGAACGCCCAGGGCGCAGGCGACCAGGGGATGATGTTCGGCTACGCCTGTGACGACACGCCCGATCTGATGCCGCTGCCCATCTGGTTGGCCCACCGGCTCGCCCAGCGGCTGGCCCAGGTGCGCCGGGTGGGGCTGATCCCGTACCTGCGGCCCGACGGCAAGACCCAGGTGAGCGTGATCTACGACGAGGGCCGGCCCGTGGCCATCGACACCATCTTGATCTCCACCCAGCACGGGCCCGGCGTCGACATCGAGACGCAGCTGACCCCCGACCTGCGCGAGCACGTGATCCATCCTCTTCTGCCCACCGACCTCGACACCGAGAACCTGCGGGTGCTGGCCAACCCCACAGGCCGTTTCGAGCTCGGCGGTCCCCACGCCGACACGGGCCTGACCGGACGCAAGATCATCGTCGACACCTATGGCGGGATGGCCCGCCACGGCGGGGGCGCCTTCTCGGGCAAGGACCCCTCCAAGGTCGACCGCTCCGCCGCCTACGCGGCGCGCTGGGTGGCCAAGCACCTGGTGGCCGCCGGGGCGGCGAGCCGGTGCGAGGTGCAGGTGGCCTATGCCATCGGCGTGGCCCACCCCGTGTCTCTGATGGTGGAGACCTTCGGGACCGCCACCGTCGACCCGGCCGCCATCGAGGGTGCGGTGCGCGAGGTCTTCGACCTGCGGCCCGCCGCCATCGTGCGCGACCTCGACCTGCTGCGCCCCATCTACCGCCGGACCGCCGCCTACGGGCACTTCGGCCGCACCGACAAGGAATTCACGTGGGAGGCGACGCCGAGACTCGACGACCTGAAGCGCGCCCTCAGCCTGTAGGGACGCAGCCACAGGAGAGCCTCCTGGCAGCGGAGTCGCCGGCAGCCGAGGCCCGCTTCGAGCACCGGCGCGTGGTGCGGGTGGTCCCCGACGTGGCCGCCGTGCACAAGGAGTTCGACTACAGCGTTCCCGAGGCCCTCGACGACCGCGTGCGGGTGGGGACCCAGGTACGGATCCCTCTGGGGGGTCGCCGGGTGGCCGGCTGGGTGGTGGCCGATGGCACCGACGCACCGGCGGGGGTGACGCTCAAACCCCTGGCCGGGGTGCGCGGCTGGGGACCCCCGGCCGAGGTGGTGGCGCTGGCGCGCTGGGCCGCCTGGCGTTGGGCCGGGGCGCTCTCGTCTCTGCTCGGCACGGCGTCGCCCCTGACTGCGGTGCGCGGCCTGCCGTCCGATCGGCGGGTGGCCACCGGTGCCACCGGAGGCTCCGGCGCCATGACCTCCACCGCGGGAACCGACGCGCCCACGGTGCACGACGCGCTGTCGGGGGGGACGGTGGTGCTGCGGTTGCCACCGGCCGAGGACCCCTTCGCCCTGGTGGTGTCCGCCGCCGATCTGGGCGACACAGCGGTGCGGCCCGACGCCGGGGTGCTCGTGCTCGCCCCCAGTCAGAGGCTGGCGGCCGAGCTGGCGGGCCGGTTGCGGCGGACGGGACGGCGGGTGGCGCTTTTACCGCAGGACTGGGCCGTGGCCCGGGCCGGGGGGTGCGTGGCCATCGGGGCCCGGGCCGCCGCCTTCGCCCCCTTGACCCGCTTGGCCGGCGCCGTGGTGCTCGACGCCCACGACGAGGTGTACCACGAGGAGCGGGCGCCCACCTGGTGCGCCTGGCAGGTGGTGGCCGAGCGGGCCCGGCGCGACGGCGCGCCGTGCGTGCTCGTGTCGCCGTGTCCCACCCTCGACGTGCTCGAGGCGGGGAGGTTGGTGACGACCTCGCGGCGTTCGGAGCGCGCCGGATGGCCGCCGCTCGAGATCGTGGACCGCCGGGGCGACGATCCCCGGACGGGGCTGTTCTCCGAGCGGTTGGTGGAGCTGGTGCGCTCGGGGGCGGCCGAGCCCGAGCGGCGGATCGTCTGCGTGGTGAACCGGACGGGCCGGGTGCGGCTGCTCGCCTGCGCCGCCTGCCATGAGATCGCCCGGTGTGAGCGCTGCGAGGCCGCCCTCGAGCTGGTCGATCCGGAGAAGGACGCCGGCGCCGCCCCGGGGACGCTTCCGTTTCTGCGGTGCCGGCGCTGCGGCCAGGAGCGACCGGTGATCTGCGCCAAATGCGGGGCCACCAAGATGAAGGCACTGCGGCCCGGGGTGGCCCGGGTGCGCGAAGAGCTGGAAGCCCTGGCGGGCACGCCGGTGGCGGCGGTCTGGGGCCCCGCCGAGAGAGCGAAGAACGCCGTCGAGGGAGACCCCGGGGCGCGGGTGGTGGTGGGGACCGAAGCGGTGCTCCACCGGACCGGGAGAGCCGACGCGGTGGCCTTCCTCGACTTCGACGCCGAGCTGCTCGCCCCCCGGCTGCGTGGCGCCGAGGAGGCGCTGGCGCTCCTGGCCCGGGCTGCCCGCCTCGTGAGCGCGGCGCCGGGGACGGGGACCGGAGTGCGGGCCCAGGGGCGGGTGCTCGTGCAGACCCGGATGCCCCAGCACGACGTGCTCACCTCGGCCGCCCTGGCCGATCCGGGCCGGCTGGCGGCGTCCGAGCTCGAGGTGCGCCGGGCCCTCGATCTGCCCCCGGTGACCGCCATGGCCCTCATATCGGGGGCGTCGGCCGACACCTACGGGACCGCCCTGGCCGCCGCCGCGCCCGAGGGGGTGGAGGTGCGGGGACCAGTCGACGGGCGGTGGTCGGTGCGTGCACCTGACCACGCCGTGCTTGCCGACCTACTTGCCGCCGTGCCCCGGCCCGGCGGGAGGCTGCGGGTGGAGGTCGATCCGGTTCGGGCTTAAGGACCCGAGCGCACCGAATCGGGACCTGTCGTCGTCGTCGGTGCCCCCGACGGCACGACCTACTCCGGGGCCGCCGACATCTACCAGGCATGAACGCTTGACCCCTACCCGGGGCGCCCTTGTCCGGGGTCCCTGACCAGGGCAAGATCTCCCTGGGGCCGCCCGAGCGGACCCCGGGACCCATAAGGGGGAAGTTCATGGCCGACTTCAGCATGACCATCGGCGGGGAAGCGGTGGCCACCGAGGGGACGTTCGGGGTGGTGAACCCGGCCACGGCCGAGGTCTTCGCCCAGGCGCCCGAGTGCTCGCGGGCCCAGCTCGATGCGGCCATGGACTCCGCCGCCAAGGCCTACCGGGACTGGAAGTCCGACGAAGGCGTGCGGCGGCAGTGCCTGCGCGACATCAGCGGCGTGATGATGGCCTCGCTCGAGGAGCTGGCGCCGCTGCTCACCGCCGAGCAGGGCAAGCCCCTGAACGACGCCAACCTGGAGATGTTCGGCTCGGCCATGTGGTGCACCTACTTCGCCGACCTGGAGCTGCCGCGCCAGGTCCTGCAGGACGACGACGAGGCGACCGTCGAGGTGGTGCACCGGCCCCTCGGGGTGGTGGCCGCCATCACGCCGTGGAACTTCCCCGTGAACCTGGCCTTCTGGAAGATCGCCCCGGCGCTTCTGGCCGGGAACACCATCGTGATGAAGCCGTCGCCCTTCACGCCGCTGTCGACGCTGAAGGTGGGAGAGCTTCTGCGGTCGGTGCTGCCGCCGGGGGTGCTGAACGTGGTGAGCGGGGGCGACGAGCTCGGTGCGTGGATGACGAGTCACCCGGTATCGAGAAAGATCAGCTTCACCGGTTCGATCGAGACGGGGAAGTTGGTGGCCATGGCCGCCGCCCCCGATCTGAAGCGGGTGACCTTGGAGTTGGGCGGGAACGACCCCGCCATCATCTTGGACGACGCCGACCCGGCGGCCGTGGCCGACGGGATCTTCGGCGGTGCCTTCGCCAACAACGGGCAGATCTGCTCGGCCATCAAGCGGGTGTACGTGCCCGAGTCCATGTACGACGAGGTGGTGGACGCGCTGGCCAGCCGGGCCAAGGCCATCACCGTGGGCGACGGGACGGAAGCCGGGAACAAGCTCGGGCCTATCAACAACGCCCCGCAGTTCGCGCGGGTGACGGAGCTGGTGGCCGACGCGCTGGCCCACGGGGCCACCGCCGCCGCCGGCGGGAAGCCCATGGACCGGCCCGGCTACTTCTTCGAGCCCACCGTGCTGTCGGGTCTATCCGACGGGGTACGGATCGTGGACGAGGAGCAGTTCGGACCGGCGCTGCCGGTGATCAGTTACCGGGACTTGGACGACGTCGTGGAGCGGGCCAACGGCACGCACTTCGGGCTGTCGGGATCGGTGTGGGGGACCGACACCGATCGGGCCGCCGAGGTGGCGGGCCGGCTCGAGGCGGGCACCGCGTGGGTGAACGTGCACCTGGCCATGGGGCCGCAGTTCCCCTTCGGCGGTTTCAAGTGGAGCGGGATCGGGGTGGAGAACGGTCCCTGGGGCCTGGCCGAGTTCACCGACATCCAGACCATGCACCGGGCCAAGGGCACGTCGGGGCTGTCGCCGATCTCGTCCATGGTGGTGGGCTGAGGCTCCAGCCCGGCGTTTGACGCCGGTACCATGACAGGCGTGAGCGCATACAGCATCCGGCTCTTCGGCGACCCTGTGCTGAAGCAGCGCGCCCCCTTGGTGGCCGAGATCGACGGGCGGCTGAAGGTGCTGGCCGACGACATGCTGGTGACCATGTACGACGCCCCCGGGGTGGGCCTGGCCGCCCCCCAGGTTGGTGTGCAGAAGCGGATGTTCGTCTACGACCTGCACGACGACGAGGGCGCGAAGACCATCGTGAACCCGGTGATCTCCGAGGCCCGGGGCGAGTGGACGTACATGGAGGGCTGCCTCAGCATCCCCGGTCTGGCGTGGCCCATCATCCGGCCCAAGGAGGTCCACCTGACGGGGCTGGACCTCGACGGCAACGAGATCTCCATCGAGGCCGACGAATTCGAGGCCCGGGTCTTCCAGCACGAGGTCGACCACCTGGACGGCGTGCTGCTGGTCGAGCGGCTCGACGAGGAACAGCGCAAGGAAGCGATGCGGATCCTGCGGTCGTGGGCGCTGGCGGGGAGCGATCCCGACGGCTTGGCCCGGCTGGCCGGGGCCGACGAAGACCACAACGGTCTCTGATCCACCGCGCTGCGACCGGAGACTGAGCAGCGTGGCCCGGCTCGCCTATCTCGGATCGCCCGCGGCCGCCGTGGCCCCGCTCGAAGCGCTGGTGGCCGCCGGGCACGAGATCGCCGTGGTGGTGAGCCGGGCCGACGCCCGACGGGGCCGGGGGGCGAAGGAGATGCCGAGTGCGGTGAAGCAGGCTGCTGTCGATCTCGGTCTGCCGGTGAGCGACAAACTCGACGACGTGCTCGAAGCGGGCGCCGAGCTGGCCGTGGTGGTGGCCTACGGGAAGATCGTGCCGGAGCGTGTGCTCGACGTGGTTCCCATGATCAACGTGCACTTCTCCCTGTTGCCGAGGTGGCGCGGCGCTGCGCCGGTGGAGCGGGCCATCCTGGCCGGCGACGAGGCGACCGGGGTGTGCGTGATGCGGCTCGAAGCGGGGCTCGACACGGGGCCCGTGCTCGCCCGGACGGAGCTCGCCATCGGGGCCGATGAACATGCCGGCTCCCTGATGGCCCGGCTGTCGGGCGCCGGGGCGGCCCTTCTGACCGAGGTGCTGGCGAACGGGGTGCAGGCGCTCGGGCCGGGGAAGCCCCAGGAGGGCGAGGCCACCTACGCCGCCAAGCTCGAGCCCGGTGAGTTCCGGATCGCCTGGGCGCAACCGGCGGAGCAGGTGATGCGGGTGGTGCGGCTCGACCGGGCGTGGACGACCTTCCGGGGCGAGCGTCTGCGGATCCTCGACGCCCGGGTCACCGCCCCCGACCAGACCGGCGCCGACACCGGACCGCCTCCGGCGCCTGGCCGCATCGTCGAGGCCTCGGTGGGAGATGGCACGGTCGTCGGTGCCGTCGTGCAGTGCGGGTCGGGCCGGCTGGCGCTGCTGTCGGTGCAGCCGGCGGGAAAGAGACCCATGGACGTCGCCGACTGGCGCCGCGGGGTGCGTCTCGACGCGGGCGAGATGCTCGGAGACGGGAACGCTGCCGGGGACTGATTCCGCCGTAGCATCGGGCGGGATGCTGAAGATCGCTCCCTCGGTGCTGTCGGCTGATTTCGGCGGACTGGCCGAGGCCGTGGGTGAGGTGGCGTCCGAGGCCGATTGGCTGCACATCGACGTGATGGACGGCCACTTCGTGCCCAACCTGACCATCGGACCGCCCGTGGTGGCGTCGCTGCGCAAGCACTCGGGGCTGTTCTTCGACTGCCATCTGATGATGACCGACCCCGGTGCCTATCTGGAGGCCTTCCGTCGGGCCGGGGCCGACGGGTGCACGGTGCACGTGGAGGTCGGGCGCACCGGCGCTCTTCTGGCCGAGGCCAAGGGTCTCGGGTTGCGGGCGGGGCTGGCCATCAATCCCGAGACCCCGTACGAGGCCATCGACCCCTTCCTGGGTGACGCCGACCTGATCCTGTGCATGACGGTGCATCCCGGTTTCGGGGGCCAGAGCTTCATCGCCGACGTGCTGCCCAAGATCGCCCGGACCCGCCAGGAGCTCGACCGGCGTGGGCTCTCGGCCGAGCTCGAGGTGGACGGCGGGATCGACGAGGAGACGGCTCCGCTGGTGGTCGAGGCCGGCGCCCGGGTTCTGGTGGCCGGATCGGCGATCTTCGGAGCCGAGCGGCCGTGGGAGGCGACCCGGCGGATCCGGGCCGCGGGGGAGAAGGGTCTGCCAGGGTCACAAGTAGACTCGTGATCCCATGACGACGGCCCCGAACCCGTCGCCCGGTCCGGCTGACCAGGGCGGAGACCTCGAGGCCATGCGGCGCGCCCTCGCCCTGGCCGCCTCGGTGCGGACCCGGACGGCACCCAATCCCTGGGTGGGATCCGTGGTCATCGCCGGCGATCTGAGCTTCGAAGGGGCCACCGAGCCCCCCGGTGGGCGCCACGCCGAGGTGGTGGCGCTGGCCGCCGCCGGCGAGCGGGCCCGCGGCGCCACCCTCTATACGACGCTCGAGCCCTGTGTGCACCATGGTCTGACCCCGCCGTGCACCGGCACCATCGTGGCCGCCGGGGTGTCCCGGGTGGTGGTGGGGCTGTTCGATCCCGACAGCCGGGTCTCGGGCCGGGGCGTGGCCGAGCTGCGCAGTGCCGGCATCGAGGTGATCGTGGGCGTGGCCGCCGAGGAGGGCACCGAGCTCCTCGCCCCCTATCTGAAGCACCGTCGGACGGGCCGGCCCTGGGTCGTTCTCAAGCTGGCCGCCACCCTCGACGGGCGTATTGCCGCCCCCGACGGGACCTCCACCTGGATCACGGGCGAAGAAGCGCGGGCCGACGCCCACCGACTGCGCGCCGCATCGGACGCCGTGCTCGTGGGGGCGGGGACCGTGCGGGCCGACGACCCCCAGCTGACGGTCCGGACGGTGCCCGAGCCCGAGCGGCAACCTCTGCGCGTGGTGCTGGGCAAGGCTCCGGCCGATGCCCGGATCCAGCCCGCTGTCGAGATGAAGGGCGAGCCGAGCGAGGTGCTCGACGAGCTCGGGGCCCAAGGGATCCTGCAGGTCCTGGTCGAAGGGGGCGCCCGGGTGGCCCGCGCCTTTCACCACGGCGGGGTGGTGGACCGCTATGTGGTGTACCTCGCTCCCGCTCTCTTCGGCGGCGACGACGCTGTGCCCATGTTCAGCGGAGCAGGGGCGGCGACGATGGAAGACCTGTGGCGGGGCCGGTTGGTCTCGGTGATCAGGCTCGGAGACGACCTCCGCGTCGAATTGGAAGCGGCATGACACTTGTCGTTGGGATGACACCTGAAGTTGGGAAGACATGGAAATAACACGGGTAGAAGAAGCCATCGCCGCCATCAGCCGGGGCGAGATCGTGATCGTGGTCGACGACGAGGACCGCGAGAACGAGGGCGACCTGGTGATGGCCGCCCAGGCGGCCACGCCGGAGAAGATCGCCTTCTTCCTGGCCCACACCTCGGGCGTGATCTGCACGCCCCTCACCGCCGACCGGGCCGACCAGTTGGAGTTGCCGCTGATGGTGACGGCCAACACCGAGTCGCAGCGCACGGCGTTCACGGTCAGCGTGGACTACCGCCACGGCACCTCGTCGGGCATCTCGGCCGAGGACCGCGCCGCCACCATCCAGGCCCTGATCGACCCCCACACCCGGGCCACCGATTTGAACCGTCCCGGCCACATCTTCCCCCTGCGCTACCGGGCGGGCGGGGTGTTGAAGAGGGCCGGGCACACCGAGGCCACAATCGACCTGGTGAAGGCGGCCGGCCTCTATCCCGCCGGGGTGCTGTGCGAGATCGTGTCCGAGGACAAGCAGGGGATGGCCCGCCAGCCCGAGCTGGAGGCGTTCGCCAAGAAGCACGATCTGCTTCTCATTTCCATCGCCGACCTCGTGCGCTACCGGCGAAGGAAGGACAAGCTCGTCCGCCGCATCGCCGGACCGGCGCGCATCCCCACCGAGTTCGGTGACTTCAGCGGCTACGTCTACGAGTCGGTGATCGACGACGAGCACCACCTGGCCATCGTGAAGGGCGACCTGGTGGGCAAGAGCGACGTGCTCGTCCGCGTGCACTCCGAATGCCTCACGGGCGACGTCCTCGGCTCGCTGCGCTGCGACTGCGGCCCGCAGCTGCACGAGGCGCTCCGGCTGATCGCCGACGCCGGCACCGGTGTGGTCGTCTACCTGCGGGGCCACGAGGGCCGCGGCATCGGCCTGGCCCACAAACTGCGGGCGTACCACCTGCAGGAGCAGGGCCACGACACCGTCGACGCCAACCTGGAGCTGGGCCTCCCGGTGGACAACCGCGAGTACGGCATCGGCGCTCAGATCCTCGTCGACCTGGGTGTCACCACCATGCGGCTGATGACAAACAACCCCATGAAGTACGGCGGTCTGGAAGGCTTCGGCCTCGACATCTCGGACCGGGTACCCCTGGCCAACCACGCCAATCCCGAGAACATCGAGTACTTGCGGACGAAGCGGACGCGGCTGGGCCACATCATGGAGGGACTCGATGACGAGCTCTGACGAGACGGTGCTGCGTCCGGGCGCCATCGCCGAGGTGGCCCAGACCGTCGGCGTCTCCTACGAGGGCGCCGCCTCCGGCCCGGCCCGCGTGGCCCTTGTGTGCGCCAAGTTCAACGGGGGGATCACCGAACGGCTCCTCGATGGGGCCCTCGGAGGTCTCAAAGATCTCGGGGTGCCGCTCGACACCGTGGCCGTGGCCTGGGTGCCTGGCGCCGTCGAGCTGCCCGTGGCCGCCTCACGTCTTTTGCGCTCGGGTGACTACGACGCCGTCATCGCCCTCGGGGCGGTCATCCGCGGCGACACCGCCCACTTCGACTTCGTGGCCGGCGAGTGCGCGGCGGGTCTCCAGCGCGTGGCACTCGACACCGGCGTGCCGGTGATCTTCGGCGTGCTCACCACAGACACCGTGGCCCAGGCGACGGAGCGGGCCGGGCCGGGAAAGACCAACAAGGGCTACGAGGCGGCCGTCACCGCCCTCGAGATGGTGCGGTTGCTCGAGATGCTTCCCCGTTCCACCGCCGAGACGCAACGAGCCGGGGCGCTCTGATGCTGCGCCTGGTTCTGCCCAAGGGATCGCTCGAGAAGGCCACGATGCAGCTGTTCGCCGACGCCGACCTGGCTGTCGTACGGGGGTCCGACGTCGAGTACCGCGGCACCATTGACGATCCCCGCGTCGACGACGTCCGCATCCTGCGGCCCCAGGAGATCCCCCTGTACGTGGCCGACGGCCTGTTCGACCTGGGCATCACCGGGCGGGACTGGATCGAGGAGACCGGGGCCGACGTGGTGTCGCTCGGATCGCTCGCCTACTCGAAGGCCACCGCCAACCCCATCCGGGTGGTGGTGGCCGTCGCCCGCGACTCGGCCATCACGAAGGTGGCCGATCTCCCGTCGGGTTGCCGTGTGTCCACTGAATACCCCGAGCTCACGCGGCGGATGCTCGAGAAGCAGGGCGTGCACGCCGAGATCCGGCTCTCCTACGGCGCCACCGAGGCCAAGATCCCCGACATCGCCGACGCCGTGGTGGAGATCACGGAGACGGGACGGGCGCTCAACGCCGCCGGTCTGCGCATCATCGGCACCCTGCTCGAATCGTGCACGGAGCTCGTGGCCAATCCAACGGCAGCGGCTGATCCCGAGAAGCGCCACGCCATGACCCAGATCCTGACGCTGCTGCAGGGGACCCTGGAAGCGCGGGGCAAGGTGCTTCTCAAGCTGAACGTGGCCGGCAGCGAGCTCGACGCCGTCATCGCCGTGCTGCCCTCGCTCAAGTCACCCACGGTGTCGGAGCTGTCGGGCGGGGGTGCCTTTGCCGTCGAGACGGTGGTGCCCAAGGCGCAGGTGAACATCCTCATCCCGGCGCTCAAGGACAAGGGGGCCACCGACATCATCGAGCTCCCGCTGTCGAAGATCGTCCACTGACGGATCCGGGGAGGGTGAAGGTGCGGACCGGGGTGACACAGCGAGCGATCCGGACCGGTGTGGTCGACGAGTTCGACGATCCCCGCGGCCTCGGGCACGTCCTCGGTGACGACGGCCGCCGCTACGGATTTCACTGCACGGCGGTGGCCGACGGCAGCCGCCGGATCGAGGTGGGGACGCGGGTGGCCTTCACCCTCGTCGCCGGGCACCAGGGACGGCTCGAGGCGCGTTCCCTGGTGGGTCTGGCCGGGGCGGCGCCTCAGGCGACGGGGGACTGACCGTCGGCGCCGTTGGCCCCGTCGGTCTGGGTCTTCACCATCTCGGCGATCTGGACGAAGGTCAGCCGGATCTGGGCCAGGGCGTCATTGAGCGACGGCTCGGCCTCGCCAAGGCGCCCCACCAGGCCCCCGACGACCGCCCCCAGGGCGTCCACGGCCAGGCGGGCCTGCTCCAGCTGGGGTGGCTGCTGGGAAAGGTGGATGGCGGCCAGCTCGAAGAGCCCGTAGGCGTGGTTGGCGATCACCACCTCGGCCGGCGTGGACATCAGCTGGTGGCGCAACTCGTCGAGCCGGCCGGCCATGGCCTCTCGCTCTTCGGGGCTCAGGTCCCCCATGTCGTCGAAGTCACCGGGGTCGCCGACGGAGTGATCCCCTCCACCGTCGCCGGGCTCGCCGGCCGGGCTCGACGGGGACGTCTCACGTCCCACTCGGTGCTCACCGTCAGGTGTCCAGAGGCTGCTCACCCCTGGTAGCGTAGAGGCTCAAGTGAACAGGGAAGCGGGGCCGCACTTTTCGTGCACCCCCACCCGGCCACCGCGGAAGTGGTGCGCCGGGTCACGGTGGTCCGTCAGGGACGAGAACCACGAGCAGCGATCGCGCTTCCGACGAGGGCTCCGGGGAGACTCGGCGTCCACAATGACGGGAGAGATGCCGCATCGCCACCACCACGACCACCGGTGAGCCCAGGATCAACGACCGCATCCGCGCCAGGGAAGTGCGCCTGGTGGACCCCGATGGCCTTCAGCTCGGGATAAGGCCGCTGCCAGAAGCGTTGGCCCTCGCCCGACAGCTCGATCTGGATCTGGTGGAGGTTGCGCCTCAGGCGAATCCACCTGTCTGCCGCATCATGGACTACGGAAAGTTCAAGTTCGATGCGGCCCAGAAGGCCAAGGAGTCACGGCGCAAGACCACGAGCGTCGGGATCAAGGAGATGAAGTACCGGCCGAAGATCGGCATCGGTGACTTCGACACCAAGACCCGGCAGGTGAAGCGCTTCTTGGACGAGGGACACAAGGTCAAGGTCACGATCATGTTCCGGGGCCGCGAGGTCTTTCATCCGGAGCTGGGCAAGAAGATCCTCGACCGTCTGGCTACTGAGGTGGACGGTGTGGCCCGGGTGGAGTCGGACCCGAGGTTGGACGGCAGGAACATGGTGATGGTGCTGGCACCGGACAAGCGGGCGCGGCAGTCGGCGGCGGCCAAGGCACCGAAGGACGAGGTGGGCGAGAGAGCGGCTCCGGCACCAGCGGAGCCCGCTCCTGCAGCAACGGCGACACCGACAGCAGCAACGGCGACACCGACAGCGAAGACGATCAACGCCACCCCGGCGCCATCGACCAATGGGGGTGGTGCCGCCGGGGCGGAGGGTGTGCCTACGGGCGGCACCGCGGTCCCGATCGAGGAGGGGACCTGAGATGCCGAAGATGAAGACCGACCGGGGGGCCGCCAAGCGGTTCAAGATCACGGGCACGGGCAAGATCCGCCGTCGCCACGCCAACCGTTCGCATCTGCTCGAGAAGAAGTCGTCCCGGCGCACACGGCGCCTGGGTCGCGAAGGTGACGTCGCCTCCGCCGACAGGCGTGAGGTGCGGCGGCTGCTCGGACGCTGAGGCGTCGGGCGAGATAGCCCCCGCACGGCGGGGACGGTGGTCGCGGTAGCGGACCACACCGGACGAAGAATCGATCTCATGAAGGGAGTCGGACATGGCCAGGGTGAAGCGCGCCGTCAACGGCAAGAAGCACCGCACTGCCGTCCTCGAGCAGGCACAGGGTTACTACGGCAACCGCAGCCGGAGCTTCCGCTCCGCCAACGAAGCCGTCATGCACTCGATGCGCTACGCCTACCGCGACCGCCGGGCCCGCAAGGGTGATTTCCGCCGGCTCTGGATCCAGCGCATCAACGCCGCCGCTCGGGCCAACGATCTCAGCTACAGCCGGCTCATCGCCGGCCTGCGCCTGGCCGAGATCACCGTCGACCGCAAGGTCCTGGCCGACCTGGCCGTGACCGACCCCGACTCCTTCGCCCAGCTGGTCGGTCTGGCCAAAGCGGCCCTGCCCCCCATCGACAGCGGCGCCGCGGCTGACGGACCTGCGGCACCGGAGGCGGCCGACACGGCCACCCCGGCGGCCGTCGGGGCCGAGACGGTGGACGCCTCCTGACGCAGCTCGGACTGCGCCACCAACGGGTCCAGCGCCTGCGCCGGCTCGTCCGGCGTCGCAGCGTCCGGCAATCCGAGGGCGTGTTCGTGGTCGAGGGGGCGAAGGTCCTCCTGGCCGCCCTCGAGGCCGGTGCCGAGGTGGAAGCGGTATTCGTCGGCGTGGAGGGGGCGACCGCTCCCGCCGTCGTCGAGGCCGTCGAGCGGGCCCAGGGCACCGGGGTACGGATCTTCGAGCTCGCTCCGGGCGTGGTGGAGCGCGTGGCCGACACCGTGACCCCGCAGCCGCTGCTGGCCGTGGTGCGCATGCCGCAGGCCACTCTGGCCGATCTGGCCGGCGCCACCTTCGTGGTGGTGTGTGTCGATGTCCGTGACCCGGGCAACGCCGGGGCCGTGATCAGGATCGCCGATGCCGCTGGGGCCGACGGTGTCGTGTGCTGCGCCGGTACCGTCGACCCCTTCAATCCGAAGACGGTGCGGTCGTCGGCCGGCTCGGTGCTCCATCTTCCCGTCGTGACCGGGGGAGAACCGGCCGACGTGCTCGACGCTCTGGCCGGGAACGGGATGCGCCTCATGGCGGCGGTGGCCCATGGCGGGACGCCCTACACCGAGGAGGATCTCGTCGCCCCCCTGGCCCTCGTCTTCGGCAACGAAGCGGCCGGTCTGCCCGAAGGCCTCGGAGAGAGACTCGGGCGAAGAGTGACCATCCCCATGGCCGGCCGGGCCGAATCTCTCAACGTGTCCATGGCGGCCGCCGTCTTATGCTTCGAGGTCCGTCGGGCCCGCTCTAGTCTGCAGGCCATGAAAGAGGCCCGATGAGCGGCGCCACGGGAGATGACTCCAATGACGCCGTCCTCGTCGCCGAGGCCACGGCCCGGGTGGCCGGGACCGCTTCACTCGATGACCTGAGCGCGCTAGAGAGCGAGCTCCTGGGCAAGAAGTCGACGCTGGCCGTCGCCCAGAGGTCGTTGGCCGCTCTGTCGCTGGAGGCGAAGCGAGAAGCTGGGCAACGGCTGCAGGCCGTGCGCAAGCAGATCGAGGCCATCGTGGCCGAGCGCCGGGCCATGCTCGAAGAGGTGGCGCGCGCCGAGCGCCTGGCTGCCGACAGGCTGGACCTCACCGAGGTCCGCGGCGTGCCGTGGCGGGGCCATCTCCACCTTGTCCAGCGCACGCGCGACGAGCTCGAGGACGTCTTCGTGGGCATGGGCTTCGCCGTGGCCGAAGGCCCCGAGGTGGAGACCGACTGGTACAACTTCGAGGCTCTCAACATGCCACCGGCCCACCCGGCCCGGGGTATGTGGGACACCCTCTATCTCGATCTGGGAGAACCGGAGACGGTGGTGCTGCGCACCCACACCTCGCCGGTCCAGATCCGGCTCATGCAGGCCAAGTTCCCGCCCATCTACGCCGTGATGCCCGGGCGCTGCTACCGGCGCGACACCCCTGACGCCCGCCACATCCCCACCTTCAACCAGATCGAGGGCCTCGTCATCGACCGGGGCATCTCCTTCGCCGACATGGCGGGAACCATCGAGGCCTTCACTACCGCCTACTTCGGCCCCGACATCCACTCGCGGCTGCGGCCGTCGTACTTCCCCTTCACCGAGCCGTCGGCCGAATTCGAGGTGACCTGCACCATCTGCGGCGGTGACGGCTGCCGGACGTGCTCGCATACGGGATGGATCGAGCTCGGAGGGTGCGGCATGGTCGACCCGGCCGTGCTGGCGGCGGTGGGCCTCGACGACGAGATGTGGTCGGGCTTCGCCTTCGGCTTCGGCATCGACCGCTGTGCCCAGATGCGCCACGAGATCCCCGACATGCGCGTCCTGTTGGAGAACGACGTCCGCCTGCTGCGGCAGATCTGAGGATCGGTGCTCGTTCCCTTGTCGTGGTTGCGTGACTTCGCCCCGTTCGAGGGCGATCCGAAGTTTCTGGCCGAGACTCTGGACGACCTCGGCTTAGTGGTCGAAGGCGTGAAGCATGTCGGCGAGGGCCTCGAGGACGTGGTGGTGGCGCGGGTGCTCGAGATCAACGCCATCGCCGGCGCCGACAAGATACGCCAGGTCATGGTGGACGCCGGGGGCGAGCCGCTGTCGGTCGTGTGTGGGGCATGGAATTTCGCCGTCGACGATCTCGTTGCCCTGGCCCCGGTGGGCGCGGTGCTGCCCGGAGACTTCGCCATCGCCATGCGCAAGATGAAAGGCGTCACTTCCAACGGGATGCTGTGCTCGGGACGCGAGCTCGAGCTCACCGAGGATCACGACGGCATCCTGGTACTGGGCAAAGCGGGGGAGAGCGGTGCCCCGGTGCCCGGCGAGCGCCTGGTCGACGCGCTCGGCATCGTCCCCGACGTAGTGTTCGACATCGCCGTCGAGGCCAACCGCCCCGACGCCTGGTGCATGGCCGGCGTGGCGCGGGACCTGGCCGCCCGTCTGCGGTTGCCCTTCACTATCGCCGTGCCGCCCGAACCGGCGCACAACGAGTCGGCCACCGAAGCCGTGTCGATCGCGGTGGTGGACGACGATCTCTGTCCCCGCTTCACCGCCCGCGTGCTCACCGGCATCGAGGTCACGGCCTCGCCCGACTGGGTGGCGCGCCGGCTCACGCTGGCCGGGATGCGTCCCATCAACAACGTGGTCGACGCCTCGAACTACGTGATGCTCGAGCTCGGGCAGCCCACCCATCCCTATGACCTCGATCAGGTCGCTGGCCACGGCCTGCGCATCCGCGCCGCGCGCCCGGGCGAAACGGTGACCACGCTCGACGGCATGGAGCGGCGGATGGGCGAACGGGCCATCGTGCCCTCCGACGACCGCCGGGACTGTGTCATATGCGACGGAAACGACGTCGCCATCGGTATCGGTGGCGTCATGGGCGGAGAGAGCAGCGAGATCTCCGCCACTACCACCCGGGTGTTGCTCGAGGCGGCCTACTTCACCCCCATGGCCATCGCCCGCACGACCAAGCGCCTGGGCATCCGGTCCGAAGCGTCGGCTCGCTTCGAGCGGGGATGCGATCCCGAGGGGATCGACCGGGCCGCGCTCCGGCTGTGCCAGATCCTGAGCCTCACCGCCGGCCCGCAGTTCCGCGTCGACCCCGAGACCATCGACGTACGGGGACCGGTGCCCAAGGCGACCAACGTCCGGGTGCGCACGGCCCGGGTGAACGCCATGCTCGGAAGCGACCTCGACGACGGTGCCGTGACGGGGTACCTGGAGCGGATCGAGTTCCGGTGCCAGGTGGCCGGGCCCGGCCAGATCGACGTCACCGTGCCGACCTTCCGTCCCGACACAAGCCGCGAGATCGACGTCATCGAAGAGGTGGCGCGCCACCACAGCTATTCGGCGCTGCCCCGGCGACGACCGGCGGCCCCCCAGGTGGGTCACCTCACGCCGTACCAGAAGGAGCGTCGGCTCGTCCGGTCGGTGGTGGCTGGCCTCGGCGCCCATGAGGCGTGGACACCAGCGCTGCTGGCACCGGGTGACCATGGCCGCGCGGGGATGGGTGACGACGGCGTCAAGGTGGCGAACCCCCTCACCCCCGACGAGTCGGTTCTGCGGCGCAGCATCTTGCCGGGCATGGTGAAGGCCCTGGCCTTCAACGCGGCGCGGCGCCAGGACGACATGAGGCTGTTCGAGATCGGCCATGTGTTTCCTCCCCCCGACGAGGAGCGCATCAAGCGCGCCTTCGCCCGGACGGGCGAGACCGTCATCGACGAGCGGGAGATGCTGGCCGTGGCCTTCGCCGGCCCCGGCGACGACGCCCGGACGGCGGCCGGGGCCTGGATGGCTCTGGCCGAGGCCATCGGTGTGGACGACGTCGACTTCATCCAGTCGTCGGGCGGTGACAGCGGCGACTCTGTCCCCGGCGGTCTGCATCCGTCGCGCGCCGCCCGGCTCGTCATGGGGGGCTCCGATCAGAAGCAGGGCGAGGCCTGGGCCGGCCGGGGCACCATGATCGGTGTGGTGGGGGAAGTGGACCCGGGGGTCCTCGCCGCTTTCGGGGTGGACGCCGAGCGTCAGCGGGTGGGGTGGTTGGAAGTGGATCTCGATTTCCTTCTGAACACGGCCCATCGTCGCCAGGAAGTGGTCACCGCCGTCAGCCGGTTCCCGTCGAGCGACGTGGACCTGGCCTTCGTCGTCGACGACGCCATCACCGCCGCCGATGTGGCCAAGACGCTCCGCCACGCCGGGGGCGAGCTGCTCGAGGCGGTGACGCCGTTCGATGTCTACCGGGGCTCGGGGCTCCCGGTGGGGACGCGCAGCCTGGCTTTCCGCTTGCGCTTCTGTGCTCTTGACCACACCCTCACCGACGCTGAGGTGGGGGAGCTCCGACGACTCTGCATCGAAGCCGTCGAGCAGGCGCATCACGCCCAACTCCGAGCCTGACACCCGACTGTTACAGGGGTCCGTCGGCTCAGACGGCCTGGTGGGGGCCGATGTGCGTCGGCGAACAAGCGGGGGTACCGTCAAACACCGATGGCCTCCGTCGTCACGCCTCCGGCGCCTGTCCTGCGGCAGCTTCGTGAGCCCCGTCCCCGCCGGTCTCGCACGCCCTTCGTCCTTCTGGGTGTCGCTGTTCTTGTGGCGGCGGTCGCCGTGGCGGTGACGACGTTGCAAACGAGCGCTCCGGGTCCGCCTCCGAGCAGCATCGGCATCGCCGAGAACCTGCCCGTTCCCGCTTCGGTCTTGGCTGTGCCGCTCGTGAACGAGCACGGACAGACGACGACGCTCGGGGCCTTCCGGGGAAAGATCGTGGTGCTCACATCGTTCCTCACCTCGTGCCAGGAGACGTGCCCGCTTACCACCGGGGCCTTTCTCGACATGCAGCGCGACCTGGGGGCGGCCGGACTGACCAACAAGGTCGTGTTCATCGAAGCGAGCGTCGATCCCGGCCGTGACACGTCGACGCGCCTCGACGCCTACGCCCACGTGATGGGGGCGCAGTGGCCGCTGCTCACCGGTACGCCGGCCAACCTGAAGGCGCTGTGGGGATATTTCGGGATCTATTACAAGAAGGTGACAGAGAGCACCCCGGCCGGCGTCGACTGGCAGACGGGGAAGCCGTACACGTACGACGTCGACCATTCCGACGGATTCCTCGTGTTCGACCAGAAGCTCCATGAACGGTTCATCACGGGAGCGGCGCCGAATCTCGCAGGCCAGGGCCTTCCGAAGAAGCTCCAGGTCATGCTCGACGCCCAGGGCCTACACAACCTGGCTCACCCGGGAGGCGGGGCATGGACGATCCCCGAGGGACTCCAGGCCATCAGCTGGGTGGCGGGCCGCAACATTCCCCAAGTGAACTGAGCGGTAGCCATCGTGCTCCTGGCCAACGCCATCTCGCCCGCCGTCTCGCTCCACAAACTGCTGACCGGGTGGCAGACGGATTGGCTGAGTCTCTTGACGTTGGCCATCGAGGTGGCCCTGGCCGCCTGGTACGTGGTGTCGGTGCGCCGGCTGGCGGCCCGGGGTCGGGCGTGGTCGGGAAGGCGGACGGCGTGCTTCATCTCCGGCACCGTGCTGCTGATCATCGCCGTGCAGTCGGGACTCGCGGGCTACGACGATCAGGTGTTCTGGGTCCATGTGATCCAGCACCTGTTGCTGATGAACTTCGCCCCCATCCTCTTCGCCCTGAGCGCCCCCATGACGCTCGCCCTCCAGGCGTCGAGCCGGCGGACGCAAGGGATTCTGCTGTCGATCCTGCATCATCCCGTGGTCGAGTTCGTCACCAACCCGGTCGTGGTGGTGGTCGCCGCCTACGGGACGATGCTCGTGTACTTCCTGAGCCCCTTCTACAACTTCTCGCTCGAGCACCCTCTGATCCACGATCTGACGCACCTGCACTTCCTGATCTCGGGAGCGCTGTTCTGGTGGATTGTCGTGGGGCGAGATCCCTCGCGGTGGCGGCTGTCGTACCCCGCCAAGCTTGGGTTCCTGGCTGCCGGGATCCCGGTGAACGCCATCCTCGGGGTCTCGCTCACCGGCGCTACCGCCTCCATCGCCCCGCACTTCCACACCCTGGGCGACACGCACGTCGGCGGGTCGGTCCTGTGGGTGGTGGGGGAGCTGACCTCGCTGATCGCCATGGGGATCGTGCTCTACCAGTGGATGCAATTCGACGAGCGCGCCGCCCTGCGGGCCGACCGCCGGGCGGATGCCGACGCCGCGATCGCGTCGACGGCTCTGCCATCGCACAACGGCACCTCGAACGGTTCAGCGGCGCCCTGATCTCGACGGATCCCCCGCGGTCCAAAGCCTGCTCCAGAGTCCGGGCATGCGGTCAATGCAGTGATCGACGCCCCAGATGCCGCTGGGTGATTCCGCCGAAGATGGACTGGCAGATGTTCCTCTGCCTCCTCGGATTACTAGGCGCTGAGATCGAGGGCGGCGAGGCGCTGAACGAACAACGGCGGAAACCGGGGTTCGGGGCTAGTAACTTGGATCCTTGAGCCTGAATGGGCCGTAACCGACAAAATGATCTTGTCGGAGCGAGGCGACGATCAAGTGGGTGCTGGCGGGGGCAATGATGATGTGATCTGCTCAAGCAGATGCGAGTCGTACACATAATCGGCCGGATGAACGTCGGAGGTCCGGCCGCCCTCGTGATCGAGCTCCTCAACAATCTCGATGTGGATCTGCACGTTCTCGTGGGGGAGGTCGACGCCGGGGAGGCCGACTACCTACAGCTCCGAGCCCCCGAGGCTGAGGTCACCCGCATTCCCGGTCTGGGTCGTGCTGTGCGACCGAGCGACGATGTCCGAGCCTTGGGAGGACTCGTCAAGATGCTCTCACGACTACGCCCGGACATCGTCCACACGCACACAGCGAAGGCCGGTGCGCTCGGTCGGACGGCAGCGGCTCTGGTTGGCATCCGCTCGCGGGTGCATACATTTCACGGCCACCTGCTCCATGGATATTTCTCCCCCAGAGTCACGAGGAGCATCGTCGTTGCTGAACGAGTCCTGGCTACACAGACAGATCGGCTCGTCGCAGTGGGCGGAACCGTGCGTGACGAGTTGCTAGGCGCAGGGGTGGGTAAGTCTGACCAGTATGTCGTGATTCCTCCCGGAGTGAGCCTGGCCAAGTCGCCCCCCACCCGTCAGGAGGCGCGTATCGCCCTGGGTCTACCGGAGGACGGTCCTGTCGTTGCCTATGTTGCCCGCCTAACGAAGGTAAAGCGTCCCGATCGAATGATTGCCGTGGCCCGAGAAATTCCTGAGGCCACCTTCGTGGTCGCCGGCGACGGTCCGCTTCAATCGGAGTTGCAGGCAAACGCACCATCCAATGTGCGCTTCCTTGGATGGCGTGCCGATATGGAGAACGTCTATTCAGCGGCGAATACCATCCTCTTGACGAGCGACAACGAGGGGATGCCGGTTTCGCTGATCGAAGCGGCATTGTGCGGTATCCCAGCTGTCACCACACGTGTAGGGAGCACCCACGAAGTCGTCCTTGAGGGTCGAACCGGATGGATCGTTCCCCCCGATACAGTTTCGATTTCGGCGACCGTCCGGAACGTCATTTCGGACGAAAACGGAACCAATCGGATCGGCAGAGCGGCTCAAACATGGGCTAAAGGAGTATTCGGGGTGGAACAGATGACAACGGCTCACGAGAGGCTCTACGAATCACTAATTAGCTCCCCGTCAAGACGTCTCCGACGAAAGTAGCCGCGCTGTGAGAACTCAGCCTGAGTCGAAATTGCGATCCCGTTGGCCGGCTCATCCGAACGGACGAATAACGAAGATGCTTCGAGCGCAGTCGCTGTTTTGGATTTAGAGACAAACCAAGCCCGGTCGCCAGCCTGACGACACAATGTCTGCAGACTGCCTTCATGAGTTGGCTAGCACAGTGGTCGTGAATCCACGTCACCCCGGAAATGGAGGCTCGCTCGTCCAAGCAGCGAATGCAGGCATACCAGTCGCCCTATTGAAAGGCAACGATGCCGAGGTCGTCTTGCCCCCCACGACTTTCGTTTCCTCTGTCTCGGAGCTTGTAGACCGAGTTACAGAGCTGCTGGAAAGCGGCCGAGCGCGCAGGCGCGCTCTGAGGCAGACAACTGACCACGAAGCACGTCAAGATCGAGAATCAAGAAGTACTGTAGCGCGACTCATATCGTGGAACACATTCACGGAGCCGGACACGTGAAAGGATGAGTGACCTGACGAGCGACGCCACAGACTCCAGCGGACGTACACGTACGCTGGCGGGTCCTTGTCCCCAAGACCGGGGTGCACAATGGCTGTGAATGACATCGATAGAGGTGATGATGGCCGAACCGACCGGTTGATTGACGTGTCGGTCGTGGTCAACCTTCACAACGAAGGACTGTTGCTCCACCGAACCGTGAGCAGCGTGGCTCGCGCGGTGGACTACGCAGAGGCACACGGGTGCAGTACTGAGGTGGTCCTCGTTGGTGATCGGTTGACGGCTACGACAAGAGAGTTCTTGGCGACGTCGGAGTTGGTCCAGCGAATGGCTTCGATACATGAGGTCAGTTTTGGCGACCCTGGAGATGCTAGAAATCAGGGAGTATCGGTATCGAGAGGCACGTTCGTCGCCTTCTGTGATGGTGATGACCTTCTAGCCGAGGAATGGCCGTATCGGGCATGGGCGATGGCAGCGAAAACCGATAGTTCAGACGTCGTCGCCTTTCACCCGCGATACATAGTGACGTTTGACGCTCAATCCTACGTAGTGCGCTACCTTTCATCGACGGATCCGAAATTTAGCGTTGGTGGTCTTGCTGGCGAGAACGGATGGGGCCCGGTCGTCCTGGTGAGGCGCGAGGTCCTTATCAACCACCCGTTTTTGTCGGCTTCGTCGGATGGTTTTGGGTTTGAGGACTGGCACTGGTTTGCTGAGTTGCTGGCATCCGGCGGTCGCGTCGAGTGTCCTCCGGAGACGGTGGGATTCATGCGTCGAAAATGGGAAGGTTCGCGACTGGCGAATCAAAAGTCGAGCCATTGTCTGTTGCGCCCAACGGACCTCCTGCGACCGTCGACGCTGGGGGCGATCCAAGGCCATCGACCTGGTGAGGCCGTGACGCAACAGCGAGCGACCATTGAGAGGTCTCGCGGTTTGAGGGAGGCGATCGAACAAGAAGGGCGGCGGGTGGTCCTGCGTCATCCGGCCCTGGTGCCTTACGCGCACTCGGCCCGCGTACTGTTGAGACGGATCGAACAAGGGCTCTTAGGAGAACAGTCGAGGGAGAGTAAAGGACTCCCGTCTTGGCTTCTGGCCACATGCCTCCAGATGCACGAGTTGGACTATGCCATATTCCCGGACGATTCACTTTTGAAGGATGGCGGACCTTGGTTCGCGGGTGAGGGGACAAACTTCGGCACTGCCTTCGAGACCCTGTGCCGGACGG